>JAODMO010000031.1 GCA_025464995.1 Microbacteriaceae bacterium
TCCGGTGTGGATTCCCGCCTGCGCATCCGCTCTCGTGCTGCTCGAAGTCGTCGCCGTTCGTCGCCGGTCGGAGCTGCAGTTCTGGATGGTTCCGTGACAGCTCGTGCTCTTCGCCCCGGTCTCTTCACCGCCATCGAGGCCGGCCATCCGCTCGGACTCACCGTCGCCGCATCCGTCGTCGCGCTGGCTGCCGCGAGGTAGCCTCGCGGCGATGCTTCGCGGCCAGTCGCGACACGAGCACCCCGGCGACGATCATCGAGACGACCGAACCGAGCAGCACGGCGAGCGTGCCCTCATCTGCGACCTCCCCCGAGCCGGCGAAGGCCAGCTCGTTCATCAGCAGGGAGACCGTGAAGCCGATGCCGCCGAGCGCTCCCGCGGTCGCGAGACCCAGCACGCTGAGGTGCGGCTTCTGGCCGCGTGGGCCGACGAAGCTTGCAAGCCAACCGCCGAGCGAGATGCCGATGAGTTTGCCGACGGGCAGGGCGACGAGGATGCCCCAGAACGGTGGAGACAGCTGCGTGAACGGAACCTGCGGAATGGCGACGAGCGCGGCGAAGAAGGCGAACAGGGGAAGAACGAATCCGTTCGACGCGGGTTCGAGAGCGTGGCGTGTGCGCATGGCCGGCTTGTGAGCCATCGCGAGGCCGAGCGCCACGCCGGCGATCGTCGCGTGCACGCCCGACTCGTAGACGAGAGCCCACGTGACCAACGCCACGACGACCATGGCGACTGCCGTCGGGATGCGCGCTCGCGATCCGAGGTGCCGGCTCAGAAGGCCGAAGACGGCGACGCCGACGGCCGCGTACCCGATGAGCAGGAGGTTCGCGTCGGCCGTGAACAGCGTCGCGATGATCACGATCGCGACGATGTCGTCGAGGATGGCGAGGGCGAGGATGAAGACGCGCAGTCGTGGCGGGATGCCCTTGCCGAACACGGCGAGGAGGCCGAGTGCGAAGGCGATGTCCGTCGCAGTGGGGATCGGCCATCCCCTCTCGTAGCCCGACCCGAGGGTGATCGCGAGGTAGATGGCGGCCGGCACGAGAACGCCGCCGACGGCTGCGATCGCCGGCCGGATGGCCTTCGACACGCTGTCGAGCTCACCGGCCGTCAGCTCGTGCTTGAGTTCGATCGCGACGACGAAGAAGAAGACCGCGAGCAGGCCGTCGCTCACCCAGTGACCGACGGAGAGGTCGAGCGGCGTTCCGGGAACCGACAGGTGCATCGCCTGGAAGTCCATGAGCGCGGGACCGATCGCGGTGTTCGCCGCGATGAGACCCATCGCGGCCGCGAACAGCAGGACGAAAGCGGCGGCGCGCTCGGATCGGATCAGACTCATGGTGTCCTGTCATCCCGGAGGGGTCGTTGGGAGGGTCGGAGCGATCGAGTGATCACCCGCCGACCAGACTTCCCGGCACACCGGGATCAAGACTACCGAAGTGCGATGACAACGCGACCGTCGTTTGGTGTTCGATCCACCGTTCCGGAGTATGTCCGACCGGCGAGCAATCTAGCAACGGTCGATTCGACTGTCGGGCAGGCAATATGCTCACCCGTCTACGGTGCGACGCCCCTCGCGTCGCCGACGTCTATCTCGTGCCGTTTGCGCACGGAGAGGTACAGCCGGTGCGCCGTGATGACGAGGGCGAGCCACAGTGCGCCGAGCGTCCAGCCGGCGACGACGTCGGTGAACCAGTGGTGGCCGAGGTAGACCCGGCTGATGCCGACGGTGAGAGCGAAGACCGTCGCGATGACTGTCGTGAGCACCCGGGCGCGCACCGAGTGTTGACGCAGGATCAGGAGGTACGCGATGATGCCCGCGATGACGACAGCATTGAGCGAGTGGCCGCTCGGGAACGATGGCGAGTACTCGTACGGCGGCACGGCGTCGGCGAGGTCGGGTCGTACCCGTGCGATGAGATCCTTGCCTGCGATGGTCATCAGCAGCGATCCACCCCCGGCGGCGAGGATGAGGATGACCGGCGTCCACGACCGGCGATGGATGCTGAGCACCAGCATCCCGACCACGGCGATGAGCGGCATACCGATCGGTCCGGCGATGTCGGTGTATCCCGTCACGGCGGCGTTGGCGACGGGAGAGCGCAAGCCGATAGCGAGGTCGAGCAGCGGCTCGTCGAGGCCGGCGACCCCGTCTTTGTCCGTGACGGAGTCGTACACCTGCGCGACGACGATGCTGAGGATCGTGGCGATGAGCATTCCGACGACGAGCGTGATGATCAGCGTGGCGTTGGGCCCGAGCTTTCCGTTCAGCCAGTGTGCGAATCGCTCGAGGAGGCGTCCGACCGGGGTGTACCAGTGGGTGAGGTCGCGTTCGCCGACGTAGCGGTCATCGCGGAGTTCGCCGCTGGGCCCCTGCGGGTTTCCGTCGGGAGGGGAGGTGTCTGTCATGTCATACCGTTTCGCTTGGTCAACCAACGCTGTCATCCGTCGGCCATGTGAACAACGCCTTTCATTCGCCGCGACTTTCTGTATGGGCGGTGGGAGGCCTGGGGATTCTTCGTCGGAGAATAATCACGGTTCCGCCATGGACATCATTCTCGTTCCCGGATTCTGGCTGGATGCGAGCTCCTGGTCGGCAGTGACCCATGCGCCTCACGGCGCATGGACACCTCGTGCATCCGCTCACCCTGCCGGGGCTGGAAGGCCAGGGCGCGTCGCGAGAGGGCATCTGACGGGGGACCGCGTCGAGGCGGTTGGGCGGGCCATCGACGAGGCGGCGGGGCCTGCCGTGCTGGTCGGGCATTGCGGTGCCGCCGCGATCATCCACGCGGCCACAGACGCGTCTCGACCTGGTCGTGCGCACGGTGCACATCGACGGGTGCCGATGGGCGATGGCGACTGCATCAACGACGCGCTGCCTGCCGAAGGCGATGAGATACGGCTGCCGCCGTAGGAGTTCTTCGACGACGCTGTGCACCTGTACGACGGGCGACGCTACGACGTGCCGGCCACGATCGTCTCGTGCGAGTCGCCGTCATCCCAGCTCGTGGAGTGGGTGGAGTAAGGACATCCCTGTGTCGCCGAGCTCGCGAAGCTGCGAGACGTGGAATATGTCCCGCCCACGGGCACTGGCCGCAATCCACCCGCCCGGATGAGCTCGACCGCCGCCATTCTCGCGGCGGTCGAACGCACCGGCTGAGAATGCGAACGCGTCGAGGCTTGGGAGCGCAAGGGGCCACAGATTGAAATTTGTATAACGATTTGGGTGCCAACCGGGTAGGTTGGAAGCACCCGGTCCGTTTTACAAGGAGCTTTTTGCGCTATTCGACGCGAGGTCGACAGGTTATGTCGGCCAAAAATGCACGGCACGCCTCCGTTCTCTCGGAGGTTTCGGCGTTGACCGCACCCCGCGGCAAGGCTCGCCCGAAGGGCAAGAATCCCCTCACCGTCGTGTTCACCATGCTGGTGACGTGCGGCCTCATCGCGGCCGCCGGACTGCCCGCGTATGCGTCGGCGTTCGCGCAGCCCGAGACCGTCGTCGCCGCTCCGACCGAGCAACTCGAGCCGCAGACCGTCATCGTCGACGGCTCGGCCGCGTCGTCCGACGTCGAACGTGTCGCGTTCAGCGCCACCACGACCGCCGAACTGGCGCAGCAGAAGAAGGACGCGGCGCGGGCGCTCGCCGCCTCGCTGCGCACCACCCAGCGGTCGACCGCTTCCGGCAGTGCGGGCACCATCGTCCAGTCGGGCGACAACGACTACCCGTGGGCCAACGCGCCGACCAGCGGCTTCTCCCCCCTGCGCTATGTCTACCGCCAGTGTGTCGACTTTGTCGCCTGGCGCCTCAACCGAGACGCCGGATCGACCCGCGCGCCCTTCAAGTACGACTGGGGTTTCCTGACTCCGGGTGGTGGCGACGGACGCCAGTGGCTCCCGGCGTGGCAGAAGCACGGCTGGCCTGTCAGCGACGTTCCGATCGCCGGCGCTGTCGCCTACACCGGCGGCAACCACGTCGCGTACGTCAAGGAGGTCCGTGGCGACGGCACCGTGGTGCTCGAGGAGTACAACTACAAGCCCCACGAGTACAGCTCCCGCATCGTGTCGGCCGGTTCCGTGGTCGCCTTCCTCTACCCGCCGCCCCGCTAGCCCTCGTGGTGGGCGCGCGTGACCTCGTCCTCAAGACCGAGGCGTGCTGCGCATGCACGACAGTGACGAGCACGGCGAGGCGACGCTGACCGTCGTCTAGCATCACGGCTCGCCGCAGACCGGTGCGCAGACCGGTGCGCTGCTCGAGCCGGTGCTGGCCGAGACCTCCGCCCGCGGGATGCGGCTCGTCTCATACGGAAGGCCGACATTCTCGACGAGCCGACGAGCCGACGAGCGGCCGGAAGCAGCGACGATACGCCGCATCGCGTCACGGCCGAAGAGGGCGGCCGCCGTCGGGCACGAGGAAGCCGTGCACCTGGCCAGCGCGCACCGGCAGATCCAGGCAATCGAGGGCGCGCGCCCGGCCGAACCGCTTCTCGAGGCCCGAGGTCTCGACAACGACGTCTTCAATGGCTTGAGGCTACGCCCGGGTGCTCGGTCGGAGAACAGGCACACCTGACCTACAGTGAAGCAATGCCTCGTTCCCTCCTCAGCACGCGCGACCTGAACACCCGCGGCTCACTCTCGTGGCGCGGCATCCTCACCAGCCCGGCCGTCATCGTGACGGAGGCGCTCGCGGGAGCGGTGACCGTGCTGGCGCTCATCCCCGAGGTGATCTCCTTCGCGATCATCGCCGGGGTCGATCCCGTCAACGCACTCGTCGCATCCGCCGTGCTCGCCATCTCCATGTCGTTCCTCGGTGGCCGGCGCGCCATGGTGACCGCCGCGGCCGGATCGGTGGCCCTCGTCGTCGCACCGCTCGTGCACGCCGAGGGTGTCGAATACCTGCTGCCGACGGTCATCGTGGCCGGTGTCGTGCAGATCGTGTTCGGCGTCACCGGTCTCGCGCGCGTCATGCGGTACATCCCGCGTTCCGTGATGATCGGCTTTGTCAACGGGCTTGGAGTGCTCATCTTCGCGGCCCAGGTGAACGCCCTGATCGACGTGCCGTGGCAGGTGTACCTGCTCTTCGCGCTCACCCTGCTCATCATCTGGCTGTTCCCGAGACTCACGAAGGTCGTGCCCGCGCCGCTCGTGGCGATCATTGCGGTCACGGCGCTCACTGTGGCGCTCGGCATCACGGTGCCCACGGTGGGCGACGAGGCGGAGATCACCGGCGGGCTGCCGGGCATCACGCCGTTCAGCGTTCCCTTCACCCTCGACACGCTCGTGCTCATCGCGCCGACGGCGATCGCCGTCGCGTTCGTCGGCCTCATCGAGACGCTGCTCACCGCGAAGCTCGTCGACGACATGACTGATTCCCGGTCGTCGAAGAAACGGGAGTCGTGGGGCCTCGGCGTCGCCAACATCCTCTCCGGCATCTGGGGTGGCATCGCCGGGTGCGCGATGATCGGCCAGACGGTCGTCAACGTGAAGATCGGACGGGCGCGCACGCGTCTCTCGACCCTGTTCGCCGGGCTGTTCCTGCTCGCGTTCGTCGCGCTGCTCTCCAACGTGATGGCGGTGATCCCCATGGTGGCGCTCGCGGCGGTGATGATGGTCGTCGCGGTGCGAACGGTCGACTGGCACAGCATCCGTCCCCGGGTCGTCCGGCGGATGCCACGAGCCGAGGTGCTCGTGATGGTGGTGACAGTCGCGACCGTCGTGGCCACCGGCAACCTCGCGATCGGTGTGGGCATCGGTGCCGTGCTGGCATCGCTCCTGTTGCTGCAGCGGGCGTCGCAGGCATTCAACGTCACCCGGGTGCTCGCCACCGACGGCGAGAGCGTCGAGTACCGCGTGCGTGGCGCGCTGTTCTTCGCGTCCAGCAACGATCTCGCCGACCGGTTCCACGAGGCCGGAGACCCGGCGCGCGTCGTCATCGACTTTACGGAGTCGCGCATCTGGGATGCGTCGAGCGTCGCGGCCCTCGACGCCATCGAGGAGAAGTACCGGCGTGACGGCATCACGGTCGAGGTGCGCGGGCTCGACGAGCGCAGCGCGCGCCTGCGCGCGTCGATGAGCGGGCACCTGAACGGCCCCGCCGCCGAGTGAGGTGCGCGGCGCGGCGCGCGGGGCCTGTGCGGCGCAGCGTCGCGCCGACGGAGGTCTGACACCCGTGCTGCGGTACGAACAACCGCGTCCGCGACGAAACGCCGCGCGTCGAACGTCGCTGAACGTCGTTCAGCCGCCGAGTTCCGACAGGATGGGGTCATGACCACGAGCATCACGTGCCGCGCCGTCCTGTTCGACATGGACGGTACGCTCGTCGACTCCACCTCGGTCGTTGAGCGGGTGTGGGCGCGCTTCGCCCAACGCTTCGACCTCGACCTCGCCACCATCCTCGCCTCGTCTCACGGGCGGCGCATGGAGGACTCGATCGTTCGGTTCGGTCCGGAGGGAGTGGATGTCGCAACGGTCGCCCGCGATCTGTCGGAGTTCGAGTACGCCACGACGGACGGGGTCGTCGCCGTGCGCGGTGCCGCGGCGTTGCTGTCGTCGCTTCCGGCCGACCGCGTCGCCCTCGTCACCTCCGCCGGTCGCGAACTCGCCCACATGCGCATGGACTCCGTGGGAATCCCCATGCCGACCGTCCTCGTCGGGTCAGAGGACGTCGAGCGGGGCAAGCCCTATCCCGACCCCTACCTGGCGGCGGCGCGTCGACTCGGCGTCGAGCCGGCGCACATCGTCGTCTTCGAAGACGCGGATGCCGGCATCCGTTCCGCGCTCACTGCCGGCATGCGCGTGATCGTCGTCGGTGAGGCGGCGGGCGAGATCGCCTTCGGCCTGCCGCGCGTTCACGACTACTCGACGGTGCGAGCGAGGGCGGCGGTCGGCGGCGGCCGCATCACCCTCACGCTCGACTGAACCGCGTCGCCCGCGTGATCCGCATCGGCACCTCCGGTTGGAGCTACGACCACTGGGAGAACGTGCTCTACCGGCCTGGCCTGCCCGCGCGCGACCGGCTCGCCGCCTACGTCGAGCGGTTCGACACCGTCGAGCTGAACGCGAGCTTCTACCGCTGGCCGCGCGACACGACCTTCGCCGGCTGGCAGAGGCGACTGCCGCACGGGTTCCAGCTGTCGGTCAAGGCTCCGCGCGGGCTCACCCACGCCAAGAAGCTGTACGCGCCGGAGGTGTGGATCGGCCGCATCGCGCGATGCTGGCACGAGCTCGGCGACAAGCGCGCCGTTCTCGTCGTGCAGCTTCCCCCGGCGATGCCGCGCGACGACGCACGGCTCGACTACTTCCTCGACGCCATCCCGGCGTGGATCCGGGTGGCGGTCGAGTTCCGGCACGAGAGCTGGCACGTCGAGGAGGTCTTCCAGATCCTCGAGCGTCACGGCGCGGCCTACTGCGTCATGAGTGGCGCCGGGCTCCCCTGCATCCTGAGGGCGACGGCACCATTCGTCTACGTGAGGATGCACGGGCCCGACGACGACTACCTCTACGGCGGATCGTACTCCGAGCGCGACCTCGCCTGGTGGGCGGAGCGCTGCCGGGAGTGGGAGGCGGCGGGCCGTGACGTCTTCGTCTACTTCAACAACGACGGCGGCGGAAACGCGGTGCGCAACGCGGAGGCGCTGCGCGCACGGCTGTGAGGCGCAACAGCGCCTCGCCGAGAGCCGGGTGCCGGGTGCCTACGCCCCCGGGGCGCCGTCGTCGCGTCTCCGTCCGTCGATGCCCGGCCGCTCGGCCACGACGGGGAACGCGCCGGTGTAGCCCTCCCTCGCGCGCGCGATCTCGAGGATGCGGTCGCGCGAGAGGTACCAGCCCGCGACGAGGAGCGGGATCACGATCACGAGCGACCCCACCGTGATCGTGCCGACGGGCCAGTCGATCGCCATGAGTGCGACGACGGTCACCAGGAAGGCAAGCGTGAGGTAGGCGGTGAATGGTGCACCGAACAACCGGAACGAGGGCCGCTCCGCCCTGCCCTGCTTCGCCCATCGCTGCAGCTGCATCTGGCAGAGGATGATCATCCCCCACCCGGTGACGATGCCGAGCGCGGAGATGTTGAGTACGATCTCGAACGCCTGCTCGGGCACGACGGCGTTGAGCCCGACGCCGAGGAGCGTGATCGCCCCGGTGAGCAGGATGCCGCCGTAGGGAACGCCGCCCTTGTTCATCACGCCGGTGAAGCGTGGAGCGGAACCGTTCACCGACATCGAACGCAGGATGCGGCCGGTGGAGTACAGCCCCGCGTTGAGGCTCGACAGCGCCGCCGTGAGCACCACGAAGTTCATGATGTTGCCGGCGACCGCACCCGTGGCCGGGCTGCCGATGCTCGAGAAGAAGGTGACGAACGGACTCTCGCCCGCCTTGTACTCGGTGTGCGGAAGGAGCAGCGAGAGGAGCAGCACGCTTCCGACGTAGAAGACCGCTATCCGCAGCACGACCGTGTTGACCGCTCTCGGCATGATCCGTTTCGGGTCGGCAGTCTCCCCGGCGGCGGTGCCGACGAGCTCGATGCCGGCGTAGGCGAAGACGACGCCCTGCACCACGAGCACGGTCGGGATGAGCCCGGAGGGGAAGAATCCGCCGTTGTCGCTCAGCACCGAGATGCCCGTCGGGCCGGCGTCCGTAGGGAAGGAGAAGGCGAGGAAGAGGGCGCCGATGAGGAGGAACGCGACGAGGGCGACCACCTTGATGATCGCGAACCAGAACTCCATCTCGCCGAACACCTTGACCGAGACGAGGTTGAGAGACAGCACGATGGCGAGCGCGATGAGAGCCAGCAGCCACTGCGGCACGTCCGTGAACGCCGACCAGAACTTCACGTAGAGGGCCACCGCAGTCACGTCGACGATGGCGGTCATCGCCCAGTTGAGGAAGTACATCCAGCCGGCGACGAACGCCGCCTTCTCGCCGAGGAATTCGCGAGCGTAGGAGACGAAGGAACCGGATGAGGGGCGGTGCAGCACGAGCTCACCGAGTGCCCGCAGGATGAGGAAGGCGAAGAAGCCGCAGACCGCGTAGACGAAGACGAGGGATGGCCCGGCCGATGCCAGGCGCCCGCCGGCGCCGAGGAAGAGCCCGGTGCCGATCGCCCCGCCGATGGCGATCATCTGCAGCTGTCTCGGTTTCAGTGTCTTGTGGTACCCCTCCTGCTCGTTGGAGAAGTCCTGCACCGCCATGAGCGCGTCACCGGTGCGCTCCCGGTCGTTCTCGATCTGCTCGGCCGGGTCGTGGTCCGGCGGCTTGGGCGGCTGGTGGTCAGACATCTGGTCCCCGTTCCTCGCGGAAGCTGTGGTCTTCGATAGTAGAACCGCGGTTCGCCCGTGGCGAGGGGCTTTACCCGGCCAGCACCTTCTCGACGCAGAGCGAGTTGGGGATCGTCTCCACGTACGGCTCGTAGATGGGGATCGGCGTGTACCCCACGCGCTCGTGCAGGGCCACGGCCTCCGGCTGCCGTCGTCCACCATCTCGCGCTCGATCTCGCACGGGGTTCGACCACGTCGTCGGACTCGGGCTCTGCGGTGTATCCGGAATAGCGGAGGGTCATCGCGTCAGGGAGTGCGCATCGGGACGATGACTTCAACGCAAGTGGTTGTCGGCGGCCGCTCGCACGGCCACCGCTACGGCGTCGAGCGTGGGTGACCGCAACTGCCACTGCTGCCAGTAGAGCGGCACGTCGATGGTGGACCCGGGGGAGTCATCCATCTCCACGAGCTCGTCGCCCGCCTCACGCTGCAGGTCGGGGATCATGCCCCAGCCGAGCCCGAATCGCACGGCGCGCGCGAAGTCGGTCGACGAGGGCACGTAGTGGCGCGGCGGAGTCGGTGTCTGCCCGCGGCGCGAACGCAGGTAGGTGTCTTGCAGATCGTCCTTGCGGTCGAACACGACGACGGGTGCCAGGCCCAGCGCGCGGTGAGTCGCCCCGTCGGCGAACCACTCATCGGCGAAGGCCCTCGTGCAGCGTGCGCGGTACCGCATCGTGCCGAGGATGGTCGAGGTGCAGCCCTGAATCGGGGCGGCTATCGCGGTGACCGCGGCCATGACGGTTCCCGATCGCAGGAGGGCGGTGGTGTGGTCTTGGTCGTCGAGGTGGATGTCGAAGCTCATGCCGCGCGGGAGCCCGGCGAGCGCGGGCAGGATCCACGTCGCGAGGGAGTCGGCATTCACGGCGACGGGCACCTCGACCGGACGGCGCTCGCCGGAGTCGCCGCCGCCCTGCAGCTCGCGCTCGGCGTCGGCGGCGAGCACGCTCACCTCGCGGGCGAGCCGCAGCACCGCCTGCCCCGGCTCCGTCACCCGCACCGGCTTGCTGCGCTGCACGAGCACGCTTCCGACCGCCGTCTCGAGCGACTTGATGCGTTGGCTGATGGCAGACGGAGTGACGTTGAGCGACCGTGCGGCCGCCTCGAAGGTGCCCTCCGCGACGGCCGCGCTGAGGGCGCGGAGCTGCGCGAGGTCGAAGTCCATCGTTAGCCTTTCTCATGGTGCGTAAGAAACGTTAGCTCGCCTTCGCCACACGCCCCACCTAGCGTAGGGGGATGGACTTCACCGCGATCGCCGCCGCCCTCGCGGGGCTCGGCCTCGGGCTGTCGCTCATCGTCGCGATCGGTGCTCAGAACGCGTTTGTTCTTCGGCAGGGACTGCGCCGCGAGCACGTGCTGCCGGTCGTGCTCGTCTGTGCGGTGTCGGACGCGGTGCTCATCGTCGCGGGAGTCGCGGGCGCCGGAGCCGTCTTCGCCGTCGCGCCCGACGTGCTCACGGTCGTCACGTGGGCGGGCGCGATCTTCCTCGTCGGCTACGGGGTGCTCGCGGCCAGGCGCGCAATCCGCCCGACCGCCCTCGCTGCCGGCGCCTCGTCCGTCTCGACGCCGCTCGCCGCCGCCGTGGCGACGTGTCTGGCGCTCACGTGGCTCAACCCGCACGTGTACCTCGACACCGTGGTGCTCCTCGGCTCCATCGCGAACACGCACGGCGGCGACCGCTGGTGGTTCGGCGCGGGTGCCACGCTCGGCAGCGTGCTGTGGTTCACGGCGCTCGGCTTCGGCGCCCGCCTGCTGCAGCCGGTGTTCGCGAGGCCCGCGGCCTGGCGTGTGCTCGACGGCGTCGTCGCGGTGGTCATGGTCGTCATCGCGGTCTCGCTTGTCGTGTGACCCGCCTGAGCGGAGAGCGACCCGATGGCGGTCGCGAGCGCTCCCCAGACGATGAGCTGCACGGCGACTCCCGCAAGGCCGTCGTTGCACCGAGAGCCGTGGCACCCGGTCGCTGGGGCGAGATCCCTCGACCCACAGCGGGTGAGAAGCCGGGTCCTCCGCCGCGTCGACGGTAAACTCGCCTCGTCGGATTCGGCGCGGGGCTCCTCGCGACTCTCGAGGAGCAGCCATGACTCACCGCTGTCCAGACCAATCGAGCTCGGGATGACGCCCCGAGACGCCTCGGCGCGGTCGCCCATCGGTTCCGTCGGTCTCGTCGTGGGCGGTCTCGCTCTCCAGGAGATCGGCGCATCGTTCGCCGTGCAGCTCTTCCCCGCGGTCGGCGCGCTCGGCGTGGTGTCGCTGCGGCTCGGCTTCTCCGCGATCATCCTGCTCGCCGTCTGCCGACCGTCGCTCCGCGGGCACGACCGAGGCAGCTGGGCGACGGTCGTCGCGTTCGGGCTCGCCCTCGGCGGCATGAACCTGCTGTTCTACGAGGCGCTCGCGCGCATCCCCCTCGGCGCCACGGTGACCATCGAGGTGCTCGGGCCGCTCGCGGTCTCCGTCATCGCGAGCCGCAAGCTCTCCGGCTGGCTGTGGGCGATCGTCGCGTTCGCCGGTGTCGCGCTCCTCGGCCAGGGCAGCTTCGGCCGCCTCGACCCCGTGGGCGTGCTGTTCGCGTTCGGGGCCGCGGCGACGTGGGCCGCGTACATCCTGCTGTCTGCCCGCACCGGCCGGCACTTTCCTCGCTTCGACGGGCTCGCCATCGCCATGGCGATCGCCGCCGTGGTGGCGCTGCCGTTCGGCGTCGCGATCACCGGCGCGCGGCTGTTCGATCTCGGCATCCTGCTGCTCGGAGCCACGGTCGCCCTGCTCTCGTCGACGCTGCCCTACGCGTTCGAGCTGTTGGCGCTCCGGCGACTGCCGGCCGCGACCTTCTCGATCCTGATGAGCCTCGCCCCCGCCATCGCCACCATGGCCGGGTTCGTCATCCTCGGCCAGGAGTTCACGCCGGTGGCCGCCATCGCGATCGCCCTGGTCATCGCCGCGAGCATCGGCGCCGTGCACTCGGCGCGAGACCGCCCCGCCGAACCGCTCGGCTGAGCAGCGGGAACGCTGCCGCGGCGTCTCCCCGGGCGATACCCTCGACGTACGACCGAGGGGCACAGATGACCACGAAAGACTCCGACGAATTCGACCCGCGATTCGACCCCGCGTTCCAGCGCGGCTTCGAAGCGACCGAGTCGCGCTTCCGGTCGCGGGCTGCGGATCCGCGAGCGACTGAGCGCCCGGTGGCGGAGCAGGCGCCACCGCCGTCGTCGGGACGCCGCGCGACGCCGCCCGTCGAGTCGCAGCAGGACGGCTACGCCCTCGCTCAACCCGTCGGACCGTCGGCGGCGTCTCGCGAGACGGCCCCGACCACGGGCGACGGTGCTGCGCCGACGGATGGTGCGGTCGACGACGCGGCCCCGACGCGCCCCAACCCCTTCCTCATCGCCCTCATCGTGGTGAGCGTCGCGCTTGTCGCCGGGGGCGTGTGGGGCGTGCAGGCCGCTCGCGAACCGTTCCTCAACACCGACGCGGCGGTCAACGTCGACTACAGCGGGCTGCAGATGCTCATGACGTTCGCCCCGATGGCGATCGCCCTCGGCATTGCGACGGCCGTCGGCATCCTGTTCGTCTACGCCATCCGGTGGCGCGGCGCACGCTGACCGGCCGCCGCCGTGGCGGTCAGGCGCCGATCCTCAGGCGCTCCACGCCGTGCGCATGAACGCGTTCGCGTCGTCGAGCTCCGGGCGCGAGATCGAGTGCTGCAGTCCCTCGTAGATGCGCGCCGTCAGGTCGGAGTGCCGGGGCAGCCACGACTCGGTGTAGGCGATCATCTCCGGCGTGATCACCTGGTCGAGCGTGCCACGGCCCCAGAACACCGGCGGTCGAGCCTGGGCGAGGTCGGCGTCGCGCGGGTTGTCGTCGGGCACCGCGAAGCCGGAGAGGTTGACCGCGAAGGCAAAGCGCTCGGGTGCGTGGCGCAGCAGCTGCATGGCGAGTGCTCCGCCCTGCGAGAAGCCGAGCAGCCCGACCGAGGTGGACTGTGTGGTGTCGAGCCATTCGAGCAGGGCGATCGCGGTCTCGTTCGCCGCGGCTGCGATGTCCGCGGCCGGAGCCTCGCGGCTGAGTGGCGCCCACGCGTAGCCCTGGCCGGCGACGAACGGCGCACGCACCGAGGCCACGACGGGGGCCAGCGGAAGCTGCGGCGACAGACCGAAGAGGTCGCCTTCGTGTGAGCCGTAGCCGTGCAGCAGCACGAGCAGCGGACGACCGGCGCGCTCGCGCTCGGGGGCGGACCAGAGAACGGCGGACGAATCGATGACGGTCATCGATCAAGCCTCTCACGCGCCCCGCCGACGTGCTGTGGGGTTACGCGGACGCCTTATAGCGCACTCAGCTCGGTCTGCTCTCCTAAGTGGTAGAATTGTCACCCCTCACCACCCCCAAGCTCGACGGATGCGCCGCAACGGAGCCGCGCTCGTCACCCGAATCTCCATCCCGGCCCGCGCCGTGAGCTACCGCTCGCTCGTCGCGTCCGATCCAACACAATGATTAGAGGCAGCCCAAATGATCTTCGAAGTAGGGGAGACCGTCGTCTACCCGCACCACGGTGCAGCCACCATCACCGCCGTCAAGACGAGAACCGTCAAGGGCGTCGACAAGACCTACCTGACCCTCAACGTGCACGCGAGCGACCTGATGATCGATCTCCCGCAAGAGAACGTCGAGCTGATCGGCGTGCGCGACGTCATCGACGCCGCGGGTGTCGAGGCCGTGTTCGACGTGCTGCGCAGCGAATGGGTCGAGGAGCCGGGCAACTGGTCACGCCGATTCAAGGCGAACACCGAGAAGATGGGCAGCGGAAGCGTGTACAGCGTCAGCGAGGTCGTGCGCGACCTGTGGCGCCGCGACCAGGACAAGGGCGTGTCGGCCGGAGAGAAGCGCATGCTGCTCAAGGCGCGCCAAATCCTCGTGTCCGAGCTCGCCCTCGCCCGCCAGTCGACCGAAGAGGAAGCCACAGCGGCCCTCGACGAGGTGCTGGCGTCCATACCGGCGTAACTCCGATAGCGCGCCGATCGGAACAGCGTGTCTGCGCCCTAGCGGGACGAGTGCGGGTGCGCGCCGTGCCGCAATCGTCCCGCTGATGCGCAGACGCTCGCGGGCGTGACCCGTTCGCGCGTGCGCCGGGGCGGGATGCTGCTCGCGGCTCCGGCGGGCTACGTCTGGCAGCGCGGGCACCAGAACGTGTCGCGCTCGGCGAGCGCCGAGGCGCCGAGCCTGCCGCGCCTGATCGTCGTTCCGCATCTCAGGCACGGGCGCCCGGCGCGACCGTAGACCCACGCGTTGCGCCCCGAGCGCAGATCGCCCGTGGTGGAGCGGTCGACGCGGCCCCGGTTGGCTTGCAGCAGCTTCTGCGCGAGGGCGACGACGGCCGCGACATCCGGAACCTCGCCGATGGGGCGGGTCGGCAGGATGCCGCGCAGGAAGCACAACTCGTTCGCGTAGACGTTGCCGATGCCCGCGAGATTCCGCTGGTCGAGCAGCGCCACGAAGGCGGGTACCGCGGGGTCCGCCGTGACGCGCGCCTCGGCCTCCACGGCGTCCCAGCCGGGCCCGAGCAGGTCGGGACCGAGGTAGCCGACCACGTCGTCCTCCTCGCTCGTCGGCACGATCTCCGTGATGCCGAGCGAGAACCCGACCGACACCCACTCCTCGGTGGTCAGGATGATGCGGGCCTGGTGTGCGGGGCGCTTCCATGGGGTTCCCGGCCGGTAGAGGTGCCACGAGCCCTCCATCTTGAGGTGCGTGTGCACCGTGAGGCCGCCGATGTGGTGCAGCAGGTGCTTGCCGCGGCTCTCGACGTCGCGCAGCACCTCGCCCGTGAGGTCGACCGTCGCGAAGGCGGGCACGCGCACGTCGCAGCCGGTGAGCACCTGGCCCGCCATCGCGTTGCTGAGGTTGGTGGCGGTGAGCCAGACGGTATCGCCCTCGGGCATCAGGCACGCATCGACAATCCGCGCGGCGTCGCGCTGAAGCCCACGTCGGTGAGCGCGGCACCGAGCGCAGAGCCCGTGATCGACGCGCCATCCACCTGCTCGATCCGAAGCTTGCCGAGGCCGGTGCGCACGATGGAACCGAGAGAGTACGCCGCCGCCGCGAGCGCCTCTTCGTCGCCGCGGAACGTCAGCACGGTCTTGCCACCGCGCTCGACGTAGAGGGTGAGGTGCCCGTCGACGATGACGACGAGCGCCCCGGCCTTGCGGCCCGGGCGGTGCCCGCGCGGCTCGTCGGCGTCGGGAGCCGGCCAGGGCAGCGCAGCCCCGTAGGGGTTCGCGGGGTCGGTGGCGGCGAGCGTCACGGCGGTGAGGGGCTCGTTCGAGGCATCGTCGCGCGTGAACGCCCGCAGGCGGTCGACGGTCGCCCCGGTCGCGAACTGGGCGGCGCCGAGCCCCTCCACGAAGTAGCCCCGCCGCGCGCGACCGGTCTCCTCGAAGCCGCTTAGAACCCTGTAGGCGAGGCTGAACCCGCCACGGATGCCCTCGCTCACCACCGAGCCGCGAGTGACGACCCCGTACCGCTCGAGCAACAGCTCGGCCATCGCCTTGGCGCGCACCGTCGTGTCGCCCTCGGCGAGGGGCAGCAGTGACCAGCGTCCGCCGACACTCGGCGGCCCCGCCTGGCTCGGCAGGGTCGGCCGCGCACGCCCGCGATAGGCGCGGGCGCGGGTGGGCGCCCGCTTCGGCGCCGCCGTGCCGCCGAGGTACGAGCGCAGCGGCGAGATGGTGTCGTTGGTGACGAGCCCCGCCCAAACCAGGTCCCAGAGCGCCGTCGTCAACTCCTTGTCATCGGTGCTCCCGACGGCGCCGGAGAGCTGTCGGAAGAAGAACGCCCCACCACCGGCGAGAGACGCCAGTATCGACCGCTGGAGCTCGGTCGTCTCATCCCCACCCGGCTCGGCGAGGGTGAGCGGCGCACTCTCGGCGAGGTGCAGGCTGACCCAGCCGTCGCTGCCCGGCAGCGAACCGCGCCCCGACCAGACGACCTCGCCGGTGAGCGTGAGCTCGTCGAGCCACGCGGGGCTGTAGTTGCGCAGGCGGGCGGGCAGAACGAGGGTCTCCCACGCGGATGCCGGCAGTGCGACGCCCGCGAGCTGGTCGATCACCTGCACGAGACCGTCGATGCCGGTGAGCCGCACGGCGGCCGGCTGGTTGCTGCCGGTCTGGCCGGCGCCCGACGAACTCGTGGAGACGTGCTGCCACGCGGGCAGGAAACGGCCGAGCGTCGGCGGGTCCACCGGCTCGACCTCGTGGCGGAGCGCCGCGAGGGAGCGGCTGCGCAGGCGGCGGAGCACCTCGGCGTCGCACCACTCGCTGCCGCTCGACCCCGGACGGAACTCGCCCTCGACGACCCGACGCTCGGTCGACAGCCGGCGCAGGGTGTCGAGCACCACGGCGACCCCGAGACCGAAGCGAGCGGCGGCGTCGGCGACGGTGAACGGCCCGTGCGTCCGGGCGAAGCGGCCGACGAGGTCGCCGAGCGGGTCGGCCACCGGCTCGATGAACGCCGCGGGCACCCCGATCGGGAGCGGCGCGCCGAGAGCGTCACGGAGCCTGGCCGCGTCTTCGATACCCGCCCACCGCTCGCTGCCGGCGATGTTGACGCGAAGCACGCGGTTGTCGCGCGCGAGGGCGGTCATGATCGAGATCAGTTTTTCACCGGGGGTATCGCCCTCCTTCGCAGGATCAGTCGGCGCTGGGGTCGCGGGATCGCTGGCGCGATCTCCATCGCTCCACCGCGTCGCGATCTCCTCGACGGTCAGCGGCCCGAGCAGGCGCAGCATGTCGACGATTCCCTCGGCGTCGCGCGCCTTGCGGTCGGCGGTGAGGCGCTGCAGCTCGAGCTCCGTCTGCTCGATCACCCCCGCGTCGAGCAGCTCGCGCAGCTCGGCGCGGCCGAGAAGTTCGGCGAGCAGCGTCGCATCGAGCGACAGGGCCGCGGCCCTGCGCTCGGCGAGCGGAGAGTCGCCCTCGTACATGAAGGCCGCGACGTAGCCGAAGAGCAGCGACCGCGCGAACGGCGACGGGATGTCGGTCTCCGTCTCGACGATGCGGATGGCGCGGCTCTCGATCTCCGTCGCGAGCCGCACGAGCGCGGGGAGGTCGTACACGTCCTGGAGCACCTCGCGCACCGTCTCGAGCACGATCGGGAAGCTCGGGAACTTGCGTGCCACGTCGAGCAGTTGGGAGGCGCGCTGCCTCTGCTGCCACAGCGGGCTGCGCCTGCCGGGGTTGTACCGCGGCAGCAGCAGCGCGCGGGCCGCGCACTCGCGGAACCGAGACGCGAACAGCGCGGAACCGCCGACCTCCTCGGTGACGATGTGCTGCAGCTCTCCTGGCTCGAACACGAAGAGTTCGGCACCGGGCGGTTCGGCGTCGGTGTCGGGAATGCGCACCACGACGCCGTCGTCGCTCGCCATGGCCGCGCCGTCCAGCCCGAGTCGGTCGCGCACTCGAGCGCCCACCGCGAGGGCCCAGGGGGCGTGCACCGGCATGCCGTAAGGGGAGTGCAGGATGACGCGCCAGTCGCCGAGCTCGTCGCGGAAGCGTTCGACGACGAGCGTGGTGTCGGTGGGCACGTGACCCGTCGATTGCTTCTGGTCGGCCACGAACGCGATGAGGTTGTTCGCGGCGAACTCGTCGAGGCCCGCCGCCTCCATGCGGCCGCGGCTGGCATCATCCGACCCGGTGGAGACCTCACGGGTGAAGGCACCGATGGCGCGCCCCAGCTCGGCGGGCCGGCCGAGGCCGTCGCCCTTCCAGAACGGCACCTTGCCCGGCTGGCCGAACGCGGGCGACACGATGACCCGGTCGTGGGTGATGTCTTCGATGCGCCAGCTCGTGGCACCGAGAGCGAACACGTCGCCGACCCGCGACTCGTAGACCATCTCCTCGTCGAGCTCGCCGACGCGCGCGCCGCCCGCGGAGGCGCCGCCGACCATGAAGACGCCGAACAGGCCGCGGTCGGGAATGGTGCCACCGGATGTCACGGCGAGACGTTGCGCGCCGGGCCGGCCGGTGATCGTGCCGCCGACCCGGTCCCACACGATCCGGGGGCGCAGCTCGGCGAACTCGTCGCTCGGGTAGAGGCCGCTCAGCAGGTCGAGGGTCGCAGTGTACGCGCTGCGGGGGAGGGTGACGAACGGCGCGCTGCGGCGTACGGTGTCGTACCAGTCCTCGACATCGAGTGGGCCGAGCGCGACGGCGGCGACGGTCTGCTGGGCGAGCACGTCGAGCGGATTAGCGGGCACCCTGATGGCCTCGATCTGCCCCGACAGCATCCGCTCGCTCGCGACGGCGGTGTGCAGGAGGTCGGCGCGGTGCTTCGGGAAGAGCACGCCCTTCGAGATCTCGCCCACCTGGTGGCCGGCACGGCCGACGCGCTGCAGGCCGCTCGCGACGGAGGGCGGCGACTCGACCTGCACGACGAGGTCGACGGCGCCCATGTCGATGCCGAGCTCGAGCGAGCTCGTGGCGACGACGCAGCGCAGGCGGCCGCTCTTCAGATCGTCTTCGATGCCGGCCCGCTGGTCTTTGCTGACGCTGCCGTGGTGGGCGCGGGCGAGCAGGGGGGCGGCGCCGGAGGTCGAGCCGGCCTGCGCCATCAGGGCGGCAGGCGCGGTGGAGCTGGGGAAATCGCGCCAGCGATTCTGCGACCCCGGCGTCGACTGAGCCTGCGAAGGAGGGTCAAGGTGGCCCGCTTCGACGAGCTCGGCTCCCGCGGCGTCACCCGCGACGGACTGCGCCATCGCCTCGCGCTCCTCGTAGATCTCGTTCAGCCGCGCTGTCAGCCGCTCGGCCAGCCGCCTCGAGTTCGCGAAGACGATGGTGGAACGGTGGCCGAGGATGAGGTCGACGATCTTTTCCTCGACGTGCGGCCAGATGGAGCCCTGCGGCGGGGCACCGGCCGCGGAGCCCTCGAGCGCCGGGGCGCTGCCGAGCTCGGTCATGTCTTCCACCGGCACGACGACGGTGAGGTCGAACATCTTGCTCGACGACGGTGCGACGATCGTCACGGGGGCAGACCCGGCGAGGAAGCGCGCGACCTCCTCGCGTGGCCGCACCGTCGCGCTCAGGCCGATGCGCTGTGCCGGTTTGGGCAGCAGGGCGTCGAGCCGTTCGAGCGACACGGCGAGGTGCGCTCCGCGTTTCGTGGAAGCGACGGCGTGCACCTCGTCGACGATGACCGTCTCGACTCCGGCGAGGGTCTCCCGCGCCGCGCTCGTGAGCATGAGGTAGAGCGACTCGGGGGTCGTGATCAGGATGTCGGGCGGGGTGCGCGCGAGCACCCGCCGGTCGCCCGGTGTCGTGTCGCCCGAACGCACACCCACCGTCACCTCGGGAGCGGCGAGCCCGAGGCGCTTGGCCGTCTGCGTGACGCCCACGAGCGGCGCACGCAGGTTGCGCTCGACGTCGACGCCGAGCGCCTTGAGCGGGGAGATGTAGAGCACGCGCGTGCGGTGCAGCGGGTTCTCGGGCGTGGGCGTCGACGCGAGCCGGTCGATCGCCCAGAGAAAGGCCGAGAGGGTCTTGCCCGAGCCCGTCGGTGCGACCACGAGAGCGTGATCGCCGCCCGACACGGCCTCCCATGCCCCGAGCTGGGCGGCGGTGGGCTCCGGAAAGGCGCCAGAGAACCACTCCCGTGTGGCGGGAGAGAATCGATCGAGCACGTCGCCCATCCCCCCATCCTCGCCGAAGCCGCCGACATCCGCTGCACGGCGGTCGGTTGGCACGGCGCATCCGCAGCTACGGCGTGGAGCGCGGGTCCTCCAACGCATCGAACGGGGCGGGCGGCGCAGCGTTGTCCGGTGCGGCCGCACCCGCCTCGGGGGTCTCCGGCTGCACCGAGGGAGCCGGCGCCGAACCTCCACGGAATGCGCTGCGCAACACACTGAAGCAGCCGAGCGCCCCGAACAGCAGGGCCAGGCCGAAGTCGGGCAGGTACGAGGAGACGAGGCCGGGTTCGGCGAGCACCATCTGGAACGCCGTCCAGAATTCCGGCGTCACGAGGCTCTCGATGGCCGATCCTCCTGTGCCGTCGGTCCACGCGGTGATCATGTCGCTCACCACGCCGCCGAAGAAGGCGAGCAGCAGGGTCACCACGGTGATGATCGTGCCGCGCACTGCGCCGTTGAACCCGAGAAATCCGCCCGAGCCGATCCGGTAGAGGGTCATTGCGCCGAACGCGACGCCGAAGGCGACGAGCGACGCGATGAAGCCGAAGTTCCACAACACCACCCAGGCGATGACTCCGAGCGGGATGACGACGAGCGAGAAGACGGTGCCGCGAGCGACGTTCTCCCTGGGTGCATCCATGGCGTTCGCATAGCTCACTGGGGTCTCCTCGGTGGTTGTGTCGCCTCACCCTAGCAACCGGGAAGCCAGTTCGCGAGCAAATATCAGACACGGTCGGAAGGGGGTGACTGCTGGATGCCGCGCAAGTGAGTAACAATGGAGCATGAGCTCCGTAGGCACCCCAGATCCCAATTCCGGCTGGTTGTCAGAAGAGGAGCTCGCGGAGACGCGTCGCCGCCTTCCGCTGCTCTACGTCGAGGCCGTTCCGGTGAGGGTCGACGGCATGGGCCGGGTCACCGAGGTCGGGATGCTGCTGCGCGCGTCGCTCGAGGGCGCCATGACGCGCACCCTCGTCTCCGGACGCGTCATGTACGGCGAGACCCTGCGCGACGCGCTGTTCCGCCACCTCGAGAAGGATCTCGGTCCGATGGCGTTCCCTCTGCTGCCGACGAGCGCGGTGCCGTTCTCCGTCGCCGAGTACTTTCCCTGGCCGGGCGAGACGCAGTACACCGACACCCGCCAGCACGCCGTCTCCCTCGCCTACGTCGTGCCCGTGACCGGCACGTGCGATCCGCGGCAGGACGCCCTCGAGCTCACCTGGATGTCTCCCGCCGAGGCCGTCTCGCCCGACATCCTCGCCGACATGGAGGGCGGGCGCGGAGCGCTTCTCCGGGCCGCACTCGCCTCGGTGGGCGTACTGCCCTAGCGCGCCATGGCGATCTCGGGCAGCGCCGTGCCGAAGATCGATCCCATACGACGTCGGCTCTCGAGTGCGAGCCCGTTGCGGCGGTAGAACCCCTGCGCCGGCCGGTTGCGCTCCGATACCCAGAGGCAGGGGGCATCCGGCTCTGCGTCGAGAAGACGTGCCGACACCGGAGCGTTTCTCGCGAGGCGAGGCGCGACGTAGACGAAGTAGACCTGAACGCCACCACAGGTCGGTCATCACGCTCGGGTTCAGTTCTGAGATCACGTGCGGCGGCGGTACGCCGGTGTGCAGCTCGGCCCAGCATGGCGAGTGCAGGTCGCCGAGCTGGTCCGCGTCTTCGGGAGTCGCTCGCCGTCGTCATGACGTCGAGGCTGCCGTCGGGCCGCAAGCGCCCCCAGTACCGAGAAGTGGGCCCCCCTCCGGTTGAAAACCGGGGAGAGGCCCACTGGATGCTGCTGCGGGTCTGGTCAGCGACCGCGACGGGCGGCGCCGCCCTGCGACATGCGCACGAGGCCGCCGACGGCGATCTTGCCGCCCTGCTGTCCAGCGCCAGCGCCGGCACCGGAGCCGGAGCGACGCTGGCCGCCCTGACGAGGAGCGGATGCCGCACCCTCTGCGCGGGGAGCGCGCTCGCGACGCGGCTGGCCCACGGTGTCGTTCGACCGTGCTGCGCCGCCGCCGTCGCGACCGGCGCGCTTGCGCTGGGCGTTGGCGCCCTGCGAGCGGCCGCCCTGGCTCTGCCCGCGTACCGGCTCGGCGGCGCGGGGAAGCGGCTTGACGTACTCGGCGACCTCGCCGATGAGCGCGGTGACCGCGGGGGAGTCGGCGGTGACGCGCTGCGGGGTGACCGTGATGGCCGCCTTGCGCAGCAGCAGTGCCGTGTCCTTGCGCTGTTCGGGCAGCACGAGGGTGACGACCTCGCCTTCCTTGCCGGCGCGGGCGGTGCGGCCCGAGCGGTGCAGGTACGCCTTGTGCTCGGCGGGCGGGTCGACGTGGATCACGAGCTCGATGTCGTCGACGTGCACGCCGCGGGCCGCGACATCCGTCGCCACGAGCACGCGCGAGGTGCCGGCGGCGAATGCGGCGAGGTTGCGGTCGCGGGCCACCTGCGAGAGGTTGCCGTGCAGGTCGACCGCGGGGATTCCGGCGTCGGTGAGCTGGCGCGCGAGCTTCTTGGCGTGGTGCTTGGTACGCATGAAGAGGATGCGGCGACCCTTGCCCGAGGCGAGCTTCTCGATGAGGAGGCGCTTGGCCTCAACCGAGTCGACCTCGAACACGTGGTGGGTCATCGCCGAGACGTGGCTCGTCGCCTCGTCGACCGAGTGCAGCACCTCGTTGTGGAGGTAGCGGCGCACGAGCTTGTCCACGCCGTTGTCGAGGGTGGCGCTGAACAGCATGCGCTGTCCGGTCGACGGCGTCTTGTCCATGATGCGGGTGACCACGGGGAGGAAGCCGAGGTCGGCCATGTGGTCGGCCTCGTCGAGGATCGAGATCTCGACCGAGTCGAGGTTGACAAAGCCCTGCTTCATGAGGTCTTCGAGGCGGCCGGGGCACGCCACGACGATGTCGACGCCGGCCTTGAGGGCGGCGACCTGGCGCTGCTGGCTCACTCCGCCGAAGATGGTGGTCGACTTGAGGCCGTACGCGTCGGCGAGCGGGGTCAGCGCCACGGTGATCTGCGTAGCGAGCTCGCGGGTCGGGGCGAGGATGAGGGCGAGGGGGCGGTTCGGGCGGCGGCTGCCGCCCGCGAGCTTGCCGGCGAGGCGCGCCACCATGGGGATGGAGAACGCGAGGGTCTTGCCGGAGCCGGTCTTTCCGCGGCCGAGCACGTCGCGACCCGAGAGGGTGTCGGGAAGGGTGTCGACCTGGATCGGGAACGGCGAGTCGATTCCCTGGGCGGCGAGGGCCGCGACGAGGGGAGCCGGAACGCCGAGCGCGGCGAAGGAGTTTTCAGACATAGAGGTGATGGTGCCTTTCGGGCATCAGCCGGTCGGGCGGGCGAATGAGCGCACGCTTGATGACCGGTCACAGGGCGAAGGTGGCGATGGCCACATCCGTTCGCCGGAGAAAGTATCTACGAGCCTCCGAGGTTCTGATTCACTCGGGGCGAGAAGAGGGGCGTTCAACGACGCAGCGAATCCGTCGTGGATTCGCAAGTGATCTCAGGCTAGCACACGGCCCTCGGCAGGCTCCGGATCGCGAGGCGAGCGCGGCTCGTGCGACTAGTGCGACCCGAAGTACCGTTCCCCGACGGGGATCTCCACCGCGACGCGATTGCCTGGTTGGGCGAGCGGGCAGGCCCATGCGGGGTCGTAGGCGCACGAGGGGTTGTAGGCGAAGTTGAAGTCGAGCACGAGCGAGTCGGGCGCGGCATCCGTGTTGAGGTTGGCGCCCTTGATGCTGTCGACGAGGTAGCGCCCGCCGCCGTAGGTGCCGCCGTGCGTGCCCGCGAGCGCGTCGCGCACCGGGATGAAGATTCCGCCGCCGTAGGAGGTCAGCCGCCAGACGTCGAGCGAGCCGACTCCGGGTATCTCGGCGATTCCGAGGCGGTCGAAGGGTACGACGCCGTCGGTGCCGGTCTCGAAGTCGAAGTGCGCGGGCGCCGCCGGGGTGAGCTCCACCTCGAAGCGCCAGGCGGGGTCATACGGCTCGACGGGCAGCCCGGTGAACTCGGCGCGATCCTGCTCCATGACGGGTGTCGACGGATGCTGCGCGAACATGCTGTCGCGCTCGACCCGCCATCGCTCGTGCGCCCCCGCCGGATCGGGGTCTCGACGTACCTCCTCGTACAGCGCGAATACCCGGCGACGCCAGTCGGCGACTTCGAAAGCGGTCATGCGGCAAGGCTAGCCGCGCGCGGCGACTGCCGCGCGGGGGCGCCCACGAGGACGCTCACCAGGAGGCGGCGAGGCGGCGGATCGCCACACCGCGCCACTGCCAGAAGGCCCAGTACGCGAGCCAGACGAGTGGTGTCATTGGGCCGGCGGAGAAGGCGAGCTCGTCGCGGTACAGGGTGCGGCCGTCCGGCAGAGCGGAGACGGCCATCCGGTGATGCCACGACGTCGTGAGGGTGAGCGGCCAGGTGAGACCGCGTCCGGTGTCGTGCACGATGCGCACCGGCACGGGCACCGAGTGCTTGCCGTGCCCGCGGTCCAGGCGTTCCTCGGTGTGAATGTCGATGAGCTGCTCGCCCGCCGGCACGAGCCCGAATGCTCGTGCGGCCACGCGGTGCTCGCCGTCGCTCCACTGCTCTGTGAAGCCGCTGGCGTCGAGGGAGTCGAATGCCATGAGCGGCGCCGACACCCGGCGGAAGACGGCAGGACTGCGCAGGGCCCTCCACGCGGCATCCGCATCGCAATCGAGCACGAGCTTCAGGAGGACTCTCATGCAACCCAGTCTGGACTCGGAGAGGGGCTTTGTCGTCCCAACACCCTGCGGTCGCGCAAGCGCGGAGGGAATTCCCGGCGTCCGCCCTGCGTTTGACTGTCTACCTGGACCCAAAGGAGAAAACCATGAAGGCAGTACTCAACGACGTCGTCATCGCAGAGTCGCCCGAGGACGAACTCATCAAGATCGAGGGCAACTGGTATTTCCCGCCGTCGAGCGTGAAGAGCGAGTACCTCGTCGAGAGCCCCACCCCGTACCACTGCCCGTGGAAGGGTGACTGCCAGTACTTCTCCGTGAAGGATGGTGAGACCCTGCTTCAGGACCGAGCTTTCAGCTACCCGAACCCCCTCCCGGGAGCGTTCGACCGCGTCGGCAAGGACTTCTCGAACTACGTCGCCTTCTGGAAGGACGTCACGGTCGTCGACTGACCTCGTGTCAGCGGGCGTTTGCGCGGTGGGTTCGCACCTTGGCGCGGTTGCCGCACCGCTTCATCGAGCACCACCGGCGGTTGTTCGAGCGCGACTCGTCGTAGAAGACGAGCGCGCAGTCGTCGGCCGCACACTCGCGGATGCGCTCCCGCTGCTCGGGCGTGAACAGCTCGACCGCCTCCCTCGCCATGGCCGACAGGGCCTGCCCCGCCCGCGCGCTGGAGCGCCCGGCCTGGCGCGATCCGCCCGCGAGAGCCGGCGGGATGTCGGGAGTGGCGGCGAAGAGATTGATCACGTCGACATCCTCAGCAGCGGGGGCCTCGTCGCGGCTCGCAGCCACCGCGCTGCGGGCGATCGCCGCGCGCAGCGCGAGGCCGTCGGTGAGATCGCGGTCGGTGGCCGGGGAGTGGACACCGGGAAAGCGCGACTCGAGCCAGGCGCTCAGATCCGTGGCGTCGTGCAGGCTCTCCCATTCCGGGTTGTCGCCCATGGGGCCGGTGTAGGCGAAGTCGAGCGCGACCGCACCGGAGTCGAACCACCACTGGTGTTCGTCGCTCGAGCGGAACCACTGCCCGGTAGGTTTCGTTGACTGCACGTAACCAATATAGTGGGTTACATGAATGCCGCTCCAGACAAGACTCCCGACCCTACAGGCTCCGCGAAGGACGCCGGGTGGGAGGTCGGAGTGCGTGAGACCGTGGCACTGCCGCTTCCGGTGGTGTGGCAGTACCTCGTGAGCAAGGGAATCCCCATCTGGCTGGGCGACGGCGAGTTCCGCGGGGTCAAGGGGTTCCACTACGAGATGGCCGACGGCGTGCGTGGCGAGGTGCTCGCCTACGCCGAGGGATCGAAGATCCGCGTCTCGTGGCGCCCCGACGACTGGCCGCACGACACCGTGCTCGTCCTCAGCGTCAAGGAGGTGGAGGGCGGCACCACCGTCGCCATTCACCACCAGCAGCTGGCGAATCGCGAGGAGCGCCGGATGATGCTGGGGCACTGGAAGAACGTGGTGGGTGCGCTCGCCGGAGCGCTCGAACACTGAGAGCTGCCGCCCCGCCCCGCCCCGGTCTGCGCCCGGCCGCGAATCACCGCTTGGCCCAGTGGATGGCGTTCGCCCGGTCGAAGCTGCGCGAGCACTTGCCGCAAGCCAAGAGCCGCTTCGGCTCCCGGTAGCGGAAGTGCTCGTGGCCCCGCGGGCACGTGCCCACCCACGGCGCAAGCTCGTCGGCGATCGCGCCGTCGTGCAGCCGTTTGCCCTCGTAGCCGAGCTCGGCCGCCGTCGCCTTCCAGCGTGGGCCATGCCCTGCGCGCGATCCGGCGACCGCGTGCGCTACCTCGTGCAGCAGCACCTGGTGGATCTCGTCGTCGTCGTACCGGGCGGCGAGGTATTTCGACACCGAGATGTGCTTCGTCGTGAAATTGCACAGGCCGGCACGGGTCTTGGCGTTGTCGAAGCCGAAGCTCCAGACGTCGGGGTCGAGGTGCAGCGCGATGAGCGCGTCCGCCCACTGCCTGACGCGCACTAGCTCTGCCACGCCCGTGCCCTTGCGCTCCGCAGGTCAGCTCTCATGCGTGGCAGGTTAGGCGCCGGCACCGTCGATGAAGGTCTCGGTGATCTGGATGGCGATCATCGCGGCATCCACCTCGTCGGGGGAGGACTTGATGCGCACGTGCACCTTGAGTGAGTCGCTGAAGTCGCGGCGGGCGGCGTCGTAGTTCTCGAGGTCGAAGTTGACGCGGCCGCGCTGGTGCAGCGCGAACGCCTCGGTCGCCGCCCAATCGTGGGCGTGCGCCTCGTTGACACAGTCGGTGAGGTCGGCGAGAGCGGGCTCGAGCTTGCCGAGCGCCTGCTGCACCTGAGCGCGACGCACGCGGGCGAGCGCGAGCATCTCGCGGTCGCCGCCGAAACGCGCCTGTCGAACCGCCTGATTGGCGATGTCCCACGCCTCGTCGAGCTTGCCCGCGAGCCGCAGCAGAACGACCTTCTCATCGAGCGCGGCGGCGCTGCGGAGTTCGCCGAGCTCCGCGAGACGCTCCTCGAGCGCGACGGGGTCGATCTGCTCGCGCAGGGTGGTGGGGTCGTAACCCAAAACGATTGCCACGGGAATTCCTTCGATTTACCAGCGAGTCAAGGTTAACCCGGCGGGACGGCTGCGAGCGGCACTTGCAGGAGTCTGTCGTCGCCGTCGCCCCCATCCCCTCGCCCGTCGGTGTTGCTCGTCAGCATCCACAGAGTGCCGTCGGGCCCCGGGATGACGTCCCGAATGCGTCCGTATGTGCCCGTGAACCACGGCAGCGATTCGGCGCCGGCTGCCATCGTCACGCTCCAGAGCCGTTCGCCCCGCAGGGCGGCGAGAAAGAGGGTGCCGCGCACGAAGGCGAGTCCGCTCGGGCTCGCCTCGTCTGTGCCCCACTGGACGACCGGATTCTCGAACGCGGCGTCGGATGCTGCGCCCTCGACCACCGGCCAGCCGTAGTTGCCGCCCGGCCTGATCGCGTTGAGCTCGTCCCAGGTGTCCTGGCCGAACTCCGCCGCCCACAGCTGGCCCGTCGCATCCCACGCGATGCCCTGCGGGTTGCGGTGTCCGAGCGAGTAGACGAGTGAGCCGGGGTAGGGATTGTCGTCCGGTTCAGCTCCGGTCGGCGTCATCCGAAGGATCTTGCCGCCCAACGACGAACCGTTCTGGGCCGCGTCGCGGTCACCCGCGTCGCCCGTCGCCGCGTACAGCATGTTGTCGGGCCCGAACGCGAGGCGGCCGCCGTTGTGGTTTCCGGCCTTGGGGATGCCGGTCAGCACGTCCTCCTGGTCGCCGAGAGAGTAGGAGCCCGGTTCACCGAGGAGGAGGAAGCGCGCGATGCGGTTGTCGGTCTCCGAGGTGAAGTAGGCGTACATCCATGGGCCGCCGGTCTCGCCGGTCTCGCCGCTCTGTTCGGGGACGACGCTCGGCGGAGCGGTCAGCCCTCGCTCGATCGCGAGCCCGAGCAGTCCGCCCTCGCCGTCCGGTCGCACGCCGGGAATCTCCCCCACGACGCGGATCTCTCCTGTCGACGTCAGCTCCTTCACGAGCCCCGTGTCGCGTTCGCTCACGAGGGCCGAGCCACTCGCGAGGCGCACGACCGACCACGGCGACGTGAGTCCGCTCGCGATCACCGTCGGCTCCCCCGACGGCAGCGCAGGCGGCTCGACGGACGCGCTCGGCGACGCGGAGGCCGTGGGCGCCGGCGCCGGGGTTCCTTCCGGCTGGGGCGTTGAACATCCGGCCGCACCCACGCCGAGCAGCGCGGCCATGCCGACCGCCGCTGCTCGTGCGCGCCATCCGCTCATCCCCCAGTGTCTCCCGGGCCAAAAGCCGAAACAACCCTGAGCCGGATGGCTCGGACCGACGTAGGGGCAACGTTCCGCCAACCGACGCGGCGCCGCGGGGTGCGGCGGGGCAATGTTCCGCCGCTCGGCGGCCGGTTGAGCGGCGGTTGTTTGCCCATCTGCTCTGCGGCGGCGGCCCAGCGCTAGGGGCGCACCTGGAAGATGCTCTTCGCGGGCGGCGGCGACTGGATCGCGGTGGCGTCCGTCACGATCGGGGCGCCACCGATGAAGTCGCGCAACTCGCTGCCCGACACGACCTTCGAGGGGTGCGGTCCGCCGGCGAGCAGCCGCGGCATCCACTCGAGCGGCAGCGGCTTCTGTGAGCCGACCAGCACGACGTTGCCGAACCGTCGCCCCTTGAGGATCTGCGTCTCCGCCAGCATGGCGACGTCGGCGACGGCGGATGCCAGCGTCGAGACCTGCCCACGGGCGAAGGCGAGCCCCGGGCCGTCGGCGACGTTGACGAGCACGACGCCGTCGTCGGCGAGCAGCGACACCGCCGACTCGTAGAACTCCAGGCTCGTCACGTGGGCGGGGGTGCGCGCCCCGCTGAAGATGTCGATGACGAGCAGGTCGACCGAGCCGCGCAGCCCGGGCGGAAGCTTCGCGACGACCTCGCGGGCGTCGCCATGGCGCACGCGGATCTGCGCTCGCGACGACCACGGCAGGTGCTCGCGCACGAAGTCGACGAGGTCGCTCTCGAGCTCGACCACCTGCTGCCGCGATCCGGGGCGCGTCGCCTCGACGTACCGCGGCAGGGTGAAAGCCCCGGCGCCGAGGTGCACGGCGGTGATCGGCTCGCCGGGCTGCTTCAGCTGGTCGATGACGTGGCCCATGCGCTGGATGTACTCGAAGAACAACTCCGACGGGTTGTCGATGTTCACGTGCGACTGCGGTGTTCCGTCGACCACGAGGGTGAACGAGCCGGGAACCCACCGGTCGGGCTCGATCACGGCCCGGTAGCCGCTCCGGGCGAGCACGATCGACGCGAGTTCTTGCATGTATCGAGAGTACGGCGGATGCCGCCCCGGGAGTGCCGCTGCGGCCGCGGCTCAGCCGGCCGCGAGCGGAGGCTGTTCGTCGAGCATCTCGTCGACCAGCCGGATGCACTCGGCGAGCCGTTCGACGCGACCGCCCCGCACCACCTGGCGGCGCTCGCCGCGGATGCGGAGCTCGTCGACGAACCACTGCGTCATCGTCTCGCGAAACTGCTCGCCGTCTCGGATGCCGTCCTGGGTGAATCCGACGTCGCGATGGTCGGTCAAGAGGTAGAGGGCGCGGGGCGGCAGGTGGGGGAGGGTGTCCCGCGCCTCGGTCGACTCGTTGCCGAGGTACCGGCGCTCCCAGATCTGGGTGGCGAGCGCGTCGGTGTCGCAGAACAGCACGGGGGAGCCGGCGGCGGCCGCGGCATCCTCGAGGCGCTGCTGCTCGAGCGCGATGATGCCGAAGTCTTTCGAGGTCCAGTCGGCGCTGCGGAACTCGGCGTCGTCGTTCAGCCCGAGACCGTTCTCGGCGATCTTCGCCACCGTGTACGCGCGGCCGAACTCCGACACCCACAGGGTGTTCGCCCAGACGCCGCCGCGAGCACGGTAGTGCTCGACCAGGTCTTGGGTCAGCGTGGTCTTGCCGGTCGACTCCGCACCCACGAGAACGACGCGCAGCGTGCGCTGCTGGCGGCGTGCCGGCGTCAACGATTCCCAGCCCGCGAACGGATCTCGTGTCTTCATTCGGAGGCGCTCCGGGGTCTTATAGCCGAATCCAGGATTGTGGTCAAGGAATAGCTAGACAACGTGGACTGTTTCGTCCTATAGTTGTTCTTTGCGCTCCCAGACAACCATGCAGTCATATTGTGGACAGTTGGTGCGCCCCGAGTATAGCGGCGGGGTAGACCTTTTACGGGTCCTGGTGAGCATTTCATTACCGACAGTCGGTTTTACCGGCATAAGACCCGACGGGGTCCACGGAGGTTATTTCCTTGGCTGCTGCGCGCAACGCGTCCACCAAAAAGTCCACTAAGAACGGCCGCACCGCATCGCGGGTGTCGTTCGCAAAGATTACAGACACACTGACTGTTCCCGATCTGCTGGCATTGCAGACCGAGAGCTTCGACTGGCTCGTCGGAAACGACATCTGGAAGAAGCGCGTCGAGGAAGGTCTGGCCCAGGGCCGCACCGACCTGCCGACGCGCAGTGGTCTCGATGAGATCTTCGAAGAGATCTCTCCGATCGAAGACCTCGGTGAGACGATGCAACTGTCGTTCACCGGTCCTGAGCTCGAAGAGCCCAAGTACACGATCGACGAGTGCAAGGAGCGCGGCAAGACCTACGCCGCTCCGCTCTACGTCAACGCTGAGTTCATGAACCACCTCACCGGTGAGATCAAGACCCAGACGGTGTTCATGGGCGACTTCCCCTTGATGACCATCAAGGGAACGTTCATCATCAACGGCACCGAGCGCGTCGTCGTCTCCCAGCTCGTCCGTTCACCCGGCGTCTACTTCGACCGCACCCCCGAGAAGCTGTCCGACAAGGACATCTACTCGGCTCGCATCATCCCGAGCCGCGGTGCATGGCTCGAGTTCGAGATCGACAAGCGCGATCAGGTCGGCGTGCGCATCGACCGCAAGCGCAAGCAGAGTGTCACCGTGTTCCTTAAGGCGCTCGGCCTGACGAGCGAGCAGATCCTCGAGGAGTTCAAGGGATTCCCGTCCATCGAGCTCACCCTCGAGAAGGACAACATCCTCACCAAGGAAGAAGCCCTCAAGGACATCTACCGCAAGCTCCGTCCGGGCGAGCAGGTTGCCGCCGAGGCCGCCCGCGCGCTCCTCGACAACTTCTACTTCAACTCGAAGCGGTATGACCTCGCAAAGGTGGGTCGTTACAAGATCAACCGCAAGCTCGGCATCGATGCGCCGCTGTCAGACTCCGTGCTGAGCCTCGAGGACATTCTCGCAACGATCAAGTACCTCGTCTCGCTGCACGACGAGACCGCCCCCAACGTCACGGTGCACGACAACAGCCTGTCGACCGTCAAGGGTGTTCGCGACGGCAAGAAGGTCGACGTGCGCCTCGACGTCGACGACATCGACCACTTCGGCAACCGTCGCATCCGCGCGGTCGGCGAGCTCATCCAGAACCAGGTGCGCACCGGTCTCTCCCGCATGGAGCGTGTCGTCCGCGAACGCATGACCACGCAGGACATCGAAGCGATCACCCCGCAGACCCTGATCAACGTGCGCCCCGTCGTCGCCGCGATCAAAGAGTTCTTCGGCACGTCGCAGCTCTCGCAGTTCATGGACCAGAACAACCCGCTCGCGGGTCTCACCCACAAGCGCCGTCTCTCGGCGCTCGGCCCGGGTGGTCTGTCTCGTGAGCGTGCAGGCGTCGAGGTTCGAGACGTCCACCCCTCGCACTACGGCCGCATGTGCCCGATCGAGACCCCGGAAGGCCCGAACATCGGCCTGATCGGTTCGCTCGCGTCGTTCGCACGCATCAACGCGTTCGGCTTCATCGAGACGCCGTACCGTCGAGTCGTCAATGGCAAGGTCACGACCACCATCGACTACCTGACCGCGAGCGAGGAAGACGACTACGTCGTCGCCCAGGCAAACGCGCCGCTCACGGCCGACGCCCACTTCGCCGACCCTCGCGTGCTCGCACGTAAGAAGGGTGGAGAGGTCGACCTCATCCCCGTCGAGACCATCGGCTACATGGATGTCTCGCCTCGCCAGATGGTGTCCGTCGCCACCTCGCTCATCCCGTTCCTCGAGCACGACGATGCAAACCGCGCCCTCATGGGTGCGAACATGCAGCGCCAGGCCGTCCCGCTGCTGCGCAGCGAGTCGCCGCTCGTCGGAACCGGTATGGAGGGCTATGCGGCCATCGACGCCGGCGACGTGCTCACCAACGAGTCGGCCGGTGTCGTCTCCGAGGTCTCGGCCGACGTCGTCACCGTGCAGCTCGACGAGGGCGGAACGAAGGACTACTACCTCCGCAAGTTCGACCGCTCGAACCAGGGCACGAGTTACAACCACCGTGTCATCGTCAACGCGGGCGACCGCGTCGAGGTCGGCGAGGTGCTCGCAGACGGCCCCGCCACCGAGAACGGCGAGCTCGCGCTCGGCAAGAACCTCCTCGTGGCGTTCATGCCGTGGGAGGGTCACAACTTCGAAGACGCGATCATCCTGAGCCAGAACCTGGTGAAGGACGACGTGCTCTCCTCGATTCACATCGAAGAGTACGAAGTGGATGCCCGCGACACGAAGCTCGGCAAGGAAGAGATCACCCGCGACCTCCCGAACGTCAGCCCGGAACTGCTGGCCGACCTCGACGAGCGTGGAATCATCCGTATCGGTGCAGAGGTTCGCCCCGGCGACATCCTCGTCGGAAAGGTCACGCCGAAGGGCGAGACCGAGCTCTCCGCCGAGGAACGCCTGCTTCGCGCGATCTTCAACGAGAAGAGCCGCGAGGTGCGCGACACCTCGCTCAAGGTGCCGCACGGTGAGCAGGGAACGATCATCGCCGTCAAGGAGTTCTCCGCGGAGAACGACGACGAGCTCGGCTCCGGTGTCAACCAGCGCGTCGTGGTCTACATCGCCCAGAAGCGCAAGATCACCGCGGGTGACAAGCTCGCCGGCCGTCACGGCAACAAGGGTGTCATCTCGAAGATCCTCCCGGTCGAGGACATGCCGTTCCTCGCCGATGGAACTCCGGTCGACATCATCCTGAACCCGCTGGGCATCCCCGGACGAATGAACTTCGGCCAGGTGCTCGAGACCCACCTCGGGTGGATCGCGAAGCAGGGCTGGGACATCGACGGCAAGCCGAAGTGGGCGGAGAAGATCTCCGAGGAGGCACGCAGTGCCGCTCCCGGAACCAAGGTCGCGACCCCCGTGTTCGACGGTGCTCTCGAAGCCGAGATCGAGGGGCTCCTCGACTCCACCACGCTCACGCGCGATGGCGAGCGTCTCATCGACTCGAGCGGCAAGACCCGCCTGTTCGACGGCCGCTCCGGCGAGCCGTTCCCGCAGCCGGTCTCCGTCGGGTACATGTACATCCTCAAGCTGCACCACCTTGTCGACGACAAGATCCACGCACGCTCGACGGGTCCGTACTCGATGATCACGCAGCAGCCGCTGGGTGGTAAGGCGCAGTTCGGTGGACAGCGTTTCGGTGAGATGGAAGTGTGGGCCCTCGAGGCCTATGGAGCCGCGTACGCGCTCCAGGAACTTCTCACCATCAAGTCCGACGACATCCTCGGCCGCGTGAAGGTGTACGAGGCCATCGTCAAGGGTGAGAACATCCAGGAGCCCGGTATCCCCGAGTCCTTCAAGGTTCTGATCAAGGAAATGCAGTCCCTCTGCCTGAACGTGGAAGTGCTGTCTGCCGACGGCACCGCGGTCAGCCTCA
>JAODMO010000039.1 GCA_025464995.1 Microbacteriaceae bacterium
TACGACGTGGTTGCAGCATCTGCCGGTTCGAAGACTCTCGAGGCCCAGATCACGCCGACCGTGAACCCGACCACCCTGACGACGGTTCCGCTCGACTGCGCGACCGTTCCCGCGGGCTAGCATGAAGGCAGCCCGCTTCCGCCGCCGGCTCGTGTCGGCGATGCTCGTCGTCTACACGGGCTTCGTGCTGCTGATCACGCTGACCCCGCGCATGCCGGGAACAGGGCTCGTGTCTCGTGTGGTGCACCGGTTTCTGTACGAGCTCCGCGAACACGGCATCACCAACATCCACTTCCTCGATATCGAATTCTTCGGCAACATCCTGATGTTCGTTCCCCTGGGTGTCTTCGCGGCCTTGCTCGTTCCGCGACGCGCGTGGTGGACGTTGCTGTTCATGGGCACCGCCTTCTCAGGCGTCATCGAGGCGTCGCAGGCGGCGTTCCTGCCCGACCGCTTCCCGGAGGTGCGTGACCTCATCTCGAACACCACCGGCTTCCTCATTGGAGCGGTCGTGTCGGTCGCCTTGCGGCTGTTGGTGGCGCACCGCGATGGGCTCGTCGAACAAGACCGCCGCCGGGCGGAATCGCTTGCCCGACGATAGGCGACCTCCGTCGCTGAGGGTGCTGCTCGGTCGCGAGGAGATCCGCTTCCTCCTCGTCGGCGTCATCAATACGGTGGTCGGGTACGGGCTGTTCGCCCTGTTCCTGCTCGTGTTCGGCTACCTGGTCAGCCTGTACCTGTCGTACGCGGTCGCCGTCAGCCTCGCGTTCCTGTTGCACCGCCGGTTCACCTTCCGGGTGAAGGGCAATGTGCTGGTCGACTTCGTGCGATTCGTCGGCGTCTACGTCGTCTCGCTCGCGGTCAACAGTGTGGTGCTTCCCCTGCTCGTGGAGATCGCAGGGCTTCACCCGCTCATCGCCCAGGGAATCGCGCTGGTGATAACGACGCTGATCAGCTACGTCGGGCACAAGTGGTTCTCGTTCCGCCGTTCGTCGGTCTGATCCTCTCCTCCCCGGTCGATTGCCTGTGGAGAAGGGTCCCCGGTTCGGGGTCTTCTCTTTAGAAACGTGTTCGACGCTGTGAGAATTGACGCATGTTAACTCTCGCAGACTCCTTCGATGCAACGCTCGTTGCCGCTCACGATGCTGCGACCGCCTTGCCGACGGATGCTGCGGCCTTCGCGTCGCTCGGCGATGACGAGTTGTTGGCGACGCAACGGATGTTGGCATCCGCCCGCCGCGCGATCGAGGCGTGCGCCGCGGTCGCCGCCGGCGAGATCGGCCGCCGCTCTCGCCCCGAGCTCGGGTATACCGGGCTGGCGCAGCGGTCCGGATTCCGCACCGCGGAGAAGCTGGTGCAGCATGAGACCGGGTCCACGGCACGCGACGCCGTCAATCTCGTGAAGGTGGGCGCACTCGTGCACGACGCCCAAGCCCCTTTCGAGACGGGGGAATCGTGGATGTTGCCGGTCGGGCTAGCCGTGGCAGCCGGTGAGATCTCCGTTGAGGCGGCGAGGGCGATCAGGAGCGGGCTGGGCGATCCGTCTGAGGGTGTCACGTCTGCCCAACTCGCGGCCGCGGTCGCCCAGCTGATGCAGCTGCCGCTCGACGCCGATGCGCTCTTCACGCGAGCGCGCGAGCTGCGCGACGACCTCGACGAGGTCGGCATCGTCGAGCGGGAGAGGGCGATCTACGAGCAGCGGGCGATCCGCCGGGTGAATCGCCCCAACGGGCTGCGCCGATACGTCATCGACGGCGATCTGGAGTCGACCGCGTTTCTCGACGGGCTGTATGACGCCATGACGTCGCCGCGGCGCGGTGGACCGAGATTCGTGTCGCCCGAGGATCAAGCGTGGGCAGAGGCGGTGAAGGGCGACGCGCGCACGACCGAGCAGTACGTGCACGACGGAGTACTGCACCTTCTGCGCTCTGCGACGTTGATCGATGACGCAGACACGCGCGCCATCGTCGGCTCGCGTGTGCCCGCCGTGAAGCTGCTCGCCTCCGTCGACGCGCTCGTTGCGCGCAACGGCCACGGGCGCATCGAGGGCATCGACATCCCGGTGTCGATCGCGACCGTGGAGCGCGCGGTCTGCGCCGGTTCGACAGTGACCATCGACTTCTACGAGGGCCAACCGCTCAATCTGGGGCGGGAACAGCGGCTCTTCTCGCCCGCCCAACGGATAGCGATGGTCGCGCGAGATGGCGCGTGCATGTGGATGGATTGTGACCGCCCTCCATCGTGGACGGAGGCACACCACATAGACGAGTGGGAACGCGATCACGGAAAGACCGACATCGCCGACGGGATACTGCTGTGCCGACATCACCACATGTTGTTGCACAATAACGGCTGGCGGGTAACGCGAGACGGCACGCAGTACTGGCTCGTGCCCCCCACTTCGGTCGACCCTGCCCAGACGCCCATTCGTCTGTCGTCGAAGAGCCAGGCACTGCGCGACCTGCAACTGGCGAGCGTCGGATGACTTTGCGAACCATCTCCTCTCTAGCGCGCCGGGCGGCGGCTCACGCCAGGGCGAGCATTCCGCCGGCGGCGACCGCGAGCACGAGGCCGACGATCTGCACGGGGGCGATCCGCTCCTTCAATACGAGCGCGGCGAGGATGATGGTGCCGGCGGGGTACAGTGCGGTGAGCACGGCCATCACTGACAATTCGCCGAGGCGCACGCCGAGCAGCAGCCCCGCGTTCGCGACGGCATCGACGATGCCGCACGCGATCGCGAGGGTGAGGCCGGGCCGCCAGGAGGGCGGGGTCGGGGCTGACCGTGCCTGGCCCGGCTGCGACCGCTTCTCGGTACTGCCGCTGCGCGGCCCACTCGACCGGCGGCGCCAGGCGACGAGCGCGAGCAGGCCGATGATAGCGAACATGATTGCGCCGTTGACCGCTCGGTTCATGACGAGGGGCACGAGCCCCGAGTCATCCGGAGCCAGGTCGATGAGAACGAGGAAGACGCCAATGGCGACGCCCGAGCCGACGGCCATCAGGACGCCCTTGAGCGACGGACGTACCGCGCCCTTCTCGGGCACGAAACCGACGAGCACCACAGCGACGAGAGCCAGCCCGAGCGCGACGTATCCGAGGGGCTGGAGGCGTTCCCCCGCGGCGAGGCCGATCGTGAGCGGAACGATCGCCGACACGACCGCGGTGAGCGGGGAGAGGATGCTCATGGGGCCGATTGCGAGGCACGCGTACAACAGCCCGATCGCCACCGCACCGCTCACGCCGCTCAGCGCGCCCAGCGCAACCGCCTCCGTCGACCACGTGCTCGGTACCAGCGGCAAAGCGGTGAGCAGCAGTATGAGGCCGGTCACCGCGGCGATCGCGGTCACCCGCACGGCGCTGATGCGGCGCGAGGCGCTGCCCCCGAGGAAGTCAGCGGCCCCGAAGATGAGGGCGCTGACGAGACCGATGGCGACGGTGAGCATGCCTTCACGGTATCCGGTGAATTGCGCGTTACAGGCGGATGACATCTTCATCGGTTACTCGACAGGTGTCGGCACCTGTGAATAGGCTACGAATCGGCCCCCTTTCGGGGCACGCCGAGAAGTCCCTCAGCCAAGGAGCAACTCCCCCATGATGACGACGACGCCACCGAAGCCAGCACGATCGGGGGCACGTCGCGCCATCGCGATCGCGACAGCCACCGCACTCACCCTGGGCCTCACCGCCCTGACGGCACCCGCGGCGCTCGCCGCGGCACCCACCAACACGATCGCCGAGGTGCAGGGCGACGGCGCAGCCACGCCGCTCGCCGGCTCGGTCGTCACGATCGAGGGCGTCGTGACGGGCGACTACCGGGCGACGAGCGCGAGCGGTTACCGCGGCTTCTATGTGCAGGCCGCGTCATCCGGGGGAACGACGGATGCTACCCCCGGCCGTTCTGACGGCATCTTCGTCTTCTCTGCCAACGCCAACCCGGCCATCGCGATCGGCGACCTCGTCGCCGTGACGGGCACCGCGAGCGAGTTCAACGGTCAGACCCAGATCGCGGCCACGGCCGACGCCAACTACTCCGTCGTCACCGCGGGTGTCGGTGTGCCCGCCCCGACGGTGCTGCCCGACTCGGTGGTGGGCGCCGCACGCGAGTCGTTCGAGGGGATGCTCGTCACGCCCGACAAGGCGTACCTCAGCTCGAGCCACCAGCTGTTCAACTTCGGCACCCTGTGGCTCGGCGTCGGGTCGCTGCCCGTCAAGGCGACCGAGACGACCGATGCGGGGCCAGACGCGCAAGCGATCGCCGCCGACAACCGCGCAAGCCGTCTCCTCGTCGACGACGGCTACAGCATCCAGGTCTCGAACGCCGCACACGTCGGCGACCAGCCGTACTTCGACGAGGCAACCGTCGTGCGCAACGGTGACCGGTTCATCTCCCCCGCCGCCGGCATGATCCTCGGGTGGGGCTTCGACGACTGGCGCCTGCAGCCGCAACTGCCGCTGACCGACGCCTCCCCGGCCGCTACCGCAGCACTCGAGCCGACCTGGGAGTCGCTCAACCCGCGCACCGCGGCTCCGGCCGAGGTCGGTGGCGACGTGTCGGCGGCATCCTTCAACGTGTTCAACTACTTCACCACCTTCGGCGGCCAGGCCCGAGGCGCCGAAGACGAGGCCGCGTTCCTGGTGCAGCAGTCGAAGATCGTCTCGGCGATCAACGCGCTCGGTGCCGACATCGTCGGGCTCATGGAGATCGAGAACTCGGTCAAGCTCGGCGAGGCCCCCGATGAAGCGCTCGGCAACCTCGTCGACGCACTCAACGCGGCCAACGCCCCCGGCACATGGGCCTACGTGCCGACACCGGCGCCGCTGCTCGATGCGGCCACGACCGACTACATCACGAGCGCGATCATCTACAAGCCGGCCGCGGCAACGCCCGTCGGCGCGAGCTTCGCGTCGGTCGACGAGACCGTGTGGGACATCGCGCGCGAGCCCATCGCGCAGACCTTCGAGACCGTCGCCAACGGCAAGAACGTCACCGTCGTCGCCAACCACTTCAAGTCGAAGAGCCCGCCGAGCGGCAACACCGCCCCCGAGCCGGCCGACCTGCAGGGCTTCTTCAACGCCGAGCGCGTCGAGCAGGCGAACAACCTCGTCGGTTTCGTGAACACGATCACCGCCGACCCGGCCAAGGGCGAGAACGTGCTGCTCGTCGGCGACTTCAACTCCTACGCGCAGGAAGACCCCGTGCAGGTGCTCACCGCCGCCGGCCTCGTCGACCTCGTTGCGACGAAAGACCCGACCGAGTACACCTACTCCTTCGACGGCGAGCTCGGATCGCTCGACCACGCATTCGCGACACCCGCTCTCGCAGCATCCGTCAGCGGGGTGGATGTCTGGAACATCAACTCTCCCGAATGGAGCGACCGCGGTTACGAGTTCGGTGCCGCCGAGCCGGGCACGCCCTACCGCTCGAGCGACCACGACCCGATCAAGGTCGGCATCGACTCGGTGCCCGCCCCCGTCGACATTGACATCCTGTCGATCAACGACTTCCACGGCCGGCTCGAGGCGGCCCCGCCCGCAGCGGGCGCGGCGGTGCTCGGCGGAATGGTCAACTCCTACCGCGCGGCGAACCCCAACACGGTCTTCGCGGCCGCGGGCGACCTGATCGGCGCATCGACGTTCACGTCGTTCATCCAGAACGACGAACCGACCATCGAGGCCTTCAACGAGATGGGGCTCGACGCGAGCGCGTTCGGAAACCACGAGTTCGACCAGGGGCGCGAAGACGTCGACAACCGCATCCTCCCGCACGCCGACTGGGACTACCTGTCGGCCAACATCTACGACCGCGCGACCGGTGAGCCGGCGTACCAGCAGTACTCCCTCAAGGAGTTCGGCGACGTCACCGTCGGTTTCGTCGGCGCCATGACCGAAGAGCTGCCGAGCCTCGTCAGCCCGGCAGGCATCGCGACCCTCGAGGTGCGGCAGGTGGTGCCCGAGGTCAACCGGGTGGCCGACCAACTGAGCGACGGCGACCCCGCCAACGGCGAGGCCGACGTGGTTGTGCTCCTCGTGCACGAGGGAGCGGCGACGCCCGACATCGGGAGCGCGACCGACAACTCGCCGTTCGGGCGGATCGTCAACGGTGCAGACGCGAACATCGACGCGATCGTCTCGGGCCACACGCACCTCGCTTACGATCACGAGATCCCGATCCCCGGCACGACCACGCTGCGTCCGGTGCTCTCTTCGGGGCAGTACGGCGAGAAGTACAGCCACATGGACCTGTCGGTCGACCCGGTGACCGGTGACATCCTCAGCCTCTCCGCCGAGGTGCTGCCGCTCGTCGGTGCGTTCGCCCCCGACCCCGAGGTGGCGAAGATCGCCTCCGACGCGGTCGCGGTCGCCGACGTCAAGGGTGCGGTCAAGGTCGGCGAGATCACCGGCGACTTCACCCGGGCGAGCCAGTCGGGCGGCACCTTCGCTGAGAACCGCGGAGGCGAGTCGACACTAGGCAACTTCGTGGCCGACGTGCAGCAGGCGGCGACGGCCGATGCCGGCTCCGACCTCGCACTGATGAACCCGGGTGGCCTGCGAGCCGACCTGAAGAGCGCCTCGACCGGACCCAACGACCCCGTGGGCAACGTCACCTTCAAAGAGGCGGCGGGCGTGCAACCCTTCGCCAACACGCTCGTCACCCTCGACCTCACCGGAACACAGTTGAAGTCGGTGCTCGAAGAGCAGTGGCAGCCGGCCAGCGCGAGCAGGCCGTTCCTCAAGCTCGGTGTGTCGAAGGCGCTCACGTACACCTACGATCCCACCGCAGCGGCGGGCGACCACATCGACGCGATCTACGTGGCAGGCAAGCTCGTGGCACCCGGCGACACCTTCGCGGTGACGGTGAACTCGTTCCTCGCGTCGGGCGGCGACAACTTCGCCACCCTGGCCCAGGGCACGAACCGGGCAGACAGCGGCCGCGTGGATCTCCAGAGCATGGTCGACTACTTCACGGCGAACCCCGTCGTGAGCCCCGACTACGCCCAGCGGTCGGTAGGCGTCACGGTCACGCCGGCCCCCACCGCGGACGGTTACGCGCCCGGCGACGCCATGACGCTCGGCCTCTCCTCGTTGCTGTTCAGCAACGGCGAACCGAACGCGGGAACGGCCGTCGTGAGCGCCGGAGGTGTGGAGCTCGGACGAGCCGCGATCGACCCTGCCATCGTCGACACGACCGACGAGGTGGGCCGCGCGAGCGTTCCCATCACGATCCCGGCCGGCACACCGACCGGCACACTCGTGCTCACCGTCAGCGTGCCCGAGACCGGCACGTCGATCGATGTGCCCATCCAGGTCGTCGCAGCGCCGCCGCCCGTCGAGAAGAAGGAGTCGTCGACGAGCGGATCGGCGAACAAGCTGGTCGTCTTCGGCAACTCGCCGGTCACCTACTCGGTGCGGGTTCGCGCCGACGGGGTGGTGCCCACGGGCGACGTCGCCATCTATGACGGCCTGCGCCAGATCAGCACGGTCACGCTCAACTCGTCGGGACGCGGCACGGTCACACTGCCGAAGCTCAAGCGAGGACTGCACCTGCTGATCCCACGGTACGAGGGCAACGATCAGCTGCTCGGCTCGACCGGCTGGCCGTCACTCGTGCTGGTGTTCTAGTCGACCCACGGGGCGACGCAGAAGTGGCCGTACCGAGTCAGGATGCTGACTCGGTACGGCCGCGGTGCTCACGTCTTCGCATTCACATTCGCCATCGCGGAGTGGTGTATTTCGGGTTCCGACTCGATAGTGATTTCACCGCACAATCGGCGTAACGCTGCAGCGCGTCTCGTAACGTCCGGAGCTGATCACAGGCTTGGTCTCACCCGGCCGACCGTCAGTTGCACTGGGTAAACTCGGCGAGTGAGCTGGAACGCTGAGATGCCGTGGAACCCCGAAGAAGAACCGCCCTTCGATCCCTTCGCGGAACCGCCGTTCGACGGCGAGGCACCGTTTCCCGACGGTGGGCCCGTCTCGGCTCGGGGTGGTGTCGACGCCGGCCGCGCTTCGACAGGCTCAGGGAGTGCAAGCCCAAGGGCCGCACGGTCGGCTACTGCCGTCGCACCCACCGCCCTCGAGGCGCTCGAGAAGATCTTCGGGTACGACTCGTTCCGCAACCAGCAGGCGGAGATCATCGACACCCTCATCGCTGGCGGCGATGCTCTCGTGCTCATGCCCACGGGTGGCGGCAAGTCGCTCTGCTACCAGATCCCCGCTCTCGTGCGCGACGGCACCGGAGTCGTCATCTCCCCGCTCATCGCCCTCATGCAAGATCAGGTCGATGCCCTGACGGCGGTCGGCGTGCGGGCGGGCTTCCTGAACTCGACACAGGACGCCGGTGAGCGCAGCCGCGTCGAACGGGCCTACCTCGACGGCGAGCTCGACCTGCTCTACCTCGCCCCGGAGCGCCTGCGCGTCTCGAGCACCGCCCAGCTTCTCGACCGTGGAACGATCTCGCTCTTCGCCATCGACGAGGCGCACTGCGTGTCGCAGTGGGGCCACGACTTCCGTCCCGACTACCTGCAGCTCTCCATGCTGCACGAGCGCTGGCCCACCGTGCCGCGCATAGCGCTCACCGCCACGGCGACCGAGGTTACGCACCGCGAGATCGCCACGAAGCTCCAGCTCGGCGAGGCGAAGCATTTCGTGTCGAGCTTCGACCGTCCCAACATCCAGTACCGTATCGAATCCAAGAACCAGCCCATGCAGCAGCTGCTCGCGCTCATCCGCAGCGAGCACGCGGGCGACGCCGGCATCGTCTACTGCCTCTCGCGTGCCTCGGTCGAGAAGACCGCCGATTTCCTCGTCGAGAACGGCATCACCGCACTGCCGTACCACGCCGGTCTCGACTCCCGCATCCGTGCCGCCAACCAGTCGCGCTTCCTGCGCGAAGACGGTGTCGTCATGGTCGCCACCATCGCGTTCGGCATGGGCATCGACAAACCCGACGTGCGCTTCGTCGCCCACCTCGACCTGCCTAAGAGTGTCGAGGGCTACTACCAGGAGACCGGTCGCGCCGGTCGCGACGGGCTGCCGTCGACAGCGTGGCTCGCCTACGGGTTGCAAGACGTCGTGCAGCAGCGGCGCATGATCCAGCAGTCGGAGGGTGACGACGCCTTCCGCCGACGCCTCGGGGCGAACCTCGACGCGATGCTCGCCTTGTGCGAGACCATCGAGTGCCGGCGGATGCAGCTGCTCGCCTACTTCGGAGAGACCTCCGCCCCGTGCGGAAACTGCGACACGTGCCTCGCCCCGCCCGAGGGGATCGACGGCACCATCCCGGCCCAGAAGCTGCTCTCCACCGTGGTGCGCCTCCTGCGGGAGAAGAACCAGCGCTTCGGAGCCGGTCACATCGTCGACATCCTGCTCGGCAAGACAACCCCGCGCACGACGCAGCACGGCCACGACCAGCTCAAGACCTTCGGCATCGGCACCGAGTTGAGCGACCAGGAGTGGCGCGGAGTCGTGCGCCAACTGCTGGCCCAGGGGCTGCTCGCGGTGCAGGGTGAATACGGCACGCTCGCCGTCACGGAGGCGAGTGCGGCGGTGCTCGACGGCTCGCGAAGGGTGAAGCTGCGCAAGGAGCCCGAGCGTTCGAGTCGCTCGGCGAAGAAGAGCAAGGTCGCCTCCGACCTGCCCGCGCAGTCGGTCGACCTGTTCGAGGCCCTGCGTGCCTGGCGGTCGAGCGAGGCGAAGGCGCAGGAGGTGCCGGCGTACATCATCTTCGGCGACGCGACCCTGCGCGGTATCGCGATCTCCCGCCCCGGCTCGCTGGCGGAGCTGGGGGGCATCAGCGGGGTCGGCGAGAACAAGCTCGCCAAGTATGGCGAGGCCCTCCTCGAGGTCGTCGCGGCCAACTGAAGACCGAGCGCGAGTCTCTCTGCGCGCGCTACTCTCCGTCGGGAGCGCCCGCGTCATCACGCTGCGCGGCGATATCCGCGTGCACCTGCTCCATGTCCAGGCCGCGCACCGCGTCGATGACCTGGGTCAGCGCCGGAGCGGGGAGAGCGCCCGGTTGTGAGAACACCAGCACCCCGTCGCGGAAGGCCATGAGCGTTGGAATCGACGTGATCCCCGCGGCGCCGGCGAGTGCCTGCTGATCTTCGGTGTCGACCTTCGCGAAGGTGATGTCAGGGTTGGTGTTGCTGGCGTCGTCGAAGATGGGGCCGAACTGCTTGCACGGGCCGCACCACTCGGCCCAGAAGTCGACGAGCGTGATGCCGGGCTGAAGAACGGTGGACTCGAAGTCGTCAGAGGTCAGATTTACGGTAGCCATGCCTCAAGCCTAGGAGCCATCTCGTGAAGTCGCGTGCTGTGCGACGGCAACCCGCGTAGGGCATTAGGCATCTACACCGATCGTGCGTTCTGAGTGGTGGGGATCGCGCGCTGAACCGGCGATGATTTCTAGTGCTCGTCGCAGTTGCGTGCTGGAGGTGTGTACGGTGTACGGGAAGTACACGACCTGCACGCCCACCGCCGCGAATTCCCGCTCGAGACGCAGCCCCTTCTCGGTGCCGCGCCAGTCGTCGCCCTTGAAGAATGTCGTGAAGCCCACCTCTCGCCACGTGTCGAGCTTGTCGGGCACGGTCTCTGCACGCGCTTCGTCGACAAAGGTGATGTGGCTGACGATCTCCAGACGCTCGGCGAGAGGGATGACCGGCGTCACGCCTTTGGTGAGTTGCAGCATCTCGTCAGAGACCACTCCGGCCACCAAGTAGTCGCACTGGCTCTTGGCATGTTTCAGGATGTTGAGGTGGCCCACGTGGAACAGGTCGAAGGCTCCTGCGGCGTAACCGATTTTTCGGGTCATCGGAATCACTATTTCTCTTCGGTGAGAATGCCAGAGGCGGCGCCTGATTAGGGCGCCGTCGGATCATGGTTGGTAACTTAGCGCTATCGGCCATTCGCGTCGAGACTAATTCTGGGCGCTTGTGCTTGCCCCCTTGGTTGTGCTGGCGCTCGTGTGCGGCAGCGGCTGCGCAAGGAGGTATCTGTCGGGCGGTATGGCGTGGCCCGGATATCGTGACCGACCCTCGAGTGTCAGGGCGATGGCGAGGAATAACACAAACGTCGCGCTCGACTCGATGAGTCCGTTCTCCGTAAAGCTGCGAATGAGAATGAGAACAAGCAGGGGAGAGGTGATCGGACGTAGAGACCGGTTGCGCACACTGTCGATGCAGGTAAACAAGACCCACACCGCCAATAGCACGGTGCCGATGATTCCCGCCTGAGCGATGATGGAAACCCAACTGCTGTCGAGCACCTGGACGTCACGGAAGCGCTCCTGCACCCCGACCGTCTTGGCGGCGAGGCCGACACCGATCCACTTGCTCCACGTGTCCAGCGGGGTGTTGAGCACGGCCTCCCACGCGACGGTGCGAGAACTCAGGGTCGCGATTTCGTCGACGTTCTGCCCGCGTGCCAGTGCCTCGCGGATGGTGTCGGTAAGAGCAAAGAGCGCTACGAGGACGGGCACGGCGATGATGGACGCAATCGTCGTGGAGGTCGGCAGTCGCTTCGCATGCAGGAGAACGAGTAGGAGACCGAGGGCTCCCACCAGTAGAGACGTGCGCGATCCAGTCGCTACCACTATGACGAGCAGTACAACGAAGGGCGGCCAGTTCCACAGTTTGATGCCGTTGCTGACCATCGACCAAGCGAGTCCGAGAATCGGGGGACCAGCCAGCCCGGCGAGCACGTTGGGCGCCATCTCTGGAAGGCCACCTGCGAGCCGCCCCTCCGTCAGCCCGGAGGTGAGGCCGGTGATGGAGGTGAAAGCCGACACGACGCCCATCGCCGCGAGTAACGCACTGAGCACCACTAACGGCGGCGCTGTCCGCACGATCAACACCACCGTGGCGCTCGCGATGATCAGGCGGACGACGAGAACGAGCGCGGCGTCCGCGTCACCGGTGCTGAGCGCGCCGAGGGCCGAAACTATGATGATGGTGGCCAAGAGCGTGAGGCTACGTCCCCCGGTTGTTCCTCTGACGCGCGCGGTGGAGTGCACGAGGACGGCCGCGCCGAGCCCCAATATCGCAATGACGGCCTTGCCTACCACTACGGCGTCAGCTCCACCGGAGTAGATGATTCCCCGCCGCCAAGGCACGACACTCACGACGACGAGCAGCATGACGACGAACACAACCACCGCGAGGCGCTGCGACGCCTTGCGGGTGGTCATTGCACGTCGTCGGTGAGGGAGCTTCCGCTCGGTGCTGCGGGCCCCGGCCCGGCCGTGGGGGCGTCGACCGCGCGTGCGCGCACTGGAACGCGTGCGGCCCCCGGCGTCTCCGCGAAGTCCTCGGGGCGCCAACTCGCGACCACGTCCTCCAGTCTCGAACCCGGCACACCGGTCAATACGATGCCCAGAGGGCGTAATCCGAGAAGGCGGATGCGCGAAAGAGCGTGAGCAAGCTCTGCCGTTCGGGTGCGTCCATATCGCACCATGACCACGACGCCATCCGTGTAAGGCGCCACAAGCTCCAGCCCCACGGGTTGCGAGAGTGAAGTCGCTTCGACGACGACGGAATCGAAATTGGCGAGCAGCTCGTCGTTCACGGCCCTGATGTGCTCCTCGGCAGTCTTTTCGGAGACCGCCGTGCCTCCCTCGCCCCGTGAGATCACGCTGAATCGCTCCCCGTCGGCGGGGTGGATCGCATCGCGCAGCGGAAGGGAGCCACCCAGCACCTCCGCCATCCCTGCACCGTGCTGCGCAGCGGATGACCCGCCCGATCCCCCGACAGATTCGCCTTCGAGCAGACACACAGAGCGTCCCGTCGCGGCGATCGCGCGAGCGATGGCTCGCCGGTCGAGCCAACCCCCCGCAGACGCGCCGGCGGGAACGAGGAGCAGAAAGCGTGGAAGCCTCCCCGCGTTCGCTTGCTTGATCGCCAGTTGCGTCTCTCGCAGGAGCGCGGTCTCGCGGAAGAACCTGCTCTCGGCCGCCGTGGCCGTCGACGAGATCTGCGCCGCGGGCTCCCCTCCGGCGTGCGCGTGCACGACGGAGAGTTGCGGCAGCTCTCCGAGCACGGGCAGGCCGGAGATGCGGCGGATCTGCGCGATCGACCTCACGGCGGTGTCGAGGCGCGCCCAGGCGATGGCCGCAATCAGGCCGAGCGCAAGGCCGGCGACTACGCCGACGCCGATGATGATCGTTTTCTGCGGTCCGGCGGGCCCGCCTGGAGCGGTCGCGGGGTTGCTGATGTCGAGGGTCGTCCGGTAGCGGTCGTCACCAGAAGAGTTCTCGATGTCGGAGACCGCGGCCGATACGTTGGCCGCGACGGAATTCGCGATGTCGGCGGCGGTCTGAGCCGAGGGGGCTTCGGCCTCAATCTGCAGCAGAAGGGTCGTCGCGGGATTGACGGCAGTGATGTAGCCGCTCAGCTCGCCCACCGAGACATCCAGTCCGAGCTCCTCGATCGTCTGAGCGAGCACCTCCTCGCTGAACGCGAGCTCGGGATACGAGCTGATGCGGTCGAGGCTGTACTGCGATCGATCGCTCAACGTGCCCTCTGTCGACTCGACGTTGAGCAGAAGCGATGCGCGCGCCGTGTATGTGGGCGGCAGCGTGAACGCGAGTCCGGCGGCAACCCCCGCCCCCAGAATGAACCCCGCGATGATGACAACCCATCGCTCTCGAAATATCTGGAGGTACCCCTGTTGTTCCATCGAGCCTTCATCCGTCGGGTAGAGCGAGACGCGCAGGAGTTGAATGTATCACCGGCGTGGTGAGGTTCGTAGCCCTTCTTTGTGAGCGACGCACTTGTTTATGAGCGACGCAGTACGCACAATACTGGTAACCCGAAACCGGACCGCGTGCGGCTCGGCGTATACAGCGCCGCGACGCATTGCCAACTGGAAGAGCTTCATGACGGCACGAGGCCCCCATCGACCGACGTCAAGCGCTCGCGCGCGCGGTGCCACGCGGAGCCCGGAGGAGCGTCGGCACCTCCGAAGGGCGGCCGTCGCGTGGGTTGTTGTCGCGGCCCTTGTCGTCGGAATCGCCTACGGCACCGTTGCTTTCATCGTCTCGCAAGCGGAAGGCGGCCCGACGGCGGTCGCGCCTCCTCCGGTCGAGGATTTCGCCCCCGGCGCGGCAGCGGTGGGCACCACGGCATATCCTGTGCCAGAGACTGCGCTTTTCGTCTCCAAAGAGGGGGCCGATGAAGCGGCCGGCACCGAAGCGGCACCACTTCGTACCGTGCAGCAGGCCGTGACGGTAGCGACCCCCGGCCAGACGATCGTGGTCCGTGAAGGCAGTTATCACCAGCGCGTCACTGTCACAGCTGACAAGCCGGTCACGATCCAGCCCTACCCCGACGAGGAAGTCTGGTTCGACGGCAGTGTAGTGCTGACCGAGTGGGTTCCGGACGGAGGCATGTGGATTGCGGAGGGGTGGGCGACCGGCTTTGACTCCAGTCCTACGTACGCGCGCGGGGCGCCCGACAACACCGAGGAAGGCTGGAACTTCATCAACCCCGAGTTTCCCCTCGCCGCACACCCGGACCAGGTCTGGGTTGACGGCGAACAACTCAGGCAGGTCGCTACCTCCGACGACGTCGTCGACGGCGCTTTCGCTGTCGACGCGGGCTCCAGCCGCCTGTTTCTGGGAACGGACCCGAGTAACCGGGAGGTGCGCGCCAGTGACAAAACCAAGGCGTTCGCTATTCAGTCCGAGAACACCGTGCTGCGCGGTATCGGAGTGCGTCGCTACGCGACCTCCGTGCCCGGCTTCGGCGCCATCACTGTTGAGGCGGCTGGAGTAACCATTGAGAATGTGGTCATCGAGCAGAGCGCCACGACGGGCCTTTTCGTCGCAGCAGGGAACGCGACGATCACGGGCGTCACGCTGAGGGCCAACGGGATGATGGGCATGGGTGCCAACTTCGCAGACGGCATGCGCGTGCGCGGGCTGCTCTCGAGCGGCAATAACACCGAGCACTTCAACAACTCCCCCGTGTCCGGGGGCGTGAAAATCACCAGGTCTCGCGAGCTTGTCATCGAGAAGAGTCAGTTCAGCGACAACTTCGGGCCCGGACTGTGGTTCGATCAATCGAACGCCGATGTGAAAGTCGTGGGGAACGCCATCTCGGCAAACCAAGGCCACGGGCTCTTTCTCGAGATCTCATCGTCCTTTGCGGTAGCGGGAAACACGATCAGCGACAACCTCGACAACGGCGTCAAGATCAACGACACCAACGAGGTCGAGATGTGGAACAACACCGTGACCAACAATGGGCGCAACCTCAGCATTGTTCAGGACACCCGGCGGGCGAGCGACTCGAGCGTTCCCGGCCACGACGACAGGCGGAAGTCCGACCCCTCGATGACCTGGATTCTCGACGACATCGTGGTGAGCAACAACGTGTTCTCTGGCTCGACGGGTGATTGCGTCGTCTGCGTCGAGGACTATTCCGGCGAATTCACCGCGGAGCAGCTCGGAGTGGTTCTCAAGTCGAACGCGTATCAAAGGGTTTCCGCAGGCGCGCCACGCTGGCTCATCGTGTGGTCCAAGGGAAAGGGCAACCCGGCGGTTTTCACCGATCTGGCGACATTCACCGACGAGACTGGGCTCGAGCGCACGGGGGTTGAGCTGAGTGATGGCGCCGCGGCCGAGCGGTCATGGCTGGCGCAGGGAAACGAGGCGTCGCCCGTGGTCGCGCAGGCGCGCAGCATTCCGGCGCCGATCCGACAGCTGCTCGGTTGGTCGGCCGCCGTCCGGCAGATGGGCGCTTCTTAGCCGAACCTTGTGATTGAGACTGCCGTACGTATTAAAAGGTACGGCCTGCGCGGCGACGTCCGCGCGACGGAGGCCGGAGCAGTATGAAACGGATTGCGGCGCCGCCCGCAAGCGAACCCACCGCCAACACGAGGGGCACGGCCTCCGCGGGGGCCCCGAGCGCGAGCGCGGTCAGAACGGCGACGCAGGAAAGCGCGGTATCGGCGAACCTGATCGCGAAAACCGTGAACTGCCGCCCCCCCATGGCGGCAAGCGCACCGTATGGAGTCACAGCCGAGACCGAGGCGGTATACGCGAGCCAACCGAGCACGGCGATGAAGGGAGGAGTCACGCCGAACAGCAACTGTCCGATCCACGGCAGGCAGACGACCATGAGGAGTCCGAGCACCACGGTGATGCCGAGGAGTGTGAGCACTGCGCGGTCCGCCTTCCGCAGCCGGCGTCGCATCGGCGTGATGTCATCCTTCGCGTAGGTCACGAAAAGGAACGACGTGAGGCCGGAGACGACGAGCATGGCTGGCGCGACATAGACGCGCGCCGACTCGAGCAGGCCGATTGCCGTGAGGCCAAGGGAGAGGGTCACGAGTGCGCGTACCGCGGTCAGCAGGGCTGGCCGCAACAGCTGCTGGCCGGCCCGCCAGGCGCCGTATCTGGCTACGGCTCCGAGCGCTCCACCGCCCAAAGATACGAGGAAGCGCTCCTCCCGGGGAAGTAGCGGGATGCATAGCGCGATCGCGAGCGCCTGCCCGATGGCTATGGCGAGCAGGAACGTGTCGAGTGTCGGGGCGTCCGTCAGGGTTGCAACGCCGATCGTTGCGAGAGATCCGGCGAAGGCGGCAAGGTCCAGTGCCGCGACGCGCCAGAAGGCCATATTCGCCATGAGGAGTCGACGAGCGAGTTCCTCGAAAGCGAACAGCACAACGGCGATGGCGAACAGTATTCCCTGGGTTGGCGAGATGAGTCCCGATGCCCAGCATCCGACTGCGGCCAGAATTCCTCCCGTCGCCGAGATGCCGAGCGCATACTGCTCGAGTGCCGACCGCAGGGAGCGTTCCCTGCGGTCGAGCACGACGAGGGGGTCTCCCACGAAACCGGTGATGATCCCGGCGACGAGGACCATGATGCCGTAGAGGATGGCGAAGGCGCCGAGCCCATCGAGGCCGAGCGAGCGCACCACAAGTATCTGCAGCGTGAAGCTGGCCAGCGCTTGAGCGCCCTGAGCGCCCACCGCGCCGATGGCGCTCCGTCTCACCCCGCCGACCCCGACGGTTACCGTGCCGCTCGGGCGACGAAGTTGTCGTGACGAATGGTAAACGGCGCGTTGGTGGCCGATGCTGACACGTAACTCTCCAGCCCGATCGGGCCGGCAACCTGCAGCGCCGCCGTCGCGTCCGTACCCGTGACCTGCCAGGCCGAGGGCTCAACTGTGCCGACCGCCCAGAGCTTCGCGCTGATGGTCGTGGGTGCCGCTCCGGTCACACGTACCTTGAGCACGAGCTTGTCGCCCGGAGCGTAACTGAGCCCGGCCACCGTGGCGTTGCCCAGAATGGTGGCCGACCCGCGGACGACCTGGACTGCGACGGCACCCGAGGGCAAAAGGCGAACGCGACCTTGGTAGAAGTCGGCTCCCGCCTGTCGAGCGACAAGCCCGGCGACAGCCTGACCGACCAATACAGGCTTGTCGGATGACACCTCGACCTGCAACTCGACGTCGGCCACGCTGACACCGCTCAGCAACGCCCTGCGCGTCGCACCCGCCGTGGTGACGAACGCCCCCGATTCGCCGTTGACCGAGTAACTTGCGTTAGCCGGCGTCGACCAGGTCCCGCCGCTTGTGGCGGCGCCCCAGCCCGCGGCCGACGTGCGCGCGAAGTCGTCGGCGGCGAGAGCGGCAGCGGGGTCCGGTGGCGGTGGCGCCGTCACGGTGACGGGCGCGCTCGTGACGCCTGTGGATCCGTCATCGTCGGTCACGGTGAGAGTGACCGTGTACGTGCCGGCAGAGGCGTAGGCATGACTTGCTGTGACCCCTGCCCCCGTGCCGCCGTCGCCGTACGTCCAAGCGTATGAGGAGATGGTTCCATCGGCGTCACTCGATGCCGTGGCGTTCACGTTGGCGACGAGACCGCTGGTTGAGGAGCCGAATCTCGCCGTCGGCGCGGCGTTCGCCGGTGGTGGCGGAGCCACCACTCCCGCTCCCGTGGTGGCGACGAAGTTGTCGAAGCGGGCCGCGAGCGGTGCGTTCGTGATGGAGGCGGAGGCGTAGCCCACGAGTCCGACCGAGCCGGCACTCTGCAGGCCCGCGACAGACGACGTAGCGGTTACCGACCACGAAGCGGGCTCGGCGGTGCCGGTGGGCCAGACCTTCGAGCTGATCGTTGTGGGGGATACGCCGGCGATGCGGGTGCGCATCGTAAGGCTCGTGCCGGGGGAGTAATTACCCGGCACGGTCGCATTGGCCAGCACGGTCGAGCCGCCCTGCAGGATCTGGACGGCCAGGCCGCCTCCGACGAGGAACCGCACGCGCGACTGGTAGTAATCGCTCGCTGTCTGGCGGGCCACGATTCCGGCGTAGGCGCCGCCGCCCGTCATCGCCTTGTCGAATGACAGGTCGGTCGTCAGGTCGACGTCGGTCACCGAGACAGCGCCGAGTGTCGCCTTACGTGTCGCTCCCGCGGTATGGCTCAGCGCGCCCGATCCGGAGCCGACGCTCGCATTCGCGGCACTCGAGACAGTCCAGGAACCGCCCGTGTTGGCGGCACCCCATCCGGATGCCGTTGTGCGTGTGAAGCGATCCTCCGCGACCGTAGTGCTCGTGGGGGCGGCGATGGCCGTGACCACGGTGGTCTCCGAGTCGCTCTGGCCAGCGCCATCCGTCACGGTCAGGGTCACTGAGTAGTCGCCCGCGGCGGCGAAGGTGTGCGAAGCGGTGGCGCCCGTTCCTGTCGAACCGTCACCGAATGCCCACGCGTATCCGGCGATCGGCCCGTCATCGGTCGAGCCAGAGGCGTCGACCGCCACGGTGAGGTTCGTCATCGTGGCCGTGAAGGCCGCAGTTGGCGTGCCATTCGGAGCGACGACGGTGACCCCATGGCTGGCGGAGCCACTCGCGCCACGGTTATCCGTGACGACGAGCGTTGCAATGTACGAGCCGCCCACCGCGTAGTTATGCGTGGCAGTTGCCCCGGCGGCGTGGGGAGTCCCGTCGCCGAAGTCCCAGTCGTAACTCGCCACCGTTCCGTCCGGGTCGGTGGAATCGGTGGGGCTGAACGCCACGCTGAGCCCGGAAGCCACGAATTCGAAGGCGGCAGTCGGTGCCACGTTCGGCGCGGAGACGCTGATCGTGTGGGGGACGGACGCCACCCCGCCGTCATTGTCGGTGACGGTGAGCGTGAGAGTGTAGGTGCCGGCCGCGGCATACTCGTGGGAAGTGGTGACCCCCGACCCTGCCGTACCGTCACCGAAGTCCCATATGTACGAAGCGATACCCCCGTCGGGGTCGGATGACCCCGACGCGTCGACGTCGGCCCTGAGATCCGTGAGCACCTCGGTGAAGATGGGTGTCGGCACAGTGTTCAGGTGTGCCACAGTCACCTCCCGAGTTTGCGCCGCGGATGCCCCGTCGTCGTCGAGCACCGTGAGAGTGACCGTGTAGGTGCCGGCCACCGAGTAGGTGTGGCTTGCCGTCGGTTCTGTGCCGGAGATCACTCCGGAGCTGTCGCCGAAGTCCCAGTCGTACTGGGCGATGGTGCCGTCACTGTCAGTCGAGGCGCTCGCGTTGAGGGAGACGCGTAGGTCATCGGTCGCCGCGGTGAACGAGGCCGACGGTTCGACGTTTCTCGGCACTGGCTTGCCCAGCTCGAAGTGGGCCGCCACCGTGGAGGCGTTGAGAGCGCTGGGGTAGACCGCGAATTCATCAAGGTCACCGGCAAAGTAGGAATCGCTGGATCCCCACGTCCTGTCGCCTCCGGCCCGCCAGTACCCGGTGTATCCCTCGGCCGATGCCTGCGGGTCCGTGCCGGCGAGTGCGCCGTCGACATAGAGCCTCATGCCGGCCGACGACTGCGTTGCAACCACGTGATGCCATGCGCCATCGTTGTAGGCGCTCGGCGTAGTGATCATGTTTGTCTGTCCGGTGTAGGTGCCGAAGACCAGCCTTCCGTCGTCCTGCATGTACACGTGGCGGTCATAGCTTCCCGAGAGTCCGGATTGCGCCGCGCCGAAGCCCGTCAGTTTGCCGCCGCGCGTGGTCGTGGTCGAGAACCAAATCTCTGTCGAGTAGGTGCGGGGATTGTCGAAGGATTGCACGCTCGCGACTGACCCATTGGTGAACCGTGCCGCGGTGTCGGACGTGTCCTTCACGGCGCCCTGGATGCCAAGGCTGTAGTCGCCGGCGTAAGATCCGGGATTCTCCTGGTAACCGGAGTCGGCAGCAACCGGGCCGTTCACCTCGCCGAGGCGGTAGTACAGCAACGGGTCGCTGTCGAAGACGGCGGCGCCGTAAGCGTCGTTGGGCGAAACCGGAACATTCGCCGTGCGTCCGGAGAGCGAGTAGTGCGCGAGAATCTGCTGTTGTGTCAACACGCCCGGGTACACCGCGGTGTCATCGACGAGGCCCTGGATATACGGGTTGCCGCTCCACGAGTTGTCGCCGCCGATGCGCCAGTAGCCCCAGTACGACTGGCCGGACGTGGTGTCGGAGTCATAGCCCACCCGCTTCCCATCGACGTAGAGCTGCATGCCCTGAGCGCCGAGGGAGGCGACGACGTGGTGCCACTGGCCGTCGTTGAACTTCTTCGCCGACTGCACCGTGCGTGACGTGCCCGGATAGACCCCGAAGAGCAGGTTGCCGGCGGCGTTCATGTAGATGTGACGGTCGTAGCTGTTGGAGTTGCCCGAGTTGGCTGAACCGAAGCCCACGATCTTGCCACCGCTCGACGTGGTCGTGTTGATCCATGTTTCTACGGTGAACGTGTTGTCTGCCCAGACGTACCCGCTCGAGGCGGCGAGCCCATCACTCGCGCCGCTGAACGCGGCGGCGGTGTCCGTATCGCCTTCAATCGCGCCGGCTTGGCCGAAGGAGACGCCGGCCCCGGCCGAGGCGTTGTAGCGACCCACGCTGTCGACCGCCGTGCCGCCAGCCGCATCCCCGAGACGCCAGTAGTCGGTCGGCTGGTCGGCAATGACGCCCTTCGCATAGTTGCTCAGGGTGCCGGTCGTTGCGACGGTCGCGGAAACGGTGGTTCCCCATCCGCTGTTGCCCATGGGGTCGATGGCGCGGATGCGGTAGCTATAGGTCTGGCCGGGTGCCAGGCCGGTGTCGACCCACGAGATGGTCGGTCGGTTCCAGAAGCGGGCGCTTCTTGTGGTCGTGTACACCGGCGAAGCCGTGCGGCCGTCACGGATCACCTGGTACGTGAGCTGCTCGTTGTCGCGGTCCCAATCGGCGGGCCAGGCGACGACCATGGTGCCCGGTGCTGTCGACTTGAGCGTGGGAACCAGGTTGTCGCCGGTGAGGCGCGGACCGTCGGTGTTAGGCGCGATCGCCTTCGACGCGAACCGTACAAGCCCTTGCTGAGCCTTGCCGTTGACGGTCGTGAACTCGCCGCCGTAGACGACGTAGTCGGCGTTCGCGTCGACGCTCCACGGGCCTTGGTACTGGCCGGTGAACGAACCGAGGTTGATGTCCGGGTACCAGTTGAGCGCCGTCGGGGCCGGTGTACCGGCCCAGTTCGCGTACCCGAGAGGCTCGGCCGTGAGGGTTCCCGTCGTTTCCTTCGAGAACGCTAGAGCGCGGTGGAACGTCGACGGGTCGGTCTGCGGGAAGTCTCCCACGTTGCCGCAGTAGTGGGGGTGACCGGCGATGTACACGCTGTCCGCCGTCGCGGCGATCGAGTACTCGTCCCCGTGGCAGTCTTGAACCCACTTGACTTCTCCGCCGCCCCAACTCGCGCGAAACGCTCCCTCGAGGTTGCCGCCGGCGCCGAAGACGTAGCCTGTGCCATAGACGCTGTCCGCGTCGGAGTCGAGGCTGTAAACCGCGGAATTCAGGCCGGCGTTTCGCACGCTTCCGTTCGCCGCCCAAGGCAGCGACGCACCCGAGGAGGCATCGACAGCACCGAGGCCGTACCCCGGATTGCCTGAGCCGTTGAGGGTCGTGAAGTCGCCAGCGATCACAACCTTGGAGAGGTCAGGGGACACCACCATGGCATAAGCGCGGCCGCCGTCGAGCACCGGGGCCCAAGGCGTCGGGGTGCCGTTCGACGCCGAGATCGCCGCAGCGCCGACGCGGGCGACACCCTTCACGGACGAGAATGCGCCGCCGATGTAGACGGTCGAGTTGGTTGCAGCGACGGTGTACACGCGATTGTTCGCTGTCGCAGTGAACGCGGCGTTCAGCCCACCAGAAGCGGTGTCGAACGCGGCGATGCGGTTCTTGGTCACACCGTTCACGGTGGTGAACTCGCCGACCGCGTAGATCTTGCTGCCGTCAGGCGAGGCATCGAGTTGGCGCACCTGCGCGTTGAGTGTCGGCGCCCAAGAAAGCAACGCGCCCGTGGAGAGGTTGTACGCCAGCAGGTACGTACGAGCCACTTCGTTCACTCCAGCCGCTGAGCCGGCGGGTCGGGCCTTCGTGAAGTCGCCGGCGACGTACACCGTCGACCCCACGATCTCCTGATCCCACACCACCCCGTTGATCTGCGGAGCGGCCAGGGCGTCGGATGACACCGTGGCCGGATCCGTCACCACAGGTGGAACAGTGTCGGCCGCGGCTGCCGTTCCAGGGACAAAAGCGAGCAGGGCGGAAATAACTGCGATGGTCGTTGCGGACGCCACTAGGGTCTGGCGTCGCGTCGACACAGGGTTGGGTGAACCCATCATGTCCTCAATCGGGTCTGGGCGAGTTTCGGGTTTCGCCTGATGGAGGCAGCATAGGGACCGAACGCACCCCCCCAAAAGGAGTACAGGGGTAAATCACCCCCGAATTGGGGGTCGGCGCGTATGAGACGGGCTCGATTATTGGCGACCGGGACGGCGTCTTCACTGCACCGTCGCTGCAGAAAAGTCGTCATACCGAACCGTTATCGGCCCATTGGTCGCGCCGGATGACAGATAGCCCTCGAGGCCGACTGATCCCGCAGATTGCAGGGCTGCCGTGGCATCCGTCGCCGTCAATTGCCACGCCGCGGGTTCCGCGCCGCCAGCCGCCCACGTCTTCGCCCGCAGACTGGTCGGATTGGTCCCCGTCACCTGAACCCGCAACGCGATGGCGCTTCCCGGTAGATAGGTGAGACCGGGGATCGTCGTGTTGGCAAGCACCGTCGACGAACTGCTGAGGAGCTGCAGCCCCACGGTTGCGTCCGGCAGGAAGCGCAGTCGCCCTTGGTAGAAGCCACTCGTGCCCTGTCTGCCGATAGCGCCGGCCGACACGCCACCACCGGTGGTCAGCTTGTCGACCGAGATCTTGACCGACACGTCTGCAGAAAGAGTCGATATGGCGCTGAGCAGCGATCGCCTCGTCGCAGATGCAGTGTGCAGCGCCGCCCCTGAACCCCCGTTGACGACGAAGTTGGTTCCAATCGCCCCCGCCCACGTGCCGCCGATCTGGGCGTTGCCCCAGCCGGAGGTGGATTGGCGTTCGAACGTGTCGGACGCAAGCGGCGTAGGCCCGCCGGTGCCCCCGCCGGTGACTGCGACACTACGGCTCGTCGACCCGGTCGCGCCGTCATCGTCGGTCACCGTGAGCCTCACAGTGTACGTTCCCGCCGCGGCGTAGCTGTGACTCGCGGTTCGGCCGGCGCTCGCCGAGCCGTCGCCCCATGACCAAGCCCATGACGTGATCGCACCGTCCGTATCGGTCGACGAGGATCCATCGGCGGAGATCGAGAGTCCGTCCACCGCGGTCGTGAGAGATGCGGTCGGCGGCAGGTTCACTGCGCCGCCGGTGCCTAATTGGAAGTGCTGGGCCACCTTGCTGGCGGGGAGGACGGTCTTATAGACGGCGACCTCGTCGAGGTCGCCCGCGAAGTTGGCATTGCCGGCAGGCGTCGAGTCTCCTCCGATCTTCCAGTACCCCCAGAATCCGCGCGCGTAGGTGGTTGAGTCGCGGGTGGCCACAAGCGAGCCGTCAACGTAGAGCTTCATGCCATCCGGCCCCACGGTGGCGACGGCGTGGTGCCAGACGCCGTCGGCATAGCTGGCGGGACTCTGGATGGTGCGCATTGCGGAGTCGTACACCGACCACGAGACCCTGCCGCCGCTGAGATACAGCGACTGGTCGATAGTCGATGAGTTGCCCGTCACGGCGCTGCTGCTTCCGAACCCGATCATCTTGCCGCTCGCTGAGGTGGTACTGAACCACGTCTCGATCGACATGCTGTCGTCTGAGTAGACGTCGGGCGAGGTCGCGATGCGCCCCTCGTCCGTGCCGTTGAAACGTGATGCCGTGTTCGAGTCGCCGGCAATGGCGCCTTGGATGCCGCGACTGACGCCAGACCCGGCGGTGCCGTTCACCGCCCGGATGGTGCTCACCGTCTGGGTCGCGTTGCCCACGGGGCCGAGGTGATTGGTCACGGTCGTTCCGGCCGACTCGCCTAGACGATAGTAGAAAGTCGGGCTGTCGGTGGTCACGGCAATGGCGTAGGGGCTGTACGTGCCCGAGGTCGCCGTGGTCTGAGAGATCGTATTCGTCCAAGCGACGTTGCCGAACGCGTCCGTCGCGCTCACGCGATAGCTGTAAGCGGTCCCGGGGCTCCGTCCCGTGTCCACCCAAGCGAGCGTCGGCTGATCCCAGAATCGGGAGGATCCGGTGGTCGTGTAGACGGGCAAGGCGGTGTTGCCGTTCCGGATGACGCGGTAGGTCAGTTGCTCGCTATCCCGGTCGGTGTTGGCCGGCCAGCTGAGTCGCACAGTGCTGGCGGAGTCTGACGCCGTGGTGAGCGGCCAATTGCCGCCGCTGAGCTGCGGCCCCTGGCGATTGGGAGCGATCGCCGGAATAGCGAACCGCGACAAGCCCTGCTGCCCGACGCCGTTCACCTGCGTGAACTCGCCCGCGAACAGAACGTACTGGGAGTTCGTCTGCACAGTCCAGGCGCCTTGGTACTGGCCGGTGAACGAGCCGGCGTTGATGTTCGGGAAGAATGCCAGCTGCTGCGTCGCAGGCATCCCCGATTGCAGGTCCTGCCGCACGGTCCCCGCTGGCTCCTTCGCGTAGGCCAGACCGCGCATGTTGATCAACGGCTCGTTCTGCGGGAAGCCGCCGATCCACTGACACTGATGGGAGTGACCGGCGACATACACAGCACCGCCTTGTGAGGCGGCGCTGTAATTATCTCCGCGGCAGTCCGCCACCCACAGCAGAGTCCCGTCGTTCCACGACATCCGGAATGTACCTTCCGTATTTCCGCCCGTGCCGAAGATGTAGCCGGATCCGTAGACGCTGTCGCCGTCGGACGAGAGGCCGTAGACGGCCGACTCGGATCCCGCATTTCGAATCTGGCTGTTGGCGGCCCAGGGAAGATTCGAGCCCGCGGTGGCCGTGACTGCTCCCATGCCATACCCCGGATTCGTGCTGTCGTTGAGGCTCGTGAAGCTGCCGGCGATCACCACCTTGCTTCCGTCGGGGGACACCTCCATGCCGTAGGCGCGCCCGCCCGCGAGCACCGGCGCCCAGGGCGTGATCGCCCCGGTCGCGACGCTGGCGGCAGCAGCGTGCCCGCCGCGCGAAACTCCGGCTGCCTGGCTGAAGTTTCCCGCGAAGAAGACGGTGCTTGCGCTCGCAGTGACGGCGAAGACCTCTCCGTTGGCCGAGGCGCTGAAATTGCCGTCGACGGCGCCGCTCGCGGTGTCGAAGGCCACCACGCGATTGTGGGCCACTCCGTTCACAGTCGTGAACGCCCCGACCGCGTACAGGCGGCTGCCATCGGGCGACGAGTCCATAGCGCGCACTTGTCCGTTGACTGCCGGTGCCCAGTTGGTGAGTGCGCCCGTGCTCAGGCTGTACGACAGCAGATGGCTACGGACGACCTCCGAACTTCCGGATGGTGCGCCGGCCGGTCGCGCCCGAGTGAAGTTGCCCGCGACGAATACCGTGTCGCCCACAATCTGCTGATCCCACACGACCCCGTTGATCTGTGCCGTGGGCAGCGAGTCGGCAGAGACCGTCTGGGGCACCTGCGCGGTCGGCGCCGTATCGGCCCACGACGATTCGACGCTGGTGAAAGAGGCGCCGAGTAAGCCTCCGAGCGCCAGACAACACAGAATCCGGTTGTGATTTGAACGTGTCGGGACCATGAGCTGCCTCGATGCAGGTCGGGCAAGCCCTTCGGGTGGGCAGCCGGGTTGGCCGACAGCGTAGTAGCGGCCTTCGGTGACTGTAAAGCCCCGGATTTCGGAAATGGACCGGAGTGACTAAGCGGGCACCCCGCCCTCGAAGACCAGCGCGGGAACGTCCACGGCGTAGTCCACGATGATGCGAACGTTCTGGCGCCGCTCGGACGGAATGGTGAAGATATAAACCCCTGTTGCGGCCTGCCCCGGCGCCACGGACGCCGGCATCGGGGACGAGCCCGGCTCTCCGAGCTCGAGTGCCGGGGTCTGGTCTGGTTGAAAGTATGCCGTCACCACGGTGGTCGTCAGGTCGACGGTGTCTTCGGTCGAGTTGGTGACCTCGACCGTGACGCGAATGGATGGTGCCGACACCTCGCCCGGCGCGCGCGCCTCGCCGTCCACGGCCTCGAGCTTCGTGATCGCGGCGGTGACGCCGGGCAAGATGGCGGCCGGCTGGTCGATGGGCACTGGGGCGGAAGGCTCGGCGGCAGCCGGCGGAGCCGCGGAATCCGTGGGCTCTGGCGGGGTGATCGCGCTATCCGTCGCCGTAGGCGTCGAGCTCGGTGCGTCGGCGCGATCGCGAGAGGCGGGTATACCCGACGTTCCGCTCAGCACGATGGCGGCGATCGCCACTCCGGCCGCCAGCACGACACTGGCCGCCACGATGGACTTGCGGCGCGTGCTCCAAGCCCGCGGGCCGACGTCGGGCTGTGGGTCCTGCTTCGGGGGGCGGGGCTCCTCGGTGGCCATCGGGGCTCCTGAAATTAGAGGGTGAACTTGGCACAGCAAAGCACTTAACCTCGTTGTGGAGTACCCCACGTTCGGGGGTGTTTGACGACGAGCAAGCTCACGTAGACTCCACAGCCATCCCGGTCGACGGCGACCCCCGCAGCCGTAAGCGTGACGCAGCCTTGTGCCGAGCGCCGCGACGGCTCTGGAAACAGGAGTGTGACAGCCCGACATGACGCGCGAACCCCCTAGCTCCTTCAGCCGACCGACGGTGCGCATTCTCGGCACGCACGGCGTGCCGGCTGCTTACGGGGGATTCGAGACCGCCGCCGAGAATGTCGGGCTCTACCTCCGCGACAAGGGATGGCGCGTCATCGTCTACTGCCAGACGACAGGCAGCGGACCGGTCGAAGAGGACGAGTGGAATGGGCTCGAGCGGGTGACGATTCCGGTCGCGCGTGACGGCTGGCTCGCGACATCAGAGTTCGACCTGCGCTCCATTCAGCACGCCTCCCGGTTCCGCGACGTGTGCTTGACCTTCGGCTACAACACTGCCGTCTTCAATATCATCCAGCGGCTCAAGGGAATTCCCAACGTCATCAACATGGACGGCATCGAGTGGTCGCGCGCGCGGTGGGGCAAGCCGCGACAGGCAATCCTGTGGGTCAATGAGCGCATCGCGTGCTGGGTCGGCAACGATCTCATCGCCGACCACCCCGAGATCGAGATTTATCTCGCCACGCGGGCTCGGCGGTCGAAGATCACGACCGTGACCTATGGCGCCCATGCGATCAGCGAGGCTCCGACCGAGCCGGTCACCGCCCGTGGGCTCACGCCGGGCCAGTACCTCACGCTCATCTGCCGGCCGATCCCTGAGAACTCGATCATGGAGCTCGTGACGGGGTTCTCTTCGCAACGGCGCGGCCATACCTTGGCAATCCTTGGCGATTACCGCCCGGATTCGGACGATTATCACCGGGCTGTCGTCGAGGCGGCGAGTGACGAGGTGGTCTTCCTCGGCAGCATCTACGATCCTGCTGAGGTTGCGGCTCTGCGGTTTCATTCCAGCGGATACCTTCACGGTCACACCGTCGGCGGCACGAACCCCTCCCTTGTGGAAGCGCTCGCGGCTGGCAACCCGGTCATTGCTCATGACAACCCCTATAACCGCTGGGTCGCGGGCGAGGGTGCACTGTACTTCACCTCGGCGCGGGACGCCTCGGAGCTCATCGGCGAAGCTCTCGGCAACCCAGCGCTGCGCGAACGCCTTGGTGCCGCGAGCCGCGTGCGGCACGCGCAGGAATTCACATGGGAGCACGTTGCCGGTCAGTACGAGAAGCTGCTTCGCCGTCATGTGAGGCTCCGCGCAGCCACTCGCGCTTCCGGTGCAAGCGCCAACCTTCCCGACCCCAATCTCTCGAAGGAGACCACGTGATAAGACTCGGAGTCGTAGGGCTGGGCAAGATGGGGCTCTCGCATCTCGCAATGGTACGTGCGCACCCCCACGTGAGCGTCGACGCGGTTGTTGATTCCGCGGGCTACATCCTCGATGTGCTTTCGAAGTACACGGGACTGACGACGTTCACCGACTACGAGTCGATGCTCGACCAGGCCGACCTCGACGCCATCCTCATCGCCACGCCGACTCGCTTCCATGGGCCGATGGTGCGCTCAGCGCTGGAACGTGGGCTTCACGTCTTCTGCGAGAAGCCCCTGTGCCTCACATCGCAGGAGTCGCTCGAGCTTGCGGCGCTCGCCGAAGAGAAGGGACTCATCACGCAGGTCGGTTACCACAATCGATTCGTCGGCGCGTTCCGCGAGGTCAAGTCGCTGCTCGACGCGGGCGCAATAGGACGAGTCACCCACATCCTCGCCGAGGCATACGGGCCGGTCGTGCTCAAGTCAAAGGGTTCGACGTGGCGCAGTCAGCGCAACGAGGGCGGCGGGTGTCTCTACGACTATGCGGCGCATCCCGTGGATCTACTCAGCTGGTACGCGGGCACACCGCTGGGCGTCGGTGGCACCATCCTCGGGAGCGTGTTCTCGGAGAATACGGAGGACGAAGTCTTCTCGACCCTGTATTACCCCGACAACGTGAGCGCCCAACTGTCGGTCAACTGGTCAGACGAGTCATACCGGAAGATGACGACACGAATCTCCATCACGGGTACTGCGGGCCGCATCTTCGCGGACCGCCAGGAGGTGCAGGTATATCTGCGCGACTCGGCCCCGGAGATCGAAGGCTACGACAAGGGTTGGAACGTGAGGTACACGACAGAGCTCACCGAGAACGTCTGGTTCTATCTGCGGGGCGAGGAATACAGCGCCCAGCTCGATCACTTCGTGACGCGCATAGAGAGAAACGACGGCGACGGCATCAACACTTTCGCCAGCGCCGCCGTCACAGACCGCGTGCTCGAGTTGTTGACGATAGACGCGGCAGCCGGTCCGGCGACGACCAACGCCGAGGCCGTGAACAACGCACCAGCTGCGCCGAGGCGCAGCCTTCTGAGGAGACGCTGATGAGTGAACAAGCCATGACGATCGGATCTGCGGACGGATTGGAGCCGCCGCGCATGGATCGCTTGCTGTTCGGCGACAACCAATTCTTCGGCGTGAACCACATGTCGGAGGAGAAGGCGAGGACGCAGGCCATGCGTTTCCAGGACCTCGATGCAGTCATGGCGGTTCTGGACACTGCCTATGACGAAGGCATCCGTACCTTCATGTGCACGACACACGAGCGAATCGCAGAGGTTGCTGAGCGCGTTCGGCAGAATCCCGACCGTTACACCGATTTCCAGTTCTACCCGTGTATGCCCTACGCGCATAAATACGCCGACGCCGTAACTGAACACGGGATGCTTGGAGCGGTGCGCCGCTTCATGCCGGAGGAAGGATTGCTGAGCACGGTCGTACGCGGTGGAATGTCCCTGGCCCGCAAGGACGTCGAGGGCATCATCACCGTTCTCATCGATGCGGAGCTGGCCCCGTTCCGGGGACTCTCCACCCCCGTCATCTGGCTGCAGAACGTCGTCGTCGACCTGCTGTTGGGCCTGGGTTTCACTGATGCCTTCACGATCTTCGCGCGACACGTCCGCGAGCGATACAACGCCGAGCCGGGCTTCATCACCATGAACCTGCCCATGTTGCTCAATACCCTCGACGAGGTCGGTATCGATAATCCCATCGTGTGCTCGAACATCAACAAGATCGGGTTCCGGATGTCGGGGGGCATCGAAGGCTACCAAGCCGCTCTCGAGGGGCGTCGGTTCCGCGCAGTCGCGATGTCGGTGTTTGCCTCCGGAGCGATACCGCCCCGCGAGGCCATCGAGTGGATCAGCGAACAACCGAACATCGAGTCGATCGTGTTCGGGGCCTCCGGTCGCGCCAACATCCGGAGCACTCGGGACCTCGTCGGCGAGTTCGACCGCTAGCGGCCAGGGGCCGCCGTCACGGCGTCCATCCTCCGAAGCTCGCCCCACCATCGGAGGAGCACCGCGGCGAGCACGAGGGCCTGAGCGGCGAAGAGCGCAGCGTAGATCGCCACGAAGGTGCCGTGCGCCCCGAGAAAGGCGAAGGCCAGGCAGAGGACCGCGTAGTCAGTGGGAATCGCGACGATCGTCTGTAGAGCGCCGCCCTTGCCCGAGGGCTTCGCGTAGCGAGTGCCGGCTGTCGCGGCTGCAGTTCGCCGTAGTTGGTCGGTGAGGATCATGGAGAAGAAAAAGACGAAAGACACCACCATGAAACCGAGGGGCACGAGCAGAACTGGTCCCCTCTCACCATCGAAGCGGTAGAACGAGATGAGCACCGCAGAGTGCATCACGCCGATCTTCGCGGCATCCACCACGTGGTCAAGCCACTCACCTGCGCTGCTGCCGCCGCCTCGCAGTCGCGCGAGCTGGCCGTCGGCGGAGTCGAGGGCGTACCCGAGCAGCAACAGCAAGAGCACGACCACACCCAACCACCACACGGGGTGCACAAAGATCACCAGGAGTAGCGCCGCGAGCGTCATGGCGGCGCTACTCAGTGTCACCTGGTTGGGTGTGAGCCCGAGCGGGAAAGCGGCGGCAGCCAGCCAGCGCCCCAATCGGCGGTTCACCCAACGGGAGTACGGCGGCGCACCGCGACCCGGCTTTTGGGCCGACGCAAGTCGGGCCAGGGTCGATCGATAGCTGACAGGTGTCTCTTGTGTGCTTGCCACTGCCTTCACGCTCCAATGTGGGTTCGGGCCGCATTGCGGCCCACGTTCATAATGCTTTGTCGCTTCGGCTCTGACTCCGCGACTCTTCCCCTAATCTGAAGCGCAAGGGGCCGCCGTGCCGGCGTCTGCGAGAGAAGGGCCTGGTCATGCGCATCCTGTTCGACGGTTTCTGGTGGCAGAACGGTCCCGTATCCAACGGCCAAGTAATGCGGCAGTTCGTTCTCGCCTGGGAGCAAGAGTTTCCCCACGACGAACTCGTTGTGGCCGTGCCGCGGTCGGACGTCGCGAAGGTACGCGGCCAGCTGCCGAATCGAGTGCGGCTCGTAGCCACGCGACTGCGACCGCAGGGCATCAGCGCCATAGTCGAATTGCCGTTCATCGCGAGAAAGATTGCCGCCGATGCGATGGTCGTGCACAATTTCACACCCGCATTCGGTCGGGCGGCGGTTTTCATTCACGACTTCATGTTCATGTCGAATCCGGAGTGGTTCACCCTCAAAGAGCGCGTCTACTTCTCGCTCATGCCCCTCACGGTGCGCCGCGCCCGTTGGGTGCTCACGTCGTCGCAGGCGGAGGCCGCTCGCATCTCCAGTCTTGCGCCGGGGCACCCCGTCGTATCCGCGGTCGGTCTCGGACTCTCGCCGGGGCTCGCTTCGGTGAAGCCACGGCGGCCTCATGACGCGCCCGAGCGGTTTCTGCTGGCCGTGGGCCGGCTCAACGCACGCAAGAATCTGGGGACCACAATCGCCGCTGCACTGGAGTCCGGCGTCGCCTCTCCGGATGTGCCGCTGCTGGTGGTGGGGGAGCCGCAGGGCAAGAGGGCGGAACTCGGCCCCGCCGCTGCCGCAGCAGTGACTTCGGGAGCGGTGAGGTTCTTGGGCTATCTCGACGACGCGGAACTTGCCTGGTTGTACGCGCATGCGCGCGTGTTCCTCTTCCTCTCCCTCGATGAGGGATTCGGGATGCCGACGCTCGAAGCCGCGCGCTTCGGGGCGCCGGTGGTCGCGAGCGACATCCCAGTCTTTCGGGAGATCCTGGGGGACGGAGCACGATACGTAGCGCCCAACGATGTAGCGGCGGCGGCGCACGCCGTAGTGGCGGCATACGAGGCCGGACGCGCGACCCCGGTCGATCCCGCGCGCCTTGGCTATTCCTGGACGCTCAGCGTTCGCCGCATCCGCACCGCGATCATCGGCGCCCCTCGGGTATCCCGGTGAGGCGAGTGCCGACGTGAGAGCCGTCTGTCTACTACAACGCAGTGAGGGCTCCGTTCAATTCGCGGTACCTGTCGCCGGTCTCCGGACACACGTGGTAGCCGTCGCCGAGATGCTTCAGCGGATGGCCGCTGCGGCCGACCCAGCCCGTTCTGAAAGCCGGAACCCCGACCATGAGTGCGAAGTCGGGTACGTCAGTCGTCACCACTGCGCCGGCCCCCACAAGAGCCCAACGGCCGATGGTGATCGGGGCGACGCACACCGCTCGCGCGCCGACTGAAGCGCCCGTTCGCACGGTCACTCCCACGGCCTTCCAATCGGCATCGGTCTTTCGGCTGCCATCTGGATTGACCGCTCGCGGGTGCAGCTCGTTGGTGAAGATCACCCCAGCGCCGACGAACACGCCATCCTCGAGAAGAGCGGGCTCATAGAGCGTTGCGTAACCCTGCACCATGCAGTTGCGCCCGACTATGACGCCCGGCCCGATGTACACCCCCCTGCCCACCGTGCAGCCGCTACTGACCTGCGCATACTCCCGTATTTCGGCGAGCTGCAGGACTACGCTGCCGGGGCCGACTCTTGCCCGGGGGTCGATGTCTGCGCTCGGCGCGATGCGGGGGGGTTCTTCTACATCGACTTGCCGAGTGATTCCCTCCACGTCGGCCATCAGTAGGCACCGACTGGCTGGGCGACGACCTTGACGGTTCTCCAGAGGATGATCAGATCCCCCACGAGCGACCAGTTCTCGACGTAGTAGAGGTCGAGGCGCACGCTGTCTTCCCAACTGAGATTGGAGCGACCGTTGACCTGCCACATCCCCGTGAGACCCGGCTTGATGTACAGGCGGCGGTGAACGTGATCTTCATACATACTCACCTCCGTGGCGAGTGGAGGTCGCGGACCGACAAGGCTCATTTGTCCCATGAGCACGTTGATCAGTTGCGGCAATTCGTCAAGTGAGTACTTGCGGAGGGTGCGCCCGAGGCGAGTCACGCGTGGGTCGTTCTTCATCTTGAAGAGCGTCCCGTTCCCCTCGCTCTGAGCGATGAGCGCTTGCAGCTGGCGCGGGGCCTCGGCGTTCATGGAGCGGAACTTGAGGATCTGAAACAACTCCCCCTGACGACCGACTCGTTCTTGAGCGAAGAGGACCGGTCCCTCGCTGTCCAACCGTATGAGAACGGCTATGACCCCGAAGACCGGCGCGAGGACCAGGAGGGCGACGCTGGACAGGACAATATCCATTGCGCGCTTGACCGCGTGCTTTGCGCCGTCAAACTGCGGAATCTCGACATGGATGAGGGGCAGACCCTCAACCGGTCGGAAGTGGATGCGGGGGCCCGCAACGTTGGCGAGGCTCGTTGCCAGGATGAGCTCTGCTGTGCCGCCCTCGAGCTGCCACGCAAGGTCGTGTATGAACTCGCCGCCCTGGTGGGGATGCCCGGCGACGATTACGCCGTCAACCGCGAGAGTCTTGGCGAACTCAGCAATCCGCGTCAGGTCGCTCAGCACGACAACGTCATCCAGTTCAGTCTGATCATCGTCGACGCCCACGACGGCGCCGACAACCGTGTAGGCAGCGCCGCAATTCGCGCGAACCTGGCTGACGACCTTCTCAACGTCGGGCCGAGCTCCCGTCACGAGGACGCGGGATAGGAAATGGCCATTGGCTCGTTGCCGAATCAGCCATCGGCGCCAGAGCCATCTGCTCAGCACGAGTCCTGCCAGACCGACGGGGAAGGCGATCGTCAAGAACCAACGCGCCGTGTCGGCCTGAACCACGAGAAACACGCCACCGAGGACACCGAAGGTCGAAGTGCTGGCATTGAAGACACGCTTATATTCGTCAGCGCCGACACCCATCACCCGAGGCTGACGGCTTCGAAATGCCGAAAGAGTCGCACTCCACACCGTGAACACGAGGATGGCCATCGAGCCATAACGTACTGCCGAGTCACTCCCGTAGGCCGCGAGGTCTGCGATGCCGAAGCGGGCGACGAATGCGGCACCGATGGCGGCGATCACGATGATCGTGTCGCTGGCGCGGAGCTTGGTTCGGTAGCTGCTCGCCCAGAGGGCCCCGCTCGCCGGAAAAACGGGAAGCGAATCGTCGGCGGGCGCGACGCCGCGACGACGAATGGGGTTACGAGTGGTGTTGCGGCGGGAGCGGGTTCGGGTGACCGCAATTTCGACCATCTGTTTCTTCCTGCGTTTCCAGTAGGGCGGGGACCACTGAGAGCACCGTGGGTGGCGGCGCTTGACATGCTGGACGAGGGCGACTTCGACTGGGTATTGGTCGATGGGGTATAGCCGCTTGCTCGACATCGGGTGTAGCCGCCCCAGAAGGGGGGCGATTCACCTGAGGTTAGGGCTCGGTTCATCGCGCCAGGCATCCCCCCTTCGGGGGGAGGCTGGCAGGCATAGAGTGTGCTTTAGTTTGTCAATTTGATTTCGCGAAATCGCCTGATCACGGGCTGGTAGTGGGCAGAATGTCCGCCTCGAGTGACGGGGTACAGGACTCGAGGCCCGACCCGGTGCACCCCGGCCTGGGCATCCACTCCGAGTTCTCGTTGGGGGACACGCGGCGATCTGGAGCGGCTTGAGCGACTACTTCCCTCGAGGACGACGGGCAAGGGCTACTCGCGCCTCGAGGGGCGACGGTAGCGTAGCCGGATGACGTTCAACGACAACGCCAAGATCGACTCGAGCAAGGTTCGCCGCAGAGGTCGCACCGCCGGCATCGCGACCGGAGGCGGCGGGCTCGCCGTGGTCGCGATCTTCCTTATCTCCCAGTTCTTCGGAGTCGACCTCTCCGGCTTGGCCGGGGGCGGCGGCGGCGCGGCCAATGCTCCCGACGAGGCGATCGTCGGATGCGACACGGGAGCGGAGGCGAACAACGACCTCGACTGCCGACTCGCCGCGGCCACAGACTCTCTCGACACCTACTGGGGCGCGGAGCTGCCGACCACGGGCGTGGCCTACCAGACACCGGGGGTGATCCTCTTCGACGCCCAGACGAACACCGGATGCGGCGCCGCGACGAGCGCGACCGGGCCGTTCTACTGCCCGCCCGACGCCACGGTCTACATCGACCCGACCTTCTACGACGAGCTGCGCACGCGCTTCGGCTCGTCCGGCGGACCGCTCGCCGAGATGTACGTCATCGCGCACGAGTGGGGCCATCACGTGCAGAATCTGAGCGGCACCATGCAGGGCCTCGACCTCCAGGCGACCGGTCCCGAGTCAGACAGCGTGCGCCTCGAGGTGCAGGCCGACTGCCTCGCCGGAGCGTGGGTGGGCGCGGCGACCGAGGTGCGCGACGACAACGGCACGACCTTCCTGAAACCGGTGACCGAGGCCCAGATCGCGGATGCGCTCAGTGCGGCATCCGCGGTCGGAGACGACCGCATCCAGGAGTCGGCCACGGGCCAGGTGAACGCCGAGACGTGGACGCACGGTTCGAGCGAGCAGCGCCAGAAGTGGTTCAACGCCGGGCTCGCCGGTGGTACGGCGGCGTGCGACACGTTCGGAGTGTCGAGGCTGGGCTAGCTGTCGCTGGGCTAGCTGTCGTATCAGGCTGCGAGGCTCTCCTCGAGGGCCCGTTGCGCCTCCTCCACGGTGGAGAAGGTGCCGAGCGACTTGGCCAGCCGCGTGGTTGCGGCGAATCCGCTGCCCCAGCGGGCCTCGATCATGCCGACGAAAGTGTCGTTGCGGCGGGCGACCCAGAGGCCGGTCTGCTCGGCGGTCCAGCTGACGGCGGCCGTGGCGGCGGTCGAGTCGACCTGCTCGTGGTGATTGGCGATGATGCTCATCTGCACTCCCTCCCTTAGGCAATGCGCACGAGGGAAACCCGCGGGCGAATCGCACGATGGACGACAACGGAAAGCGCTATCGAGTCCACTGACAGTAGCGTCCGGGGCCACTCGGCACTTGACCCTGTCGCTTTCGCGCGGGGTGTGCGTATCGCCGTCGACCGCTGCGTCAGGCCGCGCGTGCGGTGAGCTGCGCGCGGAGAGGGAAGTCCTGGCCGTCGAGGATGACCTGGGCGCTCGCCCCCGTCGCCGCGTTCACGACGATCGGAGCGAGGAGGTTCATCGTCGTGCCACCCGCACCGGGGTTCGCGACGACGAGGACGAGCGCCTGCTCCGCCTCGTGCACGTCGAGCGACTGGCAATCCTCATCCGAGATGATGGGGCTGTAGTCGGGAAGGTAGACGGCCGCGTCGAGGACGAAGAGGCGGATGCCCGCGTCGTCGGCAGACTCGAGTGCGTAGAGGCCGTCGGCGCCCTCGATGTCACGCAGTTCGAACGCCGTGTGCGGCGCGAGTCCGTGCGGCGGCGTCACGAACGTCAGTGTCGCGCTCAACGGAGGAAGTCCATGAGGCTCGACTGGAGGGAGCGTGCCGTGACGGAGAGTGCTGCCTGGTAGTTCAATTCCTGTGCCTTCAGGTTGATGATGGCCTGTCCGAGATCGACGTCTTCGACGTCGGCTCGCTGTGCCTCCAGGGAGACGGATTCGCTCACGTTCGCCCCCTGGGCCTTGAGTAACTGCGCCTGGCGGGCGCCCGCTGCGCCCCGTTGACCGAGGATAGCCGTTGATCGGGCGTCGATCTCGTTCAGGCGCGCGCTGACGTTCACGCCTGAGCGGAGGTCGGTGATGATGGTGTCGACGAGCGCGAAGACCGAATCGTCTCCCTCGCCGAATGCCGCGGCGCCGTCACTGTCGACGCGGATGAGCGTGTCGGTGCCGATGCGTCGCTCGACCGGGCTTCCCGTTCCGGTCGACGTGTACGGCACGGCGGGCGGAACGGCGTTCGAGTCGGTGAAAGCGACGCCGGCATCCGAATTTCCCGCGAAGACGGTGCGACCCATGAACTTGGTGTTGGCGGTGGTCATGAGCTCGGCCCGCAGGCTCTCGAGCTCGACGGCCACGGCCTCCTTCTGCGTCGCCGACAGGGCGCCGTCGTTCGCGCCCTGGACGGTGAGGTCGCGCACCCGTCGCAGGATGTCGGATGTCTTGCCGAGGGCGGTGTCGACGGTCGTGAGCCACGCGTTGCCGTCGTTGATGTTGCGGCCGAATTGCGTCACGGAGCTCTGCTCGGCACGGACGCGGATGGAGTCTGCTGTGCCTGTCGGGTCGTCGGAGGGCTGCCCGATGCGCTTGAGGCTGCCCGCCGTCTCCTGCATCTTCGAGAGCTGGCTGAGGCTCTGCTGCAGGTTGCGCTGGGCGCTGACCATGAGGCCCTGGTTGGTGACGCGGTTGATCATGAGCTATCTCCCGACGATGCCGGTGCGGTTGATGAGGGTGTCGAGCATCTCGTCGACGGCCGTCATCACACGGGCGGCGCCCTGGTATGCGGTCTGGAAGGTGAGCATGTTGACGTTCTCCTCGTCGATGTCGACGGACGCGTTGGCGAGCTGGTTGCCCACGGCCGACTTCGTCGAGAGGTCGGCGAGTGCCGACTGTTGCAGCCCGCTGCGCGTGGCGACGCCGATGCCCGTGACGATCGTCGACCACGCCTTGTCTGGCGAGTCGACGGACTTGCCGAGCTGGGCGATCTTGTCTGCGATGGACCCGTCGCTGCCGCCGGCGCCCTGGGCGGCGGTGGCTATCTGCGACACGTCGGTGGGCACGACGCTGAGGCCGAGAGCGGCAGGGCCGCCCGGCTTGATGGCGAAGAAGGCGAGTCCCGTGGTCGTGCCGTCCTTCAGGTAGCCGGTGGCGTGCACGTCGTTGACCTTCTCGGCCATGTAGGTCGCGAAGTCGTTGTAGTCGGCGGCGGCTTCAGCGAGCGCACCGCCCGTTCCCGTCGTGTTCGCACCCGCGAGGGTCGAGACCGCTCCGGCGATCTCGCCGCCGTCGACGCTCACCGGCACGTTGGGCCGGGTGACCCACGACAACTGGACCGGGTCGCCCGCCGCACCGGCCATCGCGGAGGTTCCGGTAACGGACACCGCGTACGACGTGTCGCCGGAGACGAGCGCGTTGCCGCCGATGAGCACTTCGGCGGTGCCGTCGGGCAGGTTGCGCACGGTCGCGCCGGTCAGGGTCGAGATGGTCGTGGTGAGCACGTTGCGCTGGTCGATGAGCTCGTTGGCCGAGGCGCCGGAGGCGAGGGTCGACCGGATGAGCCCGTTGAGTCCGGCGACCTGCGCCGCGGCATCGTTCAGTTCCTGCGCCATCCCGGTCACTTGAGACCGCAGCTGAGTCCACTGGCTGTCGACCGCGGTGTAGCCGACGGCGATCTGGGCGGTCAGCGCGCTCGACTGCTGCAGGAGCACGGCGCCGGTCGCGGGGTCGCCCGGGTGCAGGGCCATGTCTGACCAGCTCGACCACACCTTGGTGAGCTGGTCGGAGAGGCCCGAGGTTCCCGGCTCGTGCAGTGACGCCTGGAGGGTCGACAGTTCGTTGGCGCGAACACCCCAGTAACCACTCGAGGCGGTGCTCGAACGCACCTTCGCATCGAGGTAGTCGTCGCCGAGGCGCTGCATCGACGTGACCTGCACACCCTGGCCCACCTTGATCTGGCCGGTGATCGGGCCCACCTGGGCGAGGGAGCCCACGGCGCTCTGCACGGCGCGTTGGCGTGTGTATCCCGCCGTGTTCATGTTCGTGATGTTCTGCCCGACGACGTCGAGGCCCTGCCGCGCGGCGACCAGCCCGGTGTATGCGGTGTTGAGTCCGCTGAAAGTACTCATGCTCGTGCCCTACAGTTTCAGGTCGAACATCCGGGCGGACGCCGGGTTGGTGTCCGCTATGCCTCGCGAGTCGTAGGTGCCGCTGGGGGAGCCGTCGTGGGCCATCGCCTCCTGTGTGGACCGGATGGCGACGCGGAGGTACTGCACGTTGAGGTCGCGCAGCTCCTGGATCTCCCGGGTGAGCTGCGTCATCGCGGTGAGGTGGGAGCTGAGGATGTCGCGCCAGGTGTCGTCCGTCGTGTGCGCCGTGAGCTCACGCAGCGTTGCCGCGTCGTCGATGCCCCAGTCGTCGGCGATGCTTGCGACCTCGACGGAGCGGGCGAGACCTGCGGCCCGCAACTTCTGCATGACCTGCTCGACCTCCTGGGTCGCGTACTGCAGCCAGCGCGACTTGCCCGACGTCAGCAGCAGTTGCTCCTCGGTGAGCTTGAAGACCAACAACTCGAGCAGCTCACGCTCTCGCCACAGCGACGCTGACAGCTCGTGTGTGCCCATGACCGGTTGACCTCTCTGAGATGCTCGAGCGAAGAACCACTGGGGGGATCTGCCTGATGCGGGGGATTCGCGTCCACCCCCACTGTCGGCAGCGGTGAGGTGTCGGTTAGGTGAATCGGAGGGAGATTTGAGGTTCTTCCGGTGGTGATTTCGAGCCGATTCCGCGGAATCCCGCGGAAGCGCACGAAACCTCAATGGGGGGCACCCCTTCGGGTGCGCCCCGCTTTGGGGCTGAGGGTTTGTTAGGTTCGCGGCGTGGCCTCCGCATAGAGTCGCGAATATCCGAACAATCCCCGCGTTGCACAACTCGCGAGGCTTCGGAGATACGTCCAGAACAGATGCAGAGAGTCGCCGTCCAGAGCGCCCCGTGCATGCAACAAACCGCTGACGGGGGTCACGCTGTGGAACGAACAGAACGCAACGCACTGGTGGTGGAGAACCTTCCACTTGTCGGCTACCTCGTCTCGGAGGTGTGGGCCAAGGCCCGTCACCTTTCGCGCGATGACCTCGCGTCTGCCGCCGCTCTCGCCCTCGTCTCCTCCGCCGACGCCTTCCGTCCGGAACTCGGCGTCCCCTTCGGTGCCTTCGCCCGCCGCCGCATCATCGGCGCCTTCGCCGATGAGATGCGCGCCGGCGACTGGGCCACCCGCGGCGCGCGTCGTCGCATCAAGGACACCCTCGCCGTGCAGGAGACGCTGACCGCCGCGATGGGCCGCAAGCCGAAGGTCGACGAGATCGCGTCTGCCCTCGGAGTCGACCGTGAGTCCGCCGCCGCCGGCATCGCCGACGCATCCCGCGTCGTCGTTGTTCTCGACGAGGCCGTCGCCGGTGCGCTCGTAGCCGAGTCGGCCCTGCCGGAGGAGACGCTCCTCTCTGCCGAGCGCCTCGCATACCTGCACGCATCGGTCGACGCTCTCCCCGAGAAGATGCGCGCCGTCATCTCGGCGATCTACTTCGACGACAAGACGGTCAAGGAGATCGCTGAGGAGTCGGGTACGACCCACTCCGCCGTCTCACAGTTGCGCTCGGAGGCCGTGCGCCTGCTGCGCGACGGCCTCGAGACCCACTACTCCGACTCCATCGCGGAGTACACGCCGACCTCGCGCATCGCCCTCTCGAGCCGAAGCGCCTACCTGGCCCGCGTGGCCGAGCACGCGATGTCGACGTCAGTGCGCGACCGCGGCGTCGTGCACACGGAAGCCGCCGCATCCTGATGCACTGAAAAAGCTTTGCTTGGTGCCTAACGCGATTCCGCGACCGGCCGATAGCTAGAGGTATCGGCCCATGGATGGGCCGGTGAGGCCAAACCCAATCACGGAGGAAAACATCATGGGTATGCAGATCAACACCAACGTTGCGGCGCTCAACTCGTACCGCAACCTGTCCAACACGCAGAACGACCTGTCGAAGTCGTTGGAGAAGCTCTCCAGCGGCCTCCGCATCAACCGGGCAGCGGACGATGCAGCCGGTCTGGCAATCTCCGAGGGCCTGCGTGCGCAGGTCGGCGGCCTGTCGGTTGCCTCGCGTAACGCACAGGACGGCATCTCGGTCATCCAGACCGCTGAAGGCGGACTGACCGAGGTCCACTCGATCCTCCAGCGTCTCCGCGACCTCGCAGTGCAGTCCGGTAACGACTCGAACAACTCGGAGTCCCGTGCGGCCATCACGACGGAGGCCACGCAGCTGACCTCCGAGCTGAACCGTATCTCCGACGTCACCAACTTCAACGGCACGAAGCTCCTCGATGGCTCATCGCCCTCGATGTCCTTCCAGGTCGGCGCGGATGGTTCAGCCAGCAGCCGCATCGCGGTGAGCCTCACCGGTGCCGATGTCAAGGGTGTCGCTTCGGCGCTCACCGTTGGTGCAGCTGGTTCGCAGATCACGGTCGCAACGCCGACCGATGTTACCGGCGCACAGACGTTCACCGTCACGAAGGGCGGTGCTGCGACGGTGGTCACCACCGCGTCGCTTGGTGCTGCCGGCACCATGACGTCGACCGCCCAGGTCGCCGCAGCGCTCAACAAGGACGCCAGCTTCACGACCGACCTCGTTGCCACGGTCGACGCGTCGAACAAGCTCATCGTGTCGTCGAAGACCGGCGGAGTCGTCACGGCAGCCACAGCACCCGGCACGGGTCTCTCGGTCGGCGTCGCGGCCCCCGCCGCAGCGCTCGACTTCACCACCGCGGCAGGTTCTGCAGCAGCGATCACCAGGATCGATGCCCAGATCTCCAACGTGTCGAGCGCCCGCGCCACCCTCGGTGCCGTGCAGAACCGTTTCGAGTCCACGATCAACAGCCTCAACGTCTCCAAGGAGAACCTCGCCGCTGCGGAGTCGCGAATCCGCGACACCGACATGGCGTCGGAGATGGTCTCGTACACCCGTGCGAACATCCTCTCGCAGGCCGGTACCGCCATGCTCGCGCAGGCGAACCAGTCCAACCAGGGCGTTCTGCAGCTGCTCCGCGGCTAGTCAGATCGGATAGATCAACGCCCGGCGGTTCTCGAGAGGGAACTGGACGTCTCGACCGAGCGCCGCCGGGCGTTTTCCGCACCACAGCATCGAACCAGCATCATCCACCCCAAGGAGAACCGACATGGCTGTAGGGCTCGACGGTCTAGCGAGTGGGCTCCCCACAGCCGATCTCATCGCCTCGCTCATGGCCATCGAGGCGGTTCCACAGAATCTACTCAAGAACTCCGCGATCGCCGCGAACACGTCGGTCGCCGCGCTCCGGGCACTGAACGGCCAGATCGCCGCCCTCGCCACCCTCGCAGGCACCACGGCCAAGCCGGGGTCACTCGACTTCTACTCGGCGACGAGCAGCTCGACCAAGGTCACGGCGACAGCGACCGCTGGCGCCGAGAACAGCACGCTCGATATCGTCGTCGGCAAACTCGCGCAGTCGCAGGTGGGCGTCACTGCCGCGATGACGCAGTGGTCGACGCCCGCCGTGCTCACCATCGTCAGGGCCGACGGAACGACCAAGGAGATCACCGCAGACTCGACGTCGCTCGACGACGTGGTCGCGGCGGTCAATGCCGCGGGAACGGGGGTGACCGCGACCAAGGTCGCCTCGGGCGCGGATGCGAACGGCGTCTCGCAATTCCGCCTGCAATTCAGCGGCAAGGACACCGGCGCGAGCTCGGCCTTCACCGTGTACTCCGGATCGGCCGCCGACGTCTCGGCCGGCAGCGCCACCGACGTCCTCACCCAGCCCGGGGCCGCGGTGATCCGCACCGCGCAAGACGCGTCGGTCACCCTCTGGGCGGGCACGCCCGCCGCCCAGGTGCTCACGTCGGCGACCAACACGTTCACCGACCTGCTGCCGGGAGTCTCGGTCACCGTCTCCGGCGCGTCCGTCGACCCGGTCACCATCTCCGTCGCTCGCGACACGACCGCCTCGAGCGCGGCCGCGGCGGCCGTCGTCAACGCGCTGAACGGAGTGCTCGCCTACATCAGCACCCGCTCGGTGAGCACCGCGAGCACCGACGCCGCAGGCAAGCCGATCCTCTCCGGAGGAGTGTTCACGGGCGACAACATGACGCGCGTCGTCAGCCAGAAGCTCCTCGACGCGGCTTCCGCACCCGTCGCCGGCCACTCGCCGTCGGAGTATGGCATCTCCATCACCAAGACGGGGGCGATGGAGTTCAGCGCCCAGAAGTTCGCCGCGGCGTATGAGAAAGACCCGGTCACGGTACAAGCGGCTGTCTCCGAGATCGCGTCGCGCATCGCGTCCGCGGCGTCCAGCGCGTCGGACAAGACGACCGGCACCGTCTCGCAGAAGATCACCGGCACGCAGTCGACCATCACGAATCTCAACGATCAGGTTGCGAGGTGGGACGACCGCCTTGCGACCCGCAAGACCAATCTCCAGCGCATGTATTCGGCATTCGAAGTGCGCATGAGCAACATGAACGCGCAAATGACCTGGCTCACCTCCCAGGTGGACTCGCTGCAAGCGCAGAAGGACTGACGATGACGATGTATGCCAACACCAAGCAGCAGCGCGACCGCTATGCGGCCGACGCCATAGCATCTGCATCGCCCGTGCGCCTGCTCACGATGCTCTACGACCGGCTCCTTCTCGACCTCGCTCGCGCCGAAGAGGCGCACGCGACCAAGAGCTGGTCGGTCGCGTCCGCGAACCTGCTGCATGCCCAAGACATCGTCGCCGAGCTCCAGTCGTCGCTCAAGGTCGACGCGTGGGACGGCGGCGAGCGCCTGATGGCCCTTTACGTGTACATCTCCAGCGCCCTCGTGACCGCCAACGTGCAGCGCGACACCGCGCTCATCGGCGAGTGCATCACGCTGCTCGAGCCGCTGCGCGAGGCGTGGCACGAGGCGGCCGGCCAGATCGCCGCGAGCCAGCCGAGCGCACCGGTGTCGTCGTCGAGCGGGATGCTCGGCGTTGCCTGAGCTCTCACCGCGCTACGACAGCTGGGTAGAGGTCATGGCCGCGCTCGAGGCCGCCACCCAGTCGGCGACACGCCTCGACACGGTGCGGGATGCGGCCGCCGACGCCCCCTGGACGGCGCCGACGCACCTCGGGCCGATCCCCGGCGAGTTGCGCGAACGCGCCGACCGCCTGCTCGTTGACCAGCGCGCCTCCATCCGCAACCTCGAAGACCTGCACCGTGAGACGGGCCGGCACCTGGCCGCGGTGCGTGCCGTGCCGTCGCCTCGTGACGGCCAGTCGGTCTATCTCGACGTCTCCGGCTGAAAGAAAACCTCCACTCACGCCTAACGTTTGGCGCTCGTCGTCCGATAGGTAGTCACGAGAGCACGGATTGCTCACCATTAGGCCACGGACCGGCCGCTTCGTTTCCTGCTACGAGACGGAACAACCGTGCTTGAATCTGTCACCTCCGCGGCGCTCAGCAGCGCTCTGGACGGCCTCGCGCTGCGCCAGCGCGTGATCGCGAGCAACATCGCGAACGTCAACACCCCCGGATACGCGTCACAGCGCGTCCTCTTCGAGGACGCGCTCGCCGAGTCGGTCGAGCGGGGCGACGGCAGGGTCGAGGCGACGACGGCCCGATCGCTCGAGCCCACGCGTCTCGACGGCAACAACGTGAACCTCGACACCGAGACGCTCTCCAACGTCGACACCGTGCTGCGCTTCCAATTCGCCAGTCAGGCCATCGGCGGGCAGTTCAGCGCGCTCCGCACCGCGATGAGAACCAACTGATGACATTCGACGCCATCGGCATCGCCGGCACCGGCCTCACACTGCACCGCAAGTGGCTCGACGCGGTCTCCGACAACCTCGCCAACATCAACACGGTGAAGCCGACCGACGGCGAGGCGTTCCGCGCCCGCTATGTCGTCGCCCAGGAGGGCGAGGGCACGACGGGTGTCTATGTCGCCGGCGCCGCCTTCGGCGACGCAGCGGGTCGCCTCGTGTACGAGCCGAACCATCCGCTCGCCGACGCCGAGGGCTACGTGCGCTACCCCGACATCGACCTGGCCTCGCAGATGGGCCAGCTCATCATGGCCCAGCGCGGCTACCAGGCCAACGCGGCCGTCGTCGACCGCGCCAAAGAGACCTACCAGGCAGCCCTCCAGATCGGACGCAACTGATGAACCCCCTCTCCGTCTCGTCGGTGCAGGCCACGACACCGACGACGTACCTCTCGAACGTCGGTGGGGTCCAGGCCACCGACGGCTCGAGATTCGCCGCCTCGCTCACCGGCGCCGTCGACGGACTGCAGCAGCTGCAGAACTCGTCGAACGATCTCGCCGTCAAGGCGGTCACGGGCAACCTCGAAGACATCCACAACGCCACTCTCGCCTCGACGCGCGCCTCTGTCACCCTCGAACTCGTCGCGGCCGTGCGTAACAAGGGCCTCGACGCGTTCACCGAGATCATGCGGATGCAGGCCTGATGCCGCGCCAGGTCACCTCGGCGTTCCGCCAGTTCGCGAACGCCGTGCGCGAGTTCACGATCGCGCAGCGCACCGTCGCCATCATCGGCATCGCCGTGCTCGTGCTCGGGGTCATCGCCCTCGGCATGTGGATCACGAAGCCCTCGTACACGCCGCTCTTCTCCGGCCTCACCGGCGCCGACGCCAACACGCTCGTCGAGCAGCTCCGTTCCGACGGTGTGCCGTACGAGCTCAGCAACGGCGGCGCCACGATCATGGTGCCCGAGGCGAACGTCTACGACGAGCGCCTCAAGGCGGCCGCAGCCGGCCTGCCCTCCTCGAGCACGGGCGGCTACTCGCTGCTCGACTCGATGGGCGTCACCGCCTCCGAGTTTCAGCAGGACGTCACCTACAAGCGCGCACTCGAGGGCGAACTCGCCAAGACGATCTCCGCGCTCACCGGTGTCAAGACCGCGTCGGTGCGCCTCGCGATCCCCGAGGAGACCGTCTTCGTCTCCGAGAAGCGCGACCCGACCGCTTCCGTGTTCGTCGAGACGCAGAGCGGGGTGACGCTGTCATCCGACCAGGTGCAGGCGATCGTTCACCTTACGAGCGCGTCGATCGACGGCATGGCGCCGTCGGATGTCGCCGTCGTCGACTCCAAGGGCACCGTGCTCTCCGCCGTGGGCGAGGGTGCCGTCGGTGGCGCCGACCAGCAGCTCTCCGACTACGAGACCGCCATCCGCGCGTCCGTGCAGACCATGCTCGACAAGGTCGTCGGTGCGGGCAACGCGACCGTCGCCGTCGCCGCCGACATGAGCAAGGAATCGGGCTCGCGCACGGAGGAGACGTTCGAGTCGCCCGACGGACCGCTCGCGATGAGCGAGTCGGCGACCGTCGAGGGCACAGCCACCCCCGGCCAGACGGCCGCGGGAGTGCTCGGCCCCGACAACATCGCGGTTCCCGGCGCCGCTGCGGCCGGTGCGGCCGGATCGAGCTCTTCGACCCTGACCCGCAACAACGCGGTCAACAAGGTCACCGAGTCGACGACCATCCCCGCGGGAGTGCTCAACCGCAAGACGATCTCGGTCGCGATCAACCAGGGCGCGGCCAAGGGCCTCAACGTCGCCGACGTCACCGCACTCGTGTCGTCCGCCGCGGGCATCGACGCCGCCCGCGGCGACGTCGTGACGGTCGAGGTGGTTCCGTTCAACGGTGCCGGCGCGACGCAGGCGGCCGAGGCGCTCGCGGCCGCGGAAGCCGACGCCAACGCCGAGCGTTTCGCCGACCTCATCCGCACCGCCGTCATCGCTCTCGCGATCGCCATCCCGATCATCGTCGCCCTCGCCGTCTTCGCGTCGAAGTCGAAGCGCCGCCGCCAGGAGATCGAGGAGGCGGACGACCTCGCCGACCTGCGCTCGATCCTGAACGACACGCAGCCGGCCGCCATCACGACGCCGCTCCGCGCCGCCATCCCGACCGTACCGACCTCGCCGCTGCTCATCGAATCGAACGCCGTCGACCGCACGCGTGCCGAGATCGACGCGCTCGCGGCGCAGGACCCGCAGCGCGCCGCCGAGTTCCTCCGCGGCCTCATGGATGACAGGCGGCGCGCATGACTGAGGCGACGCTCGCCCTGAGCGGCACGCAGAAGGTCGCCGTCGTGCTCATGAGCATGGACCAGGGAGCCGCCGCCTCCGTCATGAAGCAGTTCAGCGAGGCCGAGGCCGAGGAGATCGCGAGCGAGATCATCAAGCTGCGCCGCGTCGAGTCGAAGGTCGCCGACGAGGTCATGAACGAGTACCACGACCTCACGGTCAAGGGTGGATGGAGCTCACGCGGCGGCAAGGACTTCGCGTCGAGCCTGCTCGAGGCGTCGTTCGGCGCCGAACGCGCCGGCAACCTGATGAACCGCGTCGCATCCAACATGGCCGGCAAGGCCTTCGAGTTCCTCGACTCGGTCGAACACGGCCAGGTCATCACGCTGCTCGACGGCGAACTGCCGCAGACCATCGCCCTCGTGCTGGCACACATGCGCCCGGAGCACGCGTCGCCCGTGCTCGCGGGGCTCGACGTCGGCCTGCGCACCGAGGTCGCCCAGTGCATCGGTACCATGGGCACCGCCATCCCCGAGGCCGTGCGCGTCGTCGCCGACACCCTCAAGCTGCGCGCGGGTGCCGTCAGCTCCGTCGGCGAGAGTGTCGAGACCGTGGGCGGAGTGCAGCCGCTCGTCGAGATCATCAACAGGTCGGATGTCTCGACCGAGCGTGCGCTCCTCGAGCAGCTCGACGAGATCGACCCCGAGCTCGCCGAAGAGGTGCGCTCGCGCATGCTCACCTTCGCCGACATCGTCAAACTCGAGCGTCGCGACGTGCAGCAGGTGCTGCGCGGCATCGACACCGGCGTGCTGGCGATCGCGATGAAGGGTTCGACCGAGGCCGTCATCGAGGTCATCAAGACCAACCTCTCCGAGCGCAACCGCGAGATCCTGGAGGACGAGGCGAAGCTGCTCGGTCCGGTGCGCGCGTCGCAGGTCGAGGAGGCGCGTGCCGAGGTCGTCCGCGCCATCCGCGACCTCGAGGCGAAGGGGAGCATCACCGTGCAGCGCGGCGACGAGGACGAATATGTCTACTGACGCCGAATTCCCGACCATGCGGTACCCGACGCTGCGCAGCAGCGCACAGGGCGATCGTGACGCCCGCGCCCGCGCCGGCGGTCACGCGGCCGGGTACACCGCCGGGCTCCGCGCCGCCGAGGCGGATGTCGCGGCTCGCATCGCCGCGCTCGAGGCCGAAAGAGCCGCCGAGTCGGTGCACGCCTCGGCGCGCGTCGACCGCGCCGTCCTCCTCCTCGCCGCAGCGGCCAGGGCGCTCGACGCACGAACCGTGCCCGTGCTCGCGGGGGCGCAGGCCACCATCGAGGACGCTGCGCTGCAACTCGCCGAGGCGGTCGTCGCCTCCGAGTTCGGCGACTCCGGGTCGGTGGCGAGGTCGGCGATGCACCGGGCCCTGTCCGGTGTCGACACGGCCATCGTGCACACCGTCCGCATGAACCCCGTCGACCTCGAGACCCTCGAATCCCTCGACCTCACGCCCGTCGGCGTCGACTTCACCGCCGACCCCTCGCTCTCTCGCGGCGACGCCGTCACGGAGTTCCCCGACGGCTACCTCGACGCGCGCGTCTCCACCGCGCTCGCCCGTGCCCGTGCGGCGCTCGAGGGGGCCCGCCCGTGACCCAGACGCTCCTGCCATCGCGAGGCTTCCGCGCGGCCGTCGACGCCGCACGCCCTCAGCGGGTCGGCGTCGTCTCGTCGATCGTCGGTCTGGGCATCGAGATCAGCGGCCTGGACTGCGCGATCGGCGACCTCGTGACGGTCGGCGACGACGCCTCCGTCGTGTCGGAGGTCATCGCCTCGTCGCGCGGCGCGCTGCGCTGCATGCCCCTGGGCCGCCTGACCGGTGTCAGCGCGGGTGCGCCAGCCCGTGCACACGTATCGCCCATGCTCGTGCCCACCGGCAACGGGCTGTTCGGTCGGGTCATCGACGGGCTCGGTCGGCCGATCGACGGCAAGGGCCCGCTCCTCGCCGACTCCTACGTGTCCATCGACAACGAGAGCCCGTCCGCGATGGACCGCGCTCGCATCGACACCCCGTTGCAGCTGGGGGTGCGCGTGCTCGACACCCTCACGACGGTCGGCCGCGGCCAGCGCATGGGGCTCTTCGCCGGTTCCGGCGTTGGCAAGTCCTCCCTTCTCTCCATGATCGCGCGCGGCACGGACGCCGAGGTGTCGGTCATCGCGCTCGTCGGTGAGCGCGGTCGCGAGGTGCGTGAGTTCCTCGAGGACGACCTCGGCCCCGAGGGTCTCGCCCGGTCGATCGTCGTCGTGTCGACATCCGACGAGCCGGCCATGATGCGCATGCGGGCCGCCTTCGTGGCCACGCGCATCGCCGAGTCCTTCCGCGACCGCGGCGCCCACGTCATGCTCATGATGGACTCGCTCACCCGCGTCGCCATGGCGCAGCGCGAGATCGGGCTCTCCGTCGGCGAACCGCCGGCCACGCGCGGCTATCCGCCGTCGACCTTCTCCGTGCTCGCTCGACTGCTCGAGCGAGCGGGTACGAGCGAGTGCGGCTCCGTCACCGGCATCTACACGGTGCTCGTCGACGGCGACGACCACAACGAACCGATCGCCGACTCGGCCCGTTCGATCCTCGACGGCCACGTGGTGCTCGACCGCAAGCTCGCCATTTCGGGGCACTTCCCCTCGGTCGACACCCTCGGTTCGATCTCGAGAGTCGCCTCACGGGTCAATACGGGCGAGCACACCGAGGTCGCGGCCCAGCTGCGCAAGGTGCTCGCCGCCCGCAAATCGGCGCAAGACCTGCTCGACATCGGCGCCTACCAGCCCGGCGCCAATCGTCTCGTCGACGCCGCGGTGACCTTCGAGGCCGAGATCAACGACTTCCTCCAGCAGCGGATGACCGACCAGTCGAGTGTCGACGACGCGTGGGATCGGCTCACCCGGCTCACCCGCGCGTTCGGGGTGAACTGATGGCGCGCGCGTTCCGGCTCGCCGGCCTGCTGCGGCTTCGGCAGGTGCAGCAGGAGCAGGCGGCGAGTGACCTCGCGTCGGCCAACGCCCGCGCTCGCGCAAATGCGCTTCACCAGAACCGCACGCGTGCCGCCCTCGGCGGCATTTCTGCCGAACCCACGAGCAGCAACGTGCTCTATGCGATCGCGGCGGCGCGTTCGTCGTCACGGAGCATGCTCGCCGAGCTCGAGGCCGTCGACTTCCGCACTCAGGCGCAGGTGGATTCGGCGGCAGCGGCCTATGCCGAGGCGCGCACCCGCTCGCTCGGGCTCGAGAAGCTCGAGGCGAGGCACATCGAGACAGAAGGCGGCGCGGACGTGGCCGCGCAGCAGGCCGCCATCGACGAGATCTCGTCGACGACGATCCACCGCACCCGGAACGGGGACACACCGTGACCATGATCGGACCATTCGCCCCGGCGGCGACCGCCCCGGCGGCGTCGTCTGCGAGCGGCACCCAGTCGGGAGCCGCTGATTTCGGCGCGACGATGCTCGGCGCGCTCGCGTCGGCAACCGCCGCGGCGAGTGACCAGGCCGTGCCAGGGCAGGCCGTGACCGGCCAGGCTGTGACAGACCGGTCGGCGACTCCGCGGTCGGCAACTCCGACGTCGGCGATCCCGGCCACGTCGACCGAACCCGCGGCGGCCGCCGCCTCCGCGCTGCACATCGCCGGCACGCCGAGGCCCGTGCACGTGGCCGTCGGTGCCGCAGCGACGCCGCCCGCAGACACCGGCACGCCGGCGGACACCGGCACCGCCAGGCCCGTCGATGCGGACGCGGACGTCTCAGCCGATGCGTCCGCGGACGCCCCCACGTTCGCCCCGGGTGTGCCCGCCCTTCCGCTCCCGGGTGCGGCGTCGCCCGCGTTGCCCGTCTCCCTTCCCCTCGCTCCGGTCGTCGACGAGGCGGCCGCCCCCGACACCGCGGTCACGACACCGGACGCCAGCGCGGCGATCGAGGCGGCTCCCGCCGCTCTCCCGTCGGCAATGACCTCGACAGCGGCGGTTCCGGCGGGGTTGCGCCCCGTCGAGACCCGGATGCCGACGGCCGCCGCGAGCGCCACTCCCGCAATGGACTCCGCCGCCTCGCCGCCGCAGGCGGCACCCAAGCCCACCGGGTCGGGTGCCGTCGTCGCCACCGCGTTGCCCTCAGTACCCGCCTCCGCAGCACCCGTCTCCGCAGCACCCGTCTCCGCAGCGCCGGCCTCCGGCGCGCCCGCCTCTGCGGCGCCCGCCGCTCCCACGCCCGCCGCTCCCACGCGTGCTACGGCCGCCGGCGCTGCATCCGGCCTGGCGACGACGATGGCCGAACCGGCGGTCATTGCGGAAAGCAGCGGTGCCGACACCGTCGCACCCGTCGCCCTCGTGGCTTCGACCGCGGCGGACGCGCCCGGCGACCTGCCGCCCACGCTAGCCCCCACCTTCGCCCCGACGCAGATCACGCCCGTCGCGGTATCCGTACCCGTCGCCGCGTCGCCGGTCGCCGCCCCGCCGACGCCGTTCGCGACCCAGGTCGCGACGCCGATCTTCACGCTCGCCGCCGCCGGCCCGGGGGAGCACGTCATGACCATAGACATCACCCCCGACAACCTCGGACCGATCACCGTCCGTGCCCACGTCGGCGCGGAGGGCGTGCGGGTGGAACTGTTCGCACCGACCGACCTCGCCCGAGACGCGATCCGCGCGATCCTGCCCGACATCCGTCGCGACATGACCGGCGCAGGCCTCGGCACGAACCTCGACCTGTCGTCACAGAACCAGCCGGCCGATCGCGGCCAGGGCGACGGCCAGCCCCGCCGTGACACCAGCGCCGAACAGCGCGCAGCCGTCGAGACGGCAGCCGCGGCCGAGCGCCCGTGGCTGCTCAGCGACCCGTCGACGACGATCGACGTGATGGCATGAACGCCCGGATGACCCCCACGACTGCGACGCCGACCACAAGGAGCACCCGAGCATGAGCATCGACACCATCACAGGCACCGTGAGCTCCCAGGCGGCCGCCGCCGCGGCTGCCGCAGCGCAGGCCGAGGCCGCGCGCGCGCCGAAGAAGACGATGGACTCCGAGGTCTTCATGTCGCTGCTCGTGTCGCAGCTGCGCAACCAAGACCCGAGCTCGCCCATGGACACCAACGAGATGATCTCGCAGACGACGCAGCTCGCGATGATGGAGAAGATGACGGAGCTCACCGCGACGAGCACGGAGAACTTCTCCCTCCAGATGCGCATCGCCGCGGCCGCGATCGTCGGCAAAGAGGTCAGCTACCTGGATGCCACCACCGGACTCCCCGTCACGGGCACCGCCGGCAGCGTCTCGTTCACCGGGGCGGTGCCGACCGTGTCGATCGGCGGCAAGGACATACCGCTCGATCTCGTCGCCGGCATCACCACCACCAAGACCTCCTAACCGCTTCTCAACCTCCGTCACCAACCGAAAGGCTCACCCATGCTTCGCTCCCTCTATGCAGGTATCTCCGGTCTTCGCTCGCACCAGACCATGCTCGACGTCACCGGCAACAACATCGCCAACGTCAACACCACCGCGTTCAAGTCGTCGTCCACCCAGTTCCAGGACACTCTGTCGCAGCTGACCCAGGGTGCGAGCGGACCGCAGACCGGCATCGGCGGAACCAACCCGGCGCAGGTCGGCCTCGGTGTTCTCGTCGCGGGCATCTCCACGAACTTCGCCCAGGGCTCGACGCAGGCCACCGGCAAGGCGAGCGACCTGATGATCTCCGGCGACGGCTTCTTCGTCACCCGCCAGGGCAACCAGACCTCGTACACGCGGGCCGGCTCCTTCGACTTCGACGCCGACGGCCGGCTCACAAGCCCAGACGGCTCGCTCGTGCAGGGCTGGTCTGCGGTCGACGGTGTCGTCGCCGACGGTGGTCTCGTCAGCGACATCAAGCTCCCCCTGAACGCCATCTCCCCCGGTGTCGCCACGACCAGTGCGACAATGGGTGGCAACCTCCCCTCCGATGCGGCGACGGGCTCTGTGCTGGTTCGCGACATCGAGGTCTTCGACGCGACCGGCGATTCCCGCAGCCTCTCGCTCACCTTCACCAAGACCGCGGCTGGCTGGAATGTCGGCGGGGTCGACTCCGCGGCGCCCGGCACCACCGTCACCAGCTCCCTCACCTTCGCCAACGGTGCGCAGACGAGCGCCGGGCTCATGACCGTGAACGGTGTCGCGCTCGACCTGAGCAAGGTCAGTGGCTTCGCCTCCCTGACGAGCGTCGCGACGACGGCGAAGGACGGCCGAGCGGCCGGCAAGCTCGAGTCGTACACCCTCTCGAAGGACGGCACGCTCATCGGCTCCTTCAGCAACGGCGCCTCGCAGGCTCTCGCCCGCGTCGTGCTCGCGACCTTCACGAACCCGAGCGGCCTCGAGAAGGCCGGCTCATCGTCGTACCGCGCCACGTTCAACTCGGGCGACGTGCAGATCGGAGCGCCCGGTGCCGACGGTTTCGGGTCGCTCACGAGCGGCGCCCTCGAGATGTCGAACGTCGACCTCTCGCAGGAGTTCACCAACCTGATCGTCGCGCAGCGCGGTTTCCAGGCAAACGCGCGAATCATCACCACGTCTGACGAGGTCCTCCAGGAGCTCACCAACCTCAAGCGCTAGTCGCCGCGATCGTCATCGGCCGTCGTTTGCCTTACACGGGGCAGGCGGCGGCCGATAGTGATGTCTAAGCGACCCAGGAAGGGTCGCCTCTACTGGGGATGGATCCATGATCGTTGTCACGCGGCTTAACAACAGCCAGTTTGCGATCAATCCCGACCTCATCGAGCGCATCCACTCGAACCCCGACACGACCCTCGTCATGGTGGACGGTGCGAAGTACATCATCACCGAGTCGATGGACGAGGCGATCGAGAAGATCGCCACCTACCGCGCACGCGTGATCGCGCTCACGCACGAGATCTCGGAGTCGAGACTGACTCCGGGAGCCCGTGCACTCGGCTTGGTCAGCTCCATCGACCACGCCGGGCACAACGACGACGACAATGACGAGGACGAAGGCGTTACCTCGATGGGCCCGAGGAAAATTTGATGGATCCCGCAACCATAATCGGGCTACTCGTAGCCTTCGGCGCACTCTTCGCGATGATCACCCTCGAGGGGTCGAGCATCACGGCGATCCTGCTGCCGGCGCCCATCATCCTCGTCTTCGGTGCGACGATCGCCGTCGGCATCGCCGGCGCGACCATCAAGGACGCGATCTCCGCCTTCAAGGCGCTGCCGAGTGCGTTCATGGGTAAGACGTCGAAGCCGCAGAACACCATCGACCTGCTCGTCTCGCTCGCAGAGAAGGCGCGCACCGACGGGCTCCTCTCGCTCGAGCAGGAGGCGGAGGGCGTGGATGACCCGTTCCTCAAGGGCGCGCTGCAGAACGTCGCCGACGGCACCGACGGCGAGGAGCTTCGCATCCTCCTCGAGGACGAGCTCGCCACGAAGGCGAAATCGCAACGCAACGCGGCCAAGTACTTCACGACGATGGGCGGATACGCCCCCACCGTCGGCATCATCGGCACCGTCGTCTCGCTCACCCACGTGCTCGAGAACCTGTCGACGCCCGACCACCTCGGCCCGATGATCGCCGCCGCCTTCGTCGCCACGCTGTGGGGGCTGCTCTCCGCCAACTTCATCTGGCTGCCCATCGGCTCGCGTCTCCGTCGTCTCTCCGACCTCGACGTCGACCGAATGACCCTCACCATGGAGGGCGTGCTCGCGATCCAGTCGGGCAGCCAGCCGCGACTGCTCGGCGAACGACTGCGCGCGATGGTGCCCGCCGACCAGCTGGCGAAGGCGGCATGAGCGCGCCGCGCAAGCGCGGCAGCGGGCTCGAGGAGGAGCACGTAGAACACGTCGACGAACGCTGGATGGCCTCCTACATGGACATGGTCACCGTGCTCATGTGCATGTTCATCGTGCTCTTCGCCATGTCCACCGTCGACGCGGACAAGTTCGAGCAGCTGCGCAACTCACTCGCGACCGGATTCGGCCAGATGGAGGCCGGGTCCGTCGACACCGCGAAGGGCGTCGTCGTGCCGGCCGACCAGGTCGATGACACCGGCGGGCTCGTCGATCTCCCCGTGACCCAGCTCGATCTCGCGAAGGCTGAGGTCGACAAGCTCGAGGCGCTCAAGGAGCAGATGCGGGTGAACCTCGAGGCCAGAGGACTCGCGCAGACCGTCCAATTCGAGATCGACGAGCGGGGTCTCACCATCCGCCTCGTCGGCTCGGAGACATTCTTCGGCGCCAATAGCGTCGATCTCTCGGCCACGGCGTTCGCCGTACTCGACGCCGTATCTCCCGTGCTCGCGAGCACGCACTACGAGATCGCCGTTGAAGGCCACGCAGATGTGCGCCCGCCCGGTGCGCCGTATGCGACGAACTGGGAGCTCTCCTCGGGAAGAGCGACTCAGGTGCTCCGTCGCATCGTCGAGTCGGGCGGAGTCGCCCAGGAGCGCGTCGGGGCGGTCGGATTCGGGTCCGCCCGCCCCATCGCCAACGGATCGAGCGAGGCAGACCTGGCCGCGAACCGCCGTGTCGATGTCGTCGTCATCTCCGACCAGCCGGAGTCGGTCCGTGCGCTCATCCCCTCCGTGCTCGAGAACTACGCGACGATCCCGGCCGATGCCTTACCGGGAGCCGACGCCGGCCGATAGTGCCATGCGTGACTGTCCAGGAACACATGGCCGTCGGCGCGCCCGCGAAGCCCGCCCCCACGGTAGAGCTGTACGACTTCCGTCGTCCCACCACCCTCGCGCGTGAGCACGCTCGCGTGCTCGAGCTCGCATTCGAGACCTTCGCGCGCCAGTGGGGAACGCAGCTGACAGCGAACGTGCGCGTCGTCTCCCAGGTGAGCTGCGAGCAGGTCATCATGCAGTCGTACGACGAGTACGCGTCGGGGCTGCCCTCCATGACCGCCATGGTGCTCTGCACCCTCGATTCGAGCGACGCCAAGGCGGTCGTGCAGCTTCCCGCGGCCGCAGCCCTCGGCTGGGTCGCCTACATGCTGGGCTCGGCTAAGCCGCGTGCCATCGAGGAGCGCAAGTTCACGCAGATCGAACAGGCCCTCATGCGCCGGCTCTTCGACGACGCGCTCGAAGACCTCCGCTACTCGTTCGGCCCCCTGCTCGTCACGCCCATCGCCGTCGACGGCATCCAGTACAACTCCCAGTTCGCCCAAGCCGCCGCGACCGGCGACCTCATGATCGTCGCATCCTTCATCGTCCGTGTCGGTGACACCTCGGCCCCGGCGACGCTCGCCATCCCGGCGGAGGTGCTCTTGCCGCAGCTCGGCGAGGCGAATCCGACCACCACCGTGGCGAACGCGCGCGACCTGGTCGCCGCACAGCTGAGCGGCGTGCCCGTCGAGGTGGCCCTTCGCCTCACCCCCGCCCGCGTGACACCGGCGGAGATCCTCGGCCTCGCGGTCGGCGACGTACTGCCCATCCCGCATCCCGCACACCGTCCATTCGAGCTCGCTGTCGACGGCCAAGTGCTGGCTCGCGGCGCGGCCGGCGCGAACGGCGCCCGCCTCGCGGTCGTCGTCGTCAGCACCTCTCTCACCACCCCAGACTTCAGCACCGAGGAGAACCAGTGAACACCACAGCCCCCGCAGCCTCGGCCACCACGCGTGAGGCGCTCGCCGCCGCAGAGGCGCTGAGCCGCCTGCTGCCCACGACCGTCGCCCTCACGGCCACGCCGGCCAGTGCTGCCGACGCCCCCGTCGACCTCCAGGCCCGTGCCGTCGTCGCCTCGTTCGTCGGCAGCATCTCCGCCGACATCGCGCTCGTGCTCATCGACTCCGACGCCCTCGTCTCCGCCGCATCGCCGGATGGCGCCGCCGTCTCCCTCGCAGACATCCTTCGTCCCGCGTTCGAGGCGGCCACCGAGGTGCTCGGAACCGGCGTGCTCGGCAATGCCCGCATCGACGACGCGTCCGCCCTCTTCGCCGACCCCGAGACCGAGGTCTTCTCGCTCTCGAACGGCGGCGTCGCATCGGGCTGGTTCGCCATCCGCACCCGCACGAGCGGCATCCTCACCGGCGGTCGCCGTCTCGAGAGCGACGAGATCGTCGGCAAGCTCGGACGCATCAACAACGTCGAGATGTCCCTCACGGTCGAGATCGGCCGCACGCGCATCGCGGTGCGCGACGTGCTCGGGCTCGAGCCGGGCGCGGTGCTCGAGCTCGACCGCTCGGCCGGTGCTCCCGCCGACGTGCTGCTCAACGGGCGTCTCATCGCGCATGGCGAGATCGTCGTCATCGACCAGGACTACGCCGTTCGCATCACCAAGATCCTCGACGTCATCGAGGGTCTGAGCTAGATGGAGACCGCGATAGTCGCACTGCGCGTCGCTCTCTCGTTGGGCGTCGTACTCGGGCTGCTCTGGTTTCTCCACCGCCGCATCACCCGAGGCGGCAAGCAGCGCGGGCCGGCGGCCAGCATCACCGTGCTCGGCAAGCAGGCGGTCGGGCAGAAGGCGTCCGTCGTCGTCGTCGACGCCGACGGCAAGCGCTTCATCCTCGGCGTCACCGAGCACACGATCACCGTGCTGCACGGGCAGGACGCTCCGGCCACGACGTTCGCGGAGGTTCTCACCGCATCCACCCCGCTCGCCGGTGCCGCCGCCGCTCCCGCTGCCGAGCCCGAGCTGCTGGGGACGCGCGCCGCGTCCGCCGTGCCCGACACCGACGGCCTCGCGCCCGGCCTCCGCGCAGCGGGACCGCTCGGGGGCTCCATCCTGTCGCCGACGACGTGGCGCCAGGCCGCTGCCGCCCTCGGTCGCGGCCGGTGAACACCCCTGTCCGTCGCGCGGTATTCCTGCGCATCGGCGTCTTTGCTCTCCTCGCCTGCATCCTGGTCGCCGCCTTCGTGCTGGTCGGCACGGGCCAGGCCCACGCGGCCCCCATCGACCCGGTGCCGCCGACCGACCCGACCAATCCCGACGGCGGCGGCCTGAGCATCGAGATCAACGGCCCGAACGGCGCTCCGTCGTCGGCGATCGTGACCCTCATCGGCATCACGCTGCTCTCGATCGCGCCGTCGCTGCTGCTCATGATGACGTCGTTCACCAAGATCTTCGTCGTGCTCGCCATGGCCCGCAACGCGCTCGGACTTCCGTCGATTCCGCCGAACCAGGTGCTTGCGGGCCTCGCGCTGTTCCTGTCGCTGTTCATCATGGCCCCGGTCATCGCCGACATCAACACGCTCGCCGTGCAGCCCTACCTCGACGGCACGATGACCGTGACACAGGCGATCGACGCGGCATCCGAGCCTCTCCGGGCCTTCATGCTCTCGAACACGCGCGAGGAGGACCTCGCCCTCATGACTCGCGTGTCGGGTGCCGACAACCCCGACAGCGCGAGCGACGTGCCGATGCTCACGCTCATCCCGTCGTTCATGATCTCCGAGCTGCGTGCCGCGTTCATCATCGGCTTCGTCATCTTCGTGCCCTTTCTCGTCATCGACCTCGTCGTCTCCTCGGCTCTCATGTCGATGGGCATGATGATGCTGCCGCCGGTGATGATCTCGCTGCCGTTCAAGATCCTGCTCTTCGTGCTCGTCGACGGCTGGGCGCTCATCATCACCTCCCTCGTGACGAGCTACCAGGGCGGTGGATGATGGACACGAACGCTGTCATGGACATCGGCCTGCAGGCGTGCGTCATCGCCGCCAAGCTGTGCGCCCCCATCCTCATCGTCTCCCTCGTGGTCGGCTTCGCCATCTCGCTGCTGCAGTCGATCACCCAGATCCAGGAGGTCACGCTCTCCTTCGTGCCGAAGCTCGTGGCGGTCGCGATCGCGCTGCTCGTCTCCGGCCACTGGATGATCTCCGAGATGGTGTCGTTCACGAACGCGCTGTTCGAGCGCATCCCCACGCTTCTCGGCGGGGGATGATGTGGAACTCAACCTCGACTTCGAGTGGATCGAAGCCGTGATGCTCGCGGGAGTGCGCATGGTCGCATTCATCGTCATCGCGCCGCCGTTCTCGGCCAACGCCTTCCCGCTGCGGGTCAAGGGCATCCTCGCCCTCGGGCTCGCGCTCGCCGTCGCCCCGGTCGTCGCGCCCGGCTACGTCTCGCCCGACACCGGCGGCTTCGTCATGGCCCTCGTGCTCGAGTTCGTCGTCGGCGCCGTGCTCGGCTTCCTCGTGATGCTCGTCTTCTCGGCCGTGCAGTCGGCTGGCAACCTCATCGACCTGTTCGGCGGATTCACACTCGCTCAAGGTTTCGACCCGCAGCTGCAGATCAACGGCGCCCAGTTCACGCGCCTCTTCCAGATGGCCGGGCTCGCGCTGCTCTTCGCCTCGGGCGGCTACCAGCTCATCATCGGCGGTCTCGCCCGCACCTTCACCGCCGTGCCCATCGGCGGCGGAATCGACCTCGCCGCGCCCCTCGAGGCCATCACGATGGCGACCGGGCAGATGCTGCTCTCCGCCCTGCAGATCGCCGGCCCGCTCGTCGTCGTGCTCTTCCTCGCGGATGCCGGTCTCGGCCTGCTCACCCGCGTCGCCCCCGCGCTCAACGCCTTCGCGATGGGTTTCCCGATCAAGATCCTGCTCACCCTCGTGCTCGTGCCGCTCCTCTTCGTGGCGCTCCCCGAGATCGTGAACTCGGTCACGAAGACCGCCGTCGACGAGATGACGGGGGTGCAGTAATGGCCGACGACTCCGGGGAGAAGACCGAACAGGCCACCGAGAAGCGCATGAAGGAAGTGCGCTCCAAGGGCCAGCTCTCCCGCTCGCAAGACCTCACCGCGTGGGTCGGCGTCGGCGCGGTCGCCGTCATGCTGCCGCAGACCATCACTCTCGGCACCGACGCGGGTGTCGACCAGATGTTCTCGATCAAGGGCATCGCCGCGGCGCCCGACCCGGCGCGCGCCGTCCAGGCGCTCGACGACGGTCTCGGCTCGATTCTCGGCATGCTCACCCCCATGCTCGTCGTGGTCACGGTCGCGGTGCTCGCCGCGGCTGCAGTGCAGGGCGGCATCCACTTCAAGAGGCTCTCCGGCAGATTCGAGCAGTTCGACCTCGTCAAGGGGATCGGACACACGTTCGGCGGGCAGGCGCTCTGGAACGGCGCGAAGGCCCTGCTCAAGACGCTGGTCGTCGGCCTGGTGCTGTTCATGGTCATCCAGGGGCTGCTGCCCGTGCTCATGACGGCCGGCGGGCTGCCCGTGTCATCCCTCATCGGTTCCGCGACCGGTGGCGCGGCCGCCCTCGTGCAGTCCGCCGTGCTCGCGGGCCTCATCCTCGCCGCGGCCGACGTCGTCGTGGTCATGCGACGCAACCGCAAGAAGACGCGGATGTCGAAGAAGGAGATCAAAGACGAGAGCAAGAGCTCCGAGGGCGACCCGCTCATCCGCTCGCAGCGACGCGCGCGCCAGCTCGCGATGAGTCGCAACCGGATGATGTCGGCCATCGTCGATGCGGACGTCGTGATGGTCAATCCCACCCACTTCGCCGTCGCCCTCAAGTACGAGGCCGGCAAGTCGGCGCCGCGCGTCGTGGCCAAGGGTGCCGAGGACGTCGCCGCGCGCATCCGCGAGCGCGCCGAGGAGGAGCGGGTTCCGATCGTGCGCGACATCCCGCTCACGCGCGCACTGCACTCGGCGTGCGAGCTCGGCGACGAGATCCCGGTCGAGCTCTACTCCGCCGTGGCGCGAGTGCTCGCCTTCGTCATGGCCCTCAAGGCGCGCGGTGCCGCGCAGGGCGTGCACACCATGGCGCCGCAGCCGGGCGCCCCCGCAAGCATCCCCGTCCAGAACCAACTGAGCACCGGAGGTCACTGACGTGAACCGCAACCTGGCCAAGCTGGCCGTTCCCGTCGGGGTGGTGGGCATCATCCTGCTGCTCGTCGTACCGGTGCCGGCGGCCGTTCTCGACTTCCTGCTCATCATCAGCATCATGCTCGCGCTCGTCACGCTGCTCACGACGATGTTCGTGAAGAAGCCGCTCGACTTCTCGGTCTTCCCGTCGCTGCTGCTCGTGGCCACGCTGTTCCGGCTCGGCCTCAACGTCGCGTCCACCCGTCTCGTGCTCGGCGACGGCTATGCGGGCCAGGTGATCGAGGCCTTCGGCCACGTCGCCGTCGGCGGCTCCATCATCATCGGCGCCGTGATCTTCCTCATCCTCGTGGTGATCCAGTTCGTCGTCGTCACCAAGGGCGCCGAGCGCGTCGCCGAGGTCGGCGCGCGCTTCACCCTCGACGCGATGCCCGGCAAGCAGATGGCTATCGACGCCGACCTCAACGCGGGCCTCATCACCGACGCGCAGGCGCGGCAGCGCCGGGCGGAGGTCTCGGCCGAGGCCGACTTCTACGGCGCGATGGACGGCGCCTCGAAGTTCGTCAAGGGCGACGCGATCGCCGGAATCATCATCATCATCATCAACCTCATCGGCGGCATCGCGATCGGCATGGTGCAGCGCGGCATGGAGATCACCGACGCGCTCAACACCTACGCGCTGCTGACCATCGGCGACGGCCTCGTCACCCAGATCCCCGCGCTGCTCATGGCCGTCTCCACCGGCATCATCGTGACCCGGTCGAACGCGGAGGAGGAGCTCGGCACCGCGGCATCCGCCCAGCTCACCCAGTCTCGCAACGCCCTCATGATCGCCGGTGGTGCGGCCATCGGCATGGCCTTCATCCCCGGGATGCCGCTCATCCCCTTCATCCTCGTCGGCGGTGCCCTCTTCTTCATCGCACAGCGGGTGAAGGCGAACAAGGCGGCCGACCTCAAAGAACTCGAGGACGCCGCTGCCGAGGTGGATGCGGGCTCCCAGCCGATGACGAACGAGGCGCTCATCGAGCAGATGCGGGTGCACGCCCTCGAGATCATGCTGTCGACCGACCTCGTGGACATCGTGTCGGATGCCTCGGACGACCTGCTCGCGCGGGTGCGGTCGTTGCGGCGCAAAATCGCGATGGACCTCGGCGTCGTCGTGCCGCCCGTGCGCACACGCGACAGCGTCGAGCTGCCGAGCTCCACCTACGTCATCCGCATCGCGGGTGTCGACGCGGGCCGCGGCATCGCGCCGCGCGGAAAGGTGCTCGCGCTCGGCGACTCGCTCGACACCCTGCCCGGCCAGGCCACGGTCGACCCGGTGTTCGGTCTCACGGGCAAGTGGGTGCCGAGCGAGATGCGGCACAGCGCCGAGATGCTCGGAGCGACGGTCATCGACCGCGTCTCCGTGGTCGTCACCCACCTCTCGTCGATCATCAGCGCCAACGCGGCGCGGCTGCTCTCGCGGGAGGACGTGCGCGTGCTCACCGAGGGCGTGCGGCAGGTCAACCCGTCGGCCGTCGACGAGCTGACGCCGGCGCTTCTGAGCCTCGCCGAGGTGCAGCGGGTGCTCCAGGGGCTGCTCGTCGAGCAGATCCCGATCAACGACCTGCCCCGCATCTACGAGTCGCTGTCGCTGCGCGCCAAGGTGTCGACCGACCCCGAGGGTCTCGTCGAGGCCGCACGCCTCGCGCTCGGGCCGGCGCTGCTCACGAGCTACCTCGACGGCGACAACCTGCGTGTGATCATGATCGACCCGCTTCTCGAGCAGTCCATGCTCGAGGGGCTGCGCCCGTCAGACCAGGGAACGCAGATTCTCCTCAACCAGAACGCGCTCGAGTCGGTGCTCGGCTCCTTGCGGGAGGCGGTCGACCGCGTGGAGGCGAGCGGACAGTCGGCCGTGCTCGTGTGCGCGCCGGCCCTGCGCCCCGCCATCCGTCGCCTCGTCTCCGCACAGTCCGGTGGACTGCCCGTGCTCTCGTACCAAGAGGTCACATCGTCGAACGTCGTCATAGAAACAGTGGGGGTCGTGCGTGTCACCGAGTCGATATCAGGTTGAGGCGGAGACGCTCGACGAACTGAACGCGCGAATTCTCGCGGAGTACGGGGCGGATGCCGCGATCGTCTCCACGACGGTGGTGACGACGGGCGGCCTGCAGGGCTTCTTCGCGCAGCGGCGGTTCCAGGCGACCGTCGAACTGCCCGACGGCACCCCGAACGACGCGCACTCCTTCGACCTCACCGCCCGCGCCGGAATCGCCGCCTTGCTCGACGAGGCAGACCAGGCCGACACGCTCCAGCGCGTCGACCGGTCGAACTGGGCGGTCTCCACGTCGACCGTCGACTTCGCCGCCATCCTCGCCGACCTCACGCTCACGACGGCGCGGGACGCCCCGGCGCCGCGTGTGCCGACGGCTGTCGTGTCGCCGGTGCCGCTGCGCGGCGCGGGCGACCTCGTGGTCGTCATCGGGCTCGGCGACGACGCGCTCGCGGTGGCCCGCTCGATCGCGGCGTCGTCGGCGGCCTCCGCGGTGCGCATAGCCGGTGACATAGAGCGCCATTCGATCGCACGCATCGACGACCGCCGTGCGGCCATCGCGGCCCGTGCCGACGGGGTGCGCAACGGCCAGGGCGTCGTCGTGGCGTTCGGGCTTCCCCGCCGCGGTCCGACGTCGGAGGCGGCGACCGCGCTAGAGAACCTCCACCCCGACCAGGTGTGGGTCGCCGTCGACGCGGGCCGCAAGCACGAGGACACCGTGCGCTGGGTGCGCGCGATCACCGATATCGTGCCCGTGGACGCCGTCATGAGCTGGGCGCCGGAGGCGACATCCTCGCCACACTCCGTGAGCCAGCTCGGCCTTCCCGTCGGGTGGCTCGAAGCCGGTTGGTAGGCTGAAGAGATGCTCGTTCTAACTCGCAAACCGGGAGAGCGCATTCTCATCGGTGACAACATCGTCGTCACCATCCTCGACTCGCGGGGAGACGGCGTGCGCATCGGAATCGACGCGCCGCGCGGCATCTCGATCCAGCGCGAGGAAGTGTTGCGCGCGGTCGCCGACGCGAACCTCGCCGCCGCCGAAGCCCGGCCCGACGACGCCGAACGCATCAAGGCGGCGCTCGGAATCCTGCCGTCTGCGGGCACTGCACCCGAGGCGCCCGCAGTCGCCGGCGCGTCAGAGGAGCCCGCCCAGACCTGATGGGGAGGGCAGACGCGGTAGCCCCAGATATGGTGTCGGCATTTATGCCGACATTCGTGTACCCTATTCAACAAGCGCTTTAGTTCCCCCGGATTGATCGCTGACGAGGCCCGACGCCATTACCCGGCGTCGGGCCTTCATCTTTTCCCGACAGTGCCCGGATGCTCCCAGCCCCTCGAGGGTCACCCGTCTGGTTTACGCTTGTCCCGCATGGCCGGATGCTTCGTCAACACGAGGAGCAATCTTGGAAGTCGTCCGCTGGCAGCCGCCCTGGCCGCTCATCCGAACGAGTGAACGCGAGTGGATCATCCTGCGCGACGACCCCTCGAAGCCGGTCGCGGTCGTGCGCTACCTCGACAACGCGCCGAGCGGCGGCCAATACCGCGTCGTGCGCTGGGCGCCCAGCTCCGAAGACCGGCGGCTGTTCGAGTACTTCCCCTCGCTCGAGAAGGCTGACATGGCGGTCACGTTCATGGACAGAGATCCGCTGACCGGTGCGACCGCGCTCACGAGCGAGCGCAGCCCGGAGTGGGGCCGATTCGAGCGATGGTTCTGGGCGCAGGCATCCGAACGCCTCATTCACGAGGCGGCGCCGGCGTGGCTGTTCCGCGAGCGGCTGGTGCGGCGCACCGCATAGGGCCAACCCCGGGAGAAGCATTGCTCGTCGCCGAATGCAAGGGGCAACCGAGATTTTGCGGCACTTCGAAGTAGTGATTACGTTTCACAAGTCGCCTTTTCGTCGGGCGGCACAACGTAGACAGAAGAAAAGAGGGACCTCACATGAGTAACACACCCCACAACGGCCGCGTCTCTCGCCTCTCCACGGAGACCAAGGCCGCGTTCAAGACCACCGAGTTCATCGCGTACGTCGTCATCCTGATCGCGATGTTCATCGCCTCGGCGGTCGTCGACAACGGTGACGACGGCCAGGGATTCGGCGCGCAGGACGTGTGGCTCTACGCCACGCTCCTCACGATCGGATACATGATCAGCCGCGGGCTCGCCAAGTCGGGCAGCCGCGAGTTCTACGACAACGACGAGCACACCACGCGTCGCTGACTGTAATCGCTGAAAATACGAAGGCCCCTTGCGTCGCAAGGGGCCTTCGTTGCGCGGGCGGCACGGGCCCGGAACGCAAAAAAGCCGCTCAATCTCTTGAGCGGCTCATGCGCGGTAAGTGGTGGCCCCGACCGGCGTCGATCCGGTGACCTCACGATTTTCAGTCGTGCGCTCTACCAACTGAGCTACAGGGCCAAGGCAGACTCTCGTCGCCTAGGAAAAATAACCCACCCTTTCGGATGGGTTATTCATCTTTGCGACCCTGACCGGACTTGAACCGGCGACCTCCGCCGTGACAGGGCGGCGCGCTAACCAACTGCGCTACAGGGCCATGCTATTGAGTTGTCAGTTTTGTGACCCCAACGGGATTCGAACCCGTGTTAACGCCGTGAAAGGGCGCCGTCCTAGGCCACTAAACGATGGGGCCATGCGCAAACAAACCGTCATAGCTACCGAGAGAAAAGAATACGGGTCTGGGGCTGAAACACCAAACCGAGCGATTCGGCACACACCGGCGGGGGACGCCGGCCAGTGAACATATGGAGCGTAGGTTCAACTGAACGTTGAGGCTTGCGGAGAAACCCCGTAGCCTCGGTCACTGGGGCGGAACGCGGCCGGTTGGTACTGTTGACGCAGTTGACAGTGTGACTGGCGTTATATTCGCGCCGAACACGATTCGGGGAAAAATGATCTTCTGGCCACGTCGAGCCAATACACACACGACCGTGACGCGCGGGCGCCGCCGCACGCGCCTCGTCGCGCTCGCTGTCGCACTGTCGTTCGTCTCTGCGGTGGCCATAGTGGAGTCGGACTCCCGAGCCGCCTTCGCCTTCGACTATCCGTCGTGGACCGACGTGCAGAACGCGCGCTCCAGCGAGCAGGCGACGATCAACCAGATCAACGAGATCAAGTCGCTCATCGAGGGGCTGCGCGTCGAAGTGGAGCGCACCCAGGCCGAGGTGATCGCCAAGGGCGAGGCCTACCAGGAGGCCGACCAAAGGTTCCAAGAGGCCGCGCTCAAGGCCCAGAAGCTCGATTCGCAGGCCGACGATGCCGAGGCCAGCGCGACGCAGTCGAAGCAGCAGGCCGGCGAGATCGTCGCCCAGCAGTACCGCTCGGGTAACGGCGACGTCTCCGCGAACCTCTTCGTGAACGCATCCAAGGCCGACGACCTGCTCTACACCTACGGCATGGCCGACAAGTTCACCGAGCAGACCGCGGGAATCTACGAGAAGGCGCTTCTCGACATGAACACCGCTCGGGCGCTGACGAAGCAGGCCGAAAGGGCCCAGTCGCTGCTCGAGGAGCTCAAGGTCGCCGCCGAGGCGGCTCGCGACGCGGCCCAGGCCGCCGCGGATGCCGCGGCCGCCGCTGTCGCGGCCCAGGAGGAGAACCAGGCGACGCTCAACGCGCAGCTCACGGTGCTCAGCGAGCGTCGCGCCGTCACGGAGGCCGACTTCGTCGTCGGCGAGAACATCCGCATCGAGGCGGCCAGGGTCGAGGCGGCCCGCCAGGCGGAGCTGGCCCGCCAGGCAGCGGCCGCGGGCGCGGCGGCCGGAGCCGGCGTCGTCGGTCAGAGCGGCTGGGCAAAGCCGGCCTACGGCGGCATCACGAGCGGCTACGGCAACCGGCTGAACCCCTACAGCCACGTCTGGCGCCTCCACGCCGGAACCGACATCGGCGCGGCCTGCGGTCGACCGATCTACGCGGCCCACGCCGGCTCCGTCGTCTACTCGGGATGGAACGGCAGCTACGGCAACTTCATCCAGCTCTCCAACGGCGACAACATCTCGACCGCGTACGGCCACATTGTCAACGGCGGCCTGCTCGTCGGCAAGGGTGCGCGGGTCTCGAGCGGCCAACTCATCGCCTACGTCGGCACCACGGGCGGCTCGACCGGCTGCCACCTGCACTACGAGGTGCGCATCAACAACGTCGCGACCGACGCCGTGCCGTTCATGCGCAACCAGGGCGTCACCCTTGGCTGACACCGGCCGCTCGCAGATCGTTGCGCGCAGTGCCTCGTAGTCGCCGCCCGGCGAGGGCCGTCGTCGTCATCGCTGCGACGTGTCTCGTCGTGGGTCTCGGAACGAGCTCGGCCGCATACGCGGATCCCGGTTTCCCCAGTTGGGATGAGGTGCAGGCGTCGCGCAGCTCCGTGGCGGCGACAGCAGCGCAGGTAGCGGAGATCCGGCACTTCCTCAGCGAGCTCGAGGCCGACGCGATGAGCCTCTCGGTCGACGCCCTGCAGAAGGGCGAGAAGTACAACGAGACACGCATCGCACTCGATGCAGCATCCACTCGCGCCGACACGCTGGCCGCCGAGGCGGATGCTGCGACCGTCGCGGCGCAGGAGTCGGCCGATCGCGCCGGACAGCTCGTCTCGCAGCTCGTGCGCACGAGCGGCACCAATCTCACCGTGCAGCTCGTCGTCGACGGCGGGCGGGCCGACGACCTCCTGTACAAGCTCGGCACGGTCAGCAAGCTCACCGAGCAGTCGGCTGTCGTTCTGCGCCAGGCCGAGGCAGACAGCAACACCGCCCGAGCGCTCACGAGTCAGGCCGCTGTCGCGCGCGACCGCACGGAGACGCTCGCCGACGATGCCGAGGAGGTGCTGGCGCAGGCCAACGCCGCCGCCGAGAAGGCGCAGGCGAAGATCGCGAAGCAGGCGGCGTCAGCCGAGCGCCTGCAGGCCCAGCTCGTGGCCCTCACCGGTACGGCGGATGCCGCCGAGCAGGCCTATCGCGACGGCGTCGCATGGGAGCACGCCCACGCCGCCAAGCCCGCCACTCCGGCCGCGGGCGCCCCGGTCGTGACCACCCCGCCCGGCACCACTCCCCCCGCGACGACGCCGCCGGGCGGCACCCCTCCGGTCGTGACACCGCCCGTCGCCTCCCCGCCGGTTGCCGCTCCGCCGGTCGTCGTCCCGCCCGTGGCCGTCCCGCCCGTGGTCACGCCGCCCGTCATCACCCCGCCGGTCGTGACAGCGCCGTCCGGCGGCGCGGTCGCCGCCGCGATCGCCTTCGCCAAGGCGCAGCTCGGCGAGCCCTACCTCCTAAACGGCGCCGGCCCGGACCGCTGGGACTGCTCCGGCCTCACCATGAAGAGCTACGCGGCGGCGGGCGTGAACATCGGAGCTCACCTCGTCAGCAGCCAGTACAACACCATGGCCAGGGCGGGCCGGCTGTTGCCCGTGGCCAACCGCCAAGCGGGTGATCTCCTGTTCTACGCGAATTCCGGGGGCTTCTACCACGTCGCCATGTACATCGGCGGCGGGCAGATGATCGAGGCGCCGAACGCGTCGGCGCCCGTGCGTATCGTCGCCGTGCGCAAGGGCGACCTCGTCGGGCAGGCCGGTCGGCCCACCGGCTGACCGAAGAAAAAGGGACCGGGCACCGCGACGGTGCCCGATCCCTCATGAAGCGCTTCGGGGGCCTAGTGGCCCTCGGTCGCGAGCTTCGTCACGCCCGCCTTGACGATCTCCTCGGCCTCGGCCGCGTCGCCCCAGCCCTCGGTACGAACCCACTTTCCGGGCTCGAGGTCCTTGTAGTGCTCGAAGAAGTGCTCGATCTCCTTGCGGGTGTACTCCGGGATGTCGTTGATGTCCTGGATGTGCGCCCACCGCGGGTCGGTGGCCGGAACGGCGATGACCTTGGCGTCGGATCCACCATCATCCGTCATGTTGAAGACGGCGACGGGGCGCACGGACACGCCGACGCCGGGGAAGAGCGGGTAGTCGAGCAGCACGAGCACGTCGACGGGGTCACCGTCGAGGCCGAGGGTGTTCTCGAAGAACCCGTAGTCGGTGGGGTAGACGAAACCGGTGAAGAGCACGCGGTCGAGGTAGACGCGGCCCGTCTTGTGGTCGACTTCGTATTTGTTGCGGCTTCCCTTGGGAATTTCGATGATCGCGTCGTAGGCGGCCATGGTTTCGCGCTCCTTGGTTCGGTGATTGCTGCAATAACGTTACTGGATGCAGCCAACGCGCCCGAGACTCACCCCGCCCATCGCCGACGTCCGGCGCGCGGTGCGGGCGTCGTTGGGCGGGTCGAGCAGCTCGCCCAGCCCGCGTGTCGAGACCGTGCCGACGCCCGACGGGGGTCTCGACACGGGCGCCAGAGCGCCCTACTCGACCAGGGAGAGCGACCGCGCACTCGTCCTCGTCGCCCTCAGCGGCGGCCCTGACTCCCTCGCGCTTGCGGCGGCCACCGCGTTCGAGGCGCCCCGGGCCGCGCTCCGCGCCGGCGCGGTCATCGTCGACCACAACCTGCAGCCGGGTTCGGCGGATGCCGCAGCCACCGCCGCGCGCCAGGCGCGCGCCCTCGGTCTCGACCCGGTGCTCGTCCGCACCGTCGTCGTCGACGGCTCCGGTGGCCCCGAGGCGGCCGCTCGCACCGCGCGTTACGCGGCGCTCGAGGCGGCCGCGGCGGAGTCGGGCGCGATCGCCGTGCTGTTGGGGCACACGCTCGACGACCAGGCCGAGACGGTGCTGCTCGGTCTCGCCCGGGGCAGCGGAGCGGTGAGCCTGAGTGGAATGCGCGCGCGCGCGGGCCTCTACCGCCGCCCGATGCTCGGCATCCGCCGCGAGCAGACGGAGCGGTTCTGCGCCGACTCGGGGCTCGAACCGTGGACCGACCCGCAGAACAGCGACGAGGCCTACACCCGTGTCCGGGTGCGCGCCACGGTTCTCCCCGTGCTCGAACGCGAGCTGGGCCCGGGCATCGCGGAGGCACTCGCGCGCACCGCCGAACAGCTGCGCGAAGACTCCGACGCGCTCGACCACTTCGCCGAGGAGATGGCGGAGGAGCTCGCCGACATCGCCGAGGCGGGCATCTCGTTGCCGGTCTCCGCTCTCGAGGCGAACCCGGCCGCGTTGCGCCAGCGCCTGATCCGTCTCGCGGTCGCGAGTGAGTTCCACCTCACCCTGAGCCGTGCCCAGACCCTCGAGGTGGGGCGGCTCGTGACCGACTGGCACGGTCAGGGCCCACTCGACCTGCCGGGCATTAGGGTTGAACGTCGTGCTGGGCTGCTCGTCTTCAGCGCGAACCCGCACACCCGGTCGTAGCCGCCGGGAGCGCTCTACAGGACGGAACCCCCATGGAATTCAGTGACATCGAGAATGACATCGCGGAGGTCCTGTACACCGAAGACGAGATCCACGCGAAGATCGCCGAACTCTCCCGTCGCATCGAGGTCGACTACGCGGGCGAGAAGGTGCTGCTCGTCGGCGTGCTGCGTGGTGCCGTGATGGTCATGGCCGACCTCGCGAGAGAGCTCACCATCCCGATCGAGATGGATTGGATGGCGGTCTCGTCGTACGGCTCCGGCACCCAGTCGTCCGGTGTCGTCCGCATCCTCAAGGACCTCGACACCGACCTGCACGGTCGCCACGTGCTCATCGTCGAGGACATCATCGACTCGGGCCTCACCCTGTCGTGGCTCCGCGGAAACCTCGAGACCCGGGGTGCCGCGACGGTGGAGATCTGCGCGCTGCTGCGCAAGCCCGATGCCGCGAAGGTCGTGGTCGACGTCAAGTACGAGGGCTTCCAGATTCCCAACGCCTTCGTGGTCGGCTACGGCCTCGACTACGCCGAGCAGTACCGCAACCTGCGCGGCATCGCGGTGCTCGCGCCGCACGTCTACGCCTGACGCACCACTGCTGGCCGAGTAGGGCGCCCCGGCACCCGTATCGAAGCCTCGCGAGGAGTGCCGATGCGGTTGCGGACGGCCTATTCAACGGACGGAACATTCCATCTGCGCCCACGGCGAACATCCAGCGGCCGCCCAGCGCGAAGGCAGTACCCTGAAGCAACGTTTCTTCAGCAGGAAGGTGCTGGGCGTCTCTGCCCGGAACATCATGGACTTCAAGCGCATTTTCCGTGGCCCGATCGTCTACATCGTGGTCGCCATCATCGCCGTCATCGTGGGCTCGAGCCTGCTGACCGGATCGGGCTTCAAAGAGGTTTCCGTCAAAGACGGCCTCGCACTGCTCGAGGGCAACACCGTCGAGTCGGCGAAGATCGTCGACGGCGAGCAGCGCGTCGACCTGACCCTCACGAAGGCCGACGGCGACAAGGGCAAGCTCGTGCAGTTCTACTACGTCGCGCCGCGCGGCGCGGAGGTCGTCGAGGCCATCACGGCCGCCAACCCCAAGGACTACACCGACGAGGTGCCGCAGACGAACTTCTTCGCGTCGCTGCTCAGCATCCTGCTGCCGTTCCTCATCATCGGCGTCATCTTCTACTTCCTCATCGGCCGCATGCAGGGCGGCGGCTCCAAGGTCATGCAGTTCGGCAAGTCGAAGGCCAAGCTCGTCGGCAAGGAGAGCCCCAAGGTCACCTTCGCGGATGTCGCGGGAGCGGATGAGGCGATCGAGGAACTCGAGGAGATCAAGGAGTTCCTCAAGGAGCCCGCGAAGTTCCTCGCCGTCGGCGCCCGCATCCCGAAGGGCGTGCTGCTCTACGGCCCTCCCGGAACCGGAAAGACGCTGCTCGCCCGTGCGACCGCCGGCGAAGCCGGGGTGCCGTTCTACTCGATCTCCGGCTCCGACTTCGTCGAGATGTTCGTCGGCGTGGGTGCGAGCCGCGTGCGCGACCTCTTCCAGCAGGCGAAAGACAACTCGCCCGCCATCATCTTCATCGACGAGATCGACGCGGTCGGTCGTCACCGCGGCGCCGGTGTGGGCGGCGGAAACGACGAGCGCGAGCAGACCCTTAACCAGCTTCTCGTCGAGATGGACGGCTTCGACGTGAAGTCGAACGTCATCCTGATCGCCGCGACGAACCGACCGGACGTGCTCGACCCGGCGCTCCTGCGCCCCGGCCGCTTCGACCGCCAGATCGGTGTCGACGCTCCCGACCTTCAGGGTCGCAAGCAGATCCTCCAGGTGCACGGCAAGGGCAAGCCGCTCGCCAAGGGCGTCGACCTCGAGGTGCTCGCGCGCAAGACTCCCGGATTCACCGGAGCCGACCTGGCCAACGTGCTCAACGAGGCCGCGCTGCTCACCGCCCGCAGTAACGCGCAGCTCATCGACAACCGTGCGCTCGACGAGGCAGTCGACCGTGTCATGGCCGGCCCGCAGCGCCGCACCCGCCTGATGAACGACAAGGAGAAGCTCATCACGGCGTACCACGAGGGCGGCCACGCCCTCGCCGCCGCGTCGATGCGCAACACCGACCCCGTCACCAAGGTCACGATCCTTCCCCGTGGCCGTGCCCTCGGCTACACGATGGTGCTGCCGCTCGAAGACAAATACTCTGTGACGCGCAACGAGCTGCTCGACCAGCTCGCTTACGCCATGGGTGGTCGCGTCGCGGAGGAGATCGTCTTCCACGATCCGACCACCGGCGCCTCGAACGACATCGAGAAGGCGACATCCATCGCCCGTCGCATGGTCACCGAGTACGGCATGAGCGCTCGCGTCGGATCGGTGAAGCTGGGCCTGACCGCCGGTGAGCCGTTCCTCGGCCGCGACATGGGGGCCAGCCGCGACTACTCCGACGAGGTGGCCAAGACGATCGACGCCGAGGTGCGACTGCTCATCGAGCAGGCCCACGACGAGGCGTGGCAGGTGCTCAACACCAACCGCGACGTTCTCGACCGGCTCGCGACCGAGCTGCTCGAGAAGGAGACGCTCGACCACAACCAGCTGGCCGAGATCTTCGAGGGGCTGGAGAAGCTGCCCGAGCGTCCGCAGTGGCTGTCGAGCACGAACCGCCCGCTCTCCGACCGTCCTCCCGTGAAGGTGCCCTCGAAGCTGCCGATCGACCCCGAGGTCGTCGACGGTGGAGTGGACTCCGAGCCGCCGGCGCCGAAGCGCACGCCGCGCCCGCGCAAGACCCCCGGCATCGCAACAGCCTGATCGGCCGGCATGTCAATCGACACCGGACGCATCGAGGCGGCGGTCGCAGAGATCCTCGCCGCCATCGGCGACGACGTGACGAGGCCGGGCATCGCGGCGACGCCGCAGCGCGTCGCCGCGGCCTACGCCGAGTTCTTCGCCGGGATCGGCGTCGACCCGCTCGACCACCTGACCGAGGCGGTGGACGTCGAGCCCGGCGAACTCGGCGAGATGGTCGTCGTGCGCGACATCCGCTTCCGCTCGATCTGTGAGCACCACCTGCTGCCGTTTCTCGGTACAGCGACCATCGCCTACGTTCCCCGGTCGCGCATCGTCGGACTCGGCAGCCTCGCCCGCGTCGTAGAGACGCTCGCCGCCCGGCCGCAGCTGCAGGAGCGCCTCGGCGAGGAGATCGCCGCGGCGATCGACACCGGGCTCTCCCCGCTCGGGGTGCTCGTCGTGCTCGACGCCGTTCACCAGTGCGTCACCACTCGCGGCCCGCGCCAGACGGCGAGTTCGACGGTGACGCTGGCCAGCCGGGGAACGCTGCGAGAGACTGGTGCTCGGGCGGAGATCATCGCGGTGATCGGTCATCGCGATGTTCGGAGGGGGAGTTCATGACCAGTGAGATGGTGCTCGTCCGTCGAGCGGCGCGTCCGCGGCCCCGGATTATGGGCATCCTCAACGTCACGCCCGACTCCTTCAGCGACGGGGGCCGGTGGAACTCCGTCGACGATGCCATCGCCCATGGTGCGGCCATGCACGAGCAGGGTGCCGACATCATCGACGTCGGCGGCGAATCCACCCGACCGGGTGCCGAGCGTGTTCCCGTCGAGGAGGAACAGCAGCGTGTGCTGCCCGTCGTTCGCGAGCTCAACGACCGCGGCATCCGGGTCAGCATCGACACCCTCAACGCGTCGACCGCGGCCGCCGCCGCCGAGGCGGGGGCCGGCATCGTCAACGACGTCTCCGGCGGTCTCGCCGACGAGGAGATGTTCCGCACTATCGCGAGCCTGGAGGTGGACTACATCGTCTCCCACTGGCGCGGGCACAGCGCGCACATGAACCAACTGGCGAGCTACAACGAGCTGGTCGGCGACGTGCGGACCGAGCTCCAGGCGCGGGTCGCCGAGCTGATCATCTGGGGCGTCGACGAACGCCGGCTCATCGTGGATCCGGGCCTCGGCTTCGCGAAGACCGGTGCCCACAACTGGACGCTGCTCGGCAACCTCGACCGCCTCCAGAGCCTCGGCTACCCGGTGCTCGTCGGTGCCTCCCGCAAGGGATTCCTCGCGGACCTGCTCGAACACGACGCGAACCCGATCGACCGCGATCCCGCCACGGCCGTCATCAGTGCCCTCGCGGCGCAGGCCGGGGCGTGGGGAGTGCGCGTGCACGACGTCGCGTCGACCGCCGCCGCCCTCGCGGTATGGACCGCATGGGAAACGGGGGCGACGCAGTGATGCCGCTCGACACGATCACGCTCACCGGCCTGCGCGCATCCGCCTTCCACGGAGTGTTCGAGAGCGAGCGACGCGATGGCCAGGTGTTCGTGCTCGACGTCACCGTGCACCTCGACTTCGCCGCCGCCGCCGCGAGCGACGACCTCGGGCTCACCATCCACTACGGCGAACTCGCCGAGGAGATCGTCACGGCCGTCGAGCGCGACCCCGTCGACCTCATCGAGACGGTCGCCGAGCGAATCGCGGAGGTCGTGCTCGCGCACCGCGCGGCGAGGCTCGTGAGCGTCACGGTGCACAAGCCGAGCGCCCCCATCACGGTCCCGTTCGACGACGTCGCCGTCACCATCGTCCGAGGGCGCGACTGATGGCGCGATCGTGCTGATGCGCGAGCAGCGCCTCCGGGTCGAACTGCCCGCCGTGCTGTCGCTGGGCAGCAACCTCGGCGACCGGGAGGGCACGATCCGCGCCGCCGTGGCAGAGATCGCCGCGCTCGACGAGGTGCGTCTCACCGCCGCATCCGGACTCGTCGAGACCGCGGCGCTCAAGCCCGACGGCGTCGACACGGATGCCCCGGCCTACCTGAACGCGGTCGTCGCCGTCCGCACCACCCTCCACCCCGAGCAGCTGCTCGCCGCGATCAACGCGATCGAGAAGGAGCACGGCCGGGTGCGCGCCGAGCGGTGGGGCGACCGCACCCTCGACATCGACATCGTCGACTTCGGTGGGCTGCGCGTCGACTCGGAGCGATTGACGCTCCCGCACCCGCGCGCTGCGGAACGCGCGTTCGTCCTGGTGCCGTGGCTTCAGATCGAGCCCCTCGCCTCGCTTCTCTCCGCGGGCCGCGTCGACCGGCTGCCCGCGGCCGACGGCGACGGCGTCACCCCCTACAAGGCAAGGCCACTCCTGTGACACGCACTCGTCCCTCCATTCTTCTGCTGCTCGCCGTGCTCGGCGGCGGAGCGGGCTGGTTCATGGAGACGGCGCTCGTCGCGAGCGGGAGACCCACCTTCATACCGCCGATAACGCTCGCGGCCGCGCTCGCCCTCATCGGCGTCATTGTGGTGCTGCTCGCGCTGCCGGTCTACCGCGTGGTGCGCGGAACGGCGAAGACCCGCGTCGACCCGTTCTACGCGACGCGGGCAGTGGTGCTGGCAAAGGCGTCGAGCCTCACCGGAACCCTGCTCGGCGGCGCGGCCCTCGCGGTCACGATCTTCCTGCTCACGCGCTCGGTCATCCCACCGGTAGGCTCTGTCGCGCTGGCGGTTGCGACAACGGTCGCCGGGGTCGTGTTGCTCGCCGGAGGGCTCATCGCTGAGAAGATGTGCACGCTGCCGCCATCGGACGACGACCCGAACATCCTCCCCGCGAGTCAGGACCACGTGTGACCGAGCGCCTCGACCTCCCCGAGATCACCACCTGGCATCGGGTGTCGCCGCGCTACGTCGTCGTAGACATCGTGGGGGGAATCGTGTTCGGCCTCATCGTGGTGGGCGCAGCATCCGCGGTGGCCTACTTCACCGCGGTGTCGTGGCTGTGGCTCATCGTCACCGCGATCGCCATCGTCTTCATCATCACGATCGCCCTCACACCGCGACGAGTGCGGTCCATCGGCTACCAGTTGCGTGACGACGACGTGCTCTTCCGTCGCGGCATCCTCTACCAGCGCTTCGTCGCCGTGCCCTACGGGCGCATGCAGCTCGTCGACATCAACCGGGGCCCGCTCGCCCGAGCGCTCGGGCTCAGCGAGCTCAAGTTCGTCACCGCGGCGGCGGCGACCTCCGTCGTCATCCCCGGGTTGGCCGAGGCCGACGCCGAGGAGTTGCGTGACCGGCTCGTCGCCCTCGCCGAGAGCCGCCGGGCCGGGCTGTGAGCGACTTCACCGACGGCGAGTGGCATCGCCTTCATCCGCTGACCCCACTGCTGCGCGGCGGAGTGACGTTCGTCGCGATCCTCGGCGTGCTGCTCTACAACGTGCGCGACATCCTCATCGACATCGCCTTCGGCGGACCAGGCGGCGAGGGCGAGCCGCTCGTCTGGCTCTACGAGAACGGCTACGTCGGATTCGCCGCTCTCGCGCTCTTCGTCGGGCTCGTGGTCGTCATCGGCGCCTACTACCTGTCGTGGCGGATGAACACGTTCCGCATCACCGAGGAGGTCGTGGAGGTGCGGAGCGGAATCCTGTTCCGGCGCAACCGCCGGGGCAGGCTCGACCGCATCCAGGGCATCAACATCGCCCGCCCGTTCTTCGCCCGGTTGTTCGCCGCGGCACGGCTCGAGGTCAACGTCGCGGGGCAGGACGCCAACGTGAAGCTCGACTACCTCGGGTCGTCTGCCGCAGACGAGCTGCGTCGCGACATCCTGAGCCTCGCGTCCGGCACCCGCATCGCCAAGGCGGAGGCACGAGCCGAGGCCGAGGTGCAGGCGGAGTTGCTGACGGATGTCGCGGACCAGCCCGGTCACCGCGCCGCCGCAGTGTCGCACCTCATCGACCAGCGCGTCTCCGAGCTGCTCGCGCCCGAGCGCGACCCCGACCTCGCACCGCCCGAGTCGGTCGTCAGCATGCACCTCGGCCGCCTCATCGGCTCGCTCGTGTTGAGCGGCTTCAGCATCTTCGTGCTCGCCTTCATCGGCGGTGTCTTCTGGGGCGTCGTCGCGACGGGGTCCTGGGTGTTCCTCGTCGGCCTGCTGCCCGCCCTCATCGGCACCGGGAGCTTCTACGTCACGCGCTTCACGAAGTCGCTGCGCTACAGCATCGCCGGCACGCCCGACGGAGTTCGCATCGGCTTCGGCCTGCTCTCGACGAGCAACGAGACGCTTCCCCCCGGACGCATCCACTCGGTGCAGGTGACCCAGCCGTTGTTCTGGCGGCCGGCCGGATGGTGGGAGATCAAGGTCAACCGCGCGTCGACCTCGAGCGCGAAGGGCGCGGCTGGCCAGGCCAACACGACGATCTTGCCTGTCGGCAACATCGACGACGTGCGCAAGGTGCTCGCCCTCGTGCTGCCCGACCTCGCCGACGACGGCTCCGTCGAGCGGCTCACGCGCGACATGACCTCGAGCGGCGCCCCCGACGACGGCTTCACGAATTCGCCCCGCCGCGCCCGCTTCTACCTGTGGTTCTCGCAGCGCCGCAACGGGTTCGCGATGCTGCCCGGCGCCGTCGTGCTGCGCCAGGGTGCGGTCTGGCGACAGCTCACGATCGTGCCCGAGGCGCGGATGCAGAGCGTCGCGATACACCAGGGACCGGTATTCCGGATGGCGCGACTCGCGTCGGTGCGACTGCACACCGTCGCCGGACCGATCGTGCCGCAGCTTGGCGCCCTCGACAGCGCGGAGGCGATGGACCTCTTCCGCGCGGTCGCGGATGCCGCCGTCCTCTCCTCCTCGACCGACACGAGTCATCGCTGGCGTTCCGGAGAGGCGACGGCGTGAGCCGTTCCGGCCGGCTGGGCGTCGGCATCATCGGGGCGGGCCGCGTCGGTCCCGTGCTCGGGGCCGCGCTCGCGGGGGCGGGTCACGCGATCGTCGGCATCTCCGCGACATCCCAAGACAGCATCGACCGGGCCGAGGCGATGCTGCCCGGCGTCCCGATCCTCGAGATGCCCGACCTCATCGAACGCAGCGAGCTCGTCATCCTCGCGGTGCCGTCGAGCGAACTCGCTCAGCTCGTCGCCGGACTCGCGGCGGTTGGAGCATGGCAGCCGGGGCAACTCGTGCTGCACACGGCGCCCGGCTTCGGCACCGCGGTGCTCGCGCCCGCGACGGCCGCGGGGGCCATCCCGCTCGCGGTGCACCCCGCGATGGTGTTCACCGGCACGAGCCTCGACCTTGTGCGACTCGGAGAGAGCTACGCGGCGGTCACGGCGCCCGCGCCCGTGCAGCCGATCGGGCAGGCGCTCGTCGTGGAGATGGGCGCGGAGCCGATAATCGTCGCCGAGTCCGACCGGGCCGCGTACGCCGAGGCGATCGAGACGGCGACGAGCTTCTCGGCTGCCATCGTCAATCAGGCCGTCGGCATCCTCGACGGACTCGGAATCGAGGCGCCTGGGCGTTTCCTCGGCCCGCTCGTGCGTTCGTCGGTCGAGACCGCGCTGCAGGCGTCCGTCGGCCCGGAGCTGCCCTTCCTCGAGTAGCGCGCCGTCGCTAGTAGCATCGATAGTCGGTCGCCGTCCGGGGCCACGAGCATTCCAGGGAGCACCGTGTCCGTCACCGTCGTCGAGACAATCGCAGAACTCCGCGCGGCACTCGCCGGCCGCACCGTCGCCCTGGTTCCGACGATGGGCGCGCTGCACGCCGGCCACCTCGCTCTCGTCGAGCGCGCGGGGCAGCTGGCCGAGACGGTCGTGGTCTCCATCTTCGTCAATCCGCTGCAATTCGGCCCGAACGAAGACCTCGACACGTACCCCCGCACGCTCGAGACCGACGTCGAGAAGCTCGACGCGGCGGGCGTCGAGTTCGTCTTCGCGCCCTCCGTCGACGTGATGTATCCGCACGGCCCGAGCGAGACGCGTGTCACCGCTGGCACCGTGGGCACACTCTTCGAGGGACGCTCGCGCCCGGGGCACTTCGACGGCATGCTCACCGTCGTGACCAAGCTGCTCGGCATCGTGCGACCCGCTGTCGTCTTGTTCGGGCAGAAAGACGCCCAACAGGTCTTCCTCGTACAGCGCATGGTCGCCGACCTCGACGTTGCGACCCGGGTCTCGGTGGTCGAGACCGTGCGCGAAGACGATGGCCTCGCTCTCTCAAGCCGCAACCAGTTCCTCGACGAGCGCGAGAAGCGGGCGGCACTCGCGCTCTCCACCGCACTCGAGGCGGCGGAATCGAGCGGAGACCGCGGAATCGACGCCGTGCTGGCCGCCGCGCAGTCAGTGCTCATGGGCGAGAGCCTCGTGCGCCTCGACTATCTCAGCGTTGTAAACCCGACCACCTTCCTGCCGGTCGATGACGACTACCGCGGCAAGGCGCGCGTGCTCATCGCCGCTCGCGTCGGCGAGACGCGGCTCATCGACAACGCGCTCATCCACCTCGGCGGCTGACCTCCGGCGTCTGCGGATAGCGCCCGCCGTTACCATGGAGCGTTGACCACCGCAGCGCCAGGAGACCCATTGACCGAGCATGACGCCGAACTCACCGCCGAGGAACAGAGCGAGCAGAAGCTCATCCGACTGGCGAAGCGCGACCGGCTCCTCGCCGAGGGGGAGGCGTATCCCGTCTCCGTTCCCGTCACCACGACCATCGCGGCGACGCGTGAGCGGTTCGCGAACCTCGAGACCGACTCCGTGACGGGTGAGACGGTCGGCCTCGCCGGTCGCGTCGTTCACCTCCGCAACACCGGAAAGCTCTGCTTTGCATCCCTCCAGGCGGGCGACGGGCAGCGCATCCAGGCCATGGTGTCGCTCGGTGAGGTAGGCGAGGAGTCGCTGCAGCGCTGGAAGGACCTCGTCGATCTCGGTGACCATCTCTTCGTGTCCGGCGAGGTCATCTCGAGCCGGCGCGGCGAGCTGTCGATCATGGCCAAGGAATGGCAGATCGCGGCCAAGGCCATCCTGCCGCTGCCCAACCTGCACTCCGAGCTCAGCGACGAGGCGCGCGTGCGCAGCCGCTACCTCGACCTCATCGTGCGCGAGCGGGCTCGCTTCGTCGTGCGCGCCCGCGCCAAGGTCAACGCGAGCCTGCGCGACACCTTCGAGAAGCACGAGTACCTCGAGGTCGAGACGCCGATGCTGCAGACGATGCACGGCGGAGCATCCGCCCGCCCGTTCGTCACCCACTCCAATGCGTTCGACACCGAGTTGTTCCTGCGCATCGCGCCCGAGCTCTTCCTCAAGCGCGCCGTCGTCGGCGGGCTCGACCGGGTGTTCGAGATCAACCGCAACTTCCGCAACGAGGGTGCCGACTCGACGCACTCGCCCGAGTTCGCGATGCTCGAGGCGTACCAGGCATACGGCGACTACAACCAGATGGCCGACCTGACACAGGAGATGATCCAGAACGCGGCCATCGCCGTGAGCGGGTCGACGACAGTGCAGTGGGCGGATGGCACGGCCTTCGATCTGGGCGGTCGGTGGGATCGCATCTCGATGTACGAGTCGCTGTCCGCGGCATCCGGAATCCCGATCACACCGCAGACGAGCCTCGACGACCTGCGCGCCCTCGCCGACAAGGAGGGCGTGGAGGTGCACCTCGCCAACCACGGCAAGTACGTGGAGGAGCTCTGGGAGCACTTCGTCAAGGAGAGCCTCGTTCGGCCGACCTTCGTGATGGACTTCCCGATCGAGACGAGCCCTCTCGTGCGCGCGCACCGCAGCACCGCGGGCGTCGTGGAGAAGTGGGACCTGTACATCAGAGGGTTCGAATTGGCTACGGGGTACTCGGAGCTCGTCGACCCCGTCGTGCAGCGCGAGCGCTTCGTCGAGCAGGCGCTGCTCGCGACGCAGGGCGACCTCGAGGCGATGCGTCTCGACGAGGAGTTCCTGCGCGCTCTCGAGCACGGCATGCCGCCGTCGGGCGGAATGGGAATGGGCATCGACCGCCTGCTCATGGCGATCACGGGTCTAGGAATCCGCGAGACGATCCTCTTCCCCCTCGTGAAGTAACGCGCCCGTACCGAAATCAGCCGCGCAGCTTCAGCCGCACCCCCGGCAGCTCGGGAGCAGGCAGCGGCTGCCCGACGTACCCGGTTACGCGGCCGAAGCGTCCGTCGTCGCGGGCGCCGGCAACGACATCCGCCTGCCACTCGTCACGGAAGCGCACGATCTCGTCGTGCGTGCGGCCGATGAAGTTCCACCACATGATGATCTGCTCGCCGAACGGGGCACCTCCGATGAGCAGCAGGCGCGCGCCATCCGCCCCCGCCTCGATGCGGAGGACGGATGCCCCGGGCTCGCGATAGGCGAGGTGGGCGACGGGCACGTCCTCGCCGTCGACGCTGAGCGATCCGCTGTCGAGCAGCACGCCGTGTTCGAACGCGGGGTTCACGGCGAGGTGGATGGCGGCGAACGGTGCGACGTCGACCTGCGCGCCGACGAGGGGGCTGAACGCGAGCGCGGGAGAAGTGCTGCCCGCAAGCGAACCGATGAACACCCGCACCGTCGCACCGCCGATTTCGACCGCCGGGGGTGCGTAGTGCTCGAACGCCGGGGCGATGTGACGCGACCCCTCGGGCAGCGCAAGCCATAGCTGGGCGCCGTGGATCACCGTCGTCGTGAGCGTCGACAGCTCGGAGTGCGAGACGCCGCTGCCCGCGGTCATGAGGTTAAGCTCGCCGGGCCGCACCGGCGCGTGGCTGCCGACGCTGTCGCGGTGGTCGATCTCGCCGGAGAAGAGCCAGCTCACCGTCTGGAGCCCGGTATGCGGATGCGGCGGCACCACCATGCCGCCTCGCGCCGAAACGAGGTCCGGGCCATAGTGGTCGACGAAGCACCAGGCGCCGATGAGAGACCTCGACCGCTGCGGCAATGTTCGGCGCACGCTCATCGCGCGCGGGCCGCCGAGCGGCACCTCGCGCGGTTCGAGCAGCTCGAGGTGACCGGCGAGGCGCGGGCCCGGCCGCTCGACGACCTCGAGGGGCTCCTTCTCCAGGTTGCTCATGCGATAAGCGTAAACTCTTGGCTCATGAGCGATCTCAAGCTTCCCGGGGAAGAGAAGAAGAAGAAGGAGACGTCGTTCGCCCGCGTCGCCATCTGGATCATCGTCGGCGGCATCGGCCTCTACACGCTCCTGTCGGGCATCGTCGGCATCGTGAACAGCTGATCATGACCCGCCGAACCTCCCGACTACTCATGACGGCGGCGCTGCTGGGAATCCTCGCCGTGATCGTCGTCATCACGCTGCTGCAGTAGCCCCGTCACGTACTCTGGTCTCGTGCTCGAAAACTTCTGGGCGAATGCCGCCTACTCCCTCGCCCCGACCGTGCTGGTCGGGCTCGTCTTCTGGTTCATCATGCGCGCGATCATCCGAGCAGACCGCACTGAGCGCAAGGCGTACGCCGACATCGAGGCTCAGGAACGCGCCAAGTTCAACGCCGAGCGCTCGACGGACTAGCTCCGTCGAGACCGTGTGAAAGGAAATCCGATGGGATTCTTCGACCGACTGTTTGGAAACGCCCCCGACGAGACGCCCGAGCAGCGACCGGCGCCGAGCCGTGATGCACGCTCCGACGATGAGATCGCCGTCGAGCGTTACCGCTACCTCCTCCGTACGGCGCCGCCCGAGACCATCGAGAGTGTGCACCGCGAGGCATTCTCGAAGCTGTCTCCCGAGCAGCGACAACTGCTCTTCACGGAGCTGAGCAAGAATGCGCCGCACGGTGACGCACCGCGGTCGAGCGACGCGGCTGCCCTCGCCACGTCTGCCACGCGTTCCGAACTCCGCCAGCCCGGCACCATGGAGCGATCCATGTCGGGCGGCGGCCAGGGCATGGGGTTCGGCTCGATGGTCGCCAGCTCACTGCTCGGCACCGTCGCCGGTTATGTCATCGGTTCGGCTCTCGTGAGCACCTTCATGCCGGACGACATGGGTGGCTCGGATGCTTCGGGGGGCTCAGGCAGCGACTCCGGCGACGGCGGCGGCGACTCGGCCGCGGATGCCAGCGCCGACGGCGGCGGCTTCGACGGGGGTGGCGACTTCGGCGGTGGCGACTTCGGTGGCGGCGACTTCGGCGGCGGCTTCTAGCTCAACCGCTCCAACGGGGCTCCGACCTCGCAGTCGAGCGCTTCGCAGATCGCGGAGAGCGTCGAGAACCGGATCGCCTTCGCCCTGTCGTTCTTGAGCACCGCCAGGTCGACGATGCTGATGCCGACGATCTCGCTCGACCGGGTGAGGGGCATCCGCTATCCGCCGGCAGGGTGTCGGCGGCAGTGCACACCGGTCTCCTCGTCGCCCATCAGACGAGACCGCCAGTCTCTCGCGTGAGGGGTTCCCGAACCGGAACGCGCTCGCAATGATGCGCAGGGCGAAACCGAAACCGACGGGCGCCGGATGGTGCGCCATCCCGAGTGGACAGAAGCCGCCATCCGGTGTGGTGTGGCTGCCGAGCCCGAGAACGGCGCTGCACTGCCCGAACCCGGTGTCGAGCCGTGCGGCGAGGCCCCCGATGGCGGGCGCGGCACCGGCCGCAATGCGGGCGACGGTGAGCGAGGCCATGAACGGCTTCGCCCGAAGGGGTCGCCACGCGAGATAAGCGAAGGACAGGCGACGGATGGCTGCACGAGCACGCCGAGTGCCGAGCCGACGGTGAGCAGGCCGGCGGTGCCCGCGCTCAGGTCGGACAATCGCACGCTCGCCGTCTCGAACCGGCCGTCGAGCAGCCTGGCCGATGCCTCGCTCGCCGCGGACGGAGGCGCCTCGTCGGTGAGGAGCGTGCCCGACATCAGTTCGAGGGCGACGTCCCATGCGCCGAAGAGCAATGCCGAGACGGCCACTGATGACGATGGTCGTCAATGTCGTGCCCGATTCGAGCAGGCGCCAAGCGGCTCCGAGCGAAGAACACCGGCAGCCTGCGGGCGGGGGTGTGGCGACACGCCCGGGATGTGGGTTGCTTTGCGGGGTGGGTGGGGCGCACGTAGAGTAATCACTCGTCACCCCAAAGGTTCGGAAAGCCGCAGAGCTTGCCGGCCTCAAGTAGGGGACTGAATCCCAATCCTGTCGAGTCGCTCTTGTAGTGGTTTCGGTGGGGTTTTAGGATGAGATTTCCGCTTCATGGCGTGGGGTCTGATTGGCTGGTGTTGGTTCTTCGGGGCTGGCGGGTCGGTTTGACACAGGCTGTGGAAGTGGTAAGTTATACAGGTTGCCCTGAGCGAGACCGTGAGGTTGAATCAGGAGCGTCCGATCCTTGAGAACTCAACAGCGTGCACAATGTCAAATGCCAAAAACCCGGTCGTTTGGATCTGCTTTTCTAGCGGTGATGAACGGCACGGATTCCTTTGGAAATTGAATTAAAACAAACAAAGCAAGTCAGTAATGATTTGTTCTGTCAGTTTCAAACTTGTCGCATTCCGCCCTATTCCGGGTGGGTGTGGCGCTAGATGTCACGCCGGGCTTGCTCGGTTAGTGAGTCAAACATTTATGGAGAGTTTGATCCTGGCTCAGGACGAACGCTGGCGGCGTGCTTAACACATGCAAGTCGAACGATGAAGGAAGCTTGCTTCTGGATTAGTGGCGAACGGGTGAGTAACACGTGAGTAACCTGCCCTTGACTCTGGGATAAGCACTGGAAACGGTGTCTAATACCGGATACGAGCCTCAGCCGCATGGCTAGGGGTTGGAAAGAATTTTGGTCAAGGATGGACTCGCGGCCTATCAGCTAGTTGGTGAGGTAACGGCCCACCAAGGCGACGACGGGTAGCCGGCCTGAGAGGGTGACCGGCCACACTGGGACTGAGACACGGCCCAGACTCCTACGGGAGGCAGCAGTGGGGAATATTGCACAATGGGCGAAAGCCTGATGCAGC
>JAODMO010000044.1 GCA_025464995.1 Microbacteriaceae bacterium
CAGTCCCCTACTTGAGGCCGGCAAGCTCTGCGGCTTTCCGAACCTTTGGGGTGACGAGTGATTACTCTACGTGCGCCCCACCCACCCCGCAAAGCAACCCACATCCCGGGCGTGTCGCCACACCCCGCCCGCAGAACTCCGCGCATCGTCGACCTGTTAGGAGACGAGGACGGCGGCGAGGGTCTTCTTCCCCCGACGCAGCACGGCGTGACCACTCTCGAGGGTCGCTCCGGAGAAGTCTGCGTCGGCATCCGTCACCGTCACGTTGTTGAGGTAGACGCCGCCCTGGCCGATCGCGCGCCTCGACTCACCGAGCCCCTTGGTCAAGCCGGTGTCGACGAGGGCCTGCGCCACCGTGGTCGTGGCAACCACCGTCGCGGTCGGCAGCTCCGCGACCGCCGCGGCGATCGTCGCGGCGTCGAGTGACGCCAGCTCGCCCTGCCCGAAGAGGGCCGCGGATGCCGCGATCGCCGCCTCGGCCGCTGCGACGCCGTGCACCAGCGCGGTCACCTCGAAGCCGAGCGTGCGCTGCGCCTCTCGGCGGAAGGGTTCCGTCTCCACGAGGCCGGCGATCTCCTCGATGCGCGCCCGGTCGAGGAAGGTGAACACCTTGAGCCTGTCGATGACGTCAGCATCATCCGTGTTGAGCCAGAACTGGTACATCGCGTACGGACTCGTCAACGCGGGGTCGAGCCAGACCGCGTTGCCCTCGCTCTTCCCGAATTTCGTGCCGTCGGAGTTGGTGATGAGGGGCGTGCCGATCGCGTGCACCGAAGCGGACTCCGACCGGCGGATGAGCTCGATGCCGCTCGTGAGGTTGCCCCACTGGTCGCTGCCGCCGGTCTGCAGCACGCAGCCGTACTCACGGTAGAGCTGCCGGAAGTCGAGGGCCTGCAAAATCTGATAGCTGAACTCGGTGTAGCTGATACCCGCGTCGGAGTTGAGCCTCGCGCTGACGGCATCTTTCTTGAGCATCGAGCCCACCCGGAAGTGCTTGCCGATGTCGCGCAGGAAGTCGATGGCGGAGAGCGGCGCCGTCCAATCGAGGTTGTTGACGAGCCGCGCGGCATTGTCGCCCTCGAAGTCGAGGAAGCGCGACACTTGGCCCTGCAGGTAGCCGACCCACTCCGCGACGACATCGGGGGTGTTGAGAGTGCGCTCCGCGGTGGGCTTCGGGTCGCCGATGAGCCCCGTCGAACCGCCGACGAGCCCGATCGGCTGGTGCCCGGCGAGCTGCAACCGCCGCATCAGCAGGAGCTGCACGAGGTTGCCGAGGTGCAGGCTGGGGGCGGTCGGATCGAATCCGCAGTAATAGGTGATCGGGCCACCGGCGAGAAGCTCTTTCAGCTCCCGCTCGTTGGTCGACACGTGCACGAGGCCGCGCCAGACGATCTCATCCCAGACATCCTCGAAGGAGTCGTCATTGCGCTGGACTACGGGAACCGAGGATGCTGGAGAAGACACCCGTACAGGCTAGCGGAGGCATCCGGCAACACCCGGGTGCAACGAATCAGCCTTACAAGCGTGATCTTGCGATCATAAGCCCTGTAAGGTTGATTTACTCTTCATTTGCCTCAGTTCGACGGGAGCTTCATGATCGTCATCACCGCCGACCAGGTCGACAGTCGCTCGACGGCCGACCTCGTCGGGCCGGTGCTCGACCTGCTCGGACGGGAATTCGGGGCGTCGCTGCTCCTTCCTCCCGACCGCACCGCGGGTGATGAGATCCAGCTGCTCACGCGATCGGGCGAGACCGCCCTCGCAATCGCGCTCGTGCTCACGCGGACCCGGCGCTGGAGCGTCGGCATCGGGGTGGGCTCGACTCGCGAACCGCTCGGAGCCGGAATCCGCGCGTCGACGGGCGATGCCTTCATCGCGGCGCGCTCCGCGGTGGAACGCGCGAAGAAGCGGTCGACGCGGTTCGCGGTGAACGCCGAGCCGGTGGTCGACCTGGCGTCGGATGTCGAGGCTCTCGTCGATCTCCTGCTCGTCATCCGCGGCCGACGTAGCGAGCAGGGCTGGGAGGTGCACGATCTCGTCACCTCGGGCCTGACCCAGGCCGATGCCGCGGCGCGTCTCGGCATCACGCCCCAGTCGGCGAGCAAACGAGCACGCGCCGCCGAGCTGCGGGTGGAAGACGCGGCGGTCGCCGCGCTCGCGCGGCTCGTCGACCTTCTCGACTCAACCGTCTCGCCGCGGCCCGGGGACACCCAATGAACGTGCCGGCACTCGTGCTGTCGATCGTCGGGATCGTCGTGCTCTACGCGGCCGTCGTACTCGCGTGGTTCGCGACGAAACCCGGGCACCACTGGCTCGTGGTGGGCGGCGCGGTGCCGATCGTCGGGGCGCTCGGGTTCTCGCTCGCCGACGTCCCCGTCACGCACCCCGCGTTCGGGCTGCTCGCCGCGGCGGGATTCGTGCTGCTCGGAACCATCGGCGGCAGCGGGTTCGTGTCGCTCGTGCTCGACCTCGCCACGCGAGACACCGTGACTCTCGGCGCACACGGCGGCATCATGGTCATGTCCACCGTACCCGTTCGCGAGATCCTCCGCGGCGGTGCCGCGATCGGCTACCTCGAGCGGATCGCCCTGATCGGTTCGGTGCTCGCCGGGCAGCCGGCGGCGGTCGCCGTCATCGTTGCGATCAAAGGTCTCGGCCGGTTCTCCGAGTTGGAGAACGCCACGGCGCGTGAGCGCTTCATCATCGGCACCCTCGCGAGCCTGCTCTGGGCCGGCGCCTGCACCGCCGCCATCGCGGTCGGGCGCTGAGGCTCACGTCCGGGCGATGAGCTCCAACAGCTCGTCGGGCTGGCGAGGCGGGCACACCGAGGCGACGAGCACGACCCAGATCGTCATGAGCGCAAACCACGAGCCCAGCTTGGCGATTGACACCACCGGATGCCACCCGCCGACCTGTAGATGAGGGTGGCGAGAATCGCCGTGATCCATCGTGGCGGGTACGGCACGAAACGCAGGTCGAAGAGCCGACGTCGGTCGTGAAAAGCTCCATCCCGGTGCCGACGAGATGGAAGAGCACGATGACCGCAGCTCGCGCAGGGTCTCGAGGCGAGCGGCCACCATGATGATCTGGATCGCAACCGCGGCGAGCACGAGGAAGTCGTTGCGCACGAGCGCCGCGCCGTCGGGATATCAGATGCGGCTGGCGACGAGCACGCCGACCATCGCCGCCCCGAAGCGGGAGGCCCGCCCCAGCTTGAGCACGAACACGGTGAACTCGGTGAGCCGGTCGCGCGCCCAGCCGCGCGGCGCCCGGTTGGGGAAGCGATGGCCGTAGGCGTCGATCTCGCGCTCGACGGACGTGAACCCCGCCACGGTCAGGCCCGCTTCTTCGGGGAGTGCAGCTTGTACGGGGACACAGTGCGGTCGCCGGGAATCCAGAAGCGCCACGGGTACTCGACGCCGCCCCCGGCACCCGACACTCCCGTGCGTGGGCCGGTGGCATAGACGGATGCCTCGGCCGCGAGTTCGAGGCGGGGAGGGCCGGTCTCGAGATCGACCCCGCCGTCGGCGAGCGTGATCCCGAGCGCGACCGCCAGCCGCGCGGGGCCGCGCGCGAGGTCGGCGTCGGACTTCGAGGTCGTGCGGCGCTCCGCCGCGACATCCCGGCCCTCGATCACCTCGCCAGCCCGCAGCAGCACACCGGACGCGGTGCCCTCGGGCGAGCAGACGACGTTCGCGCAGACGTGCATGCCATAGGTGAAGTAGGTGTACAGGTGGCCCGGCTCGCCGAACATCACCGCGTTGCGCGGGGTCTTGCCCCGGAACGAGTGCGAGCCGGGGTCTTCGCCGACGCCGAGATACGCCTCCACCTCCGTGATGCGCACCATGACCGGGCCGGAGATCAACAGCGCTCCGAGCAGGAGCGGGGCCACCTCGACTGCGGGGCGGGCGAGCAGGGCGCGGTCGAACACGGGCCTAGAAGAACGGGATACCGAGCACGACTGTGGCCACGATCGCGCCGATGACGATGGCGGACGCCATGACCATGACGATGGTTCTCGTGCGCTTGCGCATCGGGCCGTCCCAACCGGACTTCAGCCGGTCTCCGTGGAGCGTCACGCCGCATTCCCCTTGCTCAAGGCGCGGACACGCTCGGTGAGCGCTGCGAGCTGTTCGGCGACACGCACGGGGGCCGTGCCGCCAGCGCCGTCGCGGCTCGCGATCGAGCCGTCGACGGTGAGAACCTCGCGCACGCCCGCGGTGAGGTGCGGCGAGACGAGCGCGTACTGCTCGTCGGTCGGCTCGTGCAGCTCGAGGCCGTTCTCCTCGCAGAACCGCACGAGCGATCCGCTGACCTCGTGCGCCTCACGGAACGGGATGTGGCGACGCACCAGCCAGTCGGCCACGTCGGTGGCGAGTGAGAACCCCTGAGGCGCGAGTTCCCGCATCCGGTCGGTGTTGAAGCGGAGGGTTGAGACCATGCCGCTGAACGCGGGAAGCAGCACCTCGAGCGTCTCGACCGAGTCGAATACGGGCTCTTTGTCCTCCTGCAGGTCTCGGTTGTAGGCGAGCGGCAGGCCCTTGAGCGTCGCAAGGAGCCCCGTGAGGTTGCCGATGAGCCGCCCGGCCTTGCCGCGGGCGAGCTCGGCGATGTCGGGGTTCTTCTTCTGCGGCATGATGCTCGAGCCCGTGGACCAGGAGTCGTGGAGCGTGACGAAGTCGAACTCCCTGGTCGCCCAGAGGATGATCTCCTCCGCGAGCCGAGAGACGTT
>JAODMO010000049.1 GCA_025464995.1 Microbacteriaceae bacterium
GCGACGATCACCGCGCGGAGGTTTGACCGGCCCGCGGACGTTCGTACCTGCGCCCACGGCCCAGACCTCAGCGCGGCCGGCAAAGGCCGGTCAGGCGCCGGATGCCGCGGCCGGTCGACTCGCCAGCCGCGGGTTCGCGCCTCGAAGTCACGTTCGCGGCCGAACGTTCGGCCGCGAGCGTCACTCTCGACCGCGACATCCGTCGCGCCCGCCGGTCGAGCGCAGCCCGGTGACGTTGCTCCCTCGCGACGCTCGATCGCCGCGAGGCCGCGGGGCCCTACTCGCCGAACGCGTCCAGGCGCCCGACCGCGGTCACCTTGACCACCGCCACCCCGGCCTCGGCCGATTCCGCGAGGTCGACCGTCGCGCTGATGCCCCAGTCGTGGTCGCCCTCGGGGTCGGCGAAGATCTGGCGCACCTTCCACGACTCCGCGTCCTCCTCGATCATGATCATCGAGGCGCTGCGCGCGTCGCCGTCCGTGCCGATCTCGTCGTGCTCGGCGTAGTAGGCGTCGAGCCCATCGGCCCAGGCACCAGCGCTGAATCCGTACGGCGCGTCGAGGGTCCCCAGCTCCTCGAATGCGTCGAGCGCCGCGAGCTGCACGCGACGGAAGAGCTCGTTGCGCACGAGCACCCGGAACGCGCGCGGATTCGTGAGGATCGACGGCGGAGGCGGCGGCAGCACGGGCTTCGCGCCGGGGGCGGAGGAGCCGCCGCCGGAGATGAGCAGCTCCCACTCGTCGACGAGGCTCGAGTCCACCTGGCGCACGAGCTCGCCGAGCCATTCGATGAGGTCGAGCAGCTCCTCGGTCTTGGCGTCGTCGGGCACCGTCTGGCGCACGGCGCGGTAGGCGTCCGACAGGTAGCGCAGCACGAGTCCCTCGCTGCGCGCGAGCTTGTAGTAGCCGACATAGTCGGCGAAGGTCATGGCGCGCTCGTACATGTCGCGCACAACCGACTTCGGGCTGAGCGCGAAGTCGCCGATCCAAGGCTGGGTTGCGCTGTACTGCTCGAATGCGGCGTCCAGCAGCTCCTCGAGCGGCTTCGGCCAGGTGACGTGCTCGAGCAGCTCCATCCGCTGGTCGTACTCGATGCCCTCCGCCTTCATGGCGGCGACCGCCTCCCCGCGGGCGAGAAACTGCTGCTGCGACAGGACCGGTCGCGGATCATCGAGCGTCGCCTCGAGGATGGAGATGACGTCGAGGGCGTACGACGGCGACTCGGGGTCGAGCAGCTCGAAGACGGCGAGGGCGAACGGCGAGAGCGGCTGGTTGAGGGCGAAGTTCGGCTGCAGGTCGACGGTGAGGCGGATGTCATAGCGCACCGGACGGTCGCTGACACTGTCGAAGCGCTCATACTCGTCATCGTCGGCGAGTTCGGCGAGCGATCCGTCGACGAGCTCGGCCACCGGCACCTGCGTCACGACTTCCGCCGCGCGCAGCGTCCGGTAGATCGCGAGGGCGCGCCGGGCCATCGCGAGCTTGCGCGGCCATGTGTCGTGGCTCTCGAAGATGAGGTCGCGCATCTCCTGGAACGCGTCGCCCTCGCGCGCGATCACGTTGAGGATCATGGAGTGGCTCACCTGCATGCTCGAGGTGAGGGTCTCCGGCTCTGCCGCGATGAGGCGGTTGAAGCTCGGCTCGCCCCACGAGACGAAGCCCTCGGGTGCCCGCTTGCGCACGACCTTCTTCAACTTCTTCGCGTCGTCTCCCGCCTTTGCCACGAGCCGCGCGTTCTCGGTCTCGTGCTCGGGGGCCTGAGCGACGACGGTGCCCGCGGTGTCATACCCCGCACGGCCCGCCCTGCCCGCGATCTGGTGGAATTCGCGAGCGGTCAGCTGCCGCATCCGGGTGCCGTCGAACTTGGTCAGCGCCGTGAAGAGCACCGTGCGAATGGGCACGTTGATGCCGACCCCGAGGGTGTCGGTGCCGCAGATCACGCGCAACAGCCCCTGCTGGGCGAGCTGCTCGACGAGGCGGCGGTACTTGGGCAGCATGCCTGCGTGGTGGACGCCGATTCCGGAGCGGATGAGTCGGCTGAGCGTCTGGCCGAAAACCGTCGTGAAGCGGAAGTCGCCGATGGCCTCGGCGATCTCGTCGCGCTGCTGGCGGGAGACGACCTTGATGCTCGTCATCGACTGCGCCCGCTCGAGTGCCGCGAGCTGGGAGAAGTGGACGATGTAAATGGGCGCCTGGCCCGTCGACAGCAGGTCTTCGATGGTCTCGTGCACGGGCGTGAGGGCGTAGGTGTAGCTGAGCGGCACGGGCCGCTCGACACCCGTGACGACCGCCGTCTCGCGGCCCGTGCGGATGGTGAGGTCGTCGGCGATGCGGCGCACGTCGCCGAGGGTCGCCGACATGAGCACGAACTGCACGCGGGGAAGTGTGAGCAACGGCACCTGCCAGGCCCAGCCTCGGTCGGGGTCGGCGTAGAAGTGGAACTCGTCCATGACGACCTGGTCGACGTCGGAGTCGGCTCCCCCGCGCAGCGCGACGTTGGCGAGGATCTCGGCGGTGCAGCAGATGATGGGTGCGTCGGGGTTGACGGAGGAGTCGCCCGTGACCATGCCGACGTTCTCGGCGCCGAAGATGTCGACGAGCGCGAAGAACTTCTCCGACACGAGCGCCTTGATCGGCGCGGTGTAGTAGCTGCGCTTGCCTTGCGCGAGGGCGGCGAAGTGGGCGCCGATGGCGACGAGCGACTTGCCCGTGCCGGTCGGGGTGGAGAGGATGAGGTTGGCGCCGGAGACGATCTCGATGAGCGCCTCCTCTTGCGCCGGGTACAGCCGCAGGCCGCGGCCGGCCGCCCACTCGGAGAAGTTCTCGAACGCGGCATCCGCGTCGAAGGGCCTCGGCGCCCGGTCGAGGAGGGTCGCGGGGGCGGTGCTCGTCACGTCGTCACTCATTGCTTCGATACTGCCCTACCGGGGCTCGCAGCGTGACCAGCGTGCGCTGTCGGCGCCTGCCCGCGGCCGTCAACGACGTTCGGTGATGGGATGCGGCCGGAGGCCGAGGTGTGGCGCCACGATGACAACGACCGCGGCGAGCGCCGCTGTCACGACCACCCACGCCCCTGGCGCGGCGACGACGCACACCACGGCGAGCGCCACGGCGACGACGACGCGCAGCGCGAACCCGACGAACCACGGCAGGATGCGCTGGCCCTCGACGGCCTTCCACTCGAGCGCCCACAGGTAGCGCCGCCACAGCGAGGTGTTGGCCCAGAGCAGCACGACGCCGACCCCGACGGCGAGGGCGATGCGAGGGAGCGCCGCGAGCGACGGGAAGACGCCGGCGACGAACGGGGACGCCACGGCGAGGACGAGCATGAGCAGCCGGTTCGTGCCGAGCTGCCGGACGCTCTCCGCGTGGGCGAGCGCGGCGCGCGTCGCGGAGGTGCGCCGCGCGGTCGTGCCACCCACGGGCCGGTCGATGCCGAGCAGCAGCCGCGCGACGGGATCGATCACCTGGGCGACGTTGCCCGGGTAGCTGGAGTGATCGGTGAACGGCAGGGCCGTGTTGTGCACCGGCCGCTCCTCCGGCCCGATGGCCGCGTCCGATCCGCGACGCTCGCGGAAGAGCTCGCGCCACCGCGCGGAGCTGTCGCGCACCGTCGTCGAGAGCGGGCCGGCGGTGAAGGGGTCCCACAGTGCCCAGATGTTGAGCCAGCGCGGAGGTGTCGGCAGCGCCGCCCAGTCGGCGACGGGCGTGAACTCCGGTGTCCCCTTGCCCGCGCCTGCGAGCATCTCCCGGAGGCGCCCGAGGCGGCCCGTGGTCCAGCGTGGCGATCCGAGCAGCGTCACGACCGCGCCGACCGAGACGAACGCGTCGACGGGTATTCGTGGCTCGCCCGTGCGGGCGCTGAACAGCGTCTCGGCAGCTATCGACGCGCCCTGTGAGTGCGCGAGCACCACGAGCCGCGTCGACGCGGGATCGAGACCGAGCTGGCGCGCGTCATCCGCGAGTCGCAGCTTGGCATCGAGCACGGCGTCACGGACGACGGCCCGCATGGCGGCGGCCCGGACGGGGCGCCTCGTCCAGGCGGCGACGTCGCCCACGAACTCGGCCAGGGCCGCGGATGCTGCGACGAGCGCCCGCGAGAGCACGGGCACGAGCAGCAGCACGGCGAGCACGGGCAGCAGCACGGTCACGACGAGGGTGAGCGCGGCGAGCACGAGCCACAGCAGGGCTATCGCCGGCGCGCTCGCGATGCGCCACCACGGGTTCATCCACAGAACCCTGGAGAACTGGGCGCCGACGCGCAAGGCGGCCCGCCAGACGAAGACCGCTCCCCAGCGGAAGGCCTCCCCCGCCGATAACGGAAGGAATGCCTCCGACCACCGCGCCTCGGTCACGGTGAGGTGCACCTCGCGAGGCCTGCCGTCGAGCCCCGCGTACCGCGCCCTGGCGCTCACCGTGTCGCGCGCCTCCGCGGAGAGTTCGACACGACCGAACTGCACGCCCGTGCCACCGGAGCCGAGGGAGACGGCGTCGATGTGCCGGAGCAGGGGTTCCGACCACTCGAGCAGCGCCTCGGCCCTGCGTTGCGCTCCGATGCCGTGCACCACGACGAGGGAGACGAGCGATCGCCGTGGTTCATCGGGCGTCGCTGCAGTCATGGCTTCACGCTACGCACCGGCAGCGAGGGATACCAGCGCTCTCGAGGCTCGGTCGCAGACCGTGCCCGACGACCCCGCCGACGACGCTGCGACGCGGATGCTGCGAGCGAGCCCGCACGGATTCGTGGCGCTCGAGGCCGCGGGCGGCTTCACGCTGCCGGGCGACGTCGATCGCAGCTTCAGGTGCATGGGGTCGGCGGTCGCCGGGTGAACGCGACACAGCGGCGCGCACCATCCGCGTCGCTTAGAATCGTGTGTGCCTTTCCCGCCTGACTCCGCTTCTCCCGACGCCGCCTCTCGTGTCGACGCCGCCTCCGCCTCCGCCTCCGAGACGTCCGACGCGATCGACCCGGCCGACCTCGCCGTCACGCTGCGAGTGCTCGAGAGCATGGCGGCGATCGAGGAGGACCACCCCGACTTCATCACGGTGCGCCGCGCGACCGCGAAGATGTTCAAGTCGGTGAAGAAGGAGCGCCGCCTCGACAAGCGCGCGACGATCGCCGACGCCGACCGTGCCGTGGTGGCTGCGACCGCGACGGGAGCACCCGACCGCATCGACGACGAGACCCGCGGCATCCCGCTCGCGACGACGACCGAGGCGCCGTCGGCCGGAACCCTCATCAAGCCGCGCAACTGCTACATCTGCAAACAGCAGTACACGCAGGTCGACGCGTTCTACCACCAGCTCTGCCCCGACTGCGCGGCCATGAGCCACGCCAAGCGCGACGCCCGCACCGACCTCACCGGCAAGCGCGCGCTCCTCACCGGCGGTCGCGCGAAGATCGGCATGTACATCGCGCTCAGGCTGCTTCGGGATGGCGCGCACACGACCATCACGACGCGCTTCCCCCGCGATGCCGTGCGTCGCTTCGCGTCCCTGCCCGACTCCGGCGACTGGCTGCACCGCCTCAAGGTCGTCGGCATCGACCTGCGCGACCCGGCGCAGGTGATCGCGCTGACCGAGTCGGTCGCCGCCGCCGGGCCGCTCGACATCCTCATCAACAACGCCGCGCAGACGGTGCGGCGCTCTCCCGGAGCGTACAAGCCGCTCGTCGATGCCGAGCTCGCACCCCTGCCCGACGGCCCGCTGCCCGAGCTCGTCACCTTCGGACACACCAACGACGCGCATCCGCTCGCGCTCGCGCAGTCGGTGACGAGCCATCCCATCCTCGCCGCCGCCGCGCGCACGGCCGACGAACTCACCGCAGAGGCGATGGCCGCCGGATCGTCGTCGCTCGCGCGTCTCGCGGCCGGCACCGCCATCGACGCCGGCGGCCTCGTGCCCGACGAGAACCACATCAACAGCTGGACGCAGAACGTCGAGCAGGTGGAACCGCTCGAGATGCTCGAGGTGCAGCTGGCGAACATGACGGCGCCGTTCCTGCTCGTGAGCAAGCTGCGGCCGTCGATGGCCGCGAGCGAGGCGCGACGCACCTACGTCGTCAACGTCTCGGCGATGGAGGGCGTGTTCAGTCGCGGCTACAAGGGTCCGGGGCATCCGCACACCAACATGGCGAAGGCGGCGCTCAACATGCTGACGCGCACGAGCGGGCGCGAGATGTTCGAGACCGACGGCATCCTCATGACGGCCGTCGACACCGGATGGATCACCGACGAGCGCCCCCACTACACGAAGGTGCGGCTCGCCGAAGAGGGGTTCCACGCGCCGCTCGACCTCGTCGACGGGGCCGCTCGCGTCTACGACCCGATCGTGCGCGGCGAGGCGGGCGAAGACCTGTTCGGTGTGTTCCTCAAGGACTACAAGCCGAGCGCCTGGTGAAGCCGGTCGCCTTTCTCCAGCAGGCCGGCGACGGCACTCGTGTGGTCATCCGGTACGCGCTGCATGATGACCCCGAGGGTTCGGCGACGGATGCCGTCGGCTATCTCTCCGGCACCAACGCGACGCACTGCGTCGTCGCCACGGTGCGCGGGCTGACGACGATCGCGTTCGCCGACGTGATCGCGGCGAAGGAGGTGCCGCCGCCGCCCGTTCCGCGACCGAGGTAGTGCCCGGCGAGCAGTTCAGTCGATCGAGTAACGCCGCTCGATTCCCGCCGTCATCCTGCCCCATGCTCGACGCGCTCCGGGTGGCGGCCGCGTGCGAGATTCAGGATCGCTCCCGCCACGGCCTCGGCGCCAAAGGACTCGCGCACCGGTACGGCCACCGCAAGGGCAGCCAGCTGGTCGAGCATCTCACGAGGGTTGCGCCCTCCGAGGCGTCGCGACGAGTGCACCTCGGTCGGGCCGTACGACGATCCACCGCCCTCGACGGCACTCCGTTGCCCGCCGACCACGAGGTCGTGGCCGCGGCGATGACGGCGGGCGAGATCGGCGCTCGTCGAGTCCGCTCGCACGGCGTCGGCCGCCGAGATCGGCATCCAGATACGGGCATGGCGGGAGGCGCTCGACGAAGACGGCGCCGAGCCACGCGACGAACGCCTCAACCGAAAGCGATCGTTCCATCTCGGTCGGGAGGTCGACGGATTGACGCCTTCAGCGGACGCCTCGAACCCCTCGGCGCCGCACTGCTCAGGTCCGCGTTTGCGGAGGCCGACAAGCCGGGCAACAGGCCGCGGTTCCTCTCCGAGGCCGACCAACGCGCCGGCGCCACCTTCGTCACCGACGACGAGGGCGAGACGGAGATCCGGCTCATCGGCACTCGCAGTGGCGCGCAGCGCCACTGCGACGTCTTCACGGGGCTCATGACGGCCGGTGTGCGGTCGACCGGCACCGAACCCGGCGGAATGCGGTCGACGGCGTCTGTGACGGCAGTAATCACTTTCGACAACTCCCGCTCCGGACAGGGCATCGGCTGGCTCGACGAGGTCGACGAGCCCGTGCCGGGGGCCACCATCCAGCAACTGGTCTGCATGGCGGTTTTCGCGCCCCTGCTGCTCGGCGACAACGGCGAGGTGCTCAACCTCGGCCGCGAGAAACGACTCTTCACCCCGGCCCAGGTGAAGGCCATGGCCGCGAGAGACGGCGGATGCGTCAACTGCGGCGCCCCGGCGTCCTGGTGTGACGCCCACCACGTCAAGGTATGGTCGGCCGACGACGGGCCGACGGACGTCGACAACGG
>JAODMO010000050.1 GCA_025464995.1 Microbacteriaceae bacterium
GATCGTGATGGGCACCCTCGACGTCTACCGCGACTGGGGCTGGGCGCCCGACTACGTACAGGCACTACAGCTCGCCGTGCGCAACGACGTGCCGGGCGACTACGTCATCGCGTCGGGGGAGCCACGACTCGTCGCCGACTTCGTCGAGACCGCCTTCGCGCTGATCGGGATCACCGACTGGCGGGCCCACGTCGAGATTGATCAGCGCTTCGTGCGGCCCACCGAGATCCGCTCCATGAACGGCGACGCCAGCAAGGCCCGTGAGGTGCTCGGCTGGCAGCCGACCACCGGCTTCGACGAGATCGTCTCACGCATGGTCGCGCACGACGTGGAACTGCTCGCCCGGAGAGATGACCCTTCGATCGGTCATGGCGCCACGATCCGATAGATGACGAGCGGGGCCTCAGGTGTCTCGAACGAGGAGACACGCGTCAGGCACCCGGGCGTCATGCTCTCATTCGAGAGCACGTAGTCGACATGTCCCTGCACGAATCTCGAGCAGGCGTCGAAGGTCACGAGTATCTGGTCGGGCGCGGGATTAGACACGGTCGGTTCGCCCGGGGCCTGGGCCCAGCGCAGCCCGCCGATTCTGTTCCACTGCGCCTCGTGGCTGTCGCTCGGGTCGATCTGTCGCCACATGACCGAGGACGGCGCCCCCTGCGTGCCGTTGTAGGCCTCGACGCCCGACTCGATGACGGTGGCGGGCGCGAGCTGGTCGCCGAGACCGATCCATGTGCCGGGCCGCGACGCATCCAGTTCCACTATGGCGCGCGATGCCGGCGTCTCGCGGAGGTCGAGCACACCGATGTACAGCGGATTGACGGTCAATCCGCCGGCGAGGCTCACAAGCAGGAGTGCCGACGTCGCGATCACCACGCGCCGCCGCGCGAACAGGAAGATCGACACCGCGGTCAGGGCCGCGATGACCGGCCAGAAGGGGGCGCCTCCCCACAGTTTGTCGGGCCCGAGCACGAGGAGGGTGGCGCCGGCAATGGCGAGCTGGACGAGCACGAACAGTCCCGTTCCGATCCAGGCCCACCGCCTCCCCGCGGCTCGCGGCGCATCGTCGAGAACCCCGATGAGCACGACGACGATGACGAAGGATGCGAGTCCCTCGCCGATCTTGACACGCTCGGCGGTCGTCTGGTCGAGGAGGAGGAGCTTCGCGAGGGTGTCCCAGCCCGGCACGAGTACGTAGGCCGCGAAGACCATCATCACCGCGACGAGCGCGATGAGCGACCACCGCACGGGCGTGCCGTCGTGTCGCCCCTTCCAAACGACCCAGGCCACCATGGGCAGCAGGAACACCCCGACGAACACGAAGGTGGATGCTTCGGAGGAGTTCAGGCCCAGGAATCCGTCGATGGTCTTGAGCGAGTCGGAGAAAGAGGAACCCAGCGCCCTCGTGAACGACAGCAGGCCTCCGTCGCCCGTGGGTGTTCGGCGTTCGCCCGGGTACACGGTGCCGAGGAACGCGGCGACGGTGTCCCTGCGACCCCAGAGCCACAACGCCGTCACTGCCGCTCCGACGGCGCCCGCGACGAAGACGGGGAGAACCCGCACCGCGAGGTCGGCGAAGGGCTGGCCGGCGCGTCGCCGTTCGATGACGACGCCCACGCCGAAGAAGAGCACCACGAGCACCACCGGAACGATGAAGGGCAGGTAGATCCCCATCGCCATGACCGCGGTGAGGTACGCGATGAGCGCTCCCCACAGCCATCTCGCCCAGCACGACGGGCTGCGCACGCTCCACACGATTCCGGTGAGCACCACGAGCGCCCAGGTGACCGGCCACAGGGTGGATGACTGGTACCACCACTGGAAGAAGGGGCTGAGGAAGAAGGCGATGGAGAGTGCCACCGCGACTACCGGACGACGAGGAAGTATCGTCAGCACGAATCCGTATGCCGCTGCCATGAGTGCGAATCCCATCGACCACCAGCGCCATGCGGTGCCGGTGGCGACGTCGAGAAAGACGTATCCCAGCAGGTGGGGCCGGAAGGCGACGGACCATTCCCTCGTCGGCAGGTCATAGGGGAGAGCCGCGTCCATTCCACCCGGGATCGTCGCGGTGCGCTCAGGGAGTCCCTGCTGCAATTGCGCGATGGTCCACACCGTGCCCACGTTCCACTCGTCGGATCGGACCTCCTGGGGATGGCCCGAAATGAGCGACGGATCGCTGCCCTCGTGGATCTCGTCGTAGAAGGCCCCCGACGACGAGCCGTTGATCTCCAACGTGACGAGGACGATGCCGATCACGAGCAGGAGCGCCGGGAAGGCGAAGAGGAGGCGGAGGCGGGGAAGCGCCTGATCTGTCGGAAGGAGGAATGTCGGAAGACGCACCCTGCGATCTCGTCCGGGCGGGGTCGCCGGCGCTGCTGCGTTCACTGAGTTCCGATCGGTGGGGGCTGTCTGCCCCAACCTTAGCGAACCTCATTTATTTCGCCCGACGGCGAGAACCGGTCAGTCCTTCTGCAGCGCGGGCAACGGCGGCACGGTGAACGCGCGTCGCCAGCTGAGCTCGCGAGCGGCCTTCACGCAGCAGACCACGAAGGTCAACCAGCCGTACTCGACGAGGAGCGAACTCTCGAACAGCGCGCTCGTCAGCAGCACGACGAGCACGAGCGCCGGCCACGCGAAGACGACGCTGCGGCGGTGCCCGGCGAGGAGCCACGACCGCACGAAGGCGAGGCCGACGAGGCCGACGAAGCTGACGACGCCGACAAGCCCGACCTGGAACCACACGTCGAGGTAGGCGTTGAGGCCCGAGACCGGCACCCGTTCGACCACCGCGAACGCCTGGAACGGCGAGATCTCCGAACGCCAGTAGCCGAGCCAGCCCCACCCCTCGAGCGGGTTGAAGCTGATGAGGGTGACCATCTGCTGCCAGAGCCGAAGGCGGTAGTCGAGTTCGCCTCCCGCATTCGTCACCTCGACGATCCGCGATCGCGCCGCCCACGTGATTCCGATGACGATCGCGACCACCACGAGCAGCCCGAGCTGAGCCGCGGTGCGCTGGGCCGGGGCCACGCGGCGCAGGGCGTACAGGGCGATGATGGCGGCGACGAGCACGACGATGACGCCGCCGATGAGCGGCGACCGCGTGAACGCCATCGTCACGCCGGCGACGACGAGCGACCCGATCGCGATCTCCGGGCGGATCGACTTCGTGCGCAGCTCGGTTCCGAAGGTGACCGCCGCGATGAGGGCGACGATTCCAAGTTGGTTGCGCGTGCCGAGCAGGCCCTGGATCGGACCCGCGGTGGCGAGATGGCCCTGGATGCCGAGGAAGGTGAGGGGGGCGTCGATCAGCAGGCCCGAGAACACCTCGAGCACGAGGGAGGCGACGAGCACGACCCTCAGCACGTCTCCGAACGCACGCACGATCTGGATGGTGTCGCGCACGAGCGCGATGTACAGCCCGAGCGCCGAGAAGGCGAGCAGGTACGCGATGCCGCCGAGCGTAGCCCACTGGTACTGGCTCCAGAACACGGAGAGCACCGACCAGCCCACGAAGACGAGCAGCGAGATCGGCAGGAGCGCGTGCCACTCGATGCTCTCCCTCCTCGCGTAGAGCGACAGCCCGGCGAAGACGACGAGTGTGGCGACGATGGCGATGAGCCCCGCCCAGCCGATGAGCGGCCTGATCGCGGTCGCCAGCACGGACACCGCGATGGCGATCGTCGCGAGGGAGTTGGTGAAGCGGGGAGCACCGAAGAACGACTCGGCTGCGTCGAGCATCGGATGACGCGGGGAGAGGTCGCTCACGGCAGGCGGTCGCCCAACTTGGTCTTGACCGCGATGACGACGAGCAGCAGCATCCCGTACTCGATGAGGAGGCGGCTCTCCGCGAGGCTCTGCACCACCAGCGCCGTGAGCACGAGGATGGGCACGACCGACTCGACCGTGTAGGTGCCCAGGGTGCCCGGCACGGTGATCCGACGGTCGGCGGCGAAGAGCCACGCGCGTACCACCGTCGAGACGACGAGGAAGCCGAAGACGGCGAGCCCGACGAAGCCGAGCTGCAGCCAGATGTCGAGCCACGCGTTGTGCGCCTGGAACTGCTGCACACCGCCCTCATAGGGCAGCGTGTTGAGGGGGGCGGCCCACGGTGCCCAATAGCTCACCCAGCCCCAACCGAGCACGGGGCGCTGCTGGGCGAGGTCGGTGACGAAGGCCCAGATGTTGCTGCGCCCGGTGAGGTCGGGCTGTTTGCCCAGCAGGGCGAGGAGCGGGTCGCGGAGGACGACGGCGGCGATCGACAATGCGGCCGCGACGGCGAAGAACGCCGAGTACAGCACCGCCCGAATCCGCGTCGACCGCGCGCTGCGGATGGCGACGATCGCGAGCGCGACGACCACCACGGCGGCGAGGGCGAGTGTGATCGTCGCCGATCGCGTGAGGTAGATGGTCAGCGCGGCGAGGGCGAGCCAGACCAGAGTGGGGATGCGCCGCGTGGTGCGGCCCACGAGTTGGGCGCCGAAGACGATGAGCGCGAGAAGGGCGAGGAAGCCGAGGAGGGCGGAGTTTCCGGGGAGCCCCTGGATCTTGCCGCCATCGAGCAGCAGGTCGCGCGACCAGTAGAGCGATTTGGCGAGCGGTCCGTCGGGGTACTCGTACCAGAGCGGGAGGAGGGGATGACGCAGCACGACTGAGACGAAGAGCTCGAACAGCAGCGAGCCGCTGATGAGGATGCGCAGCGCCAGGCCGAGCGAGCGCAGCAACTCCGCCCATGAGTAGCTGACGGCGAAGGCCACGGCCGAGAGCAGCGTGAGGAGGGTCGCGACCACCCCGACGACGGTCGCGCCGGGGTATGCGGACCAGAGCACGGAGACGACGATCAGCACGGTGAAGGCGAGCAGGGAGTACGGCAGTCCGCCCAGGCGCCAGCGTGCCGCGTTGCGCACGAGCAGCATCACGGCGAATACGCTCACGACCAGCACGACCACCCCGAAGCCGACCCATGTGACGGTGTATCGCCAGATGTCTCCGGCGAGCACGGTGACGAGCGCAAAGGTCAGTAACCCGAAACGAAATCGCGGGTTATCGAGTGCTCTCATACGGTAAGGCTAGACGACGCCCGTTCGTTCGAACTGTAGGCGGCTCGCTCCCGACCGCGGTGCGAAAGCTAGAATCATCCGCAACGCAGGGTGATGGAGTCTGGCGCATCACATCGATGGCGACTGGAGTCACGCAATGACCGCTCTCTCTCCCTACTCGGCACACTTCTTCTCGCCCGAGGCGACCAACAACAGTTGGTCGAACATGTACCACTCCATTCCGGACGGGTCGCGGGTTCTCGATGTCGGCTGCTCGGTCGGCAACTTCGGTGAGGCCCTCGAGAAGCTCAAAGGCTGCACCGTCGTGGGTATCGACATCAACGCGCACGACATCGAGGAGGCGAAGACCCGCATCTCCGAGGCGCACGTGTTCGACATCAGCTCTCCCGGCGCCCTCGAGCGGTTCGGAACGTTCGACGTGATCGTGTTCGCCGACGTGATCGAGCACATCCCCGACCCCCGCGCGGCGCTGAGCGCGGCGCGGGCCCTTGTCGCTCCGGGAGGGGTGGTCGTCTACTCGATCCCCAACATGGGTCACGTGTCGGTGCGGCTCGACCTCCTCGAGGGCCGCTTCCCCTACGCCGAGCTCGGCCTGCTCGACAAGACGCACCTGCACTTCTACGACCGGGCGGAGGTGCACGACGTGCTCGCGAGCGCCGGTTTCACGATCACCGACGAGAACCCCACCACGTCGGAGTACCCGCGACGCTGGACCGAACAGCGCCTCGGCGCGATCGGCCTGACGCCCGGCGAGGCGTTCTTCGACATGCTGCGAGTGACCGAGTCGAACATCTACCAGTACGTGGGCACCGCGGTGCCGAGCATCGGCGGGCAGAAATTCCCCCCGACCATCCGCAGGTACGTGTCCCCGCCCGACGAGATCCAGGAGTGGGCCAACGCCGTCGCCGACCGCAGCGCCGAGCTGGTGGACGAGAACGCGCGCCTCAACCGCGAACTCGACGACCTGCGCCGGTGGGCGAGGGCGCTCAAGAAGAACCCTTTCGGGGCGGCCGCGAACGCGCTGCGTCGTCGGCTGCGGCCCGGGCGATAGACGAGACGGCAGGGCGGATGTCCGGGCCCGCCGTCTCGGTTGGTCCCGTCCGCTCGTGCCTACACGAACGCCGCCTTGCCGGTGATGGCACGGCCGACGATGAGCGTGTTCATCTCGCGGGTTCCCTCGTAGGAGTAGATCGCCTCGGCGTCGGCGAAATAGCGGATGACGTCGTAGTCGAGCACGATGCCGTTGCCGCCGAAGATCTCCCGGCACCAGGCGACGGTCTCCCGCATCCGGCTCGTCGTGAACGCCTTCGCGAGCGAGGCGTGCTCGTCGCGCTGGGTGCCCTCGTCGAGCATCTCGGAGACGCGCGTGACGAGGCCGATCGACGAGGTGATGTTGCCGAGGCTCTTCGCGAGGAGATCCTGCACCAGCTGGTGGCCGCCGATCTCCTTGCCGAACTGGATGCGCTCACCCGCGTAGGCGACGGCCGCCTCGTAGGCGCCTACCGAGTTGCCGACGGCGGCCCACGCCACCTCGGCCCGCGTGAGGCGAAGCACGGCGGCGGTCTCGCGGAACGACTTGGAGTTCTGCAGGCGATTCACCTCGGGAACGACGACGTCGGTCAACACGATGTCGGCGTTCTGCACGATGCGCAGCGCCTGCTTGTTCTCGATGCGGGTGGCGGCGTAGCCAGGCGTCGTGGTCGGCACGACGAAGCCCTTGACCTGGCCGTCGTCCGCGTCCTTCGCCCAGACGATCGTGATGTCGCTGATCGATCCGTTGCCGATCCAGCGCTTTGCGCCGTTGATGACCCAGTTGTCGCCGTCGCGGCGGGCCACGGTGCGGAGGCCCTGGGCCGCGTCGGAGCCGGAGAGCGGCTCGGTGAGACCGAACGCGCCGAGCAACTCGCCGCTCGCGAGCTTCGGCAGCCACTCCTCACGCTGCTCCTTCGAGCCGGCGACGGCGATGGAACCCATGACGAGACCGTTCTGCATGCCGACGAGGGTGGCCAGGCTCGCGTCGACTCGAGCGAGCTCGAGAGCGACCCAGCCGCGGAACACGGCGGAATTCTCGAAGCGGCGCGTCTCCTCCCACGGCTGTCCGAACAGACCCATGGCGGCGAGGTCGGTGACGACCTTGCGGGGGAAGAACTCGGCATTGGCCCAGAGCCCGTTGATGATCGGGCGCACCTCGGTCTCGAGGTAGACGCGGAGCTGCGTGATCAGCTCTTTCTCCTGGTCGGTGAGGCGGTTCTCGTACCCGTAGAAATCGCTGGTGAGTGACTCGAATGACATCTAGATGCTCCATTGCTTGTCGGAATCCTCAGAAAGCCTATGACCGTGGTCTGGTCGTTCCTAGGCGATTGGTACTTTGGTCTAACCGAGCGACAAGGACGGCCCCCATGTTTGTAGGCATCACCAACACCCCTCGCGACTATGCGTGGGGGTCGACATCGGCCATCGCCGACCTGCTCGGAACCCAGCCAACCGGCGGTCCGGAGGCGGAGCTCTGGCTCGGTGCGCACCCCGGTTCGCCCAGCCGGCTGGCCGGTGCGGATGGCTCGCTGGCGGATGTCGTCGAGGGCCGGTTGCCCTTTTTGTTGAAGGTGCTCGCCGCGGCGTCGCCGCTCTCGCTGCAGGCACACCCGACCATGGAGCAGGCCGCGGCGGGGTTCGAGCGAGAGAACGCCGCCGGCATCCCGCTCGACGCGTCGATCCGCAACTACAAGGACGCCTTCCACAAGCCCGAGCTGATGTATGCCCTCACTGACGGCTTCCGTGCGCTGTGCGGATTCCGCACCGCGCACGCCATCGCGTCGACGGTCGAGAGGCTGATCGGCGCGGACCCCGGCGACCCGGCGCTCAACGGCTTCTCCGACCGCCTGGAAACGGATGACGACATCCGCCCCACGTTCGAGTGGCTCGTGTCGGGCGGCGACGGTGTCGATGAGCTGGTCGCGGCGGTCGTGGCGGCGGCATCCGGTCTCGAGGGCGCGAACTTCACGCTCGTCGGGGAGCTCGCCGAGGCCTACCCGGGCGACCCCGGTATCGTGGTGTCGCTCATGCTCAACCTCGTGACGCTGCACCGCGGCGAGGTGCTGTACCTGCCGGCCGGAAACATCCACGCCTACATCGAGGGGCTCGGCGTCGAGCTCATGGCGGCGTCCGACAACGTGCTGCGCGGCGGTCTCACCCCGAAGCACATCGACGTGCCCGAGCTGCTGTCGGTGCTCGACTTCACCCCGGTGCCCGTCCCCTACCTCGAGCCGCGCGCTGTGTGGCCCGGGGTGGCGCTCTACTCGCCCGATGTGCCCGACTTCGCGCTCGCCGTCGTGGACGGAGTCGTCGAGGGCGCCCGCTATTCGATCGGTGGCGACGGCATCGTGCTGTGCACGGCGGGGTCGTTCGAGCTGGTGGGGGCGGCGTCATCCGCCACGGTGATGCGTGGGGAGGCGGTCTTCGTGACCGCCGACGAGGGCGAACTCGCCGTGTCGGGCGACGGCGCGCTGTTCGTGGCGGGCCCCGGCACGCACCAGCCGGTTCCGTCTGTCGACCGCCGCTGAGCGTCGACCGGCGCGACCGGTCACCGCGCCGCACGTATCGATTCGGCAACTGTCCGGGCCCGCGATGGTGCCGCCACCGCCCTCCGCTAGCCTTGGCCGATGAGGATCAGCCTGATTTCCGGGGTCATGGCCGTCGTCGTCGCCGCCGCGTGCCTCGCGGGGTGTGCGGAGTCGACGCCCACCGCGGCGCCGAGCGCCCAGCCGTCCGAGACTCCGAGCACGACTCCGGCCCCGGCGGTCGAGCCGAAGCAACTCCTCGACGGCGAATGCGCCGCCCTCTTCGGTGACGACGAGGTGAGCGCCGCCATCGGAGCACCAGTGGCTCCGCAGGCGACCGAGTGGGACCTCGACCCCGAATACGTCGCCCCGGCCCAATTGGGAGGCATCCGGTGCCTGTGGGGAGAATCCGACGATCCCGCGTCGCCTGGCCTCAGCGTCGTCGTGCTTCCCACGACCGCCCTGCCCGAGCCCGGCAGCCCCGAGCCGGAATGCACCGAGGGCTACGGATGCGTGTTCACCGCGGCGAGCGGCGCCTGGTCGCTCTTCGGGGTGTTGATGAATTCGGAGGTGCCCATCGCCACCACGACAGCGGCGTATGAGTCGCTCGTGGCGTCGTTCACCGCGCGACTCGCGTCGGAGCCCGAGCCGCGGCGCTACAAGCCCGAGGGCGCATGGCCCGTCGTCAGCGACTGCTCCACCCTCGACGCGCAACGCCTCGTGGGTGCCGCGATCGGATCACCGGGCGCCGAGCCGATGCCGCTCGGCGGCGACGCGGAGACAAACGCCGGGATCTACCTCGCCGTCCGCTCGGCGAAAATCACGAACTGCGGATGGTCCGGCGACAGCGGCGCGGGGGTGGAGTTGAACGCCCTGCCCGGCGGCGCCTGGATCGAGGACGCGGTCGCCGCCGCGCCCGGCGCCACCCCCGCGGCTGTTCCCGGATCGACTTCCGCCTACACCGTCGGCGACAGGCTGCACGTCTTCGCTGGAGAGAACTGGTTCGTCCTCGACACCGCGGACACCTCCGATGCGGAGGCCCTCGCGACCGGGGCGTCCGAACTCGTCGCCGAACTCAACACGCTTCGATAGCGCAGCGCTAGCCCGCCTCGCGCACCGCGAACGCGCGCCGGTACGCGGTCGGCGTCGTCTGCAGCACCTTGAGGAAGTGGTGTCGCATCACCGACGCCGTGCCGAATCCCGTGTCCTGGGCGATCGTCTCGAGGGTCGAGTCGGTCTCCTCGAGCAGTTGCTGGGCGCGGATGATGCGCTGGCGGTTGAGCCAGGCCGACGGTGTCGTGCCCATGTCGGCGCGGAACCGTCGCGCGAAGGTGCGGCTCGACATGAGCGCTTTGCGCGCGAGATGGTCGACGGTCAGGTCTTCGTTGAGATTCTGCAGCATCCATTCGGCGACGGAGGCGAAGGAGTCGGCGCACACGGGCGAGACGGGCGACTGGATGTACTGCGACTGCCCGCCGTCGCGCTGCGGCGGCACGACCATGCGCCGCGCGATCACGTTGGTCGCCGAGGCGCCGAGCTCGGTGCGCACGATGTGCAGGGCGGCGTCGATGCCGGCGGCCGTGCCGGCGCTCGTGACGACATGGCGGTCTTCGACGAAGAGCACGTCGGGGTCGACCTCCGTCGCGGGGTAGTCGGAGGCGAGCCGGTCGGTGTGCATCCAGTGGGTCGTCGCCCGGCGTCCGTCGAGGATGCCGGCCTGGGCGAGGGCGAAGGCCCCGCTGCACACGCTGAGCACCCACGCCCCGCGTGCCTCTGCGGCGCGGATGACCTCGAGGTAGCGCTCGTCGACGCCGTCGATCTTGTGGGCGGGAACCGCGATGAGATCGGCGTGCGCCGCCGCCTCCAGCCCGTCGGGGATGACCATGTCGTAGCCGAGGCTCGTGGTGACGGGTCCGGGGTCGGCCGTGACGATGCTGAAGTCGAACGTGGGTCCGCCCATCTCGCTTCGGTCGACGCCGAACACCTCGCAGACGACTCCGAATTCGAAGGGGGCGACTCCGGGGATGGCGAGCAGGACGATGTTCTGGAGCATGGCACCTCGCATGGCAGTAATGAACCGATTCGTGACCATTCTGCCACTGTCGGCGGAATCGCGACAGTCATAGATTTACTGCCATGCTAATTATGCCGATGGTGATGGGTGCACTCTCCGTATGGGCCGTCGTGGCATCCCTCGTCGTCTCCCTGCGGGATGGATACCGGCGCATCCCGACGCGATAGCGTTGGGGTATGACATGGCTGGTAACGGGTGGAGCAGGGTATATCGGGTCGCACGTCGTGAGGGCCCTCACGGATGTCGGGCTGGCAACGGTCGTCGTCGACGACCTGTCGAGCGGCTTCCGCGAGTTCGTGCCGATGGACGTGCCGCTCGTCGAGGGCACCATCCTCGACGGCCCGCTGCTCGAACGCGTGATCGACTTCCACAAGGTCACCGGCGTCATCCACGTAGCGGGCTACAAGTACGCCGGGGTGAGTGTGCAGCGACCGCTGCACACCTACGAGCAGAACGTCACGGGCACCGCGGTGCTGTTGGGCGCGATGGCCGAGAAGGGTGTCGACAAAATGGTGTTCTCGTCGAGCGCCGCCGTCTATGGCACGCCTCCGACCGAGCTCGTGACCGAGGGCACACCGAAAGACCCGCAGTCGCCCTACGGTGAGTCGAAGCTCATTGGTGAATGGCTGTTGCGCGACCTGGCCGTTGCCGAGGGGCTCCGGCACACGTCGCTTCGATACTTCAATGTCGTCGGCTCGGGCACACCAGACGTCTACGACGCGAGCCCGCACAACCTCTTCCCGCTCGTCTTCGCCGCCCTCAAGAACGGCAAGACGCCGCGCATCAACGGCAACGACTACCCGACCCCCGACGGCACCAACGTGCGCGACTACATCCATGTGGCCGACCTCGCGGTGTCGCATGTCGCCGCCGCCCGGCGACTGGATGCCGGCGAGCCGCTCGAACCCGCCTACAACCTCGGAAGCGGCGAGGGCAGCTCCGTCGGCGACATCATGCGCGCCGTGGCGGAGGTCACGGGCATCGACTTCGAGCCGGAGATCGCCCCGCGGCGCCCGGGCGACCCCGCACGCATTGTCGCCGCGGGCGACCTCGCCGCGCGCGACCTCGACTGGAAGATGCGCCACACGCTCCGCGAGATGGTGTCGAGCGCGTGGGAAGCGACACGCGGCGCGTCGTAACCCTCTTATCGGGGTCGAGGGTTTTATCATTCCGACTTGACTCTCGCGAACTACACCGGTGTAATTATCTCTAACGCAATGCGGTCAATCGGACCGAGCGGCAAGGGGTAGAGCAATGGCGAACAGCGAATATCGCGCCAACGTTCCCGACGACTGGTTCGTCGATCCCGTTCGACTCGGTGTTCCGGGAGTTCGCAAGGCAGAGGTCGAAGACAACCCCCTCGCCTGGCAGACAGACTCGCTCTGCGCCCAGACCGACCCCGAGGCATTCTTCCCCGAAAAGGGTGGCTCGACCCGCGAGGCCAAGAAGATCTGCGGCTCGTGCGAGGTGCGTTCCAGCTGCCTCGAGTACGCCCTCGAGAACGACGAGCGCTTCGGTATCTGGGGCGGCCTGTCTGAGCGGGAACGCCGCAAACTGCGCAAGCGCGCGTAGCGTCCACACCGCGAGAAGCGCGGCGTCCACCTGGTCTGCCGAACGCCGACGCCCCCGGAACGCTGGCTGTGGATTGCGAGCCTCGGCGCGTGTCAGCCGTGGTCATCGGCCGGAGACACCTAGGCTCGCCACGATGCAACCGAGAGTCACAGCAATACTCGTCGCCCGAAATGGGGCCGACTATCTCCAGCGAACCCTCTCCGCACTGCACGGACAGACCCGCACACCGGATGTCACGGTTCTCACGGATGACTCTTCGACCGATGGCTCGGCGGCGATGCTGGCCGCCGCGGACGCCACGATCTTCGTGCCCTCCGCGGGTGGCGCTGCCGGTTTCGGCGCGGCGGTGGCCCGTGCGCTGGCGGCCCTCGACGCGAGCGCGGATCCGGGCGCTGCCGCCGACACCGACAGCTGGCTCTGGCTGCTCGGTCACGACAACGCGCCGGCGCCGACGGCCCTGGCGGCACTGCTCGCCGCCGTCGAGATCGCCCCGTCCGTCGCGGTAGCCGGCCCGAAACTCATGCGTTGGAACACCGGCGACGTCATCGAGTCGTACGGCGAGACGCTCACGCGGCTCGGCGCATCCGTCTCCCTCGTCTCGGGCGAACTCGACCAGGCCCAGCACGACCGGCACAACGACATGCTCGGCCTCGCCGCCGGAGGCATGCTCGTGCGGCGCAGCGCGTGGGACGCGATCGGCGGGTTCGACCCCGCCCTTCCCGCGGTCGACGCGGCCCTCGACTTCTGCGTGCGCGTGCGGCTCGCGGGGCACCGGGTGGTCGGAGTCCCCGACGCCCGGGTCTCGAGCGCCGGTGCCGCGGAGGACTTCGGCCGACCGCCCGTCACCCTGCGAGCGGCCAACGGACTGCACCGCCGGGCGCAGCTGCACCGCCGTCTCGTGTACGCCCCCATCGTTGCGGTTCCCTTCCACTGGCTGTCTCTCGTGCCTCTCGCCTTCGTGCGCACCATCTGGCACCTGCTCGGCAAGCGCCCCGGACTCATCGCGAGCGAGTTCTCTGCCGCATTCCTCGCCGCGCTCGACGGCGGAGTGCTGCCCGCGCGCAGGGCCCTGCGCCGCTCGCGAGTGCTCGGCTGGGCGGCCATAGCCCCGCTGCGGATGCCGCCGCGCGACGTGCGCGAGTTGCGGGCGACCCAGCGCGCCATCCTCGCCGCCCCGGACGCGGGGGCGGCCCAGGGGTCGGAGGTCGGCCGGGCCAGCTTCTTCTCCGATGGCGGCGCATGGATCGTGCTGCTCGCCGCCACCGTCGGCGCGGTCGCATTCGGCCCGCTCTTCGGCGCGGCGGCTGTGACCGGAGGCGCGTTGCTGCCGGTGAGCACCGGCTTCCGCGAGCTGTGGGCCAACGTCGGCTATGGCTGGCACGACATCGGTGGCGGGTTCGTCGGCGCCGCCGACCCCTTCGCCTTCGTCGTCGCGATCCTCGGCACGCTCACGTTCTGGGCGCCGTCGCAGAGCATCGTCGTGCTGTACTTCGCGGCGCTCCCGCTCGCCGCCCTCGGTGCGTGGTGGTGCGCTGCACGCTTCTCCGAGCGCGGCTGGGCGCCCGGGGTCGCCGCGGTTCTGTGGGCGTTCGCGCCTCCCTTCCTCGCCGCACTCAACGGGGGACACCTCGGGGCGGTGATCGCCCACCTCCTGCTGCCGTGGATCGTGGTGACGCTCGTGAACGCCGCCCGCAGCTGGTCGGCCAGCGCGGCGTGCTCCCTCCTCTTCGCCGCCACGATCGCGGCGGCGCCATCCCTCGCGCCCGCACTGCTCCTCGGCTGGCTGGCGTGGATGATCGCGCGCCCAAGGAGCATCCACCGGCTCTTCGGCATCGTCATCCCCGCCCTCGTTCTGTTCGCGCCCCTCGTCGTGCAGCAGGTTCTGCGCTCCAACGCGCTCGGGCTCGCTGCCGACCCGGGTGCACCGGTCGTCGCGGGCACCGCCTCCGGATGGCAGCTCGCGCTCGGTTCGCCGCTCAACGGCTACAGCGGCTGGAGCGACATCGCGAGCGCGTTCGGGTGGCACGACCTCGCCGCGCCCGTCATCGTGGCGGCACTGCTCGCACCGCTCGCCGTGCTCGCACTGCTCGCGCTCTTCCTCCCCGGCTCTCGTCGGGCCATCCCCGCCATGGTCGTCGCGTTGGCCGGATTCGCGACCGCCGTCGTGGCGGCGCACGTGCAGGTCGCCCATGTCGGCATCGCGACAGCGCCCCTCTGGCCCGGCAACGGTCTCAGCCTGTTCTGGCTGGGGCTCATCGGAGCCGCCGTCGTCGCGCTCGAGGTGCTCGGCCGCGCCGTCATCGTGCCCGCCCTGCTCGTCGCCGCGACGACGATGGTTCTCGCCGGTCCGCTGCTCGCCGCGCCGATCTCCGGCGACAGCGCCATCCGGGCCAGCACCGGTCGGATGCTGCCAGCCTTTGTGTCCGCGGAGGCAGCCGGGAATCCCGCTCTCGGAACCCTCGTGCTCACTGCCCAACCCGACGGCTCGCTCGCGGCGAACCTGCAGCGCGGCGAGGGAACGACCCTCGACGCGCAGTCCACGCTCGCGTCGACGAACCCCCGACCGACCGACGCGCAGCAACGACTCGCGACTCTCGCCGGAAATCTCGCCTCGAAGAGCGGTTTCGACACCGTCGCCGAGTTGCAGGAACTGCAGATAGGTTTCGTCCTCGCCCCGAAGACCTCCGGCGAGGAGGCAGTGCAGACCCGCAAGCGCGCGACCGAGGCGCTCGACGGCAACGCCTCCCTGACCGCGATCGGAGAGACGGCCACCGGTTTCCTGTGGCGCTTGGGCGCGCTCGAACCCGGTGCCGCGCCGACCGGACCCGGTCCGCTCGGGTCTCCGCTCGGCGTCATCGTCACCCTCGCCCAATCCATCGTGCTCATCGGCGCGCTGCTGCTCGCGGTGCCGACCGGCGGCCGGCGGCGGCGGCGCACCACCCCCCACGGGCCCAGCGAGCCCGCACCCACCTTCGAGGAGGACGACGGTGTCTGACCCGACGATCGAACCGATCCAGCCCGTGGGCGACGACTATCCGGTCGACGAGAACGAGGCGCCCGCCGCCAAGCCCAGGCGCACCGCGAAGGGCGCGGCCATCGTCGGCGTGCGTGTCGTCGCGGGCACCGTGGGCCTCGTCGTCGCCGCGGCCGCCATAGCGGCAGCCGCGCTCGTGCCCCTCCCGACCATCGCACGGCCCCCGCATCCGGTGACCGTCACGCCGGTGCCCACGGCGCAAGAGCTCGTGTGCCCGGGGTCCCTGCTCCGGCTCGGTGACGAGACCGGGCAGGGCGCATCGACCGCGGCGCCGATCGGTGAGGCCTCGCTGCGCTACGACGCGTCGGGTGGCAGGGTCACGGCCGCTCCGCTCGCCGCTTCCGGCGCGGTCGGATCCCCGGTTCTCATCAGTTCTCCGGTCGGAAGCTCCGCCGACGACGAGATCCTCGTCGCGGGCGCCCAGACGGAGGTTGCCGCGAGCGGCGAGTTCGGCGGGCTCGCCGCGACCGACTGCGTGGGCGTCGCCACCGACACCTGGCTTGTCGGGGGCTCGACCTGGGTCGGGCGCACGACCCTCGTGACACTGGCCAACCCGAGCGACACCGTCTCGACGGTCTCCCTCGAGATGGCAGCGGAAGAGGGACCGATCGCCGCGCCCGGCGCGACAGGCATCGTCGTGCAACCGCACAGCCAGCGCGTGCTCTCCCTCGCCGGATTCGCACCCGACGTCGAGCTGCCCGTCGTCCACGTCGTCAGCCGTGGTGGCCAGATCGTGGCGAACCTGCAGCAGGCGACCGTGCGTGGCCTCGAGCCCGGCGGCGTCGACATCATCGCCGCGACCGCGTCGCCGTCGACGTCGCAGGTCATCCCCGGCGTCGTCGTCGCCGGGTCGGATGCCGTCGCGACACGCATCGGGGAGGAGGGCTACGCCGACCTCGCCACGGTCGTGCGTGTCTACGTTCCCGGCGACGAGCCGACCACCGCCCAGGTGAGCGTGATCGCCGACGACGGCAGCCCGACCGGCGCGTCGTTCTCCGTCGAACTCGAGCCGGGCATCGTCGACGACCTGCCCATCGACGGGCTCGTCGACGGCAACTACACGGTGAGCGTCGACACGACCGTGCCGGTCGTGGCCGGCGTACGCGTCTCGACGGTCGCGACATCCATCGACCCGGCCGTCCGCGGCGGCAGCGACTTCGCCTGGCTCGCCGCGTCGCCCGCACTCGACAATGACGCGCTCGTGACGATCGCGTCGGGAGCGACCCCGCGCATCCACCTGTTCAACCCCACGTCGGAGGCGGCGGACGTCACCCTGACAAGCGGCGATGCCGACGACATCCAGCTCACCGTCGAGGCGAGGTCGTCGGCATCGGTCGCGGTAGACGCCGGCAGCACGTACAAGATCAGCCACTTCGACTCCCTCGTGGGGGCCGTCAGCTACACGGGCCCCGGAGTCGTCGCGGGCCATCCGGTGCAGCCACCCGCGCAGGGCGCCGGGCCCATCCGAGTGCTGCCGTAGGCCGCCGTCGTCTCATCCGCGGGTCGTCGAGGGCGACGCGCGGCGTCAGTGGTTGTGGAACCGGTCGGGAGCCAGGTCCCACGGGTCCTTGCCGAGCAGCTCTGCGACGGCGCGGAATACGCAGGTCTCGACCATCATCCGGCGGTGCATCTCGTCGTGGCGGTGGAGGTGCGACAGGCGTTCGATCGGCAGCCGGTAGAGCACGACGCGATGCTCGTTCGGAAACACCCGCCAGCGGTCGACGCCGGGGGAGACCCCCAGCTCGGCGGGCATCGCGGCCACCTCGAACACGACGTTCGCGAGCTCGGCGGGCCAGATGTCTTTGAGGTATTCGGCGGTCGAGGCGATGGTCATGTCGAAGATCTCGGCACGGATGCGCAGCGGAGGCAGGTGCGGACCGGTGACGGCCGCACGGATGCCTCGTCCGTGCCGGTCGCGCGAGCGCCCACGTGCCGACGCCGGCGTACTGCTCCTTCGCGACCTGACCATCAGTCCAGTGTATTGCGATGCCGCGTTCGCGGCCGTCGTCCGCGGGTTCTAGGCTGGGGTCACGATGAGCGCTAGACCGTGTAGCAAGGTGGCCTGCAGGGCCGACGCCGTGGCAACGCTTACCTATGTGTATGCCGACTCGATGGCGGTGCTCGGTCCGCTCAGCGGAAGCCCGGAGCCGCACAGCTACGACCTGTGCGCGATGCACGCCGAGCGCATGTCGGTGCCTCAGGGGTGGCAGGTCATCCGTCATGTAGTTTTGGGGACGTGAATTCCTCCCCGATCGACCTCACCCAGTTCGTCAAGACCTATGACGTCCGCGGCCTCGTCGGCAGTCAGCTCACCTCCGAGGTCGTCTCCGCACTCGCCGCCGGATTCGTCGACGAGATCGGCGCGGCGAGCACCGACGTCGTCGTCGGCCACGACATGCGCGACTCCTCGCCCGAGTTCGCCGCCGCATTCGCGCGGGGCGCGCAGTCGCGCGGGGCGAACGTCGTCTCGATCGGCCTCTGCTCGACCGACGAGACCTATTTCGCCTCCGGGTCGCTGAACGCACCCGCCGCGATGTTCACGGCGTCGCACAACCCCGCGACGTACAACGGCATCAAGTTCAGTCGCGCCGGCGCCCAGGGCATCAGCCTCAACACGGGGCTCGCGGCCATCCGCGATCGTGCGGCGGCCTACCTCGCCGACGGACTCGATGTCGTCGACACTCCGGGAACGTTCCGCGAGGTCGACGTGCTCGGCGACTACGCCGCCTACCTCCGTCGACTCGTCGACCTCGGCGGCATCCGTCCGATACGCGTCGTCGTCGATGCGGGCAACGGCATGGGGGGAATGACTGTGCCCGCCGTGCTGGGCACAGCCGCGGGGCTGCCCCCACTGCCCATCGAGATCATCCCCATGTACTTCGACCTCGACGGCACCTTCCCGAATCACGAGGCCAACCCTCTCGAGCCGGCCAACATCGTCGACCTGCAGAAGGCCGTCGTCGAGCACGGAGCCGACCTGGGCCTCGCCTTCGACGGTGACGCCGACCGCTGCTTCGTCGTCGACGAGAAGGGCGAGCCGGTCACGCCGTCGGCGGTCGCGGCCATCGTCGCTCTCCGGGAGATCACGCGTGTCCGGGCACTCGAGCCCGACCTCGATATCGTCGTGCTGCACAACCTCATCACCTCGCGCATCGTGCCCGAGACGATCGAGGCCGCGGGGGCCACGGCCGTGCGCACCCACGTCGGGCACTCGCTCATCAAAGACCAGATGCGCGAGACTGGCGCGATATTCGGCGGCGAGCACAGCGCCCACTACTACTTCCGCGACTTCTGGGGCGCCGACAACGGAATGCTCGCCGCCATGCACCTGCTCGCCGAGTTCGGCTACCAGGAGCTGCCCCTCTCCCAGTTCGCGGCGCGGTACAACCCGTACTTCCTCAGCGGTGAGATCAACTCCACGGTCACGGATGTCGCGGGCGCCTACGAGCGCATCGTGACGGCATTCACCGGCATCGGCGAGTTCGACGAACTCGACGGTCTCACCGTGTCCGGCCAGGGCGACTCGTTCTGGTGGTTCAACGTGCGCCCGTCCAACACGGAGCCGCTCCTGCGTCTCAACGTCGAGGCGGGAACCAGTGCGCAGATGGCCGCCATCCGCGACCAGGCGCTCGCCATCATCCGCGAGTAGCCCTCGGCGGCTCACCGGGCGCTCCGTGGCAAGTCGTGGGAGACTGTGCGCATGACAACTGCGCCTCCCGTGACTACAGCTCTGCCCTTCAAGGTCGCCGACCTCAACCTCGCCGAGGCGGGCCGTCATCAGTTCCGTCTCGCCGAGAACGAGATGCCGGGGCTCATGGCACTCCGCGAGGAGTTCGGCCCCAGCCAGCCGCTCAAGGGAGCGCGCATCGCCGGCAGCCTGCACATGACCGTGCAGACGGGCGTGCTCATCGAGACTCTCGTCGCTCTCGGCGCGCAGGTGCGATGGGCGAGCTGCAACATCTTCTCCACCCAGAACGAGGCGGCGGCGGCCGTCGCCGTCGGCCCGACGGGCACCGTCGAGAACCCCGCCGGCGTGCCGGTGTTCGCCTGGAAGGGCGAGACGCTCGAGGAGTACTGGTGGTGCACGTCGCAGATCTTCGACTGGTCGGCGGAGGCCGCCGCCGCCGGTGAGCAGTGGGCCGGCCCCAACATGATCCTGGATGACGGCGGCGACGCCACGATCCTCGTGCACAAGGGCCGCGAGTTCGAGCTGGCCGGGTCGGTTCCGGATGCCACGGACAGCGACACCCACGAGTGGACGGTCATACTCGACACCCTCCGCGCCTCGCTCTCGACCTCGAGCGACCGTTGGACCAAGATCGCGGCGGAGATCACGGGCGTCACCGAGGAGACCACCACGGGCGTGCACCGCCTGTACGACCTCGCCCAGAAGGGCGACCTGCAGTTCGCGGCGATCAACGTCAACGACTCGGTCACCAAGTCGAAGTTCGACAACAAGTACGGCATCCGCCACTCCCTGCCCGACGGTCTCAACCGCGCCACCGACGTGCTCATCGGCGGCAAGGTCGCGTTCGTCGTCGGCTACGGCGACGTGGGCAAGGGTGCCGCCGAGGCACTGCGCGGCCAGGGGGCGCGCGTCATCGTCTCCGAGATCGACCCGATCAACGCCCTGCAGGCCGCGATGGACGGCTTCCAGGTGACCACGCTCGAGAGCGTGCTCGACCAGGTCGACATCTTCGTCACCGGCACCGGCAACGAGAACGTCATCACGGTCGACCACCTGCTCGGCATGAAGCACCTCGCGATCGTCGCCAATGTCGGCCACTTCGACAACGAGGTCGACATCGCCGGGCTGGAGAAACTCGCCGGTGCCGAGCGGATCGAGATCAAGCCGCAGGTACACGAGTGGCGCCTGCCGTCGGGTCGCAGCGTGCTCGTGCTGAGCGAGGGACGCCTGATGAACCTCGGCAACGCCACGGGACATCCGTCATTCGTCATGAGTGCCTCCTTCACCAACCAGGTGCTCGCGCAGATCGAGCTGTGGGTGCGTGGCGCAGACTACGACGTCGACGTGCACGTGCTGCCGAAGCACCTCGATGAGAAGGTCGCGCGACTGCACCTCGACGCGCTCGGAGTGAAGCTCACCCGCCTCACCGACGAGCAGGCCGCGTACATCGGCGTGAGCGTCGACGGTCCGTACAAGGTCAACCACTACCGTTACTAGGCTCGCTTATCGGTCGGGGAAACCGTTCGGGAGTCCGCCGAGCACCGGTGCGAGCCGTTCGAGTCCGCTCGCCTCGAGTCGGAGCGCGGTGAGCTCGCGCTCGCGGCGCACCGCGGCGACCCCGGCGAGGAACAGCTCCGCCTCGATCGTGGGCAGCGGTGAGACGTAGGGTGAGGCCTCGACGGCCAGTTCGCGGCTCAGGCGGTGTCGTGTCTCGGGCGTGAGACGCGGCGCCTGCGCGAGGAACTGCGCGATGCGGCGCGAGAGGCGGTCGGGCATTCTCGCCACGTCGACGGTGAGCGCCCACTGCGCGAGCTGCTCGGGAACGCCGTACACCGGCTTGTCGGTGAGCGAGACCCGCTCGTGCTGGCTGAACGTGCCGGCGACGAGGTCGCCGAGCCGTTTCGACCGCTCGTTGAGCAGGGAGGTGATCACCGCGATGCCACCGAGGCTCATGAAGATCTCGATGACACCGAGCAGGGCCCGGATGAACGCGTGGCGGAAGCCGATCGCACCGCCGTCGTCGCGCACGATGCGGGCCCCGATCACGAGCTTGCCGAGCGACTTGCCGTGGCTGAGCGTCTCGACGGCGATGGGGGCGACGACGATCGCGAGCACGAGCATGGCGACCGCCACGGCCGCGATCACCGCGTCTCCGAGCTGGAAGTTGTCGACCAGGATCGGGATGACGAGCAGCACGAGCACCAGGTAGAAGCCGAGGTAGGCGACGAAGTCGACGAGCGCGCCGGCCGCCCGCAGCACGAAGCTCGACGGACGCAGGTCGAGCGCGACCGCCTCGCCCGTGACGATCTCGTCGTCCAGCTCGGAGTATGAGGACTGGTCGATCGCGGGGAGTCGCGGCATGCCATCATTTAAGCAGATGGACCTCGACGCCTACGCCGCCGCACACCGCGAAGAATGGGATCGCCTTGCCCAGCTCGGCAAGAAGCGGCGCATCTCCGGTGCGGAGGCCGACGAGCTCATCGACCGCTACCAGTCGGGTGCGAGCCAGCTGTCGGCGATGAAGACGACGGCGGGGCAGTCGCCGCAGGGCGACCGTCTCTCGCTCTACCTCTCTCGAGCGCGGCTGCGTTTCACGGGCGTCTCGGGCAACGTGGTCGGCCAGCTCGTGAGCTTCTTCGTGCTGCAACTGCCGGCTGCGCTCTACCGCATCCGCTGGCTCTGCCTCGCCATGACCGTCGCGAGTCTTGCCATCGCGGCCGTCTACGGGGCGTGGGCGTCGTCGAACCCGGAGGTGCTGGCGACCATGGGGGACGCGAGCGCGCTCGAGAAGTACGCGAAGGAGGACTTCGTGAACTACTACTCCGACAACTCCGGGAGCGCCTTCACGAGCTTCGTCTGGACGAACAATGCGTGGATCGCGACCCAGTCGGTGGCCTTCGGGATCCTCGGGGTGTACGCGCCGTACATCATGTTCAGCAACGCGCAGCAGCTCGGCATGACGGCCGCGATCATGCAGGAGTACGACCGCCTCGACGTCTTCTTCCTCTACATCGCCCCGCACGGGCAGCTCGAGCTCTACTCCATCTTCGTGGCCGGTGCGGCGGGCATGCGGATCGCGTGGGCGTGGATCGCCCCCGGCGCTCGAACGCGCGGTCGAGCGCTCGCCGAGGATGGCCGCGCCCTCTTCACCGTCGCGGTAGGACTCATCCTGTCGCTTCTCGTCTCAGGCCTCATCGAGGGAAACGTGACGCGGCAGGATTGGCCGTGGCCCGTCAAGATCGGCATCGGCAGCGTCGCGCTGACCGCCTTCCTCGCCTACCAGTGGGTGCAGGGGCGGCGCGCGTTCCGATCGGGGGAGACGGGCGACCTCGACGAGTTCGAAGCGGGCGCGAAACAGCTCATCGCGGGGTGACGCCGGCGCGCCTTATTTTGAGTAATTCATGATAGGCCGTAGGGTGGACGGATGCACGCGAGCTTCGAACACCGGTTGCGCGAGGCGGGCCTCCGTGTCACGGGCGGTCGCCTCGCGTTGCTGCACGTGCTCGAGCGGTCGCCGCACAGCGACGCCGTCTCCCTGCACCGCACGCTCGTCGCGGCCGATGCCCGCACCTCGATCCAGTCGGTGCACAACGTGCTCGCCGACCTCACCGTCGCGGGGCTGCTGCGCCGCATAGAGCCCGCGAACTCGCCCGCGCGCTACGAGCTGAGGATCGGTGACAACCACCACCACATCGTGTGCACGTCATGCGGTGCCGTCGCCGACGTCGACTGCGTCGTCGGCCACGCCCCGTGCCTCGCGCCATCCGACACCGCCGGGTTCACCCTTGCGACGGCGGAGGTCACCTTCTGGGGTCTCTGCGCGGCGTGCCAAAGCCTCTGATTCCGTACCGTACCGACGCACCATCCCAAGGAGAACCATGACCGACAACTACACGACCAGCCAGACGGGCTCCGCTGTCGCCAGCGACGCCCACTCCCAGACGGCCGGCCCCGACGGCGTCACCGCTCTCCATGACCGCTACCTCGTCGAGAAGCTTGCGCAGTTCAACCGAGAGCGCATCCCGGAGCGCATCGTGCACGCGAAGGGCGGCGGAGCGTTCGGCGAGTTCGTCGTGACCGGTGATGTCTCGGCCTACACCCGTGCCGCGGTGTTCCAGCCGGGCGCGACGACCGAGACCCTGCAGCGCTTCTCGAGCGTCGCGGGCGAGCAGGGCTCCCCGGACACCTGGCGCGACGTGCGTGGCTTCTCGGTGAAGTTCTACACCAGCGAGGGCAACTACGACATCGTCGGCAACAACACCCCCGTGTTCTTCATCCGTGACGGCATCAAGTTTCCCGACTTCATCCACTCGCAGAAGCGCCTTCCCGGCTCGGGACTGCGCAACGCCGACATGCAGTGGGACTTCTGGACGCTCTCCCCGGAGTCGGCCCACCAGGTGACGTACCTCATGGGCGACCGCGGGCTGCCGCGCTCATGGCGCGAGATGCCGGGCTTCGGCTCGCACACCTACCAGTGGATCAACGCGGCCGGCGAGCGCTTCTGGGTGAAGTACCACTTCACCTCGAACCAGGGCAACGTCGAGATGGAGGGCGCGGAGGCCGAGATCATCGCGGGTGCCGACGCCGACTACTACCGACGCGACCTCTACGAGGCGATCGAGCGCGGCGACTTCCCGTCGTGGGACGTGCACGTGCAGGTCATGCCGTACGACGACGCGAAGACGTACCGGTTCAACCCGTTCGACCTCACGAAGGTCTGGCCGCACGGTGACTACCCGCTCATCAAGGTCGGCACCCACACGCTCAACCGCAACCCGGAGAACTTCTTCGCCCAGATCGAGCAGGCCGCGTTCTCGCCCGCCAACACCGTTCCCGGCATCGACATCAGCCCCGACAAGATGCTCATGGCGCGCGTGTTCTCCTACCCCGACGCGCAGCGCTACCGCGTCGGCACCAACTACAACGAGCTGCCGGTGAACGCGCCGAAATCTCCGGTGCACAACTACTCGCAGGACGGCTCCGCGCGCCACGGCTACAAGCCCGCGTCCGCGCCGGTGTACGCGCCGAACTCCTTCGGCGGCCCCGTGGCCGACCCGGCGAAGGCCGGAGCCGGCAGCTGGGAGTCGGACGGCGAGCTGGTGCGCGCCGCGGCGACCCTGCACGCCGAGGACTCCGACTTCGGCCAGGCCGGAACGCTGTACCGAGACGTGTTCGACGAGGCCGCCAAGGCGCGCTTCCTCCAGACCATCACGGGTGCGGTCGGCGGAACGACGATTCCCGAGATCCGCGAGCGCGCCATCCAGTACTGGACGAGCGTGGATGCGACGCTGGGCGCCGCCCTGCGCGCCGCCCTCGCATCGTCGGTCGAGACGCCGAACGAGTCGGCGGAGTACGTGGGCGTAGCGGAGTAGCCCGCCGGCTGGTTGAGCAGGGCCGTCGCCGGCCCGTATCGAAACCGGTGTTCGCGCACCGTCCGGTTTCGATACGGCCGCGGAGGGCCTACTCGGACCGCGTGACCTACAGCCGCCCGGCCGCCTTCAGCGCGATGTAGCGGTCGGCCAGGGCGGGCGGCAGGTCGGCGGGCGATGCCGTGACGACCTCCGCCCCGAGCTGGCGGATGGCGGCGGACACCCGCGCGACGTCGAGCAGCGCGCGCTCGCCCGCCGCCGCCCGGTAGACCTCCGCACGATTCGCGCGCTCCCGCGTCACGGCGACGACGGACGGGTCGACGACGGATGACACGAGCACGGTGTGTCGGTGCGCCAGTTGGGGGAGCACGGAGAGGAGTCCGCGAGCGGCGCCCGGCGCGTCGATCGACGTGGCGAGCACGACGAGCGAGTGCTGGGAGGTGACGGAGCGCACGAGGCCCGGCACGGCGCTCCAGTCCATCTCGATCAGTTCCGGCTCGATCGGCGCCATCGCCGTGACCATCCGGTTCAGCAGTTCCGGTCCGCTCGCGCCCTGGACGCGGCCGCGCGCGCGCCGGTCGTAGACGACGAGGTCGACGCGGTCGCCGGCCCGTGACGCGAGCGCGGCGAGCAGGAGCGCCGACTCGAACGCGGTGTCTAAGCGCGGCTCGTTCTCGATTCGGGCTGCGGACGTGCGGCCGCTGTCGACCACGATGACCACTCGACGGTCACGCTCCGGCCGCCACGTGCGCACCACGAGCTTGCTGCCCGAGCCGGTGGACGGGTCGCCCCGCCGCGCCGTAGCGCGCCAGTCGATGGAGCGCACGTCGTCGCCACGCACGTAGTCGCGCAGGCTGTCGAACTCGGTGCCGGGCCCTCGGACCATGACGCTCGTCGCGCCGTCGAGCTCGCGCAGCCGCGCAAGCCGCGACGGCAGGTGCTTGCGGGAGTTGAACGGCGGCAGCACGCTGATCGACCCCGACACAGCGATCGACGCCTGGCGGGCGACCAGACGCAGCGGGCCGAACGACCGGATCGTGACGTGCGCGGCCCGGCGCTCCCCGCGCCGGAACGGGGTGAGCAGCGTCGTGACGGCGCGCCGCTCGCCGGCGGGCACGTCGAGGCGGTGGCGGGACGGGGACGCCGCTGCCGACGGCGGCCAGCCATCGCGCATGATCGCGCGCAGCCGCCGCCCGCCCGGATTGGTGAGGTACAGCGTGGTCTCCACCGTCTCGCCGAGTCGCACCGGTCCGGGAAGCCTGCGCTCCAACAGCACGCGCCGGGGAGACGCGGCGACGGCGAGGTCGACGGCGCCGAGCACCACGACGAAAGCGATCCACACCCAGAGGGCGGCAGGGTCGTCGAGCAGCACGATCGGCACGACGCCGATCGCGAGCAGCGAGACGAACCAGCCGGTGATCGCCATCAGATGGGAACCTGCACCTGCTGCAGGATCGATCGGAGGATGGCGTCGGGCGATACCCCTTCGAGCTCCGCCTCCGGTCGCAGCTGCAGCCGGTGCCGCATCACGGGCAGCGCCATCGCCTGCACGTGGTCGGGCGTGATGGCGCTCGACCCGCCGAGCCAGGCCCACGCCTTGGCCGCCGACAGCAGCGCCGTGGTGCCGCGGGGGCTCACGCCGAGCCTGACCGACGGGCTCTGCCGTGTGGCCCTCGAGAGGTCGACCGCATAGCCGATGACGTCGGCGCTCGCACCGACGCGGGCGACGGATGCCTGCGCCTGCCCCAGCTCGTCGGCGTCGAGAACAGCGGTCACGCCGGCGGTCGCGAGATCACGCGCGTTGAATCCGGCGACGTGGCGACGCATCACCTCGACCTCCGTCGCGCGCTCCGGCAGGTCGAGCACGAGCTTGAGCATGAAGCGGTCGAGCTGTGCCTCGGGCAGGGTGTAGGTGCCCTCGTACTCGATCGGGTTCATCGTCGCCGCGACCATGAACGGCACGGGCAGCAGCCGGCTCTCGCCGTCGACCGAGACCTGGCGCTCCTCCATCGCCTCCAGCAACGCCGACTGGGTCTTCGGGGGAGTGCGGTTGATCTCATCCGCCAACAGGATGTTGGTGAAGACGGGCCCCGCGCGAAACTCGAACTCGCTCAGCTTGGTGTCGTAGACGAGCGAGCCGGTGACATCGCCGGGCATGAGGTCGGGCGTGAATTGCACGCGCTTGGTGTCGAGCTGGAGGGTGCGGCTCAGTGTGCGCACCAGCAGGGTCTTGGCGACACCGGGCACACCCTCGAGCAGCACGTGTCCGCCGGCGAGCAGCGCGATCATGAGTCCGGTGACCGCGGCGTCCTGGCCGACCACCGCCTTGCCGACCTCGTCGCGCACCCGCACGAATGCCGCGCGGAGCTCGGACTCGCTCATCTGAACAGTCGGTTCCATTCCTGCTGTGCTCTCTTCCTTCGGTGCAACGGTCATAGGGTAAGTGGCTCTAGGCGGGGGTGACGGCGATGACGACGGCCCGCTCGAGCACGAGCAGGTCGTCGGAGAGCGCGACGAGGTCGCGGTCGTTGGCGGGGCGGGCGTCGACGAGCACGCGGCGCACCTCCGGTTCGGAGCGACCCGTCACTGCGCTCGCCGCGGCGATGACGTCGTCGACGGTCGCCACGCGCGGCAGCCCGCACACGAGGGCGATGCGCTCGACGGCGCCGATGCGCAGGGCGTCGAGCGCGCGCAGCCGCGCCGACGAGCTCTCGTAGAGCCGCGCCCTTCCCTGCATGGTCTCGTTCGCGCGCACCGTCACCGGCAGGTTCTCGACGATGAGCGGTCCGAAGCGGCGGCCACGCCACACCGCGGCGGCGAGGGCGGTCAACGCGACCAGGGCGACCGCGGGCAGCACCCAGTCGGGGCTCAGTTGGCCGATGGTCGGCGCGCCCTCGGTGACCAGATCGGCGGCCGACGGGAGGTACCAGACGAGGGTCGGATGACGCCCCAGGAGCGTGAGCGCGAACGCGGCGTTGCCCCGCTCGTCGACCGACTCGTTGCTGAGTGCGCTCGTGGCTCCGACGACCGTGGCCGTGCCGCCGTCGCGCTCGACCTGCACGACCGAGTAGACCCCGTCACCGCTGCCGAAGCAGCGGACGGCGCTGTCTGCGCCCGTGTACCGGTAGCCGAAGCCGGCGCCCGTGATCGATCCGGCGTTGTCCGCCGCGTCGAGGGAGCAGTCGTCGTCGAGCTCGCCGTCGACCGCGCCGGCCTGGGCGATGTCGGGGGAGAGGTCGACCAGCTGCTCGAACGCGGGGTCGACCACGATGACCGTGTCGGCGAGCCCGTACACCTCCGCGCGTTGCCCGGCGTCGAGGATGCCGTCGGGGTCGTAGTAGAGCAGCGTCGTGGCGGACGGGTCGCCGATCGCATCCTCGGCGTCGTCGAGAGTGGAGGTCGCCTCCACCCTCACACCCTGCTGGCGGAGCACCTCGGCGATCGCCCGAGAGCCCGCCGGTGCCGGGTTCTCGGGCGACAACGCCGCCCCGGAGGACAGCGACCCGGCGAAGGCCAGCCCGATGACCGCCACGAGGATCGCGAACACGGTGGCCGCGACCCAGAAGACCGACCGGCGCAACACCGTCGTCGCGCTCGCCGTCATCACGCGCTGTGGCGTCGTGGTCGCGGTCATCGGCCCACCGGTTCGAGGATGGGGCGGGCGGTGCGCAGCTCGGCCTCGAGCGCTGCCACCCGCTCGTACTGCTCGCGCGATCCGTCGCGACCGAGGTAGCGCACGTCGTCGAACGCCGAGGCGGCCTCGGCGAGTGGCGCAGCCGACGCGGGGAAGGCGCCGGCAGCGCGGAGTGCGAAGTCGTGCGCCGTGGTGCCGGGCATGGTGCTCACCACCGTGCGTTCCGCGAGGCCGCGGGCGATGGCCCGGAACATCTCGGCGATCGCACGGGAGTACTCGCCGTCGGCCGCGGCGAGCCGGGCGGCGGCCCGCATGGCGGCGGCATCCCGCGTGTCGTCGTCGCCGAAGAGCACGCCGCCGACCGTGCTGCGGCGGTTGAGGCGGGGTAGCCCGAACACGAGGAAGGCGACCACGAGCAGGATGGCGACGATCAGGACCACGACGAGCGTGCCGATCCCGGGAGGTCCCCCGCCCGCGCTCGTCGTGAGCGAGGAGAGCCAGTCGGAGATGGCGGACGCGAGCAGGTCGAACCACGTGGGTTGGGCGGCGCGGTATTCGGGCTTCGAGAGCTCGTCGACGAGCCACTGGCGTGCCTCCTGCGAATCCGGGTCGATCGGCACGTGCGCGGCCAACGCCGCGACACTCGCGAGCGCTCCCGCGACGGCACTCACGCCCAGGGCGAATCGTTCGGGGGAGCGGGATAGGTGGTGCCGTCGGACGTCGCGGCTGCGGGCAGGTACGGGTTGCCGACGCCGACGTCTCCAACCTGCCGGGCCTCGACGAATCGCGCCAAGTCCAGGTCGAGTCCCTCCTTGCGCATGCGGATGTCGATGTAGATGAGGGCGTTGACTGCCGCCGACGTCACGGTGGCGAGGGAGCTGAAGACGAGGCTGATGATGCCGGTGAGGATGTAGGTGCCGACGAGGAGCGCGATGGCCGCCCCGTCGTCGGAGTTGGGGTTGAGCAGCGCCCCGCCGATGCCGAGCAGCAGCGATACGGGCGTCGTCACGACCTGGGCGGCCACCTGCACCACGACGCTCACGAGCAGCTGCGTGCCGAGGGTGCGCCAGAAGTACCCGTTGGTGAGCGACCACGACCGGCGGATGGCCTCCCGCAGCGATGCCCGCTCGAGCAGCAGCACGCTCGGAATGAGCGAGAGCTTGGTGGTCAGCCAGAACCAGAGCGCGGCCGATGCGAGGCCCACGGCGATGCCGAGCAGAATGCCGATGACGAGACCCGCGGCTCCGCCGAGGGCGATGATCAGCCCGATGACGACCGAGAACACGACGATCACGATCACCACCGCGACCGTGGCGATCGCCGACCAGCCGACGAGCGCACCGATCCGGCCCTTCGCGAGCCGCCAGAGCCCCCGCACCGTCAGCTTCTCGCCGATCGTGCCACGCGAGACCTCGAGCGCGATGATCCCCTGCAGGATCGCGCCGACCAGCACCGAGAGCGCCAGAGGAACGAGCGAGGCGACGACGACCGCGCCGATCGAGCCGGCGAGGATCTCGTCGGCGCTGTCGTGCGTGGCGCTGTTCACGCGGCCGAAGGCGAACGCGACGACGCCGCCGATCACCGCGACGAAGAGGAGGGTCACGCCGCCGTTCAGGAGCAGTGAGATGCCGAACGTCGCACGCGGGTTGCGGCGGATGACCTGGAAGGAGGCTCCGAGGAGGGTGCCGAAACCGAGCGGCCGGAGCGGGATGAGCCCGGGCTTGGGTGGCGGCGTCCAGCCCGGCTGTTGTCCGCCGGTCGACGGGGGGAAGGGCGACGCCGCGTACTGGGGGGCCTCGGGAGGCACGGGAACGCCGCTCGGTGGCTGCCAGTCGTTGTTGTCGGTCACGTGCGAGCGCCTCTTCCCTTGCGTCTCGAACATGAGCGCAATATTTATGCTGGCACACTCGACTACTCTTGTGCGAAAGCTCCAGCATTTACCCGAATGCCGGACCACAAACGGTGAGGGCTATGAACGCCAAAATTCTAGTTGTCGACGACGACACAGCGCTTGCGGAGATGATCGGAATCGTCCTGCGCGCCGAGGGCTTCGAGATCTCTTTCTGCGCCGACGGCTCCGAGGCGCTCGACGCCTTTCGCGCCTTCTCTCCCGATCTCGTGCTGCTCGACCTCATGCTCCCCGGCATGGACGGCATCGAGGTGTGCTCCCGTATCCGCGAGGAGTCGGGCGTGCCCATCATCATGCTCACGGCGAAGAGCGACACCGCGGATGTCGTCAAGGGGCTCGAGAGCGGAGCCGACGACTACGTCGTCAAACCGTTCAACCCCAAGGAGCTCGTCGCCCGCATCCGCACCCGCCTGCGTCCCAGCCCGGAGACACCGACGGGCACCCTCGCCGTCGGCGACATCGTGCTCGACGTCGCGGGCCACGAGGTGCTGCGGGGAACCGACAAGATCAACCTGACGCCGCTCGAGTTCGAGCTGCTGCTCGCGCTGGCACTCAAGCCGCAGCAGGTCTTCACGCGCGAGATGCTGCTCGAGCAGGTCTGGGGCTATCACTACAAGGCCGACACGCGGCTCGTGAACGTGCACGTGCAGCGTCTGCGCGCCAAGGTCGAGCTCGACCCCGACAACCCGAGGATCGTCATGACCGTCCGCGGCGTCGGCTACCGCGCCGGTAGCCCGGGATAACACATGCGAGACTTCGCCTGGCGAGTGTGGATGGCGCGCCTCGCGGGGGTGTGGCGCTCGTCACTGCAGGTGCGCACCGTTGCCATCTCGGTCGGGATGTCGGCCGTCGCCGTCGGCATCATCGGCTTCTCCATGTCGTACAGCATCAACAGCTACCTCTTCGACTCACGCCTCGAGCAGGCCCTCTCCGCGTCCGAGCGGTCGAACGTCGCCGCCCAGAACCGCTTCGACGCCGCCCAGCAGTCGGCCGGGCTCGACCTCGAGAGCGTCATGGGTACCGCATCGCAGGCGGCGCTCCAGTCGGCGACGACTCCCGCCGGCACCTACATCGCCATCCTGCGCACGCCCGGCCAGACCGGCCCACGCCTCCCCGTCGACCTCGTCAGCCAGGGGTTCGACCTCACCTCCGCGGTTTCGGACGACCTGCGCTCCCGCGTCCAGGCATCCGACGACCGGCGGCTCTACTGGCAGTCCATCACGATCGCCAACGCTGATGGCGGCGAGGATCCGGCCGTCGTGGTGGGGTCGGTACTCGACATCCCCACCTCTGGGCAGTACGAGATGTACCTCGTCTACAACCTGAGCGACACGCAGGAGACGCTGTCGTTCGTGCAGGGCGCCCTGTGGTTGGGACTCGCGTTCCTCGTGCTGCTCATCGGTGCGGTCACCTACATCGTCGTGCGCCTCATCGTCGCGCCGGTGCGACTCGCCGCCGAGACGAGCGAGAAGCTCGCCGCGGGGCAGCTCGAGGTGCGAATCCCCGAGAAGGGCGACGACGTCATCGCGACCCTCGCCCGGTCGTTCAACGGCATGGCGACGAGCCTCCAGCGCCAGATCACGGCGCTCGCCGCCCTGTCGCAGGTGCAGCAACGGTTCGTCTCCGACGTCTCGCACGAACTGCGCACCCCCCTCACCACCATCCGCCTCGCCGGCGACGTGCTCTACGACCAGCGCGACACCTTCCCTCCCGCGACCGCGCGCACGACCGAGCTGCTGCACACCCAGGTGGAGCGCTTCGAGCTGCTGCTCGCCGACCTGCTGGAGATGAGCCGGTACGACGCCGGCGCCGTCGATATGGAGGTCGAGCCGACGAACCTCGTGCGGCTCGTCGAAGACGCCGTGGAGGCGGTGCAGACCTTGTCGCAGTCGAAGGGCACCGAGCTGCGGCTCGAGGCCCCGGGCGGCTACTTCCAGGCCGACGTCGACGCCCGCCGCATCCGCCGCATCCTGCAGAACCTGCTCGCCAACGCCATCGACCACGGCGAGGGCAAGCCGATCGTCGTCTACGTCGACAGCAACCAGACGTCGGTCGCCATCGCGGTGCGGGATTACGGCGTCGGGATGTCGCCCGCCGCGATGGAGCGCGTGTTCGACCGCTTCTGGCGAGCCGACCCGTCGCGGCAGCGGTCGACGGGCGGCACGGGCCTCGGCCTCGCGATCTCGCTCGAAGACGCCGCGCTGCACGGCGGCTGGCTCGAGGTCTGGTCTGCTCCCGGCGAGGGCTCATGCTTCCGGCTGACGCTGCCGCGCACGCGAGGGGGGCTCGTCACCGAGTCGCCGCTGGAGCTGCCCCCGCGCGACCCGACCACGAAGGAGGACGCGGATGTCTGATCGATCGAGGTCACGCCGGCTGTCCGGACTCGCCATGCTGATCGCCCTCGCGGTCTCGCTCGCCGCGTGCGCGGGCATCCCCACTGAGGGAGCGGTCACGGCGGGCAACGTCGTGAACGACGAGGTGGATCCCGTCATCGGTTTCGCTCCGCAGGGGCCGCGCGACGACTCGTCGCAGGAGGAGATCCTCGCCGACTTCATCGCGGCCGCAACCAACCCGCAGAGCGACTACGCCGTCGCCCGCCAGTTCCTCGCCGAGAACTTCGTCGGCAAGTGGGACCCGGACGCCACGACCACCGTGCGTTCGGGGGCGGGCACGGTGCGTCGCGACTCCGAGACACAGCTCACCTACTCGCTGTCGACATCGGCGTCGGTCGACTCCGACGGTCGGTACCGCGAGTCGGCGCCCGCGAGCGCGAGCCTGCAGTTCTCCTTCGTGCAGGAGGGCAAGCAGTGGCGCATCAGCCAGGCGCCGCCCGGCATCGTGCTCTCGCAGAACAACTTCCCGCAGGTGTTCGGCGAGTATCCGCTGTACTTCTTCGACCCGACCAACTCGTTCCTCGTGCCCGACGTGCGCTGGTTCCCGACGCGATCGAGCACGCCCAACCGCATCGTCGCGTCGCTGCTCAACGGTCAGTCGGCGTGGTTGAGCGGCGGCGTGCTGGTCTCCGCCTTCCCGGCTGGCACGCGTCTCGGCGACGGGCTCGTCGACATCTCCTCGGGAGCAGCGACCGTCGACCTCTCCGACGAGGCGCGGGCCGCGACGGCGGTCGAGCGTGAACAGATGCGCCAGCAGCTCTCATCGAGCCTCGCCGCCGTGTCGAGCGTCAACATCACCGTGGGCGGCATCCCGCTCGAGGTCGCCGACACCGGGGTGGCCGCCGCGGTCGTCAACCCGTCGGTCGAGACGGCGCCCCTCGTGCTGAGCGAGGACGGATTCGGTTTCGCGGCCGCCGGCGACATCAACCCGGTCGGCACCATCAGCGCCAAGATCGTCGCGCTCGGCGCCACGGCGGTCACGCTCGCACGCAACAAGACGGAGGCGGCGGTGTTGGGCGGCAACCAGGGCGTGTTCATCGTGCGCGCGGGTGCGGCTCCCGCGCTGCTCGTCGATGATCGGCCCGGCCTCGTGGCACCGTCGATCGACAACTCCGGCTTCGTCTGGTCGGTTCCCGCCGCGAGCGCGGCAGCCCTTCGGGTGTTCGGCCTCGACGGCAAGGGGCATGACGTCACATCCACCCTGCCCGTAGACGGCCGGGTGATCTCGATCGCGGTTTCGCGCGACGGCACGCGGCTCCTCACCTACCTCCTCACCTCCGGCGGGCCGCAGCTCATCGTGTCGGGCATCGTGCGCCAGGACGGCGTGCCCGTCGGGCTCGGCGAGCCCTTCATCCTTCAGGTCGGGTCGGCGAGCCCGCTCGCGGCGACCTGGGTCGACAACCGCACCGTCGCGACGCTCGCGGCGACCGACGAAGAGACGCTCGTCACCGTGTTGGAGATCGGTGGTCCGAGCTCCGCGCTCGGGCAGCTCGACGACGGCGTGACCATCGTGGGCGGCAACGGCGGAAGCGACGGCCTGCGTGTGCTCAATGGGGATGGCGAGGTGTTCTTCCCGCGCGGCACCAGCTGGCAGATGACCGACATCACGGCGACGGTGCTCGCGACGCAGCAATAGGGGCGGGCCTCGTCGGTGGGCCTGCCGACCAGCGGGGCGGGGTCCGGCTGTTCCGGCGGCGCTTGAGGGGCGGTTGGTTGCCTCCCTGCTCGCTCCTCCACAGGCGGGCAGCGGCGGGTGTTCTACGCCGATCGACCGGGCTGCAACCACCCGGCGGCGCTGGGCGGCATCGTTGAGAAATGAACCTCCCCGACGCCGTGCTCGATGCGCTCGCCGTCCTGCTGCCCGTCGACTGCGCGGGCTGCGGGGCGGCAGACCGTTCACTCTGCCCGTCATGCGCGGTTGCGATCGTTGCGCGCCCCGTGACTCGCCGCCTCGACGACGGTACTCCCGTCGTCTCGGCCCTCGAGTACGACGGCGCCGTCAGGAGCGCCATCCTGCAGCTCAAGGAGCATGGCAGAACGGATGTCGCTCGGCGCCTTGCTGTGCCCCTCCGTGCCGCCCTGAGGGCCGCGGCACCGCGCAGCGTTCAGCCGCTCGGGGTGCCGTCTTCGCGGGCGGCGCTCCGGCGGCGGGGCTACGATCCCGTGGCGCTGCTGCTCCGAGGCGCCGGCGTGCGGGCGCCCCGGCAGCTCACGACCACCCGCCCGTCACGGCAGCAGAAGTCGCTAGGCGCGCAGGCGCGTGCGACCAACCGCGACGGGTATCTGCGGGCGATTCATCCGCTCACCGGAGGGCGTTTCGTGCTGGTCGACGACGTCTCGACGACCGGCGCGACGCTGCTCGAGGCGGCCCGCGCGGTGCGTGCGGCGGGCGGCGAGGTGGTCGCCGCGGCGACACTCGCGCACACGCCGCGGAGGATCTCACACGCGAGTGAAGGGTCTCTCGACTCGTGAGGAGACTCTCGTGACCGCTTCGTGACATTGCCGCACTTGGCGACTACGGTTGGCGAAAAGGCGCGAAGAAGTTCAAGCCTGGAGAATCGGGCGGCGCCATTAGGGCTGGGAGGTCGCACATGGAAATTTCCATCACCGGACGCAATGTTGGCGTTACGGATCGCTTCCGCGAGTACGCAACGGAAAAGGCAGACAAAGTCGCCCACCTTGCAGCGAAGGCGATCGCCTTCGAGATCAAGGTCACGCGTCATCACGAGACCAGGGGGGCGGCCGGTGATGACCGGGTCGAACTCACCCTGATCGGACCGGGACCGCTCGTGCGGGCCGAGTCGGATGGCACCGACAAGTACGCGGCCTTCGACCTCGCCATGGCCAAACTCGTGGAGCGGATACGCCAAGCCAAGGATCGCAAGAAGGTGCACCGCGGGCAGCACCGCCCGACGTCACTGCGCGAGGCCTCGAGTGATGGATTCAGCGTCGTAGATATCACCCCCGCCGCACCCCAGGTGCTCGAGAGCGTGCGCACCGGCGCGGTTCCCGTGATCGACGTCGACGCCGAGGCGGCGGATGATGCAGACGAGCCGTACTGCCCCGTCGTGATCCGCAAGAAGGTCTTCGCGGCGGCACCCATGTCGGTCGACGACGCGCTCTACCAGATGGAGCTCGTCGGTCACGACTTCTACCTCTTCGTCGACGACGAGACCCACCGGCCGAGCGTCGTCTACCGCCGCAAGGGCTGGGACTACGGAGTCATCGGGCTCGACGAGGCGGAAGCGGGTGCGGACGTCGCCGGCACCGCCGACCTGGGGGCGAAGCTCAGCGTCGCGCGCTGACCCGACGCCCCGGGCGATGCGCCGGAAGCGTAACCATGTGGCAGGCCTGCCCACCCAGACAGGGCACAGCGTCTGGCTGGGTAGGCTTGCTACCATTACGAGCCGGTAACGGCGGGTGCTCCTGCGTAATGCAGGCCCTCCCGCGCGCGGAAGAACCCGCGCTCAACAACCTTTGGAGTAAGTCGTGGCCAACGTTCTCGAACGCGCACTTCGCGTAGGTGAGGGTCGTCTCCTTCGTCGCCTCAAGCACTACGCCGAAGCCGTCAACCACCTGGAAGACGACTTCACCCAGCTCACCGACGATGAGCTCAAGAACGAGACCGTGGAGCTGCGCGAGCGTTACGGCAACGGAGAGTCGCTCGACGACTTGCTGCCTGAGGCCTTCGCCGCGGTGCGCGAGGCGGCCAAGCGCACCCTCGGCATGCGGCACTTCGATGTGCAGCTCATGGGCGGTGCCGCACTGCACCTCGGCAACATCGCCGAGATGAAGACCGGCGAGGGCAAGACCCTTGTCGCCACGCTTCCCGCCTACCTCAACGCCATCGCCAGCCGCGGCGTGCACGTCATCACGGTCAACGACTACCTCGCGAGCTACCAGTCGGAGCTCATGGGACGGGTGTTCCGTGCCCTCGGCATGTCGACCGGCGTCATCCTCTCGGGGCAGAGCCCGGCCGAGCGCCGCCAGCAGTACATGGCCGACGTCACGTACGGCACGAACAACGAGTTCGGCTTCGACTACCTCCGCGACAACATGGCCTGGCAGGCACAGGACATGGTGCAGCGCGGCCACTTCTACGCCGTGGTCGACGAGGTCGACTCCATCCTCATCGACGAGGCACGCACCCCGCTCATCATCTCCGGCCCGGCATCCGGTGAGGCCAACCGCTGGTTCACCGAGTTCGCGGGGCTCGCCAACAAGCTCATCCCCGACGTCGATTTCGAGGTCGACGAGAAGAAGCGCACCGTGGGTGTGCTCGAGCCCGGTATCGAGAAGGTCGAAGACTATCTCGGCATCGACAACCTCTACGAGTCGGCGAACACCCCCCTCATCTCCTTCCTCAACAACTCGATCAAGGCCAAGGCGCTGTTCAAGAAGGACAAGGACTACGTCGTGATGAACGGCGAGGTTCTCATCGTCGACGAGCACACCGGCCGCATCCTCATGGGGCGCCGCTACAACGAGGGCATCCACCAGGCGATCGAGGCCAAGGAGGGTGTCGCGGTCAAGGCGGAGAACCAGACTCTCGCTACCGTCACCCTGCAGAACTACTTCCGGCTGTACAAGAAGCTGTCGGGCATGACGGGTACCGCCGAGACCGAGGCCGCCGAGTTCATGGCTACCTACAAGCTCGGCGTGGTGCCCATCCCCACCAACAAGCCGATGCTGCGCAAAGACCAGAGCGACCTGATCTACAAGAACGAGCAGTCGAAGTTCGAGCAGGTCGTCGCCGACATCGTCGGCCGCCACGAGACCGGCCAGCCCGTGCTCGTCGGAACGACGAGCGTCGAGAAGAGCGAGCTGCTCTCCAAGATGCTCGCGAAGCGCGGCGTCAAGCACGAGGTGCTCAACGCCAAGAACCACGCCCGTGAAGCATCCATCATCGCCCAGGCCGGCCGCCTCGGCGCTGTCACGGTCGCCACCAACATGGCCGGCCGTGGCACCGACGTCATGCTCGGTGGCAACGCCGAGTTCCTCGCAGTCGCGCAGATGAACAACAAGGGCCTGAGCCCCATCGACACGCCAGACGAGTACGAGGCCGCATGGGACGACGTGTTCGCCGCCGTGAAGAAGGACGTCAACGAGGAGGCCGAGCGCGTCGTCGCGGTCGGCGGGCTCTACGTGCTCGGCACCGAGCGCCACGAGTCGCGCCGCATCGACAACCAGCTGCGCGGTCGTTCCGGTCGGCAGGGCGACCCCGGCGAGAGCCGTTTCTACCTGTCGCTTCAGGATGACCTCATGCGGCTGTTCAACAGCGGTGCGGCCGAGGCTCTCATGGGTCGCGGAAACGTGCCCGACGATCTGGCTATCGAGTCGAAGGTCGTCAGCCGCGCCATCCGCAGCGCGCAGTCGCAGGTCGAGGGGCGCAACGCCGAGATTCGCAAGAACGTGCTCAAGTACGACGACGTCCTCAACCGCCAGCGCGAGGCCATCTACGGTGACCGCCGTCACATCCTCGAGGGCGACGACCTGCAGGACCGGGTCACGCACTTCCTCGAAGACGTCATCACCGAGGTGATCGAGGCGCACACCGCCGAGGGCCACTCCGACGACTGGGACTTCGAGGCGCTCTGGACCGAGCTGAAGACGCTCTACCCGGTCGGCATCACGATCGACGAGCTGCTCACCGAGGCCGGCGCGCGCGGCAAGGTCACCGAGGAGTTCCTCACCAAGGAGATCCTCTCCGATGCGAAGGTCGCCTACGCGGCTCGCGAGGCCGAGCTGGGCGAGCCCGCCATGCGCGAGCTCGAACGCCGCGTGGTGCTGTCGGTCATCGACCGTCGCTGGCGCGACCACCTCTACGAGATGGACTACCTGAAGGACGGCATCGGGCTGCGCGCGATGGCGCAGCGCGACCCGCTCGTCGAGTACCAGCGCGAGGGCTTCGCCCTGTACCAGAACATGATGGGGCAGATCCGCGAGGAGACCGTCGGCTTCCTGTTCAACCTCGAGGTCGAGGTGACGGGCGGCGGAGCGAATGCGACCGCTCCCATCGTCGCGGCGAAGGGCCTCACCGGCAACGCGGCTCCCGCGGAGCGTCTGACGTACACGGCGCCGAGCGCCGACGCCAACGGCGAGGTCGAGGTGCGCAACCAGCGCGGCCAGGTCGAGAAGGCGGCGACCGCTCGCGCCCAGCAGGCCAACCAGCAGAACCCGACGCTTGCGCGCGCCAAGGCTCCCGCCGCCGCCGCGCCGGCGAAGAAGGGCGCCTTCGGACAGTCGACCGAGGCTCCGGCCGAGCCCGCGGCACCGGCCAACCGCCAGCAGCGCCGCGCACAAGACAAGAAGAAGTAGAGCGCGGCTGGCGCCCGGTTCAGAGCACGTTGATCGCGGTGGCCCGCCAGCGGGTGTCGAAGCCCTCGAGGCGCAACGCCACCGCGCGCGTGCGGGCGCGCCCGATGACGATCACGACCGCCTCGACGACGCCATCCCTCGGCTCACAGATCGACATCGAGCCGATGGAGAAGCTTGGCCGCCGTGCCACCTGGCCCTTCGCCTGCCGTGCGCGGGTCGACAACACGACGCGCTTGAGTAGGTGCCGGTAGACATCGTCGTCGACCCAGCGCGCTATCTGCTCGAGGTCGCGCGCGCCGGCGAGGATCTCGATGACGCAGCGCGTCAGGTTCTCCAGCAGCGGTTCGGGGTCGGGGAGAGCCGCGCGGGTGGCCGGCTGGGCGCCGAAAAACTCGTCGGCGACGAATGGCGCCGTGATCGTCTTCGAGGGCAGCGACCCACGCGACGCCGCGGGCTGTCGCCGCGCTTCCCCTGACGATGAACCTCGGGCTCGTGCACTCGCGCTTCTCACTGGAACTCCCGTCGCTGGGATGGTGAACATCTCGGCCCCCGCATAGGGGTGACGAAACTCAACCAGAGTGCGGGCCTCGCCAATGCGCTCTACCGCAAGCTGTGGATAACCGCTATCTTCCCCACCCTCGGCTGGGTATGGTCAGCCCATGCGCTGGGACAGACTGTTCGACGACCTCGAGGGCCAACTCGAGCAGGAGCTCGCGGCCGAGGAGTTGGACGAGCGCGCGGAGGAGGAGCGTCTGCGAATCGGTCGGCTCTCGATGAGGGACCGGCTCCTCGCCATCCACGAGCGCTGCGGTGGCGAGGCGGTGCGCCTCGTGCTCGGCAACGGCGAGGCGGTCTCGGTGCGAACCACCACCTTCGGTCGCGACTGGGTGGCCGCCGAGATGCTCGACGGGCGGCACCGGCGCACGCAGTGCGTCATCCCGCTCGACGCCGTATCGGCGTTGCTGCCGACCCGCTCGCAGTTGGATGCCAGCCTGACGCCCCTCGCCCACCGTGACGGCGCGGACACACTCGCTGCCCGGCTCACGCTTCCCTTCGTGCTGCGCGACCTGTGCCGTCGCCGGGCGCCCCTCGACCTGCGCGCGCTGACCGGCGACTCCCACGGCACCATCGACCGCGTGGGCAGGGACCACATCGACCTCGCCGTGCACGAGGCGGGCACCGCGCGGCGGGCCGCCACGGTGCAGCAGTACCGGATCGTGCCTCTCGGTCAGCTCCTTCTCGTGCGGGTCTGATCGTCGGGAGGGGTGAGATCGCCCGTCGGGGGCCGGCGCGGTATCGACAGCTCGGCGAGGTCGGCGTACTCCGACTGGTTCCACAGCCCGAGGCGGCGTGTCTCCTCGTACTTCGCCTCGATGTACGACTCGAGCACCGACCGCTCGACGCGCCACTGCCCCTTCGCACCGATCTTGATCGCGGGCAGCTCGCCGCTGCGCACGAGTGCGTACGCCTGGTTGAGCGAGATGTTGAGCATCTCCGCGGTGTCGGCGAGCGTGAGAAACCGGCCTAGGGCGCCGGCGTCCGTCTGGTCCATGCATCGATTATGTCGGCGGGTTCCCGTGGAGAACGAAGCTGTGGATAACTTTCTCGCGCAGGGACGCGGATGGTGAGCATGTCATACGGACGGTTGCAACCGCGAGGAGGAACGGATGGCGCTGCCGACAGCCGCGGGCAGGCGGTTCTGGTTCGACCCCCGGTTCGCAATCGGGCTCGCGCTCATCGTCGCGTCGATCGTGGGCGTGCTGCTCATCGTGGGCGCCGCCGACACGTCGGTGCGCGTATACGCCGCACGCGAGCCGCTCTCACCGGGCGATCACATCGACGCGGGCGACCTGGTCGCGACGAGCGTGCGACTCGACGGCGCCGAGCGGCTGTACCTGGTGCCCGCCGATCTCGATTCCGACGGGCTCGTGGTGACGAAACCGGTCGCCGAGGGGGAACTCGTGCCCGCATCGGCGGTCGGGTCGCTGGACGGCGTGCGGATGACCTCCGTCGTGCTCGGAGTGAACGGACGGCTCGCGGCATCCGTCGGCCCCGGTTCGATCGTCGACGTGTGGAGCGCCCGCAGCACGAGCGCCGGCCAGTTCGAGGCGCCCGCCGTGGTGGTCGCCTCGGCCACCGTCGTGCGCCTCGTCGAAGACACCGGGTTGGTCGTGGACGACCGGGCGATGTCGGTCGAGGTGCTCGTGCCGCGCGACCGGGTGGCGCGCGTGCTCGAGGCGCTCGCCAACGACGACGCGGTGTCGGTCGTGCCCGCCAGCCTGCCGGGGAAGTGACCGTGCGCATCGCGCTCGCCGTCCCGGCGCCGTACGACGACCGGTACGCCCGCGAGGCGCTGCGGCACGGACACGAGGTGGTCGCCAGCGCGCACGACGCCGAACAGCTCGCGGCCGTGCTCGATGCGGCGAGACCGGATGTCGCGATCGTCTGGGGCAGCGCCCGCTACCTGAGCTACGGCACCCTCTCCGACTGCGACATCCGAGGGGTGCGCGTGCTCGCCGCGGTGGCCGCCGACGACGAGCGCAGGTACGCGACGGGCATCGGGCTGTACGACCTCGTCGACGGCGCCGGCGACTGGGAGGCTTTCGAGTCGGCACTCGTCGGCGAGCGGGCGGCCGCGCCGGATGCGGAGCCCGGAGGGGAGCGGGGCAACCGCGGTGTCGTGATCGCCGTGTGGGGCCCCGCCGGGTCGCCCGGGCGTACGACCATGGCGATCTCGATCGCGGCCGAGATCGCCGCGGCCGGTTACTCGGTGGTTCTCGGCGACGTAGACACCCACAGCGCCTCGATCGCGCCCGCCCTCGGGCTCACCGACGAGGCACCCGGTTTCGCCGCTGCCTGCCGGCTCGCCGGTGCGGAGAGCCTGACGCGCGACGAGCTCGAACGCATCGGCCAGCGCTACCGCGGGGTGGACTCCAGTTTCTGGGTGCTCACCGGCATAGGCCAGCCGAGCCGCTGGCCCGAGCTGTCGGCCGACCGCGTGCGCTCGACGATCGACGAGTGTCGACGGTGGGTCGAGTACGTCGTGCTCGATACCGCGTCGAGCCTCGAGAACGATGAGGAGATCGTGAGCGACATGTTCGCGCCCCGCCGCAACGCCGCCACGCTGGCCGCACTGGGCGAGGCCGATCATGTGATCGCCGTCGGCGCGGGAGACCCCATCGGGCTCGCCCGATTCCTGCGCGCCCACGGCGACCTCGCCGACGTCGTGACGACGGATGCGATCACGGTCGTCGCGAACAAGGTGCGGGCCAGCGCGATCGGGCTCAACGCTTCGGGCCAGGTGACGCAGACGCTCGCCCGGTTCGGCGGCATCGAGTCGCCCGTGCTGGTGCCGTGGGACCAGGTCGCCGCCGACGCCGCCATCCTGGGCGGAACCACGCTGCGCGACGCGGCGCCCCGTTCGGCGGCGCGGCTCGCGATCCAGCGGCTGGTGACAGAACGGATCGTGCCCTCGCGAATCGCGGCATCGCGCAGTAGATCCGCCGGCATCATCGGTCGATGGCGGCGGTGAGCCGCGACCCCGGAGTCTCCGCCCCTAGAGGCGATGTGACGGCGACGACCCCGAGAGATACCTAGACGAGCTCCAGCCGGTAGACGAGCACGGGCACGCCCGACGGCGTGACGTCCGGGCGGTCGAGGGTGAAGCCGAGCCGGGTGGCCAGGCCGATGGATGGGGCGTTGCCCGGGTCGATCACGGCGATGAGCTGCTCGACGCCGGGTGCCGACCGCGCCCACTCGATCCACGCCCGGCAGCCCTCCGCGGCCAGCCCGCGTCCCTGCGCGTGGGCGGCGAGCACGTAGCCCAGCTCCACCTCGTTCCACACCGACCAGTGGTGCAGCCCGATGCGGCCGAGGAACGCGCCCGACTCCCGGTCGAGAACGGCGCTCTGCCCGTACCCGCGCTCGCGCCACTCGTCGGCGAACCGGGCCGCCTGCGCGGGGATCGACGCCGGGGTGAGGCCGGTTCCGCCGACGTAGCGGGCGACGTCCGGGTCGGCGTACAGGGCGACGAGGTCGTCGGCGTGCTCGCGCGTGAGCGGGGAAAGGAGGAGCCGCTCGGTCGTGAGCTGCGGCATCCCGGGCGTCGTCATAGCAGCTATCCTCGCAGCCGATGCCCCTCCGGCTAACACGGTACCCTGAGGGACGTGTCGACCCTCAGTGATCTCGTACAGGCCCAGGGACGTTCGAGCGAAGCAGACATCGAGTGGCTTCACTTGCTCGTCGGCGACTGGCAGCTTCTCGCCGACCTCGCGTTCGCCGACATCGTGCTGTGGGTTCCGAGCGCGGAGGGCAGCTTCGTCGCCGTCGCCCACGCCCGCCCCTCGAGCAGCGCCACCCTCTTCTACCGCGACTTCGTGGGCCAGGCGGTGAAGCCCGAGTGGGAGCACCAGGTCACGGAGGCGTTCGAGACCGCCACGATCATCGACACCGGAGCGCCCACCTGGTACGAGGAGACGCCGACGCGCGTGCGGGCCGTGCCGGTCATGCGACGCCTCTCCCCGAGTGGCTCGGCGATCTCCGAGGCGCCCGTCGCCGTCGTCACCCGCCACACCAACCTGAGCGAGGCACGCACGCCGGGCCGCCAGGAGCTCACCTTCAACGAGTGCGCCAACGACCTGTTCGTCATGATCGCATCCGGCGACTTCCCCGACCTCGGAGCGCCGACCGGTCCGCGACGCGGCGCACCGCGGGCATCCGACGGGCTTATCCGCCTCGACGTCGACGGCACGGTGACCTTCGCGAGCCCCAACGCGCTCTCGGCCTTCAACCGCATGGGTTTCGCCGGCGAACTCGAGGGCGAGTCGCTCGCCGAGGTCACGACGAGCCTGCTGCACGGGCGCCAGGTGGTCGACGAGAGCCTGCCGCTCGTCGTGACCGGACGTGCCCCGTGGCGTACCGACATCGAGGCGCGCGGCGTCACGGTGTCGATCCGCGCGATCCCCGTGCGCAACCGCGGGGAACGCGTCGGCGCCATCGTGCTCTGCCGCGACGTGACCGAGGTGCGGCACCAGGAGCGCGAGCTCATCACGAAGGATGCCACCATCCGGGAGATCCACCACCGGGTGAAGAACAACCTGCAGACGGTCGCGTCGCTGCTGCGCATCCAGGCGCGGCGTACCCACAGCGACGTCGCCCGCGACGCACTCGGTCAGGCGATGCGCCGCGTCACCGCCATCGCCGTCGTGCACGACACCCTCAGCGAGGGGCTCAACCAGAACGTCGACTTCGACACCGTGTTCGATCGGGTGCTGCTGCTCATCGCGGAGATCGCGACCGGGCACAACACGACGGTGCATCCCAAGTCCACCGGGAGCTTCGGGGTGCTGCCAAGCGAGTATGCAACCCCGCTTGCACTCGCGCTCACCGAGCTCGTCACCAATGCGGTAGAGCACGGCCTCGCGGGACGCGCGGAGGGCGAGGTCGAGATCATCGCCCAGCGCACCGACGAGATGCTGTCTGTGAAGGTGCGTGACAACGGCGTCGGGCTCGCGGAGGGCAAGGTCGGTTCCGGGCTCGGCACGCAGATCGTGCGCACGCTCATCCAGGGTGAGCTCGGGGGCTCCATCGACTGGCACACCATGATGGGCTCCGGCACCGAGGTCACCATCGAGATGCCGCTGGTCTGGCTCACCAAGAGCTAGTCGTCTTCGTCGATTCAGATGCTCTTCGGGCGCGGAGGAGTGCGTACCGGCTCACCCGACTCCGGCGTGTGGAGCACGGACTCGATCGCCCCGTCGCGCGTGAGATGGTTCGGGTGGTCCATCCAGGCGAACTTGCCGTCGGGGTCGTACGGATCCGGTATGCGTGCTGGGATGGCTACCGCAGAGCGTCCACGTCCTCCGCGCTGGGAAGACCGAGAAACTGGGCCTCGGTGACGATCGCCTCGTCGCGCGTCAGGTGGTTGGTATTGTCGAACCTGGCGCCGCGGGTCGTCACCCATCCGCACGGCAGCTCTGACATCCGCTCAGCACATCGCACAACAGGCGGCGTTGACCAGACCTTGCGTTAACGAGCGAACTGCCGCCGTCCTTGCGGACGGGCGGCAGTTCGGCACTGCTGGGTCGTGATCAGGAAGCGCGACGGGCGCGAGCGGCGCGGCGCTTGAGAGCGCGGCGCTCGTCTTCGCTGAGTCCGCCCCAGACGCCCGAGTCCTGGCTGGTCTCGAGGGCGTACTGCAGGCACATCTCGGTCACGGAGCAACGCGCGCACACCGCTTTCGCCTTGTCGATCTGGTCGACGGCCGGACCGGTGTTTCCAACGGGGAAGAAAAGTTCCGGGTCAGCGGTAAGGCAAGCGGCTTTGTCGCGCCAATCCATGGGTGCTCCTTAAATAGGACTCTCACGGGCATGGGTATAAGCCCGCAAGATTCGGGGGGTGAGAAGTGATGTGGGATTCCCCTGCGCCGCTGCAAGCACGAAATCAACCTCGAATAGACTCTCATATCGAAGCACGCAAATCAATGGTTTTGTATGGGATGTAGCTGTGAGCGAACCGCCTATCGTTGCCGATTCCACCAATTCGGGGGGTCGGGAACGCCGTCATCACCCCCTTGTGCTGGCGCTCGCGGCGGTGCTCTTCCTCGAGGCGGCCGGCCTCGCCGTCGTCACCGTGACTCTCCTCGTCGAGCTGCTCGTCGAGCGCCCCGACTCGTTGCCGAGCGCCATCGCGTTGATGGCCTGCGCGGCGATAGCGACCGTGTGGGTCACCGTCATCGCGCTCAACTCGCTGCGCGGACGCGCCTGGATCCGCGGCGCATCCATCGTCGTGCAGGTGCTCATCGGTGCCGTCGCGCTCGGAAGCTTCCAAGGCCTCTTTCCGAGGGCCGACATAGGCTGGCTGCTGCTTCTCCCCGCGATCACCGTGCTCGTGCTGCTCTTCACAAAGCAGGTGCTCGCCGAGACCTCCCAGCGCGACTCGTAGAGCACGCCGCTACGGCTACGCGTCGACCCCGAGCTTCTTGCGCAGGCTGGCGACGTGGCCGGTCGCCTTCACGTTGTAGAGGGCGAGTTGGATGGCGCCCGCCTCATCCACCACGAACGTCGACCGCAGCACGCCCGTGACCGTCTTGCCGTAGAGGTTCTTCTCGCCGTAGGCGCCGTACAGGTTGTGCACCGTGAGCTCGAGGTCGCTCAGCAGCGGAAAGTTGAGCCCCTGCTCGCCGTGGAACTTCGTGAGGTCGGCCACGGTGTCTTTCGAGACGCCGAGCACCTGGTAGCCGGCCGACTTGAGCGAGTTGATGTTGTCACGGAAGTCGCACGCCTGCGTCGTGCACCCCGGGGTGCCTGCGGCCGGGTAGAAGTAGATGATGACCTTGCTGCCGGCGAAATCGGAGAGCGAGACGGATGCGCCATCCTGGTCGGTGAGGGTGAAAGCGGGTGCTTCCGTACCGGTGTCGAGTTTCGCGGGGCTCATGGGACTCCTTGTTCGCGGGGCTGTTTTACTCATGCTAATCTTGCTTCTCGGCGCTGAAGTTCTGGCGCGACGCACCTCTAGCTCAATTGGCAGAGCAACTGACTCTTAATCAGTGGGTTCCCGGTTCAAGTCCGGGGGGGTGCACCATAGAAAAGCCCGGTATCTCGCAGCAATACGAGCATCCGGGCTTTTCGCTGTCCAGGGTGCAAAAGGGCGATCCCCTCCAAAACGCCTCCTTAGCTGGATGGTGCCAGTCGGTCATGTGGCCGGCTGACTGAGACGCCGGTCTCGCGGGCGCTAGTCCTCCGGTGCCCCGGCGTCGCAGCTCGCCGTGAGCTCTGTCCGCAGCGGTGCTCGCCGAAGGTTCCTACGGGGCGATGACTAGGCTGTGCGCCCCGCACTCGTCGGCGCAGGGGTGCGGCGCCGCAACATCCATCAGGAGGAGTTCGCGTTCTGAGCGGCACCGTGATCGCCGGACTCGCGCAGCGAGCGAATCAGCCGACGGGCATCGTCGACTCGCGCGTCACGACCCTGCAGGCCAGCGCCTCGACGCCGGAGTGCCGGGTGCCTCCGATCGCCTCGAGCAGCCGCTGGGCGGCGAGGCGACCGAGCTGCTCGAGGCGCAGGTCGACACTCGTCAATTGCGGTCGGGAGTTCGTCGCGAGGATAGCCCAGTTGTCGAAGCTGATGACCGCGACGTCGCGCGGCACGCCGACGTCGAGTTCATGCAGCGAATCGAGCACACCTCGCGCGATCTGGTCGCTGCCGGCGACGATGGCGTCGATCTCGGGATGGTTGGCGAAGAGCATGCGCGTCGCCCCGCGACCCCAGCCCTCGTTCCACTCCCCGAACATCACCCGGTCGCCGACCAGCGGAAGGCCGGCGTCTTCGAGTGCTGCCGTCACGCCCGTAGCGCGGTCTCGAGCCGCCGCGTATGTCGGGTCGCCGGTGATGTGTGCAATGCGGGTGCGGCCGGAGCGGATGAGGTGCTCGGCCGCCAACCGACCACCGCCCACGTTGTCGCTGATGAGCGAGAGGTCGTCGGGATTCTCGGATGGCGCGTAGGCATAGACCACGGGGACGGGCAGCTCGCCGAGGGAGGGGCGGGCATCGGTGCTCGAGCCCACGACGATCAACCCGTCCACTCGTCGAGAGAGCAGGGCCTGCACGTGGTACTGCTCGCGAATGGAGTCGCCCCTCGCGTCGCAGAGGAAGACAGACATGCGGTCGGCGCCGACAGCGTCTTCGGCTCCCATCAACACCGGTATCGAGAAGCGTCCTTCGAGGTCGTTCGTCAACAGGCCGACGGTACCGCTGCGCCCGGCCAGCAGCCCCCGCGCGAGGGCGTTCGGCTGGAAGGAAAGCTTTTCGGCTACCCGGTGCACGCGGTCGCGCGTCTCGGCCTTGACCTGGTCGCGGCCATTGAGCGCCTTCGACGCCGTCGCGACGGAGACGCCCGCTGCCTTCGCGACATCGGTCAACGTGACGGCCCGGAGAATAGGAACGGGATCGACATCCTTCGGCGCCATCGTTCTCCGTTCGGTTCGCGGGTGCCGTGCATCCGCACTGGGCCAGTTCCGGTTGACAAGAAGTGTATCTGCTGCATATCCTACCGAAAAGCTTTTCGTCACGTTTCGAAACTCGATGTCAAAGGAGATGCCGGTCGATGACCCTGCGAATCTCACGCACCGCCGACGGTGGTCTCTCGATCATGGATGAGGTCGGCGCTCTCGTCGCTCGCCTGCCCTCCCCGGGCGCGATCGAGACCCTTGGCGGAGCCCGCGCGCTTCTCGAGTATGAGGCTGTGACGGCCGTCGAGGGCGGGGCGACGGCCGTCGCTACCGCGTGCTTCGGCGGGATCGTCGTGCGCGTGAGTGACGAGTGGACCTCCGACGATGGTGCGCTCGTGCTGTCCCGCAGCTGGGTCGCAGAAGGGTCGCCCGAGCACGGCGAGGCTCTCCGCCTCGAGCTGTCGCTCGAGTTGCCGGCGGGGGAGGCGCGGTTCGTCGCCCCGGGAATGATGTACTCCCCGGGCCAGTGGGCCGCCGGCGGACTCTTCTCCTTCGCCGATCACCGACTCGCCTATCCCATCGTCGGTCGCCACGACGCCTCGGCTCAGCGCGTCGTCTCGCTCGCCCGAATAGACGTGGCGCTCTTCGACGCCGCGCCAGACCGCGCGGTGGGCGACCAACGCTTCGCGCAGGCGACCGATGTCGGCTCTGTCGGCTTCTCGACCACGGCCGCCGCTGGGGCCCCGACGAGTGCACCGGCCTCCGACTCGTTGACGGCCTCGTGGCCGTACCGCGAGGCGGATCACAGCTCGATGCTCGACGGCACTGGCTCGCCCGCCACCGCGTTCTTCCCTCTCTCCCGCGGCGCAAAAGGCACGATCCGCTATCGCATCACGGCCTCGCCTGCGCCCGACTACGACGCCGCAGTGCGCACCGTGGTCGATATCGCCTTCCTTCTGGGGCACCCCACACCCTCAACGTTGCCTGTCACATACGAGGAGTCCGTCGGCCTGCGTCTCGACTCCGCAGCGCAGACGTTCTTCAGCGACGAGGGCGGGTTCGCCGGGTTCCGCCTCAACTTCGACCCCGAGGTCGGCTACGGCGCGCAGGCCAAGGCCTTCGGGGCTTCCTTCGCCGACCACGCCATGGGCGGGTCACACGACGTGCTCGAATACGGGTTCACCGGCCGCCAGCTGAACCTCGCCTTCCTGCTCGCCGAGCGTGACCCGGACACGTGGGCACGCCGCGGGGCCGCTGTCGTCGACAGTTTCGTGCGCGAACTGGCGACGCCATCCGGGTTCGTACACACGCTCTGGGACGCTGGCGAGTCACGACCGCTCTTCGCCGTGGGCGACCCGGCCGGCCCGGTCATGCACTATCTCGGGGTCTCCGACATCGCAGGCACCTACACGCGGATGATGGCGGAGGCGGGCGGTGACCTGCTGCTCAACATCAACCTGCACCGTTCACTGGGGACGGATGTCGCGGGGTGGCACGACGTGGCGCTCGGTCTCGGCCGGTTCTTCCTGCGAACTCAAAACGACGACGGCTCGTGGTTCCGCGCCTACGCACCGGATGAGACCCCCATCGTCGACACCGACTGGTTCGGTTACCGCGACTATTCCGCCAAGAGCGCCACGGGTACTGTCGTTCCATTCCTCACCGACCTCGCCACAGCGACCGGTGACGCGGAGTTCATCGACGCCGCCGAACGCGCCGTGCGCTTCGAGCTCGCCCACCATGTCGGCACGTCCGAATACCGGGGCGGCACCCTCGACAACCCCAACCTGGTCGACAAGGAGGCGGCCTTCGTCGCGATGAAGGCACTGCTCGCGGTCGCGGACCTTCTTCCCGACTCCGAGGCGCGTTCCGCCTACGTCGATGGCGCTCGCCGAGCCGCAGACAACGCGATCAGCTGGCACTCGCTGTGGGCGGTGCCGAACATCACGGGCACGCCTCTCGCCGATGCCGACGTCCGGAGCGTCGGCTGGGGCGGCATCAACAGCGTGTGGGGTGTCGGCGTGACCGACATCTACTCCCTCTTCTTCGCTCGAGACCTCGTGCGGCTTTCGGAGGTCCTGGATGATCCGCGCTACGCCGATGTGGCAGAACTCGTCGCCGCTTCGTCTCTGCAACTCCTCGCCAGCCCCGGAAGCCGACACGGGTTCGCTGACACCGGCATGCAGCCCGAGGGCATTGCCTTCTGCCCGCAAGGCGCCGACGACGGGCTGATCAGCAAGGGCGACACCTGGGGCGGTTTGGGGTGGCCCTACACCGCAGGCACCTTCGGCCTGCGGGAATACCTCCGCGCCGCTTCGCCCCTCGACCACGACCGAACGTACCCGCATCCACACGTCCCCTCCCCACTGCACATCCAATGAAGGAAGTCACCATGAAACGCAGAATAATCGCCGCTCTCGGAGCGAGTGCCGTTGCAGCGCTCGTCCTCTCCGGCTGCGGAAGCGCCACCCCGCAAGGCAATCAGGCGAGCGGAACCACGATCGAGATCCAGTCGAACTTCACTTCCGACGTGTCGCGCGGAAAGGTTCTCGACAAGCTCATCGCCGAGTTCAACAAGACGAACGACGGCAAGTACACGGTCGTCTCGAAGGCGCAGCCCGACTGGCCGACCCTGCAGCAGCAGATCCGATCCAGCATCAGCGCGGGCACCACTCCCGACCTGTTCCTCTACAACTTCAACCCCACAGACCTCAGCCGTGAGGAGTCGGGCAAGCTCATGGACTGGTCGAAATACCTCGACGACGACACCGAGTGGAAGGGCCGTTTCAAAGACGACAACCTCGCCGCCCTCGACATCGGCGGCGAGACGGTCGGCATCCCGGGCGACCAGGCTCCGGCGCTCTTCTACTACAACACCGCCCTCTTCGAGGCCGCTGGGATCACCGAATTCCCGGCGACGTGGGACGAGTACCTCGCCGACGCGCAGAAGCTCAAGGACTCGGGGGTGGCCGCCATCTCGATGATGACCGCCGACGACTCCTGGCACACCATGAACGCCTTCAGCTACTTGGCGACCGCCGAGGGCGGTGCCGACGTGTACGCGCCCGGCGCCGATCTCGACTCGCCCGCGATCGCGAAGGCTGCCGAGTACACCGAGAAGTTGCTCAAGCTCTCCACACCCGATGCGGTGGGCGGCAACTACTCGGCGAGCACGAGCAATTTCCTCAATGGGCAGTCGGCGTCGATCATCGACGGTCCCTGGCTCATCAGCTCGATCCAGTCCGGGGTCAAGAACCCGTGCTCGGTCGCTGTGGCGGCGGCGCCCACCTTCGACAACGACGCCATCGACCCCGGCTACACCGTGACCGACAGCCTCAACGTCTGGGGTGCGGCGAAGCAGAAGGATGCCGCGAAAGAGAAGGCCGTCGTCGCCTGGATGAAGTTCTTCACATCGAACGACAGCGCGGTGAAGATGGCCGTCGAGGGCGAGTACCCGATGGCGGTGCAGACGGAGCTGAGTGACGCCGACCGCAAGAAGGCATCGTGCCAGATGGTGCAGGTGATCGACATCGCCAACGCCGCTCCGACGAGTGTCGTCCAGGCGGCTCGCGAGATCACCTCGGGTGCCCAGGCCAAGGTGCCCAGCCTGCTCGAGTCGCTCGCGCTCGGGCAGACCAGCCCGAACGACTTCGCGAAGCAGCTGCAGGCAGTCAACTCCCAGTAACACCCCGCCGTGGGGCGGCCGGTGAATCATGCGGCCGCCCCACCTCACCTGGAGGATCCATGTCCCAAGTCACGACGACCGCGGCACCGCCCCCGCCGCGTTCCGGCGCGGACGCCGATCGGCCACCCGTTGCGTCCCGCGCCGTGCGGCGCCGCCGCACTGCACGTTCGGCGGGCATGGGCGTGAACATCGCCCTCTACCTCTTTCCGGCGTTGGCACTCGTGACGCTGTTTCTCGCGGTGCCCGTCGTCGTGGTTCTCGGCCTCAGCACAACCGAGTGGTCGGGCGTCGGTACGCCGGTCTTCACCGCGTTCGACAATTTCGCCCAGCTGTTCAACGACCCGGCGTTTCTGAAGTCCCTGGTGAACACGCTGCTCTGGGTCGTCGTCGGCGTGTTCATCCACACTCCACTGTGTGTCCTGCTCGCGCTGATCGTGTCGCGCCGACCGCGCGGATGGAAGTTCTTCCGCACGGTGCTGTTCCTCCCCAACATCATCTCCGCCACCTCGCTCGCCCTGCTGTGGTACTTCGTCTTCCACGTCAGCCTCGGCCTCCTCAACGCGGCGCTCACGCTAGTCGGCCTCGAGAGCTGGACCCGCAACTGGCTGTTCGACCCGAGCACGGCCCTCGGCGTCACAATGACCCCGTGGGTCGTCTACATCGGCTTCGGCATGGTGCTGTTCCTGACGCAGATCTCGACGATTCCGAAGGAGTACTACGAGGCGGCAGAACTCGACGGCGCATCATCCCTTCGACAAGACCTCTGGATCACCATCCCCCTCATCAAGCGGGCCATCGCCTTGCAGGTGCTCTTCGTGCTCGGCTACGCGCTGCGCAGCTTCGAGTACCCGTTCGTCATGACGAGCGGCGGACCGGCCGACTCGTCGAGCACCCTCTCCCTGTACATCTACCGACAGATGCTGACGGCCAACCAATACGGGCTCGCAATGGCGGCCGGTGTGGTCACGCTCGTGATCGGCATCGTTCTCACCGCGCTCGTCTTCCTTCTACTCCGGAGAACCGACAAATGAACATCGCAGGCAAGTCATTCCGCTGGGTGGTGCTCGGTGTCTTCACCCTCATCACGCTGCTGCCGCTGCTCTGGCTGGTGGTCTCCTCGCTCAAGAGCAACGCCGAGGTGTTCGCCGACCCGTTCGGCCTCCCGCAACAGTGGCTGTTCAGCAACTACTCCGACGCCCTCTCCGCGCATCCGATGTTCCTGTACCTCCGCAACAGCATCGGCGCGGCGCTCATCGCCACGGTGCTCATCATCGTCGCCTCGCTCATGGCGGCGTACGCGCTCATGCACCGGTTCGCGCTGGGCAAGGTGACCTTCGGGTTCCTGATGTTCGGCATCCTGCTGCCGGTGAACGCGTTGATGACGCCCATCTTCTTCATCGTCAACATCATGGGGCTCTACAACTCGGTGATGGGGCTGGCGCTCGTCTACGCCGGGCTCTTCTTTCCGCTCGGCTTCCTGATCATCAAGACCTATATGGATACGACGCCTCTCGAGATCTTCGAGGCGGCACGAATGGATGGTGCGGGTTTCCACTCGATCTTCCTGCGCATCGCGGCACCGCTGACATCCCCCGGCGCCATCACCGCCGGCATCTTCATCATGATCACGGCGTTCAACGAGCTGCTGTTCGCATCGATCCTCACCACCGACGAGCAGGCCCAGACCGTCCAGGTCGGGGTGCGGTACTTCCTCACCACCTACTCGGCGAACTACCCGCTCGCGTTTGCCGCCACCGTCATCGGCATGGCGCCCACCGTCGTCGTCTACATGATCCTCAGCGACCGGATTGTCGCCGCCATGACGGCCGGAAGCCTCAAGTAGCGGCCGCCGGCCGGCCCGACTTTCCCCAGCACCTCGATCCGCTCAATCTTCGGAGAACACTCGTGACCATCGTCAGATCTGCTTCCTTCACGGCCGTCGCCCCGAGCGTCGGCACGTTCGTGCCCGTCAGCGCCGCGGACGTCACCATCACCAGCGGTTTCTGGGCCGACCGCCAGTCGGTGAATGCCTCTGCGACACTCTCGCACTGCCACCACTGGATGGAGCGCCTCGGCTGGATCGGCAACTTCGACAAGGTCGCCGGCGGGGGAGCGGTGGAGCATGCCGGCCGCGAATTCTCCGATTCGGAGATCTACAAGCTGCTCGAGGCTCTCGCGTGGGAGTCCGCGCGCTCCGGCGACGAGTGGCCGGAGAGGACCTTCAGGGAGGTCTCCGCCCGCGTCATCGCCGCGCAGCAGCCGGATGGCTACCTGAACACCCGCTTCGGTAGCGCGGGTCAGGCCCCGCGATACTCTGATCTCGAGTGGGGGCACGAACTGTACTGCGCCGGCCACCTCATCCAGGCTGCGGTAGCGCGGGCGCGCACGGCGGGAGTCGACGAGTTCGTCGAGGCTGCGATCCGTCTGGCCGACCACATCTGCCTCACCTTCGGGCCTGACGGCCTGCAGGGCATCGACGGACATCCCGAGATCGAGCCGGCCCTCGTCGAGCTCTTCCGCGTCACCGGCGACCGGCGCTACCTCGACCAGGCCCGCTTGTTCGTCGATCGCCGCGGGCACGGAACCCTCGACGGCGGGGAGACGCCCCCCGAGTATTTTCAAGACGACCTGCCGGTGCGCGATGCGGCCGTGCTTCGTGGGCACGCGGTACGGGCGCTCTACCTGGCGGCGGGAGCGGCGGATGTCGCGGTCGAGATGGGAGACGACGCCCTCCTCGATGCCGTGCGCACGCAGTGGGAGAACACTGTCGCCCGGCGTACCTACCTGACCGGCGGCATGGGCTCACGGCACGAGGGTGAGTCGTTCGGCGACGACTTCGAGCTGCCGTCAGACCGGGCATACTCCGAGACCTGCGCCGGGGTCGCCTCTATCATGGTGAGCTGGCGGCTGCTGCTGGCCGACGGAGATCCGCGCTACGCAGACCTCATCGAGCGCACCCTGTTCAACGTCGTCGCCGCGAGCCCGGATGCCGAGGGCCGGTCGTTCTTCTACGTCAATCCGCTGCAGCGAAACCTTCCCGGTGTCGAAGCGAATCCGGACGAGCCGAGCCCTCGCGCGGCGTCGAGCCAGCGCGCACCGTGGTTCGATGTCTCCTGCTGCCCCACGAACGTAGCGCGCACCATCGCGAGCCTCAGCGGCTACGTGGCGACAACGGACGAAGCCGGCCTGCAGCTGCACCAGTACGTGCCCGCGACCATCAGCACATCTCTGCCCGATGGTCGCCGTGTCGGCGTGTCGGTCGCGACCGGATATCCGTTCGACGGCCGTGTCACCGTGACGATCGACGACGACTCCGAGTCCCCGTGGACGCTGTCGCTCCGCGTGCCCGCGTGGGCGATCGGGAACGCGACGGCGACGATCGACGGGCGCTCGCTGCCAGTCGACGGCCCCATCGTCACCGTGACCGGCGCATTCGCTGCGGGCACCCGGATCGAGCTCGACCTGCCGGTGACGCCGCGAGTCACGACCCCCGACCCCCGCATCGACTCCCTTCGCGCCTCGGTCGCGTTCGAAGCCGGTCCGCTGGTTCTGTGCGCCGAGTCGCTCGAGAGCGCCCCCATCCCGATCGAGCGCATCAGCGTGGACGCGGTGAGCCGCCCAACCGCCGCAGGCGGTGACGGGGAGCCGGGAGCCGCCGTTGTACGAGTCAGAGTCAACGACTACGACGCGACGTCCTGGCCTTACGGTTCCGTGGACGGCGGCGGCGCGCACAGCGAACGGCAGGTCGAGCTGATCCCGTACTACCGTTGGGCAGAACGGGGGCCGTCGCGCATGCGCGTCTGGATCCCCGCCTCGAACTAGCGCCGCCCTCGGCGGATCGCCGCTACCTGAACGACCGAAGCTCGCGAAGGGCCGCGGGGTAGTCGGCGAGACAGAGCGTGGCGCCGTGGCGTTCGACCTCGTGCAGCACTCCGTAGTCGAACGCGTGCGCCCCCGCCCCCGCCGACTCGCGCAGGTGGCGCTGCATCAGAAGGCTGTCGCGGTGCTCGCCGAGGAGATCGTGCACCGCCTCGGCGGCCGACGCCAGCTTGACCGTGCGCTTGCCGAAGACAGCGGCATCCCCCTGGCTGACGGCCTCGGCCGCGTACCGCAACCGCTTCGCGGCCTTGCGCACCTCGTGAAGCAGCAGGATCTGCCCCTCGTCTGTGTCGGCGTGCCGCGCGGCCTTCGCCCGCTTGAGCACCCGCCGCAGGTCTTTCTCAAGGGCGGGCGGCACCACGTCCGAGGCCGGATCCATCGCGTTGCCGGCGAGCGCCGGCCGGGCGACGAAGGCGTCGAGGTCGTCGAGCAGGCCCAGCCACTCCGGACTCGACAGCTGCGCGACCGCGCGGGAATGCGCCGACCCGTATTCCTCGGTGAGGGTGCCCCCCAGCCGCTCGGCCACGTCACGCAGCAGTGGCCCGTGGTCGTCGACAAGTGACCGTGCACGATCGCGCATCACCTCTGCGTCGCGTGCCTCGCCGAGGGCGCTGCCGATCTCCTGGAGCCTGTCGCGCAGTGGGTCGGTCACTCTCCGGTCGAAGACTGTGGGATAACTCGCAAACAGGCTGCGCAGGCGACGGATGCGGGTGCGCAACTGGTGCACCGAGTCGGGTTCGTCGTCCCTGACCAGCGGGTCGATGCGCGCGAGGTCGTCGACGAGCCCGCCGAGCGCCGCGAGCAGCACCGCCGCCGCCGGACTGGTCCGATCGAGTTCGCGCGGCGCGTCATCCGTCCTCCCGTCCAGGGTGGTCCGACCCAGCGCGGTCGCCAGCTTCGAGGCGCTCGACGACGGCACCGCCCCGGCATCCAGCAGCTTCTCGCCGACGGAGTCGAGCAGGGCCGTGCGCTCCCGCTCGGTGCCGGGCGCACCGTCGAGCAGCTCGACCTCCCACTCACGCCACAGCCGCAGGATGCCGGTCGTCGCGTCGGTCGCCGACACCGTGTCGTCGGCGATCTCGGCCAGCGCGGATCCGTCGTCGGTGACGAGGGTGACGAGCGAGCGCCGGGTGTGCAGCCGCGCGATCACGGTGAGCTCCCGGCCGCGGATGCGAGACCGCACTCTGTCGAGCAGCCCGGTCGGCGGCGCATCGTCGTCGCTGATCGGCCAGTGCAGTTCGGTGCGTCCCTCGGCGGCGGGCAGCTTGACGTGCCAGCCCTCGTCTTTGCCGCCACGCCGCCGACGCAGCACGATCCGGTTCTTGGCCAGGTCGCCGCTCTCCGTGTCGAAGTACTCGGCCTCGAGCTGCACCTCCTCCTCGAGCTGCACGACGGCTATCCCCGTGAGATCGGGCAACACCGCCTTCTCGTCGACGTCGTACTTCCGTTCGATCTCTGTCTGCGTGGTCATCGTCATGGCATCCGTTCTACCCCTTCTCGCTGGTACCGTGTGCTTCCTGCGGAAACGCGGGCGCCGTGCGGGCTCCGCAACAACCGTGACGGCCGCACGGCGAGCCGCCGCCCCCGGGCACGAATGCAGGGCGGACTCGTGTCCGGGGTTCGGAATCGTCGTGGCGGACGGGAAGAGCGGCACCCGCTGACCGGGTTCATCACGCGACACGGCTGTCGCCCGGGCTATCGTGAGCCGCAGACGCCGCCGACCGATGGAGCCACGATGAGCCTCGACACGAGCAGAACCACGAGTGCACGAGACGAGTCGCCGGCGGATGCCGCGGATGCCCACGACCTGATTCGGGTGCAGGGCGCACGCGAGAACAACCTCAAGAACGTGAGCGTCACGCTGCCGAAACGCCGTCTCACCGTCTTCACCGGTGTCTCCGGCTCGGGCAAGAGCTCGCTCGTGTTCGGCACGATCGCCGCCGAGTCGCAGCGGATGATCAACGAGACGTACAGCGCGTTCCTGCAGGGATTCATGCCGACGCTGGCCCGACCCGATGTCGACCGGCTCGAGGGGCTCACCACTGCCATAATCGTCGACCAGGAGCGGATGGGCGCCAACGTGCGATCGACGGTCGGCACCGCGACCGACGCCAACGCCATGCTGCGCATCCTGTTCAGCCGCCTCGGCCAGCCCTACATCGGCTCGCCCCAGGCGTTCTCCTTCAATGTCGCCTCGATCAGCGGCGCCGGCGCCGTATCGCTCGAGCGCGCCGGCAAGACCGTGAAGGAGCGCCGCAGCTTCAGCATCACGGGCGGCATGTGCCCGCGTTGCGAGGGCATGGGCAAGGTCAACGACATCGACCGCACCCAGCTCTACGACGACTCCAAGTCGCTCAACCAGGGCGCCCTGACGATCCCCGGCTACACGGCAGACGGGTGGGGCGTGAAGATCTTCGCCGGATCGGGCTTCCTCGACGCCGACAAGCCGATCCGCGACTACACCGCGAAGGAGCTCGACGACTTCCTCTACCGCGATCCGGTCAAGGTGAAGGTGGCCGACATCAACATGACGTACGAAGGCCTGATCCCCAAGCTGCAGAGGTCGATGCTGTCGAAAGACCGCGAGGCGATGCAGCCGCACATCCGCGCCTTCGTCGACCGTGCGGTCACGTTCACGACGTGTTCCGAGTGCGGTGGCACACGGCTCAGCGACGGAGCGCGCTCGTCGAAGATCGCGGGTGCCAGCATCGCCGATGCCTGCGCCATGCAGATCAGTGACCTCTCCGCGTGGGTCCGGGGTCTCGTCGAGCCCTCGGTGGCGCCGCTGCTCACCGCGCTGCAGGAGACGCTCGACTCCTTCGTCACCATCGGACTCGGCTATCTCTCCCTCGACCGGCCCGCCGGAACCCTCTCGGGTGGCGAGGCGCAGCGCACGAAGATGATCCGCCACCTCGGCTCCTCGCTCACCGACGTCACCTACGTCTTCGACGAGCCGACGATCGGGCTGCACCCCCACGACATCCAGCGGATGAACACCCTGCTGCTGCAGTTGCGGGACAAGGGCAACACCGTGCTCGTCGTGGAACACAAGCCGGAGGCGATCGCGATCGCTGACCACGTGGTCGATCTCGGCCCGGGCGCAGGCACCGAAGGCGGAGAAGTGGTCTTCGAGGGCACCGTCGATGAGTTGCGCTCCAGCGGCACAACCACCGGGCGGCACTTCGACGACCGGGCCTGTTTGAAACCCACGGTCCGGACGCCGTCCGGAGCGTTGGAGGTGCGCGGGGCCAACTCTCACAATCTGCAAAACGTCGATGTCGACATTCCGCTCGGCGTGCTGGTGGTGCTGACCGGCGTGGCGGGATCCGGGAAGAGCTCCCTCATTCACGGCTCGGTGTCGGGCAGGCCAGGGGTAGTATCGGTCGACCAGAGCGCGATTAAGGGATCCCGGCGCAGCAACCCGGCAACCTACACCGGGCTTCTCGAGCCGATCCGAAAGGCCTTCGCGAAGGCCAACGGCGTGAAACCGGCGCTGTTCAGCGCAAACTCTGAGGGCGCCTGCCCGAACTGCAACGGGGCTGGCGTTATCTACACCGACTTGGCGATGATCGCCGGGGCGGCCGTCGTGTGTGAGGTGTGCGAGGGGAAGCGTTTCCTGGCCAAGGTGCTCGAGTACACCTTCGGGGGAAAGGACATCAGTGAGGTACTCGCCCTGTCCGTGGCAGAAGCGAAGGAGTTCTTCGGGCCAGGTGAGGCACGCACGCCGGCAGCCCAAGCCATTCTCAACCGTCTCACCGACGTCGGACTTGGCTACGTCAGTCTCGGTCAGCCGCTCACCACATTGTCCGGCGGCGAGCGGCAGCGACTCAAGCTGGCCACGCACCTGGGTGAGAAAGGCGGCGTGTACGTCCTCGACGAGCCGACCACGGGCCTCCACCTGGCCGATGTCGAGAACCTGCTCGGGCTGCTCGACCGGCTCATCGATTCCGGCAAGTCGGTGATCGTCATCGAGCACCACCAGGCCGTGATGGCCCACGCCGACTGGATCATCGATCTCGGTCCCCGAGCAGGCAGGGACGGCGGCCACATCGTCTTCGAAGGCGTACCCGCAGACCTCGTCGCCGCCCGCACCACTCTCACCGGTCAACACCTCGCGGCCTACGTCGGCGCTTGAGCGGAGCCGAGTCCAGCGACGAAGCTCCCCCCTCGGGAGGACGGCAAGGTCAGCAGCTCGCCGTTATTCTCCTGAGAAAGCGGCGGTCGTGTTCGGCCTCGAAGGTGGACGTGCCGATGAGCGCGCCGTGAAAAAATGGAACCCATGCATTCCACTCCCGCTCAGCGGGGCACCCGATGAGCGCGATCGCGTATCTCACCGCAGCCACACCGTTGCGCCTGGCGATCGGCGGCTCGGTGGTGGCGATTCCGATTCTCGCCGTCGAGCGTCTCAACGACGTCGCTGTCGGTGGCGCCTTGGTCGCCGTGTCGCTCGCACCGAGTATCCTCGCCGCACCCCTGGTCGGCGTGGCCCTTGACCGTACGTCCCGTCCGCGGTCTCTCATTGCGGGCGCCGGCCTGGTCACCGCTGCCGCTTTCGTGCTGGCCGCATTTCTCGGTACCGTTCCGCTCTGGATCGTCTTCTGCGCGCTTGGCCTGGCCGGAGCGGTCACGCCTTTCTTCATGGGCGGGCTGTCAAGCTTTGTCACCGAGGCCATCCCCGACGAGCGCCGGGCGTACGCGAACGACGCACTTTCCTACAATCTCGGAGCAGTCGCAGGCCCAGCCGTCGTCGCAACGGCAGCCACGGTTGGGTCGGCGGAGCTCGCCCTGATCCTGATGGCGGTGAGTGCGCTGCTAGGGGCGCTCGCCACCGCGGCAGTTCAGTTGAGTCCGCTCGCGGTGACGACCGGATCCATCTGGAACGCGATGCGGGCCGGGATGACGCATATCGTGGCGCACCGCCCTTTGGCGGTGGTCACGGTATCCGGCACTCTCAGCCAGTTCGGCGCAGGCGGCCTCGCCATCTCAGCGGTCGCCCTCTCGCTTGAGCGCGTGGGGTCGCCCGACGCCGGCGCCCTCATCGTCTCGGCCTTCGCGATGGGCGGGCTGGTTGGAGCGCTCGCGATCGCGGTGCGGCAGGGCGCCACGCGTCCCGAGCTCGTTATGGGCCTTGGCTTCGCGGCGACCGGTTTGTTCACGGTCGCTGCCGCACTCAATCTCGGGCTGGCGTGGAGCATCGTGGCAATCGGGCTCTCAGGACTGTTCACAGCGTCGAGTTCAGCGGCGATGCTGTTACTGCGTAAGCAGCAGAGCCCCCCGGCGCTCCGTTCCCAGGTCTTTACGGTGGGCGCGGGGCTCCGGGCGACCGCGGCCGCGGTCGGCGCGGTAGTGGCCGGTGTCACAGCGGATCTCGGTGCGGGCGCTCTGCTTGCGGGCGTAGGTATCGCCTGGATCATTTCCGCGCTGCTGCTTTTCGCCTATCCACGCGGGGCGGCGCCGGTCGACGGTTGAGCGCCGGGGTCCTTGAGGTAGGCGAGAACCGCCGGCCGGAGTCGCACCATGACCGGGGCACGGAACTCAAGAACTGGGCCTGTGGTGCGAAACAGGGGGTAGACGCCGTGTTCAAGAAGTGCTTGTCTAGGGACAGGGCGGTGACCCACGCACGGGGGGTGTTGAAGTGGATCGACCAGCGGAGACCACATCTCGACCGATGCGCCTGTGCCTGATCGGAGCTTCGATCGCAGTCGCCTTCGCTGCGCTCGGTTTCATTGCCGGTGGCACCGCTGCTGCTGCCTCAGAGAGGGATGGCGAGCGAGCGTGGGCGCCGGACGTGCCGGTCTCGACGATTGCCGCCCTCGTTTCGCCTGTGACCGAGCACTCGGTTGTGCCTGTTTCGCCGCCGCCGGCGCCGCCGACAGCGTCGGCGGTCGACCGTGTTGAGGCGGAGTCCGCGGAGATGCTCGCGCCTGTCGTTGCAGCGTCGGTCACCGCTGTGATTGCGGAACCGGTCGCTGAACAAGTGGCTGCGCCGGCGGTCGAGCCGCTCACAGCTTCCGCTGTCGATGTTCCTGCCAGCCTGGACTTGACCCAGGTGGCGGTTGACCAGGCAATGCAGTCGGTAGTACCTGCCGTTGGCACTGCGCTCGGGTCTGTTGACGCGCTGGTTCCAGCGTCCGTGTCGATTCCGCTGCAGGGTGCCGGGGCCATCGGACCGAGCACATCGTTTCTGACCTTGTGGCGCCCTTCCCCCCTCGCCGAGGTGGGCGCAGCGTTCGTGATTTCTGCCGTAGCCTCGGGAAGGCACTCACCATCGTCCACCAGCGCCGTGGTCGGCCCTGGTCCCTTCCCCACTGTCGTGGCGCTATCCGACAGCCGGCAGCCATCTTCCGCGCCGTTCCCCTTACCAGCGGAAAGCCCTGCCCTCCCTGCTGCCCCACCCGCCCAGCCGAGCAGCCGTCTCGTCGGTGCCGGGGGCGGCGGAAACCAGTGCCCGTCCGACTTCCCGGACGCATTGGCGCCGCCTCTTCTCGATTATGCCCCACAGGTCAGATCCAGCCTGGACCCTGTCCCCGCTTCTCCAGCGTCCGACCTCTGCTCCCGACCTGACTGATCGGTTCCCTGCCCGAAGGCAGATCATGAACCCTCGCTCCCCACCCAGGAGCCCCAACATCAGTCAGCAAAAGGAGTAGTACCACCATGAATTCATTCGTCAGAAAGGGCCTCTATTGCGCCCTGTTCGTCGGGGGCCTTTCGCTTCTCGGCATCGGAGCGGCTAATGCCGCGGAAACCAGCGGGGATGGCGGTTTGGCATCCGGCACCCAAGCGGTCGCGGTTCTCAACGCGCCAGTAACGGTGGAGGGGAACGCCATCAGCGTGATCGGCGATTCTTCGACGAATTCCACGCCGCCCACTGCAACGACTCCTGATCCGGCCACCGCGCCAGCAGCCGAAGAGCCGCCCTCGGCGACCACGTCCGGAAGTGGCGCCGCCGCTTCAGGGACTCAGGTCCTCGTGAGCCCTGTGGTTCCTGCGACGGTCAGCGACAACGCGGTCTCAATTGTCGGTGACTCGAATTCCTCGGGTGCGCCGTCAGAGACCTCGGCGCCTGCCGCGCGTCCGAAACCGGCCACCACCGCGGAGACGAGCGGCGCGGACGGGGTGCTCGGCGGAACGCAGGCGGTCGTGAGCGCGACGGTTCCGGTCACTGTGACGGGCAACTCGGTCAGCGTGCGGGGTGACTCGAGTTCCACGGGGCCGTCGTCTGGGTCGCCCTCCCCGGTCGGCCGATCGGGCGAACCTGCCACAACAGGTGGCGGTGGCTCGGTTCTCGGCGCAACGCAGGGCGTTCTCAACCCCCCAGTGCCGGTGACGGTCGAAGGCAATTTTGCCCGCGTCGTCGGTGAATCGACTTCCGGTGCTCCTGTCACTGCAGGTTCGGGCAGCTCGGTAGATGCCGCCGAGCCCACCCCGAGTACGAGCGAGGGCGCGATGGCATCGCGGCAGCGCCCGGCTGTGAATATCCCGGGGGCTGCTTCCGATCACGAACCCTTGATCCCGGCGCGATCCTCGACTGTCTCCTGGGCAGGTGCAGGTGCAGGTGTAAGTGCAGGTGTAAGTGCAGGTGTAGATGTGATCGCTGCCGCATCCACGATCGCCGCAGCACGCGCAAGCGCGCTGGCCGCTACGGGTCCCGAGACCGCGCCGCTCCTGGCGCTGATCGTACTGTTCCCGCTGGCCGGGCTCTTTCTCCTGCTCGCAGCGCTCAGGCGGTATGGCTGCACGATTCAGTTCCGTGAAGAGGCCGAAGTGCGCCCGACATACCTCTACTGATGTGGGATGAGCCCCGCCCGGAGTGGTGCGGGGCTCATCGCCTTCCTCAAGCCCGAGGTCACGTCAGAGATCCTCGGCGATCGCGAAGGGCATGCAGCATCCGTTCTGCCTCAGGGGGGATCTTCGGAAAAGGCCGAATGGACCCACGGCAGTGGGATGCTCGTGGACTGTTCACAGTGATTGCGCCACAGTCAAGGCCTGATCATTGCTCATTATGGCGAGTAGGTTGAGGGCATGCAACACATCCTCTTCGCGAATAAATCGTTGCTCGCCGGTGATACGGTCACCGAGACACTCATGCAGTACGCGGCGCTGCTGGCCAACGAGGACCTTGCAGACACCGTGAAGATCTCGGCGATCGGCATTGACGGGGAGTCTGTTGTCGTCACATTCCTACTCGACAACGGCACTAACCTGGTGGCCGAGACGAGCCGTTCGGAACTGGAAGAGCCTGATAACGACGACGTGGTGACCTACATGCGTGAACGGATTATGCGTCTGTCGTCGCCTCCGCTGATCGGCCCGGACGACCAGACAATGCCATCTAACTATGAGGACCTCAATCTGGACTGAACCCGAGCCCGAGTCGCAGACCGACTCCAGTTGATTGCCGACCTCACTCGTGGGCGCGCCGGTGGGCAGTCAGGGTTGCGTTTCTGCGGGTGCAGGCACGTCTGTCAGCTTTACGGGAACCTCGTGCACGAGCCTCCGTGAGCAGCGGATACCTGGTTCCCGCAGATCTTTCTGGCGTGTCGAGTGCGGGCGCGCGCATACTGACCCGATGGACGATGACGATGTCTCCCGGTTGGGTCACCCGAACTGCCCGACCTGCCGGCATCGGCTAGAGGTGGCCGGCACGACGACCCACCCGTATTGGCATTGCCCGGAATGCCGGGTGGCGGTCCTGACTGCCGGGCCGCCCGGATCGAGCGACTAGCTCCGGCCGGCCTGGGGTTCTGTCACCCTCTGGCGCGGCCGGCCCCGAGCGCGCTTTGTCGGCGCTGCCGAGTCGCGGGAGCATCCCGGACGCATGCGCGGAACCAAGTGCACCCGAGGAAGGTTCCTCAGATCTCAGCCGGTCGACGGTGCGAAGTGGATTCGCTGGCCCAGTCTCAAAGCTTGCTGTCCGCTTCCGGGCGTAGCCGGATAAGCCGCTGCGGACCGTCCTCTTTCAGCTCAGCCAAGTTGCTGCGCGAGGAGAGGAAATCGCTGAAGGAACGGAAGCCGAGCGGCTTTTCATTGAAGGAGGGATCCATCCGGCGCATCTGGTTCTTGATCGCGCCCGTGTTGAGCCACTCGTCGGCGTCGCCCTTGGCGTGGCCGATCTGCAGCGCGCGTACGAGAAGCTCCGTCGCGACTGTTTGCGGGTTGATGTCCTCATCGGCTTCTGGCTCATCGAACTGCCCATCCTCGGTGTGCGAGAAAATGGGAATCGTGGTGAGCTTGCGAGCTTCGCTGGGGGGCGTACCGGGCGCGATGCCGGCAGGTTCCGAGGCTTTCTTGCTCGCCTTGGGCCTCTCTGCGGTTGCGGCGGCGGCGCTTGAGCTGGACTTGTCGATGCCGGGCAGCGAGTCATAGTCCTCGAACTCATCGCACGCGGCCGCTAGGGAGGTGCTCGTCGAGCCCGCGACGCCGATGCCGACGACGAAACGCCCCAACCGCTTGGACTTCTGGGCGAGGGCGATGTAGTCGGAATCGCCGGCAATGATGATCACGTGGGTCAGGTCGGGCAATTGGAAGAGGTCTTCGACCACGTCAACGGCCAGACGGATGTCAGCCCCGTTCTTGGTACCCCTGGTGGTCGTGGTGAACAGCTGGGTAAGGTCCACCGCCCGAGACATGAGCTGACGCTGATAACTTGCGTTGACGGGCACCGACCAGTCGGCGTAGGCGCGGTTGACAACCAAAGTGCCAAATGACGCGGCAAAGTCGATGATGGCGTTGAAGTCGACCGTCGCGGCGGCGAGCTTCGCGGCGACCTCGGGATCAGCGTCCCGGCTCGAGGTATCGAAATCGCGGATGCCGTCGCGCTGGAAGGCATTGCGCCCGTGCAGCTGCTGATAACGCGAGATGACGATGTTATCGAAATCGATATAGAGACCGACACGCGCGTCGTTCGGTTCAGTCATGGTGAGCTCCTCAGTCAGTCGCAGGCGGAAGACTCAGCAGCAATCCGGTACCCCCAGTCTGATGTGCACGACGGGGCGAGGGCAACTTGAGCGCGCGGTCACGATGCCACTTCCGGCATGAGGCACCGACCGAGGTGAGCGGAAAATTGGAGGTGGTCCCGCGCGCCTATCCGTCAGGGGAGCGAAAACGGAGCAATTGCGCGATCAGTGAGTGGCCGATTCAGGATTAGTTAGACGACGCGCTCATTGCCCCCATCGATGGGAACATTCGCACCGGTCGTTGCGCGAAATGTCGCGGAGCAGAGTTCGCTCACAGCGAGCCCCACATCGCGGCTCGTGATCTCGAGGTGAAGCAGGTTGCGTCGCTTGTATTCTGCTTCAGTCATCCCGTACTTCGAGGCCCGCTCAGCGAGGAGTTCGGGGGTCCATAAGCCGGTGTCGAAAACCGCATCGGGATGAACGAGGTTCACGCGAATACCGTCGGGTGCCCACTCCAGCGCTGCCACCCGCGCCAGTTGCGCTGCAGCAGTCTTGCTTGCCGAGTAGGCGGAGGCACCAGGACCGGGAGCGGCCACGTTCTTTGACGCGATCATCACGACCCGCCCACCGTTGGGAGCCATCGCCAGGTAGGGGTGCGCAAGAGCGAAAAGCCGGGCGACAGCAGTCGTGTTTACGTTGAAGCTGCGCAGCCACGCTTCATCCTCGAGCGCTGCAATGGGTGCGCTTTTGGCGAATATGCCTGCGGCAGGGACCATTATGTCGATCCCGCCGAAGCGACGAACGCCCCGATCAATCGCCGCTCGAAGCTGGTCAATGGAAGAGACATCTGCTTGGATGCCAAGCCAACCAGTGCAGCTGAAGGTCTCGCTCACGTCTGCATTGAGGTCCAGGCCGATAACGGCGGCACCCTGAGCAAGGAGAACTTCTGCGCAGGCACGTCCGATGCCAGACGCAGCCCCGGTCACGAGCGCAACCTCACCCTGAAACCGTTTAGCGGACTTGCTGAGTCTCAGCTTGGCTTGCTCAAGTTCCCAATACTCAACATCGAAGATATCTCCAGCGGGGAGCGCGCGGTAGCCCCCTTGGCGTTCCGCGGCATCAATGATGTCCATTGTGTGAAGGTAAATGTCGGCAGCAATTGACGATTCGGCTACGGAGCCTCCGAGAGTCACCAGGCCCCACTCGGGATCAAGAACTACGCGCGGGGCGGGGTCCAGCGCGGCGGGCTCCGTGCCCCTCCGAGAACTGTTCTGGGTGAAGTACTCTTCGTACTCCGCGGCATAGGTCCTGAGGTCGCGTCCGATGAGCGGAATGCGCTTAGTGCGGATGACATGATCGGGCGTTGCGGGGCCGCGAGTTGCTGTCACTGCCACATCCGGAGCGCCGGCGAAGGCGAGGGCGCGTGGTGAAGATGACTGGCTCACGATCATAGCCCGACCAACGATTCGGCTGGCTTCAGCGCGAAAGTGCGCGAGCTCGAGGGGATCACCCGGGATCGGATCCTGAGAATCGAGCCTAGGCGAGATCGCTGATGAAGCGAACGCGGAGTGTTCCTCGGCCATGTCGATGAACTCGATGTGGCGTGAGTACGCCTCTTCGGCGGTGTCTCCGAGGGTGAAGAGGCCGTGATTGAGCAAAACCATACCTTCAGTGCGGGAGGATGAGAGTCGCTGCCAGAGATCTGCCGCCAGTCGGGCCAGATCGAATCCGGGCATCACGTACGGAACGACGATCACACGGTCGCCGTAGAGCTCCTCGACGGCGGACTGCCCATTTGTTTGATTCATGAGAGCGACGAGGGCATCGGCGTGGGAGTGCAGTACGACCCTGGCAGGAAGTAGGGCATGCAGTAGGGCTTCCACCGAGGGGTCGGGGGCTGCAGAATCCATGCTTGCCTGACGAAGTTCATTCATCATTTGTGTATCGGTCAGGTGGGAAACAGTCAACAGCTGCGACAGACGATCGCGACGGAGGGGGGCGAATCCCTGACGCTCTATAGATGCCAGATCCCACCCGCTGCCTTTGACATACAGGACATCCACAGTCTCACCGGTGACATCAAGAACTCGGTCCTTGATCGAAGTATTGCCACCGCCATGGAGCACGAGGCTGGGATCAGAGCCGAGCAGGCGGGAAACATGAACGACCTCGTCCAAGGCGTCATGGGCAGCACTGACGAAAGTAGTAGAAGGTGCAGCAGTCCAGCGATTCCGCATGTTGGCTTCCTTGGCAATCATTAGGTTAGTGAAACTTGTCAGTTGTCTGACAAGTGTCGCACAATAACGGGTCTCGTGTGTACAAGCGGTCGGCGAGGAGCCAACCGTGCAGGCTCAGGATTCTCGGATGCGGACGCGCGTCAGTTCGTGCGCTTGAGAAGGAACGCATAGGCGCCTTCGACGAAGTAGCTCCGCGAGTACCCGAGTAGTCGACCGTCGTTTGCATACTGGAGCTGATCGAGCAGAATGAAGAGGGTGTGTTCGCTGCTGCCCGGGCCCCAGCCGACTTTTCTCGACTCAACAGCATGCACTTCTGCGATACCCAGGCTCGCGTGGAACCCGAGTTGATTCTCGAAGTAAGCGAAAATAGAGCCCTCGAGCTCAAGGGGATCGAAATCTGCTCCGAATATCGACAGCGGCAGTAGGTCAAACGAATACGCCACAACCTCACCGTCGGCGGTGATCTTGCGACGAAGTTCTAGCACCTGTGTCTCGAGAGGGACTGACATCTTGGTTGCTTCATCGGGACTGACTGTTCGCACCACCCGCCGTGCATACTCCATCCCCGGTTCCTTGCCGCTGGCGCGGATGGAGTCGGATATCGATCCCATTCTCTCGAGGCCGTCCCTCACGTAGGGAATTGAACGTACGTATGTGCCGAGGCCCTGTCGCGTGTGCACGAGGCCGGTCACGTCTAGTTCTTTGACCGCCGACCGAACCGTTGCGCGTGACACGCCGAACTCCTCGCAAAGCTGGGCTTCGGTCGGGAGTCGGGAGCCGGGACGGTATTCTGCGCTGTCGATGCGGGCCTTGATTGATTCCACAATTTCGTTGGCCAGGCTTGGCCGAGGCCTTTTCGTTACTTTATTCACCTTGACACCCTTGTCTGTTGTCTGACAACCTACAGGAACGGTGAACGAAGTCGTCCACTCTTCTTCGCTTCCCATTTGTAGCGCAGATTCGCGTTGACAGCGTGACAAGCCGATGTAGACACCCGTTTTGGGAGAAAGACGTGACCGACAGTGCGTGCAATCGATTGGAAGCCCTCTGAAAACGGCAGCCCGGCAGAGATCGTCCTTCTCGATCAGACCCTCTTGCCCGCTGAAGTCATGGCCTTGCGCATCCAGACTGTGGACCAACTGATCGACGCCATACAGCGGCTTGCCGTCCGTGGCGCTCCAGCGCTCGGTGTTGCTGGGGCGATGGGAGTGGCGCTTGCGATACAGAACAGCGACGAACCCACTGCGCACGCAGAAATTGCACGCTTGCGGGCCGCTCGCCCCACAGCGGTGAACCTTGCTTGGGGTGTCGACCGGGCAATGAAGGAAGCGGGCTATGGCCTGGACGCGGTCATTGCAACTGCCTTGAAGATCCGAGACGAGGATGTCGCTGCTTCGCAGGCAATGGCCGTTCGGGGTTTCGAGTTGTTGGCCGAGTTGCTTCCAAAGGAGTTCAAGGCAGGGCTCACCTTGATGACCATTTGCAACACGGGATCACTCGCTGCCGTTGAACGAGGAACCGCACTAGGCGTCATTGAAGAGGTATTCCGTCGCGGCAAGCTAAGGAACGTTTTGGCATGCGAGACTCGCCCACTGTTTCAAGGGGCCCGTCTCACGGCGTGGGAGCTGAGCAATATGGGCGCCCCGCATCAGACAATTGTCGATTCGGCGGCCAACTTCATCATGTCGCAGGGTGGGATCGACGCGGTGCTGGTAGGTGCGGATAGGGTCACTGCCAATGGTGACGCTGCGAATAAGATCGGCACGTTCTCGCTCGCTCTCGGCGCCCAGTTTGCTGGCATTCCGTTCATTGTCGTTGCGCCGGAATCCACGATTGACCGGAACACGGCGACGGGGCAATCAATCGTCATCGAAGACCGGGGAACTGACGAGGTCGCATTCATCAACAGCAAACGGATGTCGCCCGAGGGCACCACTTCGGTTAATCCTGCGTTCGATGTGACGCCAGCCTCACTCATCACTGCAATCGTTACGGAGCGCCGAGTCATCAGATTTTCCCATGGCCAAGCGCCAGCCGACGTCATCGCGCAGGAACGCGGCTCGATGGAAAGCGCCCTGTAGTCACCACCGTGTGATCACGATTCCGTGATCCCCACTCAGAAAAGAGAATGAACAGTGAAGTTCAAAGCAATCCCAATGGTTGCCGTAGCGGCGAGCATGATTCTGCTCACCGGTTGCACGCAGGCTTCAGCGCCTGCGGAGCCTTCAGGTGCCGCACCTGTCGTTTCAGAGAATGATTTTGCTCTCCCCGATGCCAAACCGGCCGGTTTCAAGAACGGACTGAAGATCGCCCTAGTGCGTCAGTCAGGGGTCGGCGACTATTTTGAGCAGTGGGGCGGCGGATTCACCAAGCAGATCAACGCGGCCGGAGGGGCCGTCGAGCTTTTCGACGCCCGTGGCGACAACGGCAAGCAGGTGACGCAGTTCACCGAGGCAATCAACTCCAAGCCCGACGCCATCGTGGTTGACCATGGGCTGGCGGACTCCCTCAACCCGAAGATCGATGAGGCAATCGAAGCGGGAATACCCGTGGTTGTCTACGATGTTGCGATTGCCAACCAGCAGGCACTATACATTTCGCAGGATGATGAGTCGCTGGCGGGGAAGATTCTCGACCAGATTAAGGCAGACAACGCTGACGGTGGGAACATCGCGTACGTGAATGTATCGGGCATTGCTCCGCTGGACACCCGCGACGGCGTCTACAAGACGTTCCTCGCCGACAACCCCACCTACAAGGAGGTTGCTCACTTCGGAAAGTACAGCGAGTCTGCAGCTGCAGACACGGCAACTGAGGGAGCAGCGGCGCTGAGTTCAGCCCCTGAAACCACCATCGTCTTCGCAGCATATGACGAGTTGGCCAAGGGTGCGCTCATCGCGCTGCGCCAGAACAATATGCTCGACAAGGTCAACGTTTACGGCGTCGATATTTCCACCGCTGATATTGGCCTGATGACGGAGGAGGGGAGCCCCTGGAGGGCAACCGCAGCCACTGACCCAGCCAACGTGGGCGCCATAGTCGCCCGAGCAGCCGTTGCTGCAGGTGCAGGCGTCGACATGCCGTCCAAGATGGCAATACCGGCTGCACTCATCACGCAGCAGTTGCTCCGCGACAAGAACGTCACGAACATGGACGAACTCCGGGCCGCTCTTCCCGAGCTGAGCACACCGGGGATTCTCGGTGCGTCCTGGCTCCCAGAGATCAATATCGGCTAACAACGGGAAG
>JAODMO010000006.1 GCA_025464995.1 Microbacteriaceae bacterium
ACCGAGAAGCAGGCCGCCACCTGGGAGGACCTCCCCGAGGACATCCGGAACACGTACGAGAAGCTGGGCATCCCGGAGGCCGAGAAGCAGCGGCTCGTCTCCGGTGTGGCCGCCCAGTACGAGTCCGAGGTGGTCTACCACCAGATCCGCGAGGACCTGGAGAAGCAGGGCGTCATCTTCCTCGACACCGACACCGCGCTGCGCGAGCACCCGGAGTTCTTCGAGGAGTACTTCGGCTCCGTCATCCCGGCCGGCGACAACAAGTTCTCCGCGCTGAACGCGGCCGTCTGGTCGGGTGGCTCGTTCGTCTACGTGCCGCCGGGGGTCCACGTGGACATCCCGCTGCAGGCCTACTTCCGGATCAACACCGAGAACATGGGCCAGTTCGAGCGGACGCTGATCATCGTCGACGAAGGTGCCTACGTGCACTACGTCGAGGGCTGCACCGCGCCGATCTACAAGTCGGACTCGCTGCACTCCGCGGTCGTGGAGATCATCGTCAAGAAGGGCGGCCGCTGCCGCTACACGACCATCCAGAACTGGTCGAACAACGTCTACAACCTGGTCACCAAGCGGGCCGTGGCCCACGAGGGCGCTACCATGGAGTGGGTCGACGGCAACATCGGCTCCAAGGTGACGATGAAGTACCCGGCCGTGTGGATGACCGGCGAGCACGCCAAGGGCGAGGTGCTCTCCATCGCCTTCGCCGGTGAGGGCCAGCACCAGGACGCCGGCGCGAAGATGGTGCACGCCGCGCCGCACACCTCGTCGAACATCATCAGCAAGTCCGTGGCGCGCGGCGGTGGGCGTACGTCCTACCGCGGCCTGGTGCAGATCGACGAGGGCGCCTACGGCTCGAAGTCGACGGTCAAGTGCGACGCGCTGCTGGTCGACACGATCAGCCGGTCGGACACCTACCCCTATGTCGACGTCCGCGAGGACGACGTGTCCATGGGCCACGAGGCCACCGTGTCCCGCGTGAGCGAGGACCAGCTCTTCTACCTGATGAGCCGCGGCATGTCCGAGGACGAGGCGATGGCGATGGTCGTGCGCGGCTTCGTCGAGCCGATCGCCCGGGAGCTGCCGATGGAGTACGCCCTCGAGCTCAACCGCCTGATCGAGCTGCAGATGGAAGGTGCCGTCGGCTGATGTCGGCAAGCAACGAGAACACGAGAACCGCCGACCTGGCACACGAGGAGAAGGTCGCCCTCGCCGCGGAGCTCTTCGCTCCCGGCGTGGGCGCCCAGGCCGGGCCGCCGACCACCCCGGCGGCCGGCACCGGCACCGCCGGCGAGGCGACCCCCGGGTCGCACTCGCACGGTGGACCGGCCCCGACCGGTTCGCCGGCCGAGCGACTCACCTCCACCGACCCGGACGTCTTCGGCGCGCCGACCGGCCGTGAGGAGGAGTGGCGGTTCACCCCGATGCGCCGCGTCCGCGCGCTGCTGGACGGCGCCCCGTCCGACGCTTCCCTCCAGTGGGAGACCGACCTGCCCGAGGGCGTCGAGCTGACCTCCGTCGAGCCCGGTGACCCGCTGCTCAAGGGCCTGCCCGAGCCGGTCGACCGGCTCGCCGCGCTCACCCGGCAGCGCAGCGGCGGCGCGGCCGTCGTGCGGATCGCCAAGGAGGCCGTGCTCGACCGCCCGGTCACCCTGCGGCTGTCCGGCACCGGGTCCGACGACGTCGTCTGGGGCCAGCTCGTCGTCGAGGTCGGGCAGTTCGCCCAGGCCACCGTCGTGCTCGACCACAGCGGCCTGGCCCGCTACTCCGGTGGCGTGGCCTTCCTGCTCGGCGACGGCGCGCAGCTCACCGTCGTCTCGGTGCAGGACTGGGCGCCGGGCACGGTGCACGGCGGGCAGCACGACGCCGTCGTCGGCCGGGACGCCAGCTTCAAGCAGGTCGTCGTCACCCTGGGCGGTGACCTCGTCCGGCTGGTCAACAACGTGCAGTACGCCGGCCCCGGCGGCTCCGCGGACCTCTTCGGCGTGTACTTCGCCGATCAGACCCAGCACCAGGAGCACCGGCTCTGGGTCGACCACGCGACGCCGAACTGCCGCAGCAACGTCGTCTACAAGGGCGCGCTGCAGGGCGAGAAGGCGCACACCGTCTGGGTCGGCGACGTCCGGATCCGCCCCGCGGCCACCGGCACCGACACCTACGAGCTCAACCGCAACCTGGTGCTCACCGACGGCGCCCGCGCCGACTCGGTGCCCAACCTGGAGATCGAGACCGGCGAGATCGTCGGCGCCGGCCACGCCAGTGCCACCGGCCGGTTCGACGACGAGCAGCTCTTCTACCTGTGCTCGCGTGGCATCGACGCCGAGACCGCGCGTCGCCTGGTCGTCCGCGGCTTCTTCGCCGACGTCGTCCAGCACATCGGCCTGCCCGACCTGCAGGACCGCCTGATGCGCACCATCGAGGCCCGGCTGGGTGCCCTGCCGGAGCTCGAGGAGCAGCCCGTCGAGGTCCCGGCATGACGTTCGCCCGTGTCTGCTCGCTCCGCGAGGTCCCCGATGGCGGGTCCCTGCGGGTCGAGCTGCGCGACGTCGACATCGCCGTCGTCCGCTTCGACGACGAGGTCTACGCGATCGAGGACCTCTGCTCGCACGCCGACGTCGCGCTCAGTGACGGCGACGTCGACGAGCTCGACGGCGCACCGACCATCGAGTGCGCGATGCACGGCTCCTGCTTCGACCTGCGCACCGGCGAGCCCACCACCCTCCCGGCCACCGAGCCGGTTCCTGTCTACCCGGTCCGGGTGGAGGGTGACGACGTCTTCGTGGACCTGTCCGCAGACGCCGTCACCCCTCTCGCCGCGGCCAGCATCTGAGGAGCGAGACCCCGTGACCAGCCCCACTGCCACCCCCACCACCGCCGGCACCGTCACCGGCAGCGTGCTCGAGATCCGCGACCTGCACGTGACCGTCGGCGAGGGCGACGATGCCAAGGAGATCCTCCGCGGTGTCGACCTGACCGTCCGCGGCGGCGAGACCCACGCGATCATGGGCCCCAACGGCTCGGGCAAGTCGACGCTGGCCTACTCCATCGCCGGCCACCCCAAGTACACGATCACCAGCGGCACGGTGACCCTCGACGGCGAGGACGTGCTCGCGATGACCGTCGACGAACGCGCCCGGGCCGGCCTCTTCCTGGCCATGCAGTACCCGGTCGAGGTCCCCGGCGTCTCGGTGTCGAACTTCCTGCGCACCGCGGCCACCGCGGTGACCGGCCAGGCGCCGAAGCTGCGTACCTGGGTCAAGGACGTCAAGACCGAGATGGACGCCCTCGAGATGGACTCGGCCTTCGCCGAGCGCAACGTCAACGAGGGCTTCTCCGGTGGTGAGAAGAAGCGCCTCGAGATCCTGCTGATGCGCATCCTCAAGCGGCGCATAGCAATCCTCGTCGATACCGACTCCGGCCTGGACGTCGACGCGCTGCGGATCGTGTCCGAGGGGGTCAACCGGACCCGCGCCGAGGGCTCCGGGGACGACGCCGTCGGCGTCCTGCTGATCACCCACTACACGCGGATCCTGCGCTACATCAAGCCGGACTTCGTGCACGTGTTCGTCGACGGTCGCGTCGCCGAGGAGGGCGGGCCCGAGCTGGCCGACCGCCTCGAAGACGAAGGATATGATCGCTTCGTGTCCGCGGCGGGCGTAGCGTAAAGCCATGGCCACAGCACTAGCACCGGCGCTCTTCGATCAGGTCGAGGAGGCGCTCAAGGATGTCGTCGACCCCGAGCTGGGGGTGAACATCGTCGACCTCGGTCTCATTTACGACCTGACCTGGGACGAGGAGAACGACGCGCTCATCATCAGCATGACGCTCACGAGCGCCGGCTGCCCGTTGACGGACGTGCTCGAGGAGCAGACCGCTCAAGCGCTCGACGACGTCGTGGATGCCTTCCGCATCAACTGGGTGTGGATGCCGCCGTGGGGTCCCGAGAAGATCACCGACGACGGTCGCGACATGATGCGGGCGCTCGGCTTCGCGATGTAGCTCGCCCGTTCGTACGACGAAGGCCCCCACCGATTCGGTGGGGGCCTCCTTCGTCGTCGGGCGCCTGGTGGAATCAGCGCGGGCTCGTCGAACGACCCCGGCTACGCGGCGTCGCGCGAGGCCGACCGGCCGTCGGCATCCGACCGGTTCAGACGGAACCAGATGAGACGGACGACCGACGCCGCGAACACGGCCTTGACGATCCCGCCGATGATGAAGGGGTACAGCCCACCCTGGAGCGTCTGCTCGAGGTTCAGGCCGAGGGCGAACGCGAGCCACGGCAGGCCGACGGCGAAGGTCGCGATGGTTCCGACGAGGAACGCCGCGATGCCGCCGAGCAGCGTATGGTCCCACCGGCGCTGTGAGAGGTAGCCGGTGATCGCGGCGGCGAGGATGAAGCCGATGATGTAGCCGCCGGTGGGGCCGAGCAGAGTGCCGACGCCGTGCGCACCCTCGCTGTAGACGGGGAGGAAGAGGCCCAGCACCGCGTACAGCGCCATGGCGAGCGCGCCGCGCGATGCGCCGAGTGCCGCGCCGACGATGAGCACCGCCGCGGTCTGGCCGGTGATCGGCACCGGGTAGAGGGGAACGACGACCTGAGCGGAGATGGCGGTGATGCCCGCTCCGGCGGCAATGAGCAGGGCATCGGTGGCGAGGCTGCGGCTGAACACGCGGTCAGCAAGAGTCGGGCCCCCAGCGGCCAGGGTCAGTGTCGTCATTGCGCTCCTTGGGGTGCATGCGCGGGCGCAGGGGCAGGGGCAGAAAGATTCTCGGTCTGCACAAGTAGACTATCTGTCTCACCCCCTTCTTCTGCGTTGTAGAAACGCGCCCAAACAATTGGACTTTGCCTGTGCTTGCCGTTCATGATCTCGAACTACGAGTGGGCGCCCGCGTGCTCATGGATGAGGTCAACTTCCGCGTTGACAAGGGAGACAAGATCGGTCTCGTCGGGCGCAACGGCGCGGGCAAGACGACGCTGACCAAGACCCTCGCGGGTGAGCTGCAGCCTTCCGGCGGTCGAATCGAGCGCTCCGGCGAGATCGGCTACCTCCCGCAAGACCCGCGGTCCGGCAATCCCGAAGACCTCGCCCGCACGCGCATCCTCGACGCACGCGGCCTCGGCCAGTTGCTCATCGGCATGAACACGACCATGACAGACATGGCGAGTCCGGATGCCGCGGTCAGCGCCGCCGCAATGAAGAAGTACGGCAACCTCGAGGAGCGGTTCACCGCGCTCGGCGGCTACGCGGCCGAGGCCGAGGCTGCCTCCATCGCGAGCAACCTGAGCTTGCCCGACCGCATCCTCGATCAGCCGCTCTCGACCCTGTCGGGCGGCCAGCGCCGGCGCATCGAGCTCGCCCGCATCCTCTTCTCGGGTGCCGACACGATGCTGCTCGACGAACCGACGAACCACCTCGACGCCGACTCCGTCGTGTGGTTGCGCGACTACCTCAAGGGATTCCAGGGCGGGCTGATCGTGATCACCCATGATATTGCCCTCGTCGAGGAGACCGTCAACAAGGTGTTCTACCTCGACGGCAACCGTCAGGCCATCGACGTCTACAACATGGGCTGGAAGAACTACCTCCGCCAGCGCGCCTCAGACGAGGAGCGACGCAAGAAGGAGCGCGCGAACGCCGAGAAGAAGGCGTCCGTGCTGCAGACCCAGGCCGCGAAGTTCGGCGCCAAGGCGTCGAAGGCGGCCGCGGCGCACCAGATGGTCGCGCGGGCGGAGAAGCTGCTCGCGGGGCTCGACGAGGTGCGTTCCGTCGAGCGCGTCGCCAAGCTGCGGTTCCCGGAGCCGGCGCCGTGCGGCCGCACCCCGCTCATGGCGTCGAATCTCAGCAAGAGCTACGGCTCACTCGAGATCTTCACGTCGGTCGACCTCGCGATCGATCGCGGGTCGAAGGTGGTCATCCTCGGCCTCAACGGTGCGGGGAAGACGACGCTGTTGCGGATGCTCGCGGGCGTCGACAAGCCCGACACGGGGCAGATCGAGCCGGGCCACGGGCTCCGCGTCGGCTATTACGCCCAGGAGCACGAGACCATCGACGTCAAGCGCACCGTGCTGCAGAACATGGTCTCCTCGTCTCCGAGCATCACGGAGATGGAGGCGCGCCGGGTTCTCGGTTCGTTCCTGTTCACCGGCGACGACGGCCACAAGCTCGCCGGTGTGCTCTCCGGTGGCGAGAAGACACGTCTCGCACTCGCGATGATCGTCGTCTCGGGCGCCAACGTGCTGCTGCTCGACGAACCGACCAACAACCTCGACCCCGCGAGCCGCTTCGAGATCCTCGACGCCCTCGCGAACTACTCGGGCGCCGTGGTGCTCGTGAGCCATGACGAGGGTGCCGTCGAGGCGCTGAACCCGGAGCGCGTCCTCATTCTGCCCGACGGCGTCGAAGACCATTGGAACGCCGACTACCTCGACCTGATCACACTCGCGTAGCTAGCGTCGGGAGTTCTCGATCAAGGCATCCTCGATCTCGGCGTCCGTGCGCGTGCGCGCCGCATCCTTGACCCGGCGGGCCTCGGCCCTCGTCATCTCCTCCGGGTCGTCCTCGTTGACGAGACGGTATTCCTGGCGCAGGGCGTAGCCGAGGCCGAGGAAGCCGAAGACGGCGAACACCAGCCACTGGAAGGCGTAGGAGAGGTGCGGCCCCTCGTCACGCGCCGGCTTCGCGGCTGCGACGGGACGCTCGTCGGGCGCGGGGTCCTCCGTGACCATGAGCCCGTAGGCGCCCGTGTAGGTGGGGCGGTCGAGTGCCTTCTGAATGTCGGCCAGCTGGATCGTGGCTACCTGGCCGGCGGGGGCCGAGCGTCCGGGAAGCGTCGGCTCGCCGGGCTTCAATCGGGCCTCGACGGTCACCTCTCCAGCCGGGGCCGCGGGCACCGTGTCGGGCGTGTCCTGGCTCGTACCCGTCGGGAGCCAGCCGCGGTCGACGACGAAGATCGAGCCGTCGGCCAGCTGCAACGGGGTGAGCACCTCGAAGCCCGGACTGCCGTCGTAGGGCCGATTGCGCACGAGAAGCTGCTCGTCGCGGAGGTAGGTGCCGGTGACGGTCACCGGCTGCCACTTGTCGTCGATGTCGAACGCCGCGAGGCTGGGCAGCACGTCGCTGAGCGATCGCGGCTCGCTCGAATAGTTCCTGTCGATGCGGTCGAGCTCCTCGAGCGCGGTGTTGCGACGGTCGAGCTGCCAGAGGCACAGCAGCACGCAGGCGATGGCGAACGCGATGGCGAGAATGAGATACCTCGCCCATCGCCAGGTCAGCGCGAAGCGCCAGGCGTTCACGAGGCGACCACGGTGAGCGTGGACGGGTCGACCGGGGCGCCGAGCGGCGTGAGCAGCACCGGGAAGCCGCGCGTCGCGAGGTAGTCACGGAGGTACTCACCGTGCTCGTCGCAGGCGAGCCAGACTTTGACCCGATCGGCGCTGTGGATCCGCGGATTGCGCCAGTTGACGGCCGAGGAGGCATCCGCACGGCACCCGGCCCGGGAGCAGCGCAGTTCGTCGGAGGATCCCCCGATCACTCGCCGTTCTCCTGCGGAATGTACGGCGCCTGCGTCGGTCGAGCGACGGGCACGATGGCCCCGGGCCGTTCGACACGCGTGGCGGAGCCGCCCCTGACGTTGTTCGCGAGCACGACCGCCACGTAGGGGAGGACGAGTGCACCGATGAGAGCGACGAGCAGCCACCAGCCGTGCACGACGAAGAGAAGGAGAACGCACACGACACGTACCGTCATCGCCACGGTGTACTTGATCATGCGCTTGCGGCGGTCGTCGGCAGGCGACGCCGGAAGGGTCGTGATTGACTGTTGGGTCTTCATTGCCTGAGCTCTCGTGGAGCCGTCTTGGCCCCTCTGCGTCAATCTTAAGTCCATCGGCGCTGACAGTAGGCTGGTGTGCATGACTTTCGCAGCCCCGACTCCACGTACCGTTCTCATCACCGGCGGCAACCGCGGAATCGGCCTCGCAATCGCCGAGGAGTTCGTCGCGCTCGGGCACCGTGTGGCGGTCACCGCCCGCTCGGGCGAGGGCCCACAGGGCACCATGACGGTGCGAGCGGATGTCACGGACACCGCGAGCCTGGACGCCGCCTTCACGGAGGTCGAGGCCGAATTCGGCCCGGTCGAGGTCGTCGTCGCGAACGCCGGCGTCACGCGCGACCTGCTGCTCATGCGCATGAACGAGGACGACTTCGAATCGGTCATCGACACCAACCTCACCGGCGCCTTCCGGGTCGTCAAGCGAGCGTCGAAGGGGATGATGAAGGCGCGCTTCGGGCGCATCATCCTCGTCTCCAGCGTTGTCGGGATGCTCGGCTCCGCGGGACAGGTCAACTATGCCGCGTCGAAGAGCGGCCTCATCGGCATGGCACGCTCGCTCACGCGTGAGCTGGGTTCCCGCGGCATCACCGCGAACGTCGTCGCGCCAGGATTCATCGAGACCGATATGACGGGGGAGTTGCCCGCCGAGACGCAGGCCGACTACAAGAAGTCGATCCCGGTCGGCCGGTTCGCGACACCCTCCGAGGTGGCGAAGGTCATCGCGTGGCTCGCGAGCGACGACGCCGCCTACATCTCGGGAGCGGTCATCCCGGTCGATGGCGGACTCGGCATGGGGCATTAGGAGATCAGCCTCTCAGCCCCAGGAGCGGCAGCAGCTGGCTCAGGTCGCGCACGTCGATGAGCACGTGCGCCTCGTCGCGCACGGGTGCCTTGGCGTCGAAGCCGACGGAGAGTCCGGTGATGGCCATCATCTCGAGGTCGTTCGCGCCGTCGCCGACCGCGACGGTGTGGCTGAGGGGGATGCCGAAGTCGTCCGCCCACTCGCGGAGGGTCGCTGCCTTCGCGGCGGCGTCGATGATCGGCCCGCTCAGCCCGCCCGTCAGCACGCCGTCCTCGACCTCGAGACGGTTGGCGCGCCAGTCGTCGAGTCCGAGGCGTTCGGCGACGGGGTCGAGCAGCTCGTGAAATCCACCGGACACCACGGAGACCCGTCCGCCGGCGCCCTGCACGGCCGCAACCATCTCGGGCACGCCCGCGGTCACGGCAATGCGGGGAGCGACATCGGCGAAGACGCTGACCGGCAGGCCGCGCAGCGTGGCGACCCGCGACCGGAGGCTCTGCTCGAAGTCGAGCTCGCCATTCATAGCGCTGAGGGTGATCTCGGCGACTTCTTCGAGGGTGCCCGCCCGTTCGGCGAGAAGCTCGATCACCTCGTTCTCGATCAGGGTGGAGTCGACGTCGAGCACTACGAGAAACCGGGCCATGGGCGCGCTGTAGCCTTCCTGAATCTGAGCGGGGTCCACCGGCGAGGCTTGTACGAGGAGAAAGCCCCTACGGCGAGACGTGCACGCCCTTGCCCACGATGGTGATTCCCGATTCGGTGACGGTGAGGCCCCTTGCACGGTCGGCGACCGGATCGACGCCCACGTGAGCGCCGGCTTCGATGACCACGTCCTTATCGAGAATAGCGCGTCGCACAACCGCGTTCGGTTCGATCCTGGCCCGCTCGAAGACGATCGAGTCGACAACCATGGCGCCCGACTCGACGGTCGTCCAGGGTCCGAGCACGCTGCGCTCGATGTGCGCGCCCGAGAGCAGCGACCCGAGCGAGACGATCGAGTCGATCGTGGTGCCGAGGTAGCCGCGCGCGTCCCGCACGAACTTCGCGGGCGGCGAGTTGAGCTGTTGGCTGAAGATCGGCCACTCGCGGTTGTACAGGTTGAAAATCGGCAAGGCAGAAATCAGGTCCTGGTGCGCCTCGAAGAACGAGTCGATCGTACCGACGTCGCGCCAGTAGAAACGGTCGCGGTCGGTCGACCCGGGCACGTCGTTCTGGTTGAGGTCGTAGACACCGGCGGCGCCTCGGGACACGAAGTCGGGAACGATGTCCCCGCCCATGTCGTGGTTCGAGTCGCTGCGTTCCCCGTCGCGCAGCACCGCGTCGATGAGGATGTCGGCGTCGAAGACGTAGTTGCCCATGGAGGCGAGCACCTCGTTCGGCGAGTCGGCGAGCCCCGTTGCATCCTGCGGTTTCTCGAGGAAGGCGTGGATCTTGGTCGGGTCGTTCTCGTCGAGCTCGATGACGCCGAACTGGTCGGCGAGACTGAGCGGCTGGCGGATGGCGGCGACGGTGAGCCCACGACCTGACGCGATGTGCGCCTCGATCATCTGGCTGAAGTCCATGCGGTAGACGTGGTCGGCGCCGACGACCACGACGATGTCGGGCTTCTCGTCGCGCAGAAGGTTGAGGCTCTGCAGGATGGCGTCGGCCGATCCGCTGAACCATCGCTTGCCGAGGCGCTGCTGCGCGGGCACGGATGCGACGTAGGCGTCGAGCAGCCCGGAGAGCCGCCACGTCTGCGAGATGTGGCGGTCGAGGCTGTGCGACTTGTACTGCGTGAGCACCACGATCTTGGTGAGACCCGAGTTGATGAGGTTGCTGAGTGCGAAGTCGATCAGCCGGTAGCCGCCGCCGAAGGGCACCGCGGGCTTTGCCCGGTCGGCAGTGAGCGGCATGAGCCGCTTGCCCTCTCCGCCTGCGAGAACAATTCCAAAGATCTTCTTCGATGCCATGGCTACAGAGTATGCGAGCGAGCGGGGCTGTACTAGCGTCAGTGGAATGCGAGTCGATCTGATAACGAGAGAATTTCCGCCCGAGGTTTACGGGGGAGCCGGCGTGCACGTGACCGAGCTCGTGCGGGCTCTACGCGGTGATATCGACGTGAAGGTGCGTGCCTTCGGGCGTCCGCGCGACGAGGCCGACGTCTTCTCCTATCTCGTTCCCGCCGAGCTCACCCACGCCAATCCCGCGCTCGCGACGCTCGGGGTCGATCTCCAGATCGCCCAGGATGTCGCCGGTGCAGACCTTGTGCACTCCCACACGTGGTACGCGAACGCCGCCGGCCATCTCGCGTCCATGCTGCACGGCATCCCGCACGTCGTCACCGCACACAGCCTCGAGCCCCTCCGCCCCTGGAAGGCCGAACAGCTGGGCGGCGGCTACCGGGTCTCGAGCTGGATCGAGAGCACGGCGTTCGGCGGTGCCGCGACGGTGATCGCCGTGAGCCACGGCATGCGCCGCGACATCCTGCGCTCCTACCCCTTCCTCGACGAGGAGAAGGTGACGGTTGTGCACAACGGCATCGACCTCGAGCAGTGGAAGCCCGTGGATGACGCGGAGCTGGTGCGCTCGCTCGGCATCGATCCAGACCGCCCGTCTGTCGTCTTCGTCGGTCGCATCACGAGGCAGAAGGGGCTGCCCTACCTGCTGCGCGCCGCGGCGATGCTGCCGAAGGACGTGCAACTCATCCTCTGCGCGGGTGCACCCGACACCCCGGAGATCCTCGCCGAGGTACAGTCGGGCGTCGCGGCGCTCCAGGAGGAGCGCACCGGCGTCGTCTGGATCGACCGGATGCTGAGCCAGCACGAGCTCTCCGCCGTGCTCACGAGCGCCACGACCTTCGTGTGCCCGTCGGTGTACGAGCCGCTCGGCATCGTCAACCTCGAGGCGATGGCCTGCGGCGCCCCCGTCGTCGGCACCGCGACGGGCGGTATCCCCGAGGTCATCGATGACGGGGTCACCGGGCGCCTCGTGCCCATCGACCAGCTCGACGACGGCACGGGCACCCCGATCGACCCCGATCGCTTCGTGCGCGACCTCGCGGCCGCGCTCACCGAGGTGGTGTCCGACCCGGAGACGGCCAAGCGGATGGGGGCCGCCGGTCGTCGTCGCGCCGAATCCGAGTTCGGCTGGGATCGCATCGCGACGCGGACGCGTGAGATCTACGCGTCGCTCACCTGACCACCGCCCGCACGCGTCTAAGCTGGAAGCATCATGGCAAGCGTTCTAGAGCTCTCCGACGTCTCCGTTGTCCGCGACGGCAACCGCATCCTCGATTCGATCACCTGGGCGGTGGATAGTGAAGAGCGCTGGGTCGTGCTCGGCCCGAACGGCGCAGGCAAGACGACGCTGCTGTCGATCGCCTCGGCCTCGATCCACCCCAGTTCCGGAACGGCCAAGGTTCTCGACGACACCCTCGGCAAGGTCGACCTCTTCGAGCTGCGTCCGCGCATCGGCTTCGCGTCCACAGCGCTCGCCCGTCGGGTTCCCGCGGGGGAGACGGTGCTCGATGTCGTCCTCACCGCCGCCTACTCCGTGACCGGGCGATGGAACGAGCAGTACGACGACATCGACACTCGTCGCGCCCGCCGCGTGCTCGCCGAGTGGAAGCTCGACCACCTCGAACAGCGCCGTTTCGGTAGCCTCAGCGACGGCGAGCAGAAGCGTGTGCAGATCGCCCGTGCCGTCATGACCGATCCGGAACTCCTGCTGCTCGACGAGCCGGCAGCGAGCCTCGACCTCGGCGCCCGCGAGGAGCTGCTCCAGCTGCTCGGGGGATACGCCAGCTCGGAGTTCGCTCCCGGCATCATCATGGTGACGCACCACGTGGAGGAGATCCCTCGCGCGTTCAGCCACGCGTTGCTGCTCAAGCGGGGCCGCATCCAGGCCTCGGGGCCGCTCGACGAGGTCATCACGGCCGAGCACCTGAGCGCGACGTTCGACATGGACATCACCGTTGAGCGCCGCGAGGGTCGTTTCGCGGCACGCGCGGTCTGATCTCACACGAGCCCTCTCGTCTGGTAGGCTTGACCCTTGGTTCAGGGTCTCGTGTGCCAGCACGCCACCCGCCACGCAAACTTCAGTCTCAGCACGTATCTCCACGTTCGAGAGAACGCACTTAGTGAAAAACAGGGAAAATCCATGAAGACCGACATCCACCCCACGTACAACGCGGTTGTGTTCCGCGACCTCGCCTCCGGTGAGACCTTCCTCACCCGTTCGACGGTGTCGAGCGACAAGACGATCGAGCTCGACGGCGAGACCTACCCGGTCATCGACGTGGAGATCTCGTCCGCCTCGCACCCGTTCTACACGGGCAAGCAGCGCATCATGGACTCGGCGGGTCGCGTCGAGAAGTTCAACTCGCGCTACAAGGGCTTCAACAAGTAGGTTTTTGCCTCTACGGAAAGAGGGCGGTGAGCTTCGGCTCACCGCCCTCTTTCTTCGTGCCAGGCGCTGTGCTGGCCCGCGCGCGGTCGCGCAGACGGCCCCGTGCACGCTAGCGCTGCGGCCAGGCTCCGGAACTCGTGAAGGTCGGGTCTCTCGTGCGGCGCATGTAGTCCTGGAAGCTCGCGGACTGCTCGGCGCACCATCCCACCTGCAGGGCATGCAGGTCGGCACCGCTGACGGCGAGCTGCTCGCCATACCTGCCGGCGAGAGCCTGGGCGACCCTGCCCGCTGCCACGGCGTCGGCTCCGGCGTCGTGCGCGTCAGCGAGGTCTACGCCGTAGAACAGCGCGGCGGCCTCGAGCGTGCGCTTGCCCTTGCGGTACTTGTCGACGGCGCGGTCGAGCACGAGCGGGTCGATGATCGGCACCGGCTCGTGCAGAGGCGTCACGCCGTGGCGCACCGCCTCGTGGTGGAGCAACGAGAGGTCGTACGGCGCGTTGTAGATCGTGATGGCGAGCCCGCGAGCCACGAGGTCTTCGAGTGCCGCGATGATCTCGGCCACCACCTCGCGCGCCGGGCGTCCCTCCGCGCGGGCGCGCTCGGTGGAGATGCCGTGCACCGCGGTGGCCTGCGGGGGGATATCGACGCCGGGATCGGCGAGCCACGCGCGCTCTTCCACGACGTTGCCAGCGGGGCCGATGACACCGACGTGGGCCGAGACGATGCGGCTCGTCTCCACGTCGATGCCCGTCGTCTCGAGGTCGAAGACGCCGAGATTGTGAAACCAGGAGTTGCTCATGCCTGCACTCTAAACGCGACCACCGGCAAAGTGCGCTCCACCCACGTGTAGCCAATAGAACGACTGCGTGGCGAGGGTGAGGTGGATCTCCCCGTCGGCGTCGATCGACGGGAACTCGCCACCGCCGAAGAGGTCGTAGAGCGCCTCACCGGGGTTCTCGGGGTCGCGGATGGTGACGGCGACCGGGTTGTGCGCGAAGCTGAAGACGCACAGCACCTTCTCCGGCATGTCGCCGAAGTGGGTGCCCGAGCCCTTGTACTCGCGCACGAACGCGAGCACCGACTCGTGGTTCGTCTCGAGCACACGGAGAGTTCCGAGGCCGAATGTCGGGTGGCCCTTGCGCACGTGGATGACGTTGCGTATCCAGTGCAGGAGCGACCTCGACTGCGCGAGCTGGGCCTCGACGTTGATCTGCGCGTAGTTGTAGACGAGCGACTGCACGACAGGCAGGAACAGCTTGCCCGGGTCTGCCGTCGAGAAGCCGGCGTTGCGGTCGGGCGTCCACTGCATCGGGGTTCGCGATGAGTCGCGGTCGGGGAGCCAGATGTTGTCGCCCATGCCGATCTCGTCGCCGTAGTACAGGAAGGGGCTTCCCTGCAGCGAGAAGAGCAGCGCGTGGGCCAGTTCGAGCTCGGCGCGCGAGTTGTCGAGCAGGGGAGCGAGGCGGCGTCGGATACCGATGTTCGAGCGCATGCGAGGGTCGTACGCGTACCAGCCGTACATGGCCTGGCGGTACTCCTCGTTGACCATCTCGAGGGTGAGCTCGTCGTGGTTGCGGAGGAAGACACCCCAGCCCGCGCCGTCCGGGATTGCGGTGTGCTCGGAGAGCACCCTGACCAGTTCGCCGGCCTGCTGCGAACGGAGGGAGTAGAAGATGCGGGGCATCACGGGGAAGTCGAATGCCATGTGGCACTCCGGCTCCTCCTCGGTGCCGAGGAACTCGGCAACCTCAGTCGGCCACTGGTTGGCCTCCGCGATCATGACGCGGCCGGGGTACTCGGCGTCCACCATGGCACGGAGACGCTTGATGAACTCGTGGGTGGCGGGCTCGCCCTCGCCGTTGCCCTCCTCCGTCTCGTAGAGGTACGGGATGGCGTCGAGGCGGAAGCCGTCGACGCCCATGTCGAGCCAGAAGCGCACGATGTCGAACATCGCCTCGTGCACGGCCGGGTTCTCGTAGTTGAGGTCGGGTTGGTGCGAGAAGAAGCGGTGGAAGAAGAACTGGCGACGCTCGGAGTCGAACGCCCAGTTGGACTCCTCGGTGTCGACGAAGATGATTCGGATGTTCTTGTACTTGTCGTCGGTGTCGCTCCAGACATAGAAGTCGCCGTAAGGGCCGTCGGGATCGGACCGCGACTGCTGGAACCACTCGTGCGCGTCGGAGGTGTGGTTGACGGGAAGGTCGATGACGACGCGCATGTTGCGCTCGTGCACCTTCGTGACGAGGTCGCGGAACTCGTCGAGCGTTCCGAAGTCGGGGAGGATCGACGTGAAGTCGGACACGTCGTAGCCGCCGTCGCGCAGCGGTGAGTTGAAGAATGGGGGCAGCCAGAGGGCGTCGATGCCGAGCCACTGGAGATAGTCGAGCTTCTGCACCACGCCTTGGAGATCGCCCGACCCGTCGCCGTTGCTGTCGACGAACGAACGCACCATCACCTCATAAAAAACGGCCCGTCGGTACCACTGCGGGTCGAGTGCCAGTCCTGGCAGTTGAATGGGGGCGGTGAACGTCAACAGGGCTCCTTGGAGGATGGGAGGCTAGGCTCGAGATGCGTGCGAATCGAGTCTAGGCGGGCTCCTAGCCCGTTGTCGCGAACGCCGTGCCTAGACTGGGAGCGATGTCAGTCCATTCGCCCTTCGCCGCCCTGCTCGCCGAACTGCCCATCCGTCACGGCGTCGTCTCCGTGCTCGGCAGTTCCACCCACTACTGGGTCTACGGACCCGAGGATGCGGCGACGACGATCGTCATCTCGCACGGCTACCGGGGTGAGCATCACGGCCTCGAGCCGGTGATCGCGCAACTCCGCGACGTGCGGATCATCGGCCCCGACCTGCCGGGCTTCGGCGAGTCGTCGCCCATGACGGAGGCCGACCACAACGTGCCCGGCTATGCGGCCTGGTACGGCGCCTTCCTCGACGCCCTCGGGATCAACGGCACCGCGGTCGTGCTCGGGCACTCGTTCGGGTCGATGGTCACCTCCTACGCCGTGGCGAAGGGCATCGTCACCACCCCGAAGCTCGTGCTCGTGAACCCGATAGCCGCCTCCGCCCTCGACGGACCGAGCAAGGTGCGCACCCAGGGCACCGTCGCCTATTACCGGCTCGCGATGCTGCTGCCCGAGCGCGCCGGGCAGTGGTTGCTCGACAACTGGCTCGTCATCCGGTTCATGAGCCTGTCGCTCGCCAAGACGCGCGACAAGACCCTCCGTCGCTTCATCCACGACCAGCACCACACCTACTTCGGTCGCTTCTCCGACCGGCGCACCGTGGTCGAGGGTTTCGAGGCGTCGATCAGCACCGATGTGAGTGCCGTGGCCGCCGAGATCACCGTACCCACGCTGCTCATCGGCGCCCAGCACGACCTCATCACCACCGTGCCGCAGCTCGAGGCGCTGCGGGCGAAGATGGCGGATGCGACACTCCACGTCGTGCCCGACGTCGGGCACCTCATCCACTACGAGAAGTCTCGCGAGGCGGCCGCGCTCATCGTCGAGTTCCTGGGCGCCGGGCGGCTCACGGAGGCGCAGCCCGCCTGACCCACGGCCGCGCGCTTCAGAGCGAGCGCGCCCCCGAGTCGCGTCGCTCGACGGCGTTCTGCTCCTCGATGTCGTCGGTCGCCCCGGGCATGCGCTCGTGCTCGATCGGGTCGTCGAACGCGATGAGGTCGAGGGTGCCGTCGGTGTGGCGGAAGCTGTGGATGGACCCGTTGCGGATCGGCCCGGTGGTGATCGGATCGGATTCGGGCGCGACCTCTCCGAGCACGGTGCGGATGACGCCGCCGTGGCTCACGATCACGATCGACTCGCCGGGGTGGCTCTCGGCGAGGGCGATGATGGCCGGGATGGCGCGGGCCGCGACCTCATCGCGGGTCTCCCGTCCGGGGATGGGGCCGGTGAAGCGCGCGTCGATGTCGTCGCCCGTCATGCCCTCGGCCTCGCCGTAGTTGCGCTCGACCAGGTCGGGGGCTGGCGACGGCGCAGGGAGGCCGAGGCGGGCGGCGATGATCTCCGCCGTCTCGAAGGCACGGGAGAGCGGGCTCGCGTACACGCCGTCCCACTCGCGTCGCGCGAGCAGCTCGCCGGCAGCGGCAGCCTGCGCCCGCCCGGTGTCGTTGAGCGGGATGTCGGTGCTGCCCTGGATGCGGCGTTCCCGGTTCCAGTCCGTCTCGCCGTGACGGACGAGGTAGATGGTGGTCATGCGTGGCACCCCTGTTCGGGAACCGCCTCGGTGGCGCTGGTGCCGCGCCGGGTCAGTCGCCGAGCCGCGCCAGGAGGGAGACGAGCGTCTCCGAAGTTCCTGCCTCGATCTTAACCGCAGCGCGGGAGTCGCCCTTGGTCGCGCCGCGGTTGATCACCACGACCGGCAGCCTCTTCTTGACGGCCTGGTCGAGCAGGCGGATTCCGGAATTCACCATGAGCGAGGAGCCGGCGACGATGAACGCGTCCGCCGTCTGCACGAGGGCGGAGGCCTCGGTGAACTTCTCGAGAGGAACGTATTCGCCGAAGAAGACGACGTCGGGCTTGAGGAGTCCGCCGCACACGCTGCAGTCGGGAACGACGAACTCGTCGACCGACTCGATCTGCACGTCTCCGTCGGGCGACAATTCGACGCTCGCCTCGTCGTCGAGCCACGAGTTGGCGGCCGCGAGGCGCGCCGCGATGTCGCTTCGTGCGTAGTACTGGCCGCAGGTCAGGCAGCGCACGCGGTCCATCGATCCGTGCAGGTCGACGACGCGTTGGGAGCCGGCGCGGAGATGCAGCCCGTCGACATTCTGGGTTATGACGCCGTTGATGATGCCCGACGACTCGAGATCGGCGACCGCGACATGGCCTCGGTTGGGCGCGGCCGCGGCGAACCGCTTCCAGCCGAGGTGGCTGCCTGCCCAGTAGCGCTTGCGATAGTTCTCGTCGCCGAGGAACTGGGCGAACTTCATCGGCGAGCGCACCGGTGCGCCTTCGCCGCGGTAGTCGGGGATGCCGGAGTCGGTGCTGACGCCCGCGCCGGTGAGGAGAGCGATGCGGTGCCCACGCAGCAGGTCGACCGCCGCGTCGAGCTGGGGCTCGGTGCGCGAGTCGGCATCCGGCACGGGAGAATGGAGTTTCGGCATGATCATGCGTGTTCCCCTCGCTCGTGACCCTGTCTTCAGACTAAACGTCTTCCTTTACCGTTGTGTTTCCGATCGCTGGCAGTGTTCGCTCTCGGCCGCATCCGGCGGTGGGCAGCAATCGAGAGAATCGGACCGGCACCATGCGCATCGAGCGGATCACAGACCTCGAACGCGACGAGCTGCGCGACTTCACCTCGCTCACCGACGTGGCCCTCCGCCGGGTAAGCGAGCCGGCGGGCGGTCTCTACCTCGCCGAGTCGACGAAGGTGATCGAGCGTGCTCTCGCGGCAGGGCATCGCCCGCGGGCCTTCCTGCTCATCGAGCAGTGGCTTCCCGACGTCGAACGGATGCTCGCCCGGTACGACTATCCCGACGTTCCCGTCTTCGTCGGCGCGCCGGAGCTGCTCAAACGGCTCACCGGCTTCGACATGCACCGGGGTGCGATCGCGTCGATGAACCGGCCGGAGCTCGTGCCCGTCGATCGCCTCCTCGCCGGGGCGCGCCGCGTCGTCGTGCTCGAGGACATCGTCGACCACACGAATGTCGGGGCGATTTTCCGCTCCGTCGCCGGGCTGGGTGCCGACGCCGTGCTCATCACGCCGAGGTGCGCCGACCCGCTGTACCGTCGGAGCGTTCGCGTGAGCATGGGCACCGTGCTGCAGGTGCCGTGGACCCGGTTGCCGGAGTGGCCGGAGGGTGCGGATGTGCTCAGGGCGGCCGGCTTCCACATCGCGGCGCTCGCCCTCGCCGACGACGCCGTCGAACTCGACGCTTTCGCCGCATCCGCACCACGGAAGGTCGCGGTGCTGCTCGGTTCGGAGGGCGACGGGCTGAGCCGGGCAGCCCTCGACAACGCCGACACGGTGGTCACCATCCCCATGATGCACGGCGTCGACTCGCTCAACGTCGCCGCGGCGAGCGCGGTCGCCCTCTACACCCTGCGGTCCCGCTGAACCGCGGCGCCGAACCGCGGCGCTGAACGGCACCATTTCGGGCTCCGATGGCGCGTTGTACGCTGCCCGTGTGCCACCAAAGGACGACGATGTGCGAGCATGACAAGCACGCCCAGGCGTCGCCCGCACCGGCTCGCTCGCCCTGGGCGTCGTGCTCGTGGTGACCTGGTTCTTCCTTCCCGGCTCCACGCCCGTCATCCGCGGCGAGAGCCTCAACCGCGAGCCGGGCATCCTCCTCCCCGATGCCGAGCACCCGCCGGTGCGTTCAGTGGATGGCGGGCATGTCTGACCTACGATGAACGGATGCTGCTCTCGCGTCGACAGATCCTGCGCCGCCGCCGCATGGCGGTCTTCGGTGCACTCGGCGTAGTGCTCGGCACAGTCTTCTACCTTCCGATGACGCTGCTCGCGCCGCTCGGCTCGGTGCCGGCGACCATCTCCGCCGCCGACTCGGCACCGCTGCCGGCCGCGGCGCTCGAGTGGCCGGCACTCGGCGGCAGCGCCGTCGGCGCCGTCGGCTACGACGGGATGCTGGGAACCGGTGGGTCGGACAAGCCAGCCCCCATCGCCTCGATCACCAAGATCATCACGGCACTCGTCGTGCTCGACGCGAAACCGCTCGCCCTCGCCGACACCGGGCCCGACGTGGCGTTCACGGCGAAGGATGTCGCCATCCGCGCCGCCTACCAGTCGGTCAACGGCAAGACCGAGCCGGTGTCTGCGGGAATGGTGCTGAGTCAGCGCCAGGTCATGGACGTCATGCTCGTCGAGTCGGCGAACAACTATGCGGAGTCCCTCGTCACCTGGGCGTTCGGGTCGGTCGACGAGTTCCTGCCCGTCGCCAACGACTGGCTCGCCACCAATGGCCTGACCTCGACGAGCATCAGCGACCCGACCGGCATGTCGCCGCGCAACGTGAGCACGGCGAGCGATCTCGTCGCCCTCGGCAAGCTGGCTCTCGCCGACCCCGTCGTCAACGCGATCGTCGGCACCCCCGTGGAGCAGATCCCCGTCGTGGGTGAGATCAAGAACAGCAACAACCTCCTCGGCGTCGACGGTATCCGCGGCATCAAGACCGGCACCCTCGACGAGGCTGGCGCGTGCCTGCTCTTCGCCGCCGACTATCCCGTCGGCGGGCAGACCGTCACCATCGTCGGCGCGGTGCTCGGGGGCACCGACCACACGGCGCTCAACGCCACGGTCCGCACGCTGCTCGCCGACGTGGAGGACGGCTTCCAGGAGGTCACGTTGACGACGACCGGTGAGAGCTTCGGGTCGTACTCCACGGCGTGGGGTGAGTCGTCGAGACTCGTCGCGACCGAGGACTCGTCCGTCGTCGTCTGGTCGAACACCCCCATCGACGCGACCGTGACCGCCCACGACATCGGCGTCGCGGAGAAGGGGGCGGATGTCGGCCAGGTCTCGTTCACCGTGGGCGACGAGGTCATCACCGTGCCGCTCGAGCTCGCATCGGGCATCGAGGATCCTGGACCGTGGTGGCGCCTCACCAATCCCGGCGCACTGTTCTGACATCACGGTGTTCCCACCTTCGCCGTTCTGAGTGCACCTCGGCGGCCCCTCGCGGCGCCACGACACGAACTGAAACCCGTTCGGCTCGTCCATTGCTTTCCCAGTGTTCATGCTTAGACTGACCAGCATCCGCCAGAGCTCAAGCTCGCCTCCGTGACTGGGAAGTCTTTAGACCATCGAGGTCACGTGACGAATTCAGCCGTACAACCGACTGCCCGCATCATCAAAACGGGGCAGCGCGGTTTGAACAACCCAGTGTCGGAGTTCTCCGCGCTGCTGCACACCATCCGCGACGGGGGCCTCCTCCACCGCAAGCGCACGTTCTACATCCTGACCTTCGCGGTCATTACGTTGCTGATGGCAGCGTCTTGGTACGGCGTCGTCGCATTCAACGGCACGTGGTACACACTCATCTTCGCCGGCGCCATGGGCGTGCTCTTCACCCAGTACGCGTTCCTCGCGCACGAGGCATCCCACCGACAGGTGTTCGAGTCGGGCAAGGCCAACGACCTCGCCGGTCGCATCCTCGCCGACCTCTTCGTCGGCATCAGCTACTCGTGGTGGATGAGCAAGCACTCCCGCCATCACGCCAACCCGAACACGGCCGGCAAAGACCCCGACATCGAGCCCGACTTCATCATCTTCCAGAAGGAGCACGCGGCTGAGGTGAAGGGGCGCTTCGCCACCTTCTTCGCGCGTCGCCAGGGCTGGCTCTTCTTCCCCGTGCTGATCTTCGAAGGCATCAATCTTCACGCACAGGCGTTCAAGACCGTCTTCTCGCCCGGCAAGGTCGACAAGCGCGCGCTCGAAATCGTCCTGCTCGCCGTGCGCAACCTCGGCTTCATCGCAGCGGTGTTCCTCCTCATGCCCCTCGGCATGGCGTTCGCGTTCATCGGGGTGCAGCTCGCCATCTTCGGCCTCTACATGGGAGCGTCGTTCGCACCAAACCACAAGGGGATGCCCGTGCTGCCGAAAGACAGCAAGGTCGACTTCCTGCGACGCCAAGTGCTCACGAGCCGCAACATCCGTGGTGGCTGGGCCATGAACATCTTCATGGGCGGTCTCAACTACCAGATCGAGCACCACCTCTTCCCGAGCATGCCGCGCCCGCACCTCAAGCGCGCCAGGGAGATCACGAAGGAGTACTGCGAGAGCAAGGGGATCCTCTACACCGAGGCAAACGTGCTCGAGTCGTACCGCATCGTCATCGCCTACCTGAACCGCGTCGGGCTCTCCGCCGGGGGAGACCCCTTCGACTGCCCCGCAGCCATGCGTTACGGTCGCTAGACACGGTTTTGCGGAGAAGGCCCGGACGAGAGTCCGGGCCTTCTCTGCGTACGGTCGCGCCTAGATGTCGAGGGGCGTCTCGCGATCCGGCCAGGCGGGGCGCTTCGCGGTGATGTTGTCCCCAGACGACTGGTGGCGCATCCGTCGCAGCACCCACGGCACGAGGTGCTCGCGGGCCCACCCGAGGTCGTCGACGCGAGCCCTGCGCCACGTCGAGGTCGGCAACGGCTCCGGCGCGTACGGTTCGAGATCGTTCTCCACCTCGAGGGCAGCCAGCACCATGCGTGCGATCGTGTGATGACCGACTTCGGAGAAGTGCAGGCGATCGGGAGCCCACATCCGCGGATCCTTCAATTCGCGGAGCGACCACATGTCTGCCACGACGGCGCCGTTGCGCTGCGCGATGCCCCTCACGTTCTCGTTGTAGACGGCGACCTTGCCGCGGTGCCGCCCGAGCACGGGCGTGGTGCCGATGTCGGGCCCGTTGAAGAGCACGATGGTCGCCCCGCCCGACGCGAGGCGCTCCACCGCACCCTCGAGTCGCGCAGAGATGTCGTCGGGATCGGTGCCGGGGCGGATGATGTCATTGCCTCCAGCCGAGATGGAGATGAGATCGGGATGCAGTTCGAGGGCGGGTTCCACCTGCTCGTCGATGATCTGCTGCAGCAGGCGTCCGCGAATCGCGAGGTTCGCATAGGCGAAGTCGTCGGTACCCTTCGCGAGCACCTCGGCGACGCGATCGGCCCAGCCGCGGAATCCGCCCGGACTCTTCGGCTCCGGATCGCCGATTCCCTCCGTGAAAGAGTCGCCGATTGCCACATATCGTGCCCACGGGTGCTGCTGTGTCATTACTCAAGAGTGCCTCAGCGCCTACGCAACCGCCAGTCGCCTAGCACAAAGCCAGATAGTGAATCAATCTCTTTGCAGGAATTTGCCCCTGTTTTACGGCTCATGCCAAGCTATCTGCTGGTTCCGAGACCCGGAACCGCGCCAGCCCCGAGACTCGGGGCCGGCTTTGGCTCCGAGACTCGGGGCCGAATAATGACCGACTGGGAGGTCGTCATGGGAATCATTGGCTGGATAGTATTGGGCCTTATTGCTGGAGCAATCGCGAAGGCAATTCTGCCGGGTCGCCAGGGTGGTGGATGGCTCATCACGCTCATTCTCGGTGTAGTCGGGGCGCTCCTCGGCGGATTCATCGGAGGCGCCATCTTCAACGTGGACCTCGGCGGATTCTTCGACCTCCGTACCTGGCTTCTCGCCATCGGCGGATCGATCATCGTCCTTCTCATCTACGGGCTCGTCACCCGCGGCAGCAGCCGTCGCGCGTAAGCACGACTCACTGACCAACAGCGCCCCGGCGTCCTCGCGGACACCGGGGCGCTGTCTCGTTAACGCGACGCGGCGCATGTCGGCCGAGACTGTAATGATGGGTGCATGAGCAAGCAGGACGGCAGCGGCCGGCAGGTCAGTGCCGCCGACGTCGACGACAGCACCGCCACGGTGCTGCACGTCGACATGGACGCCTTCTTCGCGTCGGTCGAGCTTCTCGAGCGTCCCGACCTTCGAGGCAGGCCCGTCATCGTCGCCCACGACTCCGCGCGGTCGGTCGTCACGGCTGCGACGTACGAGGCCCGCAAGTTCGGAGTCAACTCAGCCATGCCGCTCGCCATCGCGAAGCGCCGCTGCCCGCAGGCGATCGTGCTCGAGCCGCACTTCGAGCGCTACTCGCACTACTCCGGTCTCGTCATGGGCATCTGCGACGAGCTGACGCCGTCGGTCGAGCGTCTCGGAATCGACGAGGCGTTCCTCGACGTCGCGGGCTCCGGGAAGCACATCGGTTCGCCCATCGTCGTCGCGACCCTCCTGCGCCAGCGGGTGCTCGCCGAGACCGGCCTCGTCTGCAGCGTCGGCGCCGCTGCGACGAAGTTCGTGGCCAAGCTCGCCTCGAGCCGGGCCAAGCCCGACGGGCTGCTCGTCATCCCGAGGGAGGGCACGCTCGACTTTCTCCACCCCCTGCCCATCAGTGGGCTGTGGGGTGTCGGCGGCAAGACCGAGGAGACACTGCGCAACCGTGGCGTGCACACGATCGGGGATCTCGCGAACACCCCGGTCGACGTGCTCCGACGTATCGTCGGTGACGCGGCGGGCGCGAAGCTGCACGAACTCGCTTGGGGCATAGACGCGCGCACCGTGCAGCCGCGCGCCGAGGAGAAGAGCATCGGCCACGAGGTCACATTCGAGACGGATGTCACCGACCCCGCCGTCATCCGTCGTGAGCTCCTGCGGCTGTCGGGCATGGTGGCCGTGCGATTGCGCGGCGGCGGCGCTGTCGGACGCACCGTCGTGCTCAAGCTCCGTTTCGGTGACTTCACGACCATCACCCGGTCGCGCACGCTCGGGGAGGCGACCGACCTCGGCCGTCGCATCTACGACGAGGTGAGCGAGGTGTACGCGGCGGTCGGAAAGCCGAACGCGCGCGTTCGGCTCGTGGGAGTGCGCATGGAGCAGCTGTCGGAGGCGGGCGGCGGCCAGATGAGCCTGTGGGACGACGACGACGGATGGCGCGAGGCGGAAGACGTGATGGATGCCGTGAGCGCGCGGTTCGGTCGCGGAAGCGTCACGCAGGCGTCGCTGCTCGGCAACAGGCGCGGGCGGGGCTCCGAGGCGAAGGGCTTCGCGAGGGATGGCTGAGTCGTCGCCGTTCGCACCGGCGGGTAAGATTTCATCAAGTGAGTACTCCGTCTGCGCCTTCCCCTTCGGCGCCCGAACACCCGCTCGACGACGGCCCGCGGCGGCATCCCGTGACGTCGGGAACTCCCGTCATGCCCGGGACTTCCGTGGCTGACAGCGGGTTCCACCCGCACGTCGGCACGTTCGCGGCCGAACACCTCTCGCCCTCGTACCCCGAGCGCGCTGCCCGGGGCACCGCGAGCGCCCTACGAGCCTGGCAGGCCGAGGCTCTCGACGCCTACTTCGACAGGGAGCCGCGCGACTTCCTCGCCGCCGCGACGCCTGGGGCAGGGAAGACGACGTTCGCGCTGCGCCTCGCGACCGAGCTCATCGCGCGCCGCGAGGTCGACCGCATCACCGTGGTGGCGCCGACCGAGCACCTCAAGCGGCAGTGGGCGGAGGCAGCGCACCGCGTCGGCATCCGGCTCGACCCCGCCTATGCCAACGGCCAGGCCTTCGGGGGTCGGCGCTTTCACGGCATCGCCGTGACCTACGCGCAGGTCGCGGTGAAGCCGCTGCTGCACCGCACGATCACCGAATCGGCGCGCACCCTCGTCATCCTCGACGAGATCCACCACGGCGGAGACGCTCTCAGTTGGGGCGACGCCATCCGCGACGCCTTCGGGCCGGCGACCCGGCGGTTGTCGCTCACCGGCACGCCGTTCCGCAGTGACACCGCGCCCATCCCGTTCGTGACCTACGCGCCCGACAACAAGGGCATCCGTACATCCATCACCGACTACAACTACGGGTACGGCCGCGCCCTCGCCGACGGCGTCGTCCGTCCGGTCATCTTCATGGCCTACGCGGGCAAGATGCGCTGGCGCACCAAGATGGGCGACGAGATGGAGGCGCGATTGGGGGAGGGCGACACCAAGGACGTCACGTCGCAGGCCTGGCGCACCGCCCTCGCACCGGAGGGCGACTGGATTCCCGCCGTGCTCACCGCCGCGAACCGGCGTCTCACCGAGGTTCGCCAGTCGGTACCTGACGCGGGCGGACTCGTCATCGCCACCGACCAGAGCACGGCGCGCGCCTACGCCACAGTGCTGCAGGGGATCACCGGGGAGAAGCCCACCGTGGTGCTCTCCGACGAGAAGGAGTCGAGCGAGCGTATCGACCTGTTCTCGAAGGGCACACAACGCTGGATGGTGGCGGTGCGGATGGTGTCGGAGGGAGTCGACGTTCCGCGGCTCGCGGTCGGGGTCTACGCGACATCCGCGTCGACGCCGCTGTACTTCGCCCAGGCGGTGGGGCGATTCGTGCGGACACGCCGCCGCGGGGAGACCGCGACCATCTTCCTGCCGAGCGTACCCAGCCTCATGGCCCTCGCCGCCACGCTGGAGCTGGAGAGGGATCACGCCCTCGACCGGGAGACGACCGACGACGGCCTGCTCGACGACGGGCTGCTCGACGCGGAGAACCGCGAGGAGAAGGCGTCGGAGGACACGCTCCAGGACGAGTTCACCTGGGAGGCGCTCGAGTCGGAGGCCAACTTCGACAAGGTGCTCTACGAGGGCGGCGAGTTCGGGTTCTCGGCGGAGATGGGGAGCGACGAGGAACTCGACTTCATCGGCATCCCCGGGCTACTCGAGCCCGACCAGGTGCGCGAGTTGCTCAAGCAGCGGCAGGCGCGGCAGTCGAAGCGATCGAGCGAGCGCCAGCGTGCTCTGCCGCCCGACGAGCGCGACGCACCCGCGCTCTTCCGCACGCTCAAGGAGCAGCGGACGCTGTTGAACAGCCTCGTCGGAATCCGATCGAAGATGTCGGGCGAGCCGCACGGCATCATCCACGCCGAACTGCGGCGGGTGCTCGGGGGCCCCGCGGTGGCCCAGGCGAGTGTCGCGCAGTTGCAGGCGCGCATCGACTATCTGCGCAAGCGGGTTCGCGGGCAGTGACTTCGTCTCCTCGCGGAGCACGCTCGACCTTTCGCTGAAGCAGGCGTTCGTTAACGCAAGAATGGCCCCGGCATAGGACCGGGGCCATTCCTGTAAGGCCGAACTACTGTTTGCGATCAACTACATGTGTGATCAACCGCTGGGTAGTTCTTCTGCTATCTTGCCTGTGCTTCTTTAATGCAAAGACTAGAGGGAGCGGATGTTCTCCGCCTGGGGACCCTTGGGTCCCTGGGTGATGTCGAACTCAACCTTCTGGTTCTCATCGAGGGACTTGTAGCCGCCGCTCGCGATGGCTGAGTAGTGGGCGAAAACGTCCGGGCTACCATCCTCGGGAGCAATGAAGCCGAAGCCTTTTTCTGCGTTAAACCACTTTACGGTGCCAATTGCCATGTAAAACTCCTCCAGGAGCGTTCTTCTTGGTTCCGATTGTCGGAACCTTGCCGACAAGCCCGAGTGGGCCTGCCAGTTCCCGCTAAGGGTATATGAGTTCTTGGGCAGAATGGGGGAAATCTGGCAAAACTCGATGAGAAAAGTTTCGGAGCGGGTCAGCGGAAGTCGCGCGAGCTCGTCTGCTGGCCGAGGGTGAGAGCCTCGATGCGGTCGGCGACGAGGTTGATGACCCCTTCGTCGGAACGCTCGAGGATGCCCCGCACGATCATCGCCGGGGCCTCCCGCGCGACGCGTCGGTAGCGGCTCCAGACGCCCACCGAGCAGATGACGTTGAGCAGGCCCGTCTCGTCTTCGAGGTTGACGAAGGTGATGCCGCTCGCGGTCGCCGGTCGCTGGCGGTGCGTCACAACTCCCGCGACCTCGATGCGGCGGCCCGACTCCGCCGTGAGCAGCGAGCCGGCCGAGAACACCCCGCGGGCGTCGAGCTGCGACCGAACGTGACGGATGGGGTGGTCGTTGGTCGAGATGCCCGTGGCCCACAGGTCGGAGCTGAGCTGCTCTGCCTCGGTCGGCATCGCGAACAGCGGTGGTTGCACCGTGACGGTCGACTCGGGGAGGAACTCGGCGCGATCCTGGGCCGCGCTGCCCGCGGTCCACAGGGCCTCGCGCTGGCCGAGCCCGAGGGAGTCGAAGGCGCCGGCCGCCGCGAGCATCTCGAGCTGGGCGGTCGTGACGCCGACGCGGCGCACGAGGTCGGACATGGTGGTGAAGTCGCCGCCTCGCTCGCGTTCGGCGACGATGCGTTCGGCGAGGGGCGTGCCGATGCCCTTCACCTCGTCGAGGCCGAGGCGCACCGCGAAGGCACCGTCGCGACGGTGGGCGGAGAAGTCGAGCGGGATGCTGCGGTCGAAGAGGGGCACGGGCGGCTGGTGCGGGTCGAGGCAGGAGTCGGAGCCCGTGGCGCGCGCCTCGACAGGCTCGCCTCCTTCATGCAGCAGCTCGAGCCCCGCCATCACCCCGGAACGCAGGATGTCGGGACGCAGCACCCGCACGCCGTGTCGCCTGGCATCCGCGACGAGGCTCTGCGGCGAGTAGAAGCCCATCGGCTGCGCCCGCAACAGCGAGGCGAGGAAGGCGGCGGGGTAGTGCAGCTTCATCCACGCGCTCGCGTAGACGAGCAGCGCGAAGCTCAGCGAGTGGCTCTCGGCGAATCCGAAGCTCGCGAACGCCTGGATCTTGCCGTAGATCTCGTCGGCGACGGCACCCGTGATGCCGTTGCCCGCCATGCCGATGTAGAGCTTCTCGCGCAGCGACTCGATGCGCTCGATGCCCCGCTTGGAACCCATGGCCCGACGCAGCAGGTCGGCGTCCTCCCCGGTGCATCCGCCGACCGCCATCGCGACCTGCATGAGCTGCTCCTGGAAGACAGGCACCCCGAGGGTGCGCTCGAGCGGCCCTTTGAGCTTGGGGTGGAGGTAGGTGACCGGTTCGGTGCCGAGCTTGCGCCGTACGAACGGATGCACCGCGCCGCCCTGGATCGGACCGGGGCGCACGAGGGCGATCTCGACGACGAGGTCGTAGAAGCGGCGCGGCTGCAGTCGGGGGAGCAGGCCCATCTGGGCGCGTGACTCGACCTGGAACACCCCGACGGCGTCGGCGCGGCAGAGCATGTCGTAGACCCCCGCCTCCTCCTTCGGGATCTCGTCGAGCCCGATGTGCTCGCCGAGCGAGTCGCGCACGATGTCGAAGCCGTGCTGCAGTGCGGAGAGCATGCCGAGGCCGAGCAGGTCGAACTTCACGAGCCCCATCCACGCGCAGTCCTCCTTGTCCCACTGCACGACGGTGCGGCCCTCCATGCGCCCGCGCTCGATCGGCACGACCTCGCCCACGGGCCGGTCGGTGAGCACCATGCCTCCCGAGTGGATACCCATGTGCCGGGGGAACTTCATCACCTCGAGCGCGAGCTCGACGACGGCGTCGGGGATGTCGTGCTCCTCGCTCGAGGTGAGGGCCCCATGCCGCTCGACCTGCTTCGACCAGGCGTCCTGTTGCCCCGGACTGTGCCCGAGCGCCTTCGCCATGTCGCGCACCGCGAACTTCGGCCGGTACTGGATGACGTTGGCGACCTGCGCGGCGTTGAGTCTGCCGTACTTCGCATAGACCCACTGAATGACCTCCTCGCGACGGTCGGAGTCGAAGTCGACGTCGATGTCGGGCTCCTCGTCGCGCATGCTCGAGAGGAAACGCTCGAAGGGCAGCTTGTAGAAGATCGGATCGACGGCGGTGATCATGAGCAGGTAGCAGACGGCCGAGTTGGCAGCCGAGCCGCGGCCCTGGCACAGGATGCCGCGGCTGCGCGCGAAGGCGACGATGTCGTGCACGATCAGGAAGTAGCCGGGGAAGTCCTTCTGCTCGATCACCGCGAGCTCGCGCTCGATGCGCGCGCGGTTGTCTTCGGTCAGCTCGAGTCCGCGCTTGTCGACGCCCCGCCAGACGAGCTCGCGTAGCCAGCTCATCGGCGTGTGGCCCTCGGGAACCTCCTGTCTCGGCAGCCCGGGCTTGGCCCGCCGCAGCTCGAAGCTGAGGTCGTCGGCGACTTCGACGGTGCGCTCGACGGCGCCGGGGTAGCGTGCGAACCTCGCCGCCATCTCCGCCCCCGAGCGCAGGTGTGCCGAACCGGATGCCGGCAGCCAGGCGTCCATCTCGTCGAGGCTGCGGCGCGCACGGACGGCGGCGATGGCGGTCGCGAGGTGGTGCTGGGCGGGGGTGGCGAAGTGCACGTTGCCGGTTGCCACCACGCCGAGCCCGCGTGTCGCCGCGATGGCGGCCAGTGCGTCGTTGTGGGTGCTGTCGAGCGCGCCGCCCTGGTCGATCAGCTCGACGAGCACGTTGTCGCGGCCGAACCGGGCGACGAGGCGGTCGACCTCGGCCGCGGCATCCCCCTCCCGGTCACTGCGGTTGACACCCGCCGCGGTGAGGGCTGTGCGCACCGTGCCCTTTCGGCACCCGGTGAGGATCGTCCACTCGCCGGCGGCGCGGTCGGCGAGCTCGTCGAGGTCGTAGAGCGGGCGCCCCTTCTCGTCTCCCGTCAGCTGGCCGCTCGTGAGAGCCGACGCGAGCCGGTGGTATCCGCTCTTCTGGCGGGCGAGCACCACGAGATGGGTGCCTTCCGGGTCGGCGATGCCGTTCTGCGGTGTGCGCAGGCCGAGGGAGAGTTCGGCGCCGAAGACGGTCGCCGCGGAGGTGGGGTCGTCGACCCTCGCCGCGCCCGCGGCCTCGGCGAGGCGCACGATTCCGTAGAGGCCGTCGTGATCGGTGAGCGCAAGGGCATGCAGTCCGAGGCGGTTTGCCTCCTCGACGAGGTGCTCGGGCGAGGAGGCGCCGTCGAGGAAGCTGAAGTTGGAGTGGGCGTGCAGCTCGGCGTAGGGCACGCGACCGGCGTCCGCGGTGCGCTCGACCCTCGGTGCGAGGTAGGCGTGGCGCTTCGCCGACCACGCAGGGCTGTCGCCGCCGTCGGCTCCCGTGGGCGGTGAACCCGGGCGTGACGCATCCGAGAGCCTGCGTTCGAACTCAGACCAGGGCACCGGGGGGTTGTTCCAGCCCATCAGCTCGACTCCATCAGTCGTACCTCGCCTCGGCGACCCAGTGCGCGCCCTGGCCGCGCCCGGCGTACACGAGCAGCCAGGCGATGCCGGCCTCGTCGACCACCTGGAACCGGCTCGCGCGCAGGCTCGTCTTCGCGTCCCACCAGCGTTCGTCGAGCGTCCACGGGCCGGCCCACGCGGTGACGCGCCGCATCCGGCCGCCCGACTCCGCGCTGAACTCGACCGGGGCCGCCGAGAGCACCCCCCGGTCGTCGACGCTCACGACAGCACCGCCGGCGCCGAACACGTGCACCGGATGCCCCGCCGGAAACACCGTCGCGGGTGCGGGCTGCGGCAACTGGCCGGGCCACGGACGGGTATCGGGCGCGGGGGCGCGATCGCCCCACGCCACGAGCCGCGCGCGGTCGGAGAGGGTGCGACCGCCGCCGATCGCGGCCGTGAGCACTCCCTCATGGCCGAGCATGCCCTGCACCCGGGAGAGTCCGTGGTGGATGCGTTCGTCGGGCCCGCTGCCCCAGAGCCCCTCCTCGTGGTTGCCGATCGAGTCGACGTTCTCGGGTGTCACGGTGACGCGCGTGATGCCGGCGCTGAGCCCCGTCTCCGCTGCACCGCCCTGCAACTGCCAGCGCACCCGGTCGACGACCTCGCTCGCGGTGAACGACCGCGGGTGGAGCCAGCTGCGAACGGACGACTCCCCGGCATCCGAATCGATGTCGATGCGGATGCCAGTGCAGACGAGTCTCGCCGCGATGAGACCGGCGATGAGGGCGTCGGCTATGGCGAGCACGCCGAAGGCCACCTGGTCGATGCGGTCGAGGGCCGGCTCGAAGTCGACGACCTGTTCGAGCTGCCGCGGAGGTACCCGGGGCGACACGAGCCGCGCGTCGAGACCACGGGCGAGCGTGTGGGCACGGAGGCCCGGCTCTCCGAAGCGGTCGCGCACATCGGCGGGGTCGAGCGCGGCGAAGCCGCCGAGTGTGCGGATGCCGAGCCGCTGCAGCAGCACGGCGAGCTGTGGCTCGCCGACGACCGAGAGCGGCAGCGGGTCGAGAAACCGGGGCGAGTCGCCGGGAGGCACGATCTGCACGGGCGAGCCGCCGCGCCGCGCCGCCTGTTCCGCGGTGAACGGCCCGTCGGCGATTCCCACCCGTGCGCCCATGATGCCCAGGTCGGCGAGCACGCCGATGAGCGCGAGGGCCGCGGGCTTCTCTCCGCCGTAGTAGCGTGCCGGGCCGCGGGCACGGATCGCGAGGCTGCCGGGGCGCAGCAGCTGCACGCCGGGAGTCATCCGTTCGATCTCGGCGATGACCGGCTCGAAGACCCGGTTGTCGATGTCGGCATGGTGGGGCAACACGGTGAGTGCCGTACAGCGCGCTTGCGCCTCGCGCACCCTGATGCCCCGCGAGACGCCCTCGGCCCGGGCGCTGGCGGAACAGGCGAAGACGAGCCCCTTGTCGATGAGCGCGATCGGGGCATCGGCATCGAGGCCCAGCTCGCGCACCGCGGCGGTCACGGGCCAGTCGGGGCTCCACAGCACCATCGTGCGGGTCGCGGTGGTCATCCCGTCGCCGCCCGTCGCTCGTGACGGGGTTCGGACTCACGGGGTGCGGATTCACGGGGTGCGGATTCGGGCGACGCGCCTCGTGCGTAGAGCGGCGTGACCTCCCGGAACTGCTCCTCCTGGTCGGGGAGCCACAACCGGGCGCTGCGTGGCCTGCCCCCAGTGCTCGTGACGGTGACCGTCGCCTGGCGCGCCTCGAGGTAGCCGTTGCCGTTGCCAATGCCGCTCCAGTCGCTCTGCGAGAGGGTCAGGATCGCTTCGCTCTGCGGCCAGGCTCCCAGCACGATGAGGGTCGAGCCGCGTTGGCGCAGGCGTGCCGCGAGCCGGGTGACGGCGCCGTCGCTCGCGCGCTTGGGGGGCCGGGCGACCACGACACCCATTACGTCGGCGATCGCCGAGGTGACGCCCAGCCACTGGTCGCCGGGATGCGGCACGAGCACGAGTCGATCGAGGTCTATGCCGAAGCGGGCGGCCGCCTCGATGCCGAACTCCGGAACGCCGACGACGCCGCACCACGACCCGGCGGCACTCGGACCGGCAAGGAGCGCCATGAGGAGGGTGGTCGAACCCACGACCGAGTAGACGGAACCCTCCTGCAGCCCGCCGCCGGGCAACAGGCGGGCGATGGCGGGATGGGTGGGGAGGCTGCGGGTGTCGAGCTTCGTCGACTGCATCGATCGGATGCGCGACTGAAGCTCGAGCACCTTCTGCGACTTGGCATCGGGTGCCGCATCCGCCCCCGCCCCTGCTTCGGCTCCAAGGCGCGCCGGAGCCACGGGGGAGAGGAGGGACACTGCCGGGGGCATCTCCTCATATTCGAACATACGTTCGAATATGTCAATTGCCACCGACATTGAGCGGCGTGTCGCAGACGAGCCCGTCGGGACGCAGAGGGACGCCTCCGAATCGTACCGCCTAGCTTCGTCTGCGTCCTTCCTGTCTCCTTCTCTCTGTTCTTCTCTAGCGAAGCGATCCGTCCGAACGGTTGTCCCTGGTGGAGCTGCCGTCGCCCTCGAGCTCGATCTCCTCCTTGCGCACCTGCTCGTTGACCTGCTGCTGCTCTGTCACCGTCTCCGTGCCGAGGCTCACCCGCTCCACGGGCACCGCCTCCTTGTCCACGATCACGCGCTCCTCGGTGAGCACGACCTCGTGCTCCTCTTCGCTTATCGCCGGTCCGTCGTAGGCGGCGTCGGCATTGGCGTCGGTGATCGGTTCGCGCTCGAGACGCACCTCTTCATGGCTCACCGGCACGGTCACCGTCTGGTTCTCCGTGACGACGTGCTTGCGCAACCGGGCACGACCGCTCTCCACCTTCTCGGTACCGACGTGGAGCTGCTCCTCCGACCGCGTCATGGCCGAGTCGGTCGTCGGACCGGACGTGTCGTACCCGACCGACGTGTCGGTACCGGTCGTGGCGCCCACACCGGCACCGGTGCCGTGGCCGCTGCTCGTGCCACCGCTCGTGTCGCTCACGCCAGTCTCCGTGCCGCCCATGCCGTAGTAGGAGTACAGGGTGTTCTCCTCCTCGACGCTCAGGTCGGACTCGGGGCTGACCCGGGGGGCGTCCTTCACGAAATCCTTGTCGAAGTCCACGCGGAGGCCGCCGGAATCGGCGTTCGCACTGTTCAAGGGGACGAACGACTCCGACATGCCGAAGAGGCCGGTCTTCACGCTGACCCACGAGGGGGAACCCGTCGAGGTGTCCACGTAGACCTGGCCGACCGAGCCGATCTTGTCGCCGTTGCGGTCGATGACGTCGGCGCCGATGAGGGAGTCGAGGTTGGAGTTGTCGATCATGGTATTGCCTTTCGTGATCTTGCCCGCGAACCGGGTTGCTCGTGGGCGTGTGGGGGTGAAAGCCGTGGGGGTGGGAGGGTGGGAGCCGATCACCGGCCGAGGCCGACGCGATCGACCTTGCGGTGGTACCGCATGCCGGCGAGACCGCCGAGTATCGCGCCGCCGAGGCTCACGACGAGAGCGAGGACCGCCGTGATGATGCCGGCGGTCGTGAGACTGCCCTCGTCGATGGGCAGCCGTGGGAAGCCATTGAGGGCCGAGAGCACATCGAACTGGCTGCCGGCGATCGCCCCGATGATCGCGACGACGATCGCGATGACGATGGCCCACAGCCACACCGCGAACCCCTGCTTGGCTCCGCTGAACCGCGCCATCCTGCCCGCGACGTACCCCCCGCAGTAGTAGGCGATGAGCAGCACGATGAGCACGAGTACGGCCCCGACGATGCCGATGGTGTCGGCGTTCTCCGCCGCGGCGCCTGCAGCGCCATCCGCCGTCCCGGTGTTTCCGAGGCCGATCGCGGCGCCGGTTCCGGCCACGAGAGCCGTGAGGAGAACAGTCGTTCCCATTGCCGTGAGCCAGCCGAAGAAGGCAGAGCCGAACTTGAAGCCGCCGAACTCCTCCTTCTCGCGAGCGACGACATTCTGCCGCACAGTGTTGCCGTTGCCGACGGGGTGCGAACCGGCGGGCTCCGCGGCAGCGCCTGTCGAATCGTTCCCGCCTCTGCGCGGGCCTGTCTCGGGTGAATCTGCCATGACGGTCTCCCTTTTCACGCGTGGGGTTGTCGCAGCAGTAAACGTGACGGTCGGCCCCCAAACAAGGGGTAAAGGAAACTTTTTCGCCGGGGTGAGAATGGAGAGGATCGGGATGCGTCCACCCGGAATGCCAGACGGGGGAGCGTGGCCGCGACATCCCTACGCGGACGGCGAGGACGTCGGAAACGCCGGTCGGCAGGCTCTCCGGCGGCGGCGTACCGGCGCCCTTCCTCCGGATGGACCGGCTGATCGGTCATGCCCCATCGTTGCTCCGGCCCACACCCGGCTGTAGGAGATGTGGCGGACGGGATGTGGCCGAAACGGATGCTTCCGTCGGCTCTAGCGGCGGAGCCCCAGCTCGCGCGTCCAGTGCGCGAGGAAGGCCGCGCCGGCCTCATCGTGGATCAGGTCGCCCTCAGTGATGATGGCGTATGGACGGTTGAGGATTCCGTCGGCGGGGCGCACGTCGACGTGCGCGACGTCGTAGCCGGCCGAATGGAGATGGTCGGCCATGAGGTAGTCGCTTCGCGAATCGCCAACCGAGCGCCAGAGTCCGGGCAGCGGTCCGCTCGCCGCGAAGTACTCGAGCGCCCGCTCGGCGCCGCGATCCTTGTCGAGCAGCACCGATTCGATGTCGGTCGAGATGATGGTGGGGTCGAGGCGGAACGGCACGTGGCCCGCGGCATCCGGTGTCTCGCGTTCGCCGTGACGCACACCGAGCCCGTGCCTGGCGACCACCGCGAACGAGGCGTCGTTGAAGTGCCGCTGCGCCTCGACGTACAGCTCGTGCGAGACGTCGGTGCGCTGCTCGACCGAGATCATGGCGCGCTTCGTCTCGTCATAGAACATCGAGTCGGAGAAATCGGATGCCACGAGGGCACGGATCTCGTCGGCGACGGCACGCGGCAGCGCGACGCTCTCGTCGACGACGACCTCGCCGAGTCCGGCAGGCGTCACCGGCGCCCAGGATGCGCCCTTCTCGAAGACGCCGAACATCCGGCTGCCCGCCGTCGCGAGGGCGTCGGCGAGACCCGCGGCGATCAGCGGAGCGATGACCTCGTCGCGGATGAAGGCGTCGGAGCGCCCGGTGATGAAGGCGATCGGAACCCCGGCCCCGGTGAGCAGCACGAGGTCGTCGATGATGCTCGGGATGGCGATGCGGCGGCTCACGGGGCTCGCGATGGGACCATCGACGTCGAAGAGGAGCCCGAGCGCGGCGGGCGCGGCGGAGGACACGGTCGTGGGGGAGACGTTAGTGGTCACGCCCCATTCTCGCATCGCAGCCCCGGCAGGCCCAGCACCGCGTCAGCGCTCCCTCGCGCCCACGATGACCTCGCGCACGCGACGCAGGTCTTCGAGCAGGGAGCCGATGAGGATCCAGTGGAACGTGCTGGGTGCGAGCACGGTGAACGGCTGGGTCAGTGCCGGCTGGTCGTCGTGCGCGGGCGTCTCGGCCACGGCATCCTGCATCACCAACCGGAGGTCGTGCGCCGCCCTGCCCACCTCCATCGCCAACCCGGTCGCCGTCGGCTCGGTGTGGATGGACTCGTCATAGCGATCGTCGAGGGCGCGGATCATGCCGGGCACGCGCAGCACGAGCACGTGGAGCATGTCGAGCAGGCGCTCGTCGAGCACGAGGCGGGAACGGTGCACGGATCGCCGCGGGTTGAACCGCAGGCTCTCCTCGGCGCTCGTCACCGCGGCGATCGCCTTGAGCTCCATGGGGCGCAGCAGGCGGGCGTTGACGAGCGCCGTCGTGCGCTCGGTGGCCGTGGACGGCTGGGCGATGAGTCGGGCCAGGTCGTCGAGGCTGCGCGCCACCTCGGCGCCGAGGCGGGCGACGGCGTCGCGGGCCGGCCCGAGCCGCACCGGCGGGACGACGATGACGTTGACCACGACGGCCACGACGGCGCCCAGCATTGTCTCGACGATCCGCTCGACGGCATATCCGGGCGTCTGGGCGCCGAGGGTGAGCACAAGCAGGGTGCTGATCGGAATCTGGGCCGTCGTCGACTGGCTGAGCCGGAAGACCCACCCGATGAGCAGCGCGACCACGATGGAGGCGAGGATGAGCCACGTCGTGACGCCGAAGACCGCTCCGGCGAGCGATGCCACGATGACGCCGGCGACGACGCCCACGGTGCGTTCGAGGGCGCGCGAGAACGACTGGTTGATGCTCGGCTGCACCACGAGGATCGCGGCGATCGTGCCGAAGATGGGAAGCACGCCGGGGAAGACGAGCAGGCACAGCAGCCACGCGAGCGAGGCGGCGATCGCCGTCTTCCCCACCTGCAGCAGCGGCGCGCGGTCGCTGACCTGGATGACTCTGGCGTACCGAGCGGGCGCAAGTCCGAGGTCGGCGAGCCGCCGCAAGCGCGAGCGCACGGGGCTGGTCCCGTTTCCGGCCGGCACCGCTACCGCCCCTGTCGCCTGCGTTTGCCCTGCGGGCGTGCGGTCGAGCGGTGCACGTACTTGCCGCGCGGCTTCTCCGCCTTCTTCCGCGGGTGCTTCTCCTTGGCGACCTGCAGGTCGGGGTCGATCTTCTCCCGCGCCGGCGACGATGGCCCCCGTGAGCTGTTGGCCGACCTTCCACGCACGATGCCGACGAACTCCTCGATGTCGGGTGTCTCCTCCTCCGCGAGCCACGCGACCGCGATCCACGTCTCCTCGGCGTCGGTCACGTCGCGCAGCACGACGTCCTTGCGGTTGTGTTGGCGCGCGAGGGCGTGCGGCACGACGACCGCTCCCACCCCCGCGGCGACGAGCTCGACGGCCTCCCGCAGCGAGCCGCGGTTGTCGTGCAGCTGCAGCCCGTCCAGGTCGGCGAGCGTGACCGAGTCCTCGTCGGCGAGCGGGTGGTCTTCGGGCAGGATCGCCACGACCACTTCGCTGTAGAGGCGGATGACGCTGAGCCTCGCCTCCTCGGACGCCTCGAGCGGCAGGCGCACGAAGCCGACCTGCGCGCTGCCGTCGATGAGCACGCGCGCCTGGTTCTCGTCGGTGACGGGAAGGAATCCGAGAGCGGCGTCCGGTCGTCGTTCCTCCCAGAGTCTGGTCCACTTGGTGAGGGTGACGCCGGGCGCGAATCCGATGGTGAAGGTCACGTTGTCCCTTCGGTAGTGATCGCTGCGGGCACGCCAAACCGACGAGTGCCACGCTCAGGCTACGCTCTAGGGATGAGTACCGAGCGTTCCCCGCAGACCATGAAGCCCTCGACTGCGGCGCAGAAGCTGGGCATCTACCTGCCGGCTGCGCCGGAGGAGTTCCAGAACAACGACATCACCCGCACCGAGTTGAACGAGCTGCTGGCCAATCCGCCGGAGTGGGTCGTGCAGCTGCGCCTCAACGGGCCTCACCCCCGACCCATCGTGGCAGGCAAGCTCGGCATCTCCAACGCCGGCCTCGCGAGAGGCGGTGTCGAGGAGGCGCTCACGACCGTGCAGATCCAGGAGCTGCTCGCCGCGCCGCCCCGTTGGCTCGTGACGGAGCGCCGTACCCAGGCCGACGTGCGCGAGGAGAACGCGCGTCTCAAGCAGCGCGACAAGGAGCGGGTCGAGTGGGCCGCGAAGCAGGAGCGCATCGCGGAACGCGCCGAGAGCGACGCCCGTAATCGCGAGGCCCGCGAGGCGCGCGAAGGGAAATAGCCCGCGTGGTCCGCTGACTACGCGCGCGACCCGGTGTTCCGCGCGTTGTAGACGGTCGAGTTCGATCGTCCGTATTCGGCGAACACCGCGATCGCCTCGTCGCGCCGCACGCCCGTCGTGACGGCGATGCCGCGAGACTCGAGCTCGTCGCGCCAGTCGGGCGGCATCGGGCCCTCGTCGAATCCGGTGAGCGACTCCAGCTCAGGGCCGTCGCCCGGGATGACGAGGTGTTTGACGCCCCGACCAGATGAGCGATCCGTAACACATGATGCACGGGCGCCAATTGACGACGAGCTCGAGGTCGTCCGCGTCCGAGGCGCCGAGATCCCAGCGGCCGAGCCGCGCCTGGGCGAGCGACAGCGCCATGAATTCCGCGTGGCCCGCGCTGAGCGGTGTGATCGTGCAGTTCCGCTTCTAGCCATCTGGCAGGTGGGCCTCGATGCTCGTGACGAAATCGCCGCTGGTCGGCCGTTGCGTCATGCGTGAGCGAGCCGTCCTCCCTCGTTTAGACCCAGTGCCCGTGCATCGCGCCCTCGACGGAGTCGCCGGTACCCTTGAGGGCACCACTGCGGTGGAAGAAGCTCCACCTGCCGACCTGCCGACCTTCCGGCCGGAGGCATCCACCGGTCCGCGTCCCGAAAGAGTTCCGTCACCGAAGGTCTCCTCCATGTCGCTCATCGTCGTCTCACTTCCGTGATCACCTGCGGACGGTGCTTCGGGCGCGTTTCACAACGCCCGGAGCTCGTTCGTATCATTATCCGGGTGAAGGCTTCACGGTGACCGCTCGAGTTGGCGTCGGTTGCGCCCGGCTCGTGTTCGCCGTGGTCTGCCTGGTCTCGCTCATCTCCCGCTTCATCTGGGGGCTCGGATCGTCCACCTTCACCGCGGGCAACTTCTTCGCGTACCTGACGATGCAGAGCAACATCGCGTTTCTCGTCGTCTGCGTCGTCGGCGGGCTCGTCGCGGTGCGTTCGAGATCGGATCCGCCGTGGCTCACCAACCTGCACGCCGTCGTATTGAGCTGGACCGTCGTCGCGGGCGTGGTCTTCGCCATCCTCGTCCAGCAGGCGGGTGAGCGGTCGTTCCACATCGACGTGCCCTGGTCTGACCAGGTGCTGCACTTCTGGTTGCCCGCCTTCGCATTGCTCGAGTGGATGATCGCGCCCGGGCGTGGCCGCGCACAGTGGCGGATCCTCTATCTCGTGCTGGGCTACCCGGTCGTCTGGGGCGTGCTCACGCTCATCCGGGGCGCGAGCGTCGGGTGGTACCCGTACTTCTTCCTCGACCCGGGCCAGGTACGCGATCCGTTCGAGTTCACCCTCTACTCGAGCCTCGCCCTCGCGACCTTCGGGGTGATCGGCTCGCTCGTCATCAGTGCGGCGAAGGCGCAACCGTTGGGCGAGCGGTATGGCCGCGGGAGGGTCGCCCCGGGGCGCCCGCGCGGTTCGCGCGTGCACTGAGCCTGCGCCGCTCGGAGCCCAGCTCGCGGGTCTCAGCTCGCGAACGGCGCGAGCGTCTGCCTGAGGCTGGCGACGAGCTCGTCGTCGTCGAGTGCCTCCATCCGCCTCGCCGCCTCGCCGCCTACGATGCCGACCAGGACCGCCTCGCCGGTCAGCGGCTCGAGGTTGAACCAGGTGGTGATGTCGTCGTCGGTTCCGACGAGGCTCCAGGCCGTGGCATCCGTCGTCCAGAATGGCTCTTCGAACCTCAGCCAGACGGTGTCGATGGTGCCCATGCCGAGCGCCGCGATGGCGGTGCGGTGGGCGAACGGGAGGATGGGGTCGAACTCCATGCCCTCGTCCTGCAGCACACCGAGGGGAACCGTCACGATGACGCGATCGACGGTGAGCGACTCGCCCGTGCCGAGCCTCAGGCTGACGCTCCGGTCGTTGTAGGAGACGCCGAGCACGGTCGTGGAGAGGAACGTCTCGACGCCGTCGAGCGCGTCGGTGATCACCGCCGTGAACCCGCCGGTGACGAGTATCGGAGGTGCGCCGTCGTCGGTCGTGAACCAGCTCGAGAGGTCGGATGCCTCGGCGCCGTACAACGTCGACAGCCGGTGCAGGTACTGCTCGAGCAGTTCGGCGCCCGAAACCTCGCCCGTGTCGCTGCCGGCTGCCGCCGCGGCGGCGCCCGAGGCATCGAGCGACGACTCGAGCGACTGGTCGCGGGGCTGTGCACGGGCCCAACCGAGGGCCGTCGCGACCGCGGGCGCGCCCACCGGATCGGCCTCGATCTCGGCCGAAGGGGAGCGGAAGATCGATTCCCCCGTCGCCCCCTCGAGGGCGACACTCGATATGTCCAGCCGCGCGAGCTCGGAGAGGATGTCGCCGTCGCTCGCGGGGGAGAGGCGCCACGCCCCCAACTCGACGGGCAGCGGCCAGGAGTCGTCGGTGCGCGAGTGGATGCGTCCGCCCACGCGATTGCGCGCCTCGATGACGACGACGTCGTAGCCTCGCAGGGAGAGAACGCGCGCGGCCTCACCGCCCGCCGCGCCGGCGCCGATGACGGCGACACGTTCGGCCGAGCTGCCGGCGTCGGCGAGGGTCGTCGCGGCGCGGTTGCCCGAGAGCTGAGCGCCGATGACGGTGCCAGGATGGTCGGCGGATGTCGCCTCGCCGGCGAAGAACACCCGGTCGAGGAGCGGCTGACCGAGCGCATCACGATGCTCGACGGTGGAGCCGACGGCCATGTAGCTCACCGATCCGCGGGCGAACGAGTCGGACGACCAGGCGCTGCGGGCCATGCCTGCCGGTGCGGGGACGGAGCCGCTCGGGGTATTCGTCGGAGTGGCGGTCGGGGCCGGTCCGGCGTCGACCGTGCAGGCCGTCACGACGAGAACGGAGGCACCGGACGCCGCTCCGAGCAGGAAGGTGCGGCGGGTGAAAGACATCTCAGCGCCACTGTACCTCGATCGCCCGTCCGGAGACAGCGGCTGCGCTTTCGCACGCGGCGCGCGGATGACGCAAGCATCCACGGCGGATTGCCCGCGAATCACGCGCGGCGTAGCGTCGAGGAATGGCAAACCTCGAGAAGCACAACGAAGAAGAGATCGTCCGCAAAGACACCAACGAGTCTCCGACGAGCGAGAGCGACACGTCGGTGAAACAGACCGAGACGGTCGAGACGAGCGCTAGGGAGGACGGCGACGTCGACGAGGACGACGTGAACCTGCTTCCGGGAACCGGCGGGCCGGACGACTTCGGCGACGTCGAGGTCGACCCGGAGGATCTCAACCTCTCGGGCGACCCCGCCAACCTCTGAGCCGACGCTAGCTGCGCGGCCGCGGAACTACGCCGTGCGCTCGGTCCGATGCGCAAGCAGCTGCTCGATGCCGCGCAGCGGGATGCCCAGCCAGTCGGGACGGTTGCGCGCCTCGTAGATCGCCTCGTACACCGCCTTGTCGAGCTCGAACGCCATGAGGAGCGCGTCGTAGTCGCCGAGATCGACCCCGGATGCCCCGCGGTAGCCGTCGAGGAAGGCCTCCCGGCACGCGGTGGCCCACTCGGTGGGCCACCCGTCCGTCGATCCGGCGGCGTAGTCGAACGACCTGAGTGCTCCCGCGACGTCGCGGAGCGCGACGTCCGGACGGTCGCGCTCGTTCATCGGGCGTAGCGGCTCTCCTTCGAAGTCGACAAGCACCCAGCCGCGATTCGGCACGAGGAGCGCCTGGCCCAGGTGGAAGTCGCCGTGGATGCGCTGCAGGCGCGGCCATGAGCCCCCGAGGGCCGCCTCGTACACGGCCGCGATGGCGTCGCGGTGGCCGAGGAGTGCGGGCACCTCCTGGGTGGCGAGCGTCAGGCGGCGAGTCCAGGAGACGGAGAATCCGTCGAGGTCGGCCGGGGTGGTGTCTGCGGTGGGAAGCACTCGGCCGAGGGTTTCGTGCACCTCGGCGGTGCGGGCGCCGAGCGCTGACGCGAGCTCGGTGAAGTCGTCGCCCGCCGCGGCGTACTCGAGCGCGACGCGCCAGCCGTCGTCGGCTCCCGTGAGGAACTCCTGGGCGAAGGCGACGTGGCCGGATGCCCGGCCTCCCGGGCGCCCCACGTCGTCCCACTCGCTGTGCAACTGCCCGATGAAGCGGGGCACGGCGGTCGAGCCCGCCTCGCTCAGCGCGGCCTGGAGGGTCACGTCGGGGTTGTCGCCGTGGTGCAGCGCCCGGAAGACCTTGCAGATGACGGCGGGGACGCCGTCGATGTCGTAGATGATCGACGTGTTCGACTGCTCGGCGCTGAGCACACGGCTGCCGGTGATCGACGCGCTCGCGACGAGGTCGGGCGCGAGCATCCGGAGCAGGGCTCCCGCATAGGCGGCATCGTGGGGGCCGTCGTACAGGTAGCGGTCCTCGTCCTCGGCGATGAGGTGCTGGCGGTCGCCCGAGTGCAGTTCGGACCGGATGACGACGGGTACCTGGTAGAGAGTCGGAACGTGGCCCTCGTCGTCCATGACGAGCAGCACCTCGATGGTGGTTCCCGGCTCCCCGGTCTCGATGCTCTCGCTCGACAGCTCCCGAAGGCGTGGAACATGGCCTTTGCCGGCATACCAGCGCTGCTGGCCGATCCATTCGCTGATGTGTCCAAGCGTTCTACTCATGTCTCCAGTCTCACCTTTCAGAACGTGCGTCAGCCGTGAGCCACGGTGCGCACCCTCCTCAGGTTTAGCGCGTGAGGCGCGCGAAGGCGAGGCCCGGCGGTCGTTGGGCGAATTGGTGTCCGAGCGGCTATGGTGCTGCCTCGACGGAGGAATCATGGCCATCACCCTGAACAAAGACGCGCTCGCCAACGCCGCGTCATTGCTCGCCGACAAGAAGGTCGCCCGGGACGCGCGCGACGACTGGAGCGAGCACGCGCCCAGCAGCGCGGAGGAGAACGCGTTCATCGAGAAGCACGGCTACGGCGAGTACGCGAAGTGGCACCTCGGGGTCGATCGATCGAAGTCGGAGGATACGAAGGGGCGCTACAGCTTTCCCTTCGGCGACTTCACCCGACTGCACCGGTGCGCGGTGATCGCGCTGGAGAGTCGAGCCGCACAGAACGACCACGGGTCGATAGCCAAGGCGGCGAAGTCGCTGCTCGATTCGATGGACGGCGACTGAGCACGCTCGAGTCGGCCGGTGTCGCAGCAGCCCGGTTCGAATCAGCCCGCGTCAGTCGGCGAAGTCGCCCCAACGACCCCACTCGAAGTCGCACTCGGGCTGTCGACAGCGGTATGCGGGGCTGTCATCGGTGAACTGGCAGCCGCCGAGGGCGATCAGGCCGGCGAGGGCCGAGTCGAACATCTCGGCGCTCGCCACCCCGTAGACGATCTCGAGCGGATTGGTCGTGTCGCAGAATGGGCAGGTCTCCTCGAGCACCTGCTGCGGGACTCGCATCGTATTTCCTCCGGCTGTGGTCAGTGGAGCATCTCCACCGACCACACGCCGATATCGTTCCCCCTAGCGCTTACTGTATCCCTCAGGATGCGCGGTTGGGAATGGCGCCCCAGCGCGTCGAAGGTGAACAATTTCCGCTATCTGTCGCGGAAGTATGCGTTTTCCCGCCGGACCCGGCCCCCGGAGCCGGCGGCGCAAGCCGCTCCGAGATTTTAGTTGTCCTGTCAACCAAGAGGTATGCTCCGGGGATGGACGACACACGGTGGCTGACGCCCGACCAGCTCGGCGCGTGGAAGAAGTTCGTGGCGGTCGTCGAGATCCTCCCCGGCGCTCTCGACTCGCAGTTGCAGCGCGATGCCGGACTCACCCACTTCGAGTACTTCACCATGGCCATGCTCTCCGAGGCGCCCCAACGGACCCTGCGCATGACCTCGCTCGCGTCGGCGACCAACTCCACGCTCCCGCGACTCTCGCACGTCGTCTCGCGGCTCGAGGGCCGCGGGTACATCGAGCGCACGCCGTGCCCCGAAGACCGCCGTGCCACGAACGCGAAGCTGAGCGGGACCGGCTGGCAGAAGGTGGTCGAGACCGCACCCGGCCACGTCGCCACCGTTCGCGGGAACGTGATCGAGCCGCTCAGCGCGGATGACGTCGCGGACCTCGACCGCATCATGGGCCGGATGCTGCGTCACCTCGACCCCGACAACCGGTTCCGGGCCAACGGCGACTAGGCCTCGCGCAGCCCCATCACGTCGAGCACCCAGGCCAGCTCGAACGCCCGCTTGCGCCACGCCTCGTAACGCCCGCTCACGCCGCCGTGACCAGCACTCATCTCGGTCTTGAGCAGCACGGACGCCCCCACCTCACGCAGTCGCGCCACCCACTTCGCCGGCTCGACGTAGAGCACGCGCGTGTCGTTGATGCTCGTGATGGCGAGGATGCGCGGGTACCGCACCTTCCGCACGTTCTCGTAGGGCGAGTACGACTTCATCAAGCGGTACACCTCCTCGTCTTCGAGAGGGTTCCCCCACTCGTCCCACTCGATGACCGTGAGCGGGAGCGAGGGGTCGAGGATGCTCGTGAGCGGGTCGACGAACGGCACGACCGCGAGGATGCCCGCGAACGCGTCGGGTGCGAGGTTGGCGACGGCGCCCATGAGGAGCCCACCCGCGCTCCCACCCTCGGCGACCAGCAGGTCCGGCGTGGTGACGCCGGTCGCGGTGAGGTGCCTCGCGCTCGCCACGAAGTCGGTGAACGTGTTGCGCTTGGTGAGCGTCTTGCCATTCTCGTACCACGCCCGCCCGAGCTCCCCGCCACCGCGCACGTGCGCCACCGCGAAGATGACGCCGCGGTCGAGAAGACTGAGACGCGAGATGGTGAATCCCGGGTCGATGCTGTGTTCGTACGATCCGTAGCCGTAGAGCAGTGTCGGGGCCGCGGCGCCAGGGGAGACGAGGTCGCCGCGGTAGACGAGGGAGATGGGTACGCGCGTGCCGTCGTCCGCCGTCGCCCACTCGCGGCGCTGGACGAACACCGCGGGGTCGTAGCCGCCGAGCACCTCCTGCTGCTTCAGCGTGCGGAGCTCGCCTGTGGCCACCTCGAGGTCGTACACCGTCGCGGGCGTCACGAAGCTCCCGTAGTGCAACCGCACGACGGGCTGCGACCAGTCGGGGTTGCCGCCCGCGCCGACGCTGAAGAGGGTCTCCGCGAACGGGATCTCCACGAAGCTCGCGCCGGCCTCGTCGGAACTCGTGTCACCGAGTCGGAGCACGGCGACGCGGGGGAGCGCGTCGCGGCGGTACTCGAGAACGAGGTGGTGGGCGAAGGCGTCGACGCTCTCGATTCGGGTGCCGGCCTCGTGGGGCACGAGAGTGCGACGGGGCCCGCGCGGATCGGCGGCAGCCACATCCGTCACCTCGAAGTCGACCGCTCCGTCGTTATGAACGATGAGCAGCCGGTCGTCGCCGTCGATCACGGCGTGCTCGACAGAGTACTCGACGCCCTCGCGCCTCGGCCAGACGACCGCGAATTCTCCGGTCGGGTCGGATGCGTCGAGCAGGTGCGCCTCGCTGGTGATCTTCGATCCCAGCTCGATCTCGAGGTAGCGGCGGCTGCGGGTGAGGCCGACGCCGACCCAATACCGCTCGTCGGGCTCGTGGAAGACCGAGGCATCGGATGCCGCGGGGGTGCCGACCTCGTGGCGCCACACCGTGTCCGGGCGCCAGGCCTCGTCGACCGTCGTGTAGAAGACGAACGAGCCCGTGGCGTCGAAGGTCGCGCCGCCAGCCGTGCCGGAGATCTCGTCCTCGAGGTTCGCGCCGGTGGCCAGGTCGCGGATGCGGAGCGTGTAACGCTCGTCGCCCTCGGTGTCGACCGCGTAGAGGAGGCGCGATCCGTCACCGCTGATGTCGAAGCTGCCGAGAGAATAGAAGTCGAGCCCGGCCGCCTCGACGTTGTCGTCGAGCAGCACCTGCTCGCCGGGCAGGGGCTCTCCGGCGTCGGAGGGGCGGGGCGGCGTCCAGTCGGAGGTGTCGGCGATGGGCGCGCGGCAGTGGATGCCGTACTGCTGTCCCTCGGCCGTGCGTGTGTAGTACCACCATCCGCCGTTGCGGACGGGCACGCTGAGGTCGGTCTCCCGCGTGCGCTTCTTGATCTCCGAGAACAGCCGCTCGCGCAGTTCCGCGAGGCCGCCGGTCTGAGCGTCGGCGAAGATGTTCTCGGCCTCGAGATGTGCGACGACCTCGGGGTCCTCCTTGTCGCGCATCCACTCGTAGTCGTCGACGAACACGTCTCCGTGGTGGACTCGATCGACGGGGGCTCGGCGGGCTACCGGGGGCTGAGGAGACATGGATCCAAGGGTAGCCGAGCGTCGTCGGAGCTCCGGCGCGCGCAGGAGCGGATCGCGACACGGGCGCTTGAAGCGCCTTCTCAGCCCTACACTGATCGTGGGTGCGGCTGGCGTGCCCACGGCGCGGTCGTGAACCCGACGAGGATGCCCGAATGTTCGACGGAGTCGTGAGACTGCTTGGCCGGCCGGGGGTGCGGTTCTGGTTGTCGTCGACCTCCTTGGCCCGAGCCGCGATCCCCCAGCCCGAGGGTGTCGCGGCGGTACACACCGTCGGCACGAACCCGGCTCGCATCCTCGTCATCGGCGGCGGCGCGGCCATCGGCTTCGGGGTCTTCTCCCACGAGCTCGCGCTGGCCGGACACATCGGACGGCAGCTGTCGGTCCTCACCGGGCGGGCGATGGATGTCGACATCCTGGTCGAACGCGAGATGACGATCGCCTCGATCCGCGGGTGGCTCTCCCGACAGCCGATCGGGCGCTACGAGGCGATCGTCATAACGGTCGGCCTCATCGAGGCGCTCACCTTCACCCGTGTCTCGGCGTGGCGGCGGGAACTGGACTCCACGATCGACTACCTCCAGTCGCTCGGCCACGCCGAGCAACAGGTCTTCGTCGTGGCCGTGCCGCCGCTCGGCGCCCTGCAGAAGTACCCCGCTCCGATCCGGCTCTTCGCGGGGCGACACGCGCGGCTCGTCAACGAGGCGACCCGCGAGCAGTGCGCACGACGTGCGCGAGTCACGTTCCTCCCGTTCGAGGCGTCGCCGTCGCAAGAGGCCGACCGCTTCCGCGGCTCGGCGACCTATTCGCGGTGGGCGGAACTGCTCGTCCCCCCGATCGCGGCGAAGCTCACCTCATTCGTCAGGCAGACACGGCCAACCTCCGTCGACCCCGACGACGAGCTCGACCGGCAGGCCTCCTTAGACGCGCTGAACATCCTGGACACGGAGGCGGAGGAGCGCTTCGACCGCATCGCGATCACCGCCAGGGATCTCCTCGGCACCGCGTCGGCCGCAATCGTCTTCATCGACCAGGACCGGCACTGGTTCAAGTCGTGCATCGGCGTCGACATGGAGCAAATGCCCCGTCTCTCCTCGCTGTGTGACATCACGATCCAGCGACGCGAGCACTTCGCCGTCGACGACGCGACGCTCGACCCGCGTTTCGCGGCGAACCCGATGGTGGTCGGTGAGCCGCACATGCGCTTCTATGCCGGCTACCCCATCGAGGCGCCCAACGGGATCAGGGTGGGCACCCTGAGCGTCTTCGACCCGTATCCACGCAGTTTCACGGATGCCGACGCGGCACTCCTGCGTGGGCTCGCCCTCATGGTGCAGAACGAGTTGCGCACGGCCTAGCCGGACGCACCAGGCCGGTCGGGCCGCCGACTCGCCAACGGGCCTACCGGCCGCCCGATCCGGTTCGACGAGAACCCTGCAGGCGCTCGAGTACGTCGCGCTCGCGCTCCGCCCGCTCGCGTTCGTCGCGCTCGTCTCTCTTACGGTCGCGTTCGGCGAGCACGCTCGGGCCCACGCGACTCACCGCGATCGCGATGCACGCGATCGCGATGATGAAGAGGGAGATCGCGACGATGTATGCGATGACACTCACGGGCCCTTCCGGTGCGTCGGGGTCGAGGAAGGGGTACGGGTACCAGCCCGTCACGACCCCGCGCACGAGCGTGAAGGCGACCCAGACGATCGGGAAGGAGATCGCATACCAGACGCGGCCCCACCCGAGTGCTGGACGGCCGGGTGCGAAGAGCCAGTCGAGCACGATGAAGATCGGGATCCACACGTGCAGGAGATCGCCCGGCCAGGTGATGCCGACGAAGCCGTCGCTCGGCAGGTTGCGGAGCAACAGGTGGTACACCACCGCGGTGACGGCGGCATACGCGACGGTCGACATGCGCACCGCCGTGAACATCCCGGCGTCGCGGCGCCAACGCAACGCGATGACACCGCCGGCCACGAGCACGGCGATGTTGATGAGGCTCGACAGCACGGTGAAGTAGCTGAAGTACCTCGTCGGCTGGAAGGCGCCGTTGAGTACCTGGTCGGTGATCTGGGAGGTCACCGCGACGACCACGAGGAGTCCGGCGGTGATCCGGAGGACTCCCGTGATTCGCCGCGCGGGAGAGGCGGTGTCGCGAGGCGCTAGGGACGCATCGCGGTTCGGGTACGACGTCGCTGTCATTGCATCAGGCTAAGACGGAAGCGGTTCTGCGCCAATAGTGATGAGGAATGTTTTCTACGGCCGCCCATCGCGTGAGGAGATCGAGTATGCACCGCACCGCCCGTCACGGTGCCCCGGTGAGCGGCGCAGCGGAATTCCGCGTAACGTTGACAGGTGGACTGTTCCACGACGACGAAAGGTTTTGATTTGGGCGAGGAATGCATCCACGGGCTCGATTACGGGCTCTGTGACGCCTGCTTCCCCAAGGCGGCACCCGAGATTCCGGTCGCCGTAGCGAAGCCCCGTGTGTCGAGGCCGCGTGCCTCGTCGCTCACCGCACCACGCAAGCCCGCGCCCGCCGGCTCGCTGCGCAACCCGCCCGTCGAGGTCGGCGACCAGCGCATCTACCACGTGACGCACGTGAGCAACCTCCCCGACATCCTGAGCTCCGGCCGGCTGCTCGCCGACGCCAGCGACGCGTGGGCGAAGCGCCCCGTCGTCGACATCTCGGCGGCCGAGACGCGCGAGTCTCGCCGCACGATCGTCGTCTCGGACGACCAGGGAGCGAGCGTCGCGAGCTACGTGCCGTTCTTCCTCAGCCCCACCTCGAGCCTGTGGGTGAGCGTTCGAGAGAACGTGGCAGACCCACGGCTCTCCATCGACATCCGTGACTCCGTGGCATCCGACTACGTCATTCTCGTCAGCTCGGTGCAGAGCGTCATCGACGCGCACGCAGCGGAGGAGACCGAGCGCGACGCCGCGGTCGTCGTCACCGACGGGGATGCCGCACACAACCTGACCCGTTTCGCGACCACTCGCGAGGCCGGCGACCGCGTGCTGCGCAAGCTGCGTGCGGAGGAGGACTCGGTGCAGATCCTCGCCGCCGAATACCTCGTGCGCGACGAGTTCCCCTTCGACCTCGTCTCGTTGATCGGCGTCGCGAACGACAAGGCGCGCGATGCCGTGAAGGCCATCGTCAAGGCGTCGGACTTCAGCACCCGGGTCGCGGTCTACCCGCCGTGGTTCATGCGCGCCGAGTAGCCCGGCAGCTCAGAACCAGATGCTCAGAACCAGATGCTCAGCCACGGCGTGATCGCAGAGCGGAATGACGCGTCGACGGCACTCGCCGAACCCTCGCGCAACTCGGTGATGCGGCCCGCGCGCGTGAGCGTCACCGCCGACACCCCGCCGAGGTAGAGGGCGCCGAGCTCGTTCACGCTGAGCGCGATGTGGGCCGCGTTTTCGGGCACGTCGCCGATGAGGGGCTTGACGGTGGCGCTGCCGTCGTCGGCGATCTCGAGCAGGAAACCCCCGTCCGCGTAGCCCAGCGCGTCGGTGACCTCGAGCGCGATGGTGCCGTGCGCGCTGTAGAGGCGAGCTTCGAGGGCCTTCTCGACGTCGAGGATGCGGGTCCAGAGGTGGTCGCGCTGCGTGGTCTTGCGTGCCGCGCGGAAGTCCGAGATCTGCCACGCGAACGCCTCATCGACCGAGCGCAGTTTCGCGGTGACCTCGCCGACGAGGTCCATCTCGAAGATGAACCGCCACAGTCCCGAGTATGCGTCGTCGGTCGCCGAGGTCTGGAAGACGACGTCGAGCGTGTGTCCGAACATCTCCGATTCGTTCTCGGTCACGCGGTAGAGCGCGAATCCCTGCGCCGTTCCCGCGACGTCGTCGTAGCGGACGACGCGCAGCGTCTTCGACTCCTTGCCGTCGCCAAGCAGGCCGAGCAGCCGGCGCAAGAGCAGCGGCCACGGCTCGATCTGGCCGGGCGACGCGAGCCGCACCCGCTCGATGAGAGCGGGGGCCTGGTCGAGCAGCTCGTCGATCGTGATGAAGTGGAGGCGCCCGTGCGCGGCCGGGCCCGACCAGGTTGCGCGGCGGGTCGCGATCGTCCAGTCGGCCGCCATGACCGACGGGGCGAAGCCGAAGCGGCCGTAGATGGTCGCCTCCGAGACGGTGAGCGCTGCGACCGGCACGCCGAGCGAGTGGGCGGTACGGAGCTCCGCCTCGAGGAGGTTGCGCGCAATGCCGCGCCTGCGGTGAGTCGGTGACACCGTGACGGCACTGATCGCCCACGCGTCGACGGTGCGGTCGCCCGGCACGGTGAGCGGGGCAGACCACGAGCTCACGGTGGCGACGGGAGCCGCGGCATCCGCCGCCTGCTCGTCCCACACCCCGGTGGTGCGGCGGTAGGAGAGCCCCTCGACCCACGCGGCGATGATGTCGGCGCCCTCGACGCCGTCATGGAACCCGCGTGCCTCGGCCTGGAGCCAGGCCTCGAACGCCGCGGCGTCGCTCGTGTCGACGAGTTCGAAGCGCAGTCCCTGCGTCGCCAGCGACTCGGCGGATTGGCGGTCGATGGGTGCGTCGAGATAGTGGGTCACTGATTCAGGCTAGTGGAGGTCACGTCACTGCTCGAGCAGGCCGCGGATGTCGTCAGACGTGAGTGCCGAGCTGAAGACGGCGTCATCGTCCATCACCGCGTCAAAGAGCCGCGACTTCTGCTCCTTGAGCGCCATCACCTTCTCCTCGATCGTTCCGCTCGCCACCATCCGGTAGACCATGACGTTCTTGTCCTGTCCGATGCGGTGGGCCCGGTCGATCGCCTGGTTCTCCGACGCCGGGTTCCACCACGGGTCGAGCATGAACACGTAGTCGGCCTCGGTGAGGTTGAGCCCGAAGCCGCCGGCCTTGAGGCTGATGAGGAAGACCGGGGCGTCGCCCTTCTTGAAGCGCGCGATGACGTCGGCCCGTTTCGTCGTGCCGCCGTCGAGGTACTCGAACGGGATGCCCTGCACCTCCAGCCGCGCGGCCGCCTTCTTCAGGAACGACGTGAACTGGCTGAAGATGAGTGCGCGGTGACCCTCGGCGACGACGTCGTCGAGTTGCTCGAAGAGCGCGTCGAGCTTGCTCGACGGAATGTCGCTGTACTTCTCGTCGACGAGCGACGCGTCGAGGCTCAGCATCCGGAGCAGGGTGAGCGAGCGGAAGACGATGAACCGGTTCGTGTCGAGGTCGTCGATGAGGCCGAGCAGTTTCTGGCGCTCGCGCTGCAGAAAGGTGTCGTAGAGCGTCTTGTGGCGCGGAGCCAAATCAATGCGCAGCACCTGCTCCTGCTTCGCCGGCAGTTCGGTGGCCACGATGTCTTTGGTGCGACGCATCATGAGGGGGCGGATGCGGCGGCGGAGCTGCGCGAGCAGCTCGGCGCCGCGCGGCGATTCGTCGGCCGCGCTCGAGGTGATCGGCTTCACGTAGTCGTCGGTGAAGCGGCGATGCGAGGGGAACAGCCCGGGTGCGACGATCTGGAAGAGCGACCACAGGTCGGTCAGGCTGTTCTCCATCGGGGTGCCCGTGATCGCGAGCTTGAAGGGCGCCTTCAGTTGCACGGCCGCCTCGTGCGCCTTCGACGCCGGATTCTTGACGAACTGCGCCTCGTCGAGGATGAGTCCGGCCCACGACTGCGCGTGATAGCGCTCGAGATCGAGGCGGAAGATGGCGTACGACGTGATGATGACGTCGGCGCCCACGACCAGCTCCGCGAGCGGTGCACGGCTCTTGGCGTCGGTCGCGGTGATGCCGCGCACGACGAGGCCGGGGGTGAAGCGCTGCGCCTCGGCGACCCAGTTGGAGACGACGGAGGTGGGTGCGACGACGAGGAATGGCGCCCTGTCGTCGCCGGTGCCGACCTCTCGCGCGTGGGCGATGAGGGCGAGTGCCTGGAGCGTCTTGCCGAGACCCATATCGTCGGCGAGTACGCCGCCGAGGCCGTGCTGCCAGAGGAAGGCCAGCCAGTCGTAGCCGTCGCGCTGGTATGGGCGTAGTACGGCCGCGAGGCCGGTGGGCAACGGGGCCGGCTCGACCCCGTCTGCCGCGAGCAGCCCGGCGGCCGTCGCGCGCCACGAGACGGCCTGCTCGGTCTCGTCGGCAAGGTCTTCGAACTCCGCCCAGAGGCTGGCTTGGTAGCGACTGATCTTCGGGGCGTCGGTCTCCCATTCGGCGAGCGCCGAGGCCTCCGTGATGAGGCGGAGGAGCTCGGCGAACACCGGCTGCTTGAGCGACAGGTATGAGTTGTCGACGAGCAGCAGCTTCTCGTGTCCCTTCGACAGCGCCGCGAAGAGTGGCCCGAAGGGCACCTTGCGGCCCTCGATGCTCACGAGCACACCGAGGTCGAACCAGTCGCGGTGCTCGGTCTCGACCGTCGTGAAGACGAGTTCGGGTACCTCGGTGAGCTCGCGGTAGTCGGGTCGAGCGCCCTTCGTGTCGACCCGCACCCCGTCGAGCGCCTCCAGCAGGGGAAGCGTCGTCGAACTGAATTCGGCTGCGTCGAGTCCGCCGAGCGTGACAGGCACGGGCGGGCCGTCGAGCACCGCGGCGACCCGCGCGCTGATGGCCGCCTCGGCCTGTGGATCGCGCTTGTCGCTCGGCGGGGCACCGAGAGGCACCGTCACTGGCGCCACGGTCAGGGGCGGCGCGAGCGCCGTGCTCGCGGCCGACGCCACCGGGTACTCCCAGTGCCAACGGGCCTTGAGGGTCTGCTTCCTACCGAACGCCACCGTGAGCACGAGCTCGGGAGGTTGGATGTCGGGGAGTGCGACCGACTCGTCCGAGCTCGAGACGGTGATGCTGCGTCGGAGCACCGGGTAGTACTCGCTGAGGAACTCGGCGGCGTCGTCGCCGGGGATCGCGACGGTCGACTCGCCGCCGAGGAGTAGGCGTTGCTCGCCCGTGAGGGGCGCGGCGGTCGGCGCGACGACGAATGTCGTGGGGGAGAAGCCCGTCACGTAGACCCCGTGGTCGCCGATCGCGCCGGCCGCGAGGGCCGGATGCGGGTGTCCATCGATGGTGAGCAGGGGCGCGAGGTTGAGAGCGCCATCCGGTGCTCGCGTCGCGTCGAGCTCGACCCGCGCCTCGCGTCCCACCGAGACCGTCGCATCCTTCTTCGATCCGATGAACTCGATGCCGAGTCGACCCGCCTCCTCGAGCAGGTGCCAGAGCAGGCCACTGTGAAACTCGTCGAGGTAGATCCAGTCGGTGTCCTGGCCCGTGTACACGTCGCGCGTGGTGGCGCGGTACAGCGCGGAGAACTGGGCGAACCAACGCTGATGGGAGGCCTCGAGCGAGAGCCGGTTGGTCTGGTAGCCGAGTGAGTTCCACGTGACATTACCGCGCACCCAGTTGCCGGCGGCGCTCAGTACCGCCGGTCGAACTCCGAGCCGGTACTCCATCCCGGCGACGCGGCTCGTCGCGGGGATCGCCGTCGGTCCGCGCCAGCGGTCGCGCGAGCGCGGGGTCTGCAGGCGCAGCTCGAACTGCAGGGCGAGTGGTGTCTCCGCACCGATGGCCGGGTCGATGACCCCGGTGCGAGGGTCCGCCGAGCCGACGTCTCGGGTGCCGCCGCCGGCGGTAGACGAGTCTGTAAGGGCGCCGAGCGCACTCTTCCAGTCGGGTCTCACGGGAGGCGCCGTCACCGCGTCGGTTGCGACTCCCTTCGTGACCAGGTCGCTGCCGCGCGTCACACCGCCCGCGCCGAGCGCCCGGGACGACACTGGCTCGCGCAGGTGGATCGTGTTGCACTCCAGCAGCGTGGCGGCGACGTGCTTGCAGTCCGCCATGAGCGGGCACGAGCAGTTGCCGCTCATGGGGCGGTGGTAGCCGTCGCGCGCGGGGGCGAGCTCGATGTGGCAGCGGTACGGGTGCTCGAGGGAGCCCCGGACGGTGCTGCTCAGAAGGCCTGACTCCGCGTCCCAATCGATCTCGGACACGGCGGCATCCCGGGCATACTCACGCCCCCGCTGGAAGGCGCCCTGCCCCACGAGCCGCACGATGTCGCGCACGTCGACCAGGGGAGCGAGGTCAGCGGGCATGAACCCATCGTCCCATGGGCGTGCGACAGGGAGCGCCCGTTCGAATCACCAGCGTCGGCGCTCGGGCCGGCCCCGTCACCAGTACTGGCGCGCGAGCGGTCCGTTGTCGCCGAGCAGTCGCCAGACCGTGCGGGTGAGGTCGGGGTGCTCGAGCGCGATCTGGCGGAGCACCCGGTACTCGCGCGTGGCCGACGGCTGGCGCCCGTCATTGGCGTCGATGGCGTCGGCGCGCAGGAGATAGACGACGAGTTCGTCGACCGTCGGAAGCTCCTCCATGAACGCCCAGGGGTCTTCGCCACCGAGCAGGCGTTCCTCGACGATCGTCTCGAGTTCCTGGTGGGCCTCGGCGCGGAGCACCTCGAGGCTCGCACGGCCGCGGGGCAGGTGGTTGTTCGCGGGCATCCATTCACCCTACGCGCGCACGGCCCGACCGTCATCTCGAGCGCGACTCACGGTGGGCCGGCACGCAACCCCTTGCGTGCGCGCCCCCGCCGTCGAAGGCTGGAGCGACGGAACGACACCGCCGACACCGCACAGGAAGGGCATCCCCATGACCGACTCACCGGCCGCCACCTTCGAACCCCGCTACGCCATCGTCACCGGCTCCGACTCGGGCATCGGCCGCGAGACCGCCGTCGTACTGGCCGAGGACGGCATGGACGTCGGTGTCACGTGGCACTCCGACGAGGATGGCGCGGAGGAGACCGCCCGCCTCGTGCGCGCCGCGGGCCGTCGCGCCGTCGTGACGCGACTCGACACAGCGGATGTCGGGGCCTGCGGCGACGTGATCGACGCGCTGGCCGACGACCTGGGTGGGCTCGACGTCTTCGTCAACAACGCGGGCCTCGGCCAGTCGACCCGGTTTCTCGAGATGGACCTCGAGGAGTGGCGCGCGGTGATCGCGACCGATCTCGACGGCGCCTTCGTCTGCCTTCAGCGGGCCGCCAAGCGCATGGTGAATGCCGGCGTAGGAGGGCGTCTCATCGCTGTGACGAGCGTGCACGAGCACCAGCCGCGGGTCGGCTCGAGCGCCTACGTCGCCGCGAAGCACGGACTCGGCGGCCTCGTCAAGACGCTCGCCCAGGAGCTCGGGGAGTTTGGCATCACGGCGAACACCGTCGGGCCGGGGGAGATCTCGACCCCCATGAACGACGCCGATGCGGATGACGCGATGAAGACTCATCGCCCTGGCGTTCCGCTCGGGCGCCCCGGACACCCGCGGGAGATCGCCGACGTGATCGCTTTCCTGGCCTCCGCGAAGTCGAGTTACGTGACGGGGGCTTCCTTCATCGCCGACGGCGGCATGCTGCAGATGGGGCCGCAGGCGGGTTCGCACCTGACCACGGACGACTGGCGCCAGGGCTGAATAGCACCCGCTCCTGTCAGCGGGCCGAGCGCGGCCGTACCGCCTGCTTCCTGCCCTGGACGACGAGTCCGATGACGGGAACGAGCAGCAGCGCGAGCGCGACGAGCGAGCCGAAGGTGGCGAACAGGAGTGTGACGAGCACGCTCACCGCGAGTAGGGCGATCGTCGCGGTGTAGAACGCCCGCCGCCCGCTCAGCGCGAATGCCGTCGCGACGGCCGCGAGTGGAATGAGCCGCAGCAGGATGTCGCCCGCCCAGTAAGGAAAGGCGCCACCGTAGAACGAGATGACTCCGGCGACGAACAGCACCGCGAGCCACCCGAGCACGATCCAGCGGCTGGTGCGCCGCGGCTGCTCCGTCGCGTATGACGTGGCCACCGGACGCTGCCCGACCTGCCTGGCCATCACGTCGCGCGCGAGGGTCACCCGGGCGAACTCCGCCCCTGCCGCGGCAACGCGTTCGCGCGAGGCGCCGGCGAGGCGGTCGGGATGCACCGCGCGGGCGAGTCGGCGATAGGCGCGTTCGACGTCCGACGTGGTCGCGTCGAGCCCCACGTCGAGGATCGCCGCAGCCTCCTCGGGCGTCATCCACGCCCCGTGCGTGCCTCCGCCGTTCGGCTGGCCTGTGTGCATAGACCCACTGTGCGCCGCCGAGGGGGCGGTGTCGAGTGCCGGGTCGGGACACGCCCGGTCCATGGGGCAGGCCGCCGGGCCTTCGGCGGCAGTTCCCGCCTAGACCACGCCGAGGGCCACGTGTTCCCCCTCGGGCAGTTCGACGCGCACCGTGTCGCCGGGCGACACCACCCCGCCCGCGACGACGATACCCATGATGCCGGACTTGCGGATGATGCTTCCGTCGTCGTCCTTCGCCACGAGTGCCTTCATCAGGCCGTCCTGATAGGTGTTGATCTTGGAGCACGGGCTGCGGAGCCCGGTGACCTCGACGATCGCCTCCCGGCCGAGGTGGAGGCGGGTTCCGAGCGGAAGCGCCAGCAGATCGACCCCGCGCGTCGTGACATTCTCGCCGAGCTCACCCGGCAGGACGGCGAAGCGCCCGTCGAGCTCGTCGAACAGCTCGGCCTGGAGGAGATGCACCTGCGTCAGGTTCGCCCGCGTCGGGTCCTTCTTCACCACATAGAGGTGTTGCGCCGTCGCACCCGCGTGCGCGTCTCCCTCGACGCCCCAGCCCTCGATGAGTGTGATGGCGTCGACCGTCGGCTTGCTGAAGCTGTGAGAGGCCGCGCGACTCACGGCAGCGACGGTTCCGGGTGTCCGAGTCATCCTGCGATTCTGTCAGGTCGTCACGGTCGCGACCGCGCGACCATCCGCCACGCGGCACTCGACCGGGCGGCGGAAGACGAATACGCGAGCGTCAGCACGGTCGCCGTGCGCACGGGCGCCCCGCCATTGTCGTCTGACCGGCCACCACGCGGCACACCGCCGAGACGGTGCGCAGCTTCGCTTTCGCGCTGACGTCGGGTGACGCGTCGTCGCCCGCGCCTCGAACCGGCTGCTGTCACCGGAAACACGGTCGAGCGCACGGCGTACGCGGAGATCCTCGTCGGGTCGCAGCATCCGCCGGAGGGAATCCGATCCGGATGCGACGGCCTTCGCCCTGCGCGACAGCGAGGGGTTGATCATCTCGGCTGCGTTCTTCCCGCCGGACGACCCCGACGAGGTGATGCAGCACCACCCACCAACCTGTTCGCTCAGAGTCACAACAACCCGCCGCCGGCACTCGCGCACTGAGCATTCGACCGCTACCTGCGGGGCAGCACCGTCAGTACGCGCGTCACGAACTCGTAGTAGGAGGTCATGTACTGCCGGAGGAAGTCGGCCGTGCCCGCATTGGTGACCTCGCCGGAGTCGGTGATGAGCCCGGGTGTCATCTGGATGTAGGCCTCGGGAGAGCTCATCTGTCGCGAGTTGCAGAAGGCGAGCACGCTTCGGAGGTTCTGCTGCGCCACCGCCGTGCCGATGGCGCCGATCGAGGCACCGATGATGGCCGACGGCTTGTCGGAGAAGGAATTGTCACCCCACGGCCTGCTCGCCCAGTCGATTGCGTTTTTGAGCGCACCCGGGATGGCGCGGTTGTACTCGGGCGTCACGAACAGCACGGCATCGACCGACGCGATCGCTTCCTTGAGGGCGAGGCCCTCCGGCGGATAGTCCGCGTCGTAGTCGGGGCTGTACAGCGGCAGGTCGCCGATGGGGATCTCGACGAATTCGAACTCGTCGGGCGCGAGGCGTATCAACGCCTTGGACAGTGTGCGGTTGATGGACGTCGTCGAGAGACTGCCGACGAAGTAGCCGACGGTGTACGGCGGTTCGTGCTCATGGATGGTGGTCATGATGCCCCTTCTGGTTGCCTCCACGCTAGGACACGCGAGCGGTTGTTTCCAGACCGGGATCGCGGGTATCGACCGCGCTCCTCTCCGGGCCCGTCGGCCAAGCCCACAGGCACAGACGCCTCCGACGTCGATTCCTCACCGTTCGACGACGTAGTCGAGCCACGACTCGAGCTGCGCGAGACGGTGCACGCTGGCAGGATCTGGGTGAGACGCTGCCTCGCTCGTGTCCGCCCCCACGACGCCGAGGGGAGAGACGCGCCACCGGCTGACGTGTTTGGTCCATTCGGGCAGGGAGGCACCCTGCCCGTCGACGGGTGTGAGACCTACTTGAGCAACACCGGCCCCGCGTCGACGGGGGTGCGGAAGATCGAATACGGGTACATCCGCAGGTCTCGGCCGCCCTGGTACTTGTCCTGCCGGTGCAACTGGTTCGCGGTGACGTAGAGGTAGCCGTCGGTCGCGAGTGCCATCGTGTCGGGCCACATCAGTCTGGGATCGTGGACGACGGTCTCCAACTGCCCGTCGGGCAGTCGACGCACGATCGCGTTGTGCTCGTAGCTGGTGGCGTACAGCCGGCCGGCGTCGTCGGATTCGAGCCCGTCGGCGCCGCCGCCCTTATCGCCTTCGTCGACGACCGTGGCTGCGACATCCGCGTCGGAGACGGCCCTGTCGATGAGAGCGTCGGTCGACACGCTGTACCACCGGCGCGACAGCAGCGGGCAGTACCAGAGGCGCGATCCGTCGCTCGAGATGGCGACGCCGTCGCTGCCCATCGTGACGGGGGACACGTCGCCGTCGGGGGAGCGCTCCGCGAATACACGACCCTCGACGATGGCAACGAGTTCGGGCGGAACCCGCGCCTTGGTCGACGCGTGGTCGTGCAGGCGACGCCACGACTCGCCGGAGTTGATGTCGACGACGATGATGCCGTTCGGGCCGCCGTCTGCTGAGTCGGTGATGAAAGCGACGTTGCGGCGGAGGTCGAACCGCACGTCGTTGAGGTAGGTGGTGGGCAGGGCGACCTCGGCGGGAAACGTGATGGTCTTCATCACCGTGTCGGTGGCGAGGTCGACGCACACGAGCTTCGGACCGCCCGGCTCTGTCGGTGCGAACATCGGAGACCCGGTGTCGAGGATCCAGAGCCTGTCTTTCGGGTCGACCACGATGTTCTGCACAGACACCAGTGCATCCGCGTCGTCGTTTCCGGACGGGCGGTTCCACGCGTTGTCGGGGTATGGAACCGTCGTGCCGTTGACCAGCTCGACGACCGATGCGGTCACGTCGTCACCCCACTTCGGGAAGTTCACGAAGATGCGTCCGCTGTGCGAGACACCCACGCCCGTCGGCATGGGTCCGTCGTCGAAGCTGTGCACGCGTTCGAGGTCGCCCAAGGGTGCGTCCTGAGGTGTGGGGTTCGAAGAGTTCATCGCTCAACTCAACGCCGCGGGACCGGACCGGTGCAACCCCTTGCGGCGGCCACGGCTTCCACCGAGTGTGGACACCGATCTCTACCCGTCGATACCTATGAAAGGAACGCCATGTCTGACAACTCGTCGACCACACCCACCCCCTCCGAGGACGACGGCCGCGTGGCCGAGAACCCGTCGAACGACACGTCGGTCGGGGAGAACCCGGCGGCCTCCCACGACGAGTCGCAGGAGATCGCGGCAACCGGCAAGCCCTCGAAGGCGGAGGGCGACGACGGCGACGCGTAGCTGTCCGGCCCGGTCAAGCCACGCGGGGCGCATCTCAGCGCTACTGCCGCGCGCCCGCAGCTAGAGGCACAAAGGGCAGCACGACGGGCGCCGCGGCCTCCCCGTCGAGCACGTGCGCCTGCTGCGACCCCTCCGGCACCAGGATGTCGAGCACGTTCGCATCGCTCGAGTCGGTGTCGCGTGCGGGGTTCGCGTCGGTGTACTCTCCCGCGCCGCCGCCGAAGCGGTACTCCGTGATCCACGACATGCTCGTGCCCGCCGACGCGTCCCAGTATTCCCGCGAGTAGACGGGGCGGATGCCGCCCTGCCCCTCGTTCTCATCGGCGTGCGACATCACCGTCGCCTGGTATCCCGCGCTCGCCAGATCGATGGCGCCGAGAGCCGATTTCGGCACGGTCAGCGCGATCTGCCCCGCCTCGGGCAGCACGAGCAGGGTCGCATCGGCCAGCACCGCACCGCTCGCGTCGCGCACGGCGGGAGTGGCGAAACCGGAACCGGAGATGACGACGTCGAACGGTCTCTCGAGCCGCGCGTTCGTGCCGAGCCGGGCATCGACCGGATCGCCGGCCGCACTCGCGGGGCTCACGTAGAGATCCACTCGCTGGACCGAGAGCTGATCGCCGCCCCACGGGTTGCCGATGACGCCGTCGAGCGAGACCACGAAGTTGACGGTGTCGCCCGCGTCGTAGACGTCGAGCGCGGTGATGTCGAACGCCCCGGCGGTGAAGGCACCGTTGGTCGGATACACGTAGGTGCCGGGTCCATTGTCATCGCCGACCGGGTCGCTGATCGATCCCAGCCGCGTGCCGAAGTTGACCGACGTGAGGGTGCGACGCTCGAGCGTCGTGCCTCCGTCCGCTCCGACGGCGACGGCGGTGACGGCGTTCGGACCGAGCACGAGCGGTACGGTCGCGCTGAACGCTCCGTCCGTCACATCGGCCCTGATCGCCGTACCGTTGGCACCCAGCCAGACCGTCGGTGCCGTGGTCGTGCCCGACACTGTGACGGTCGCCTGGTCAGTCGTGGTGCCCTGCTCGGGCACCGCCACCTCGAGGGTCGGACCGACGGGGCGCGATCCGGTCGCGTAGCGGTCGGCGACGACGGCGGGCGTCTCGACGGGGGCCCCTTCGCCGATGGAGACGGCGAGGCGCACGAATTGCGCCATCGACCACGCCAGCGGGGTTGCGGAGCCGGTACCCTCGCCGAACGCGAACCCGTGAGTCGTCGCATCCGTCTCGTCCCAGACCTGTTCGGGAATCAGGTAGCCCTCGTTGGCCGCATTCGCCATCGTTCGCAGGTAGGCGGAGGCGTCGCCGCCCTTGGCGAGCTCGTACTCGCCTCGCTCACCCGTGAGCAGCGGCCACAGGCGCCCGACGCCGGTGCCGTCATAGGGGGAGCCATCCGCCTTCTCGCCGTAGCCGTCGTGGTTGTACCGGTACCACATGGGTCCGTTCGGCGTCTCGACGCGGATGGTGGAGTCGATCTCGGGCAGCGAGGCGGCCACGGCCGGGTCGGTCGGCGGCTTGACCCCGAGTCGCACCAGCTCGAGAAACCCGCCGTCGACGATCGCGCGCTCGTCGAAGTCGCCTCCGCCGTTGTTGATGCTCAGGGTCGCCCCGTCGTCGGGGTCGCCGTTGTTGTCGATGCGCTCGAAGTATGAGCCGTCGCCGAGCGGTCCGGTCGTGGTGAACGTCCACGACTCGACGCGCCGCTGCCAGTCGTCAGCGACGCCAGCATAGATCGCTGCCGCGCCCTCGTCGCCGTTCGTCGCGGCAATGTCGGAAGCGGCGACGAGACCCGCGATCTCCGCCGCGATCGTGCTCGGCGAGTAGCCGCCCTCCTCCTCCCAGCGCTCCTGTGGGGTGGATGGGCCGTGGGACACGAGGAAGTCGGCGGCCTTCTTCACGTGGTCGTTCCACGTGTCGGCGTCGGTGCGGCCGAGCTGCCACGCGAGCACGATCGGGAAGGCCACCTCGTCGAGCTGGAGTCCCGTCCAATACGGGGTCCCGTCGAGGAGGGTGTTCTGCGGGAATGAGCCGTCGGGCTTCTGCTGCACCGTGAAGAGGTAGTCGAGCGAACGGTTCGCTGCATCCGCATCGCCGATCGCCAGTTGTGCCGTGGCGACCTCGTACAGGTCGCGGGCCCAGACCAGGTGGTAGCCGCCGACGCCCGCCTCGTTCGCGTTCTGAGCTTCGCCCCACGGCACGGTGAGCGACGCGATGTTCGCGCCGCGGTAGGTCTTGTCTTCGTGCGCCTTGAGCGTCATCGCCGCCACGGTGTACTGGGTCGACAAGGCGCGGTCGCGCCGCACGCTCTCGGGCAGGCGGTCGAGGCTGTCGAGGTAGCGGTGCCAGCCGCGCACATACGAGGCCCGTTCGCGATTCGTGCCGCCGCGGAGGCTCGCGCGCGCGGCATCCACTGCTTCATCCGTGGAGGCGCCGAAACCGAGGGCGATCGTGCCGCTGAGGGTACGCCGGGAGCCGTGCAGCTTCAGCCGGGCGGTCTGCACGACGTTTCCGTCGGCCGCGGCGGGATAGGTGTTGTCGAGGTCGAAGTCGTCGGCGAGATCGGTCCAGCCGTCGCTGACCCCGGAGAATCCGGTCGACGTCGCCGAGAAGGTGCGGTCGGCGATGAGGGCGCTCGCGACGGGCTCGGTGCCGCTGGTGTCTTCCGCGACGAGTGCGCCGCGCTCCGTGCGGCCGGAGTCGTGCATGCCGCTGTTGGCGAGGGACGGGTCGTACTGCGCATACACCGTGTAACGGCCGCCGTCGAGGGAACGAAGCTCGACGTCGATGAGCACGGTGGACCGGTCGGGGTCGGTGAAGTAGGTCTTGCTGATCTCATAGCGGCCGTCGGTGTCGGTGTTCACCTGCCGGTAGACGAGGGCCCGGGGGTCGACGAGCTCGACGCTGTGGGTGGTATCGGTCGACTCCCGGTCGGCGAAGGTGCGATTGTCGGTGACGATGAGCTCCAGGCTTCGCGAGTTGGCGACGTCGACACGTGGGTAGTAGATCTCGCCGAGCGTTCCCTCGGAGAGGGTGTACCAGACCTTCGAACTCGTGGATGCCGCGGTGCCGATGCCCTGCTTCGCGCCGGTCGTCCACGTGGCGTCGTTCCCCGGCGCCCCCGGCGCGGCGGAAGGCTGCGCGGTCGCTGCCGCCGAGAATGCGGGCGACGCGGGAACGACCGCGGCCCCGGCGGGCGCAGCGGTGCCGACGACACCGAGAGCCGCGGAAAGGAGCGACGCGAGCGCGACGCTCGCGCGCCTGGACGAGACGCGGCGGAACCCCGCGTTCTCACGGACTTCGTATTCGGATATTGCGCGCGAACGGGACATCTGTTCTCCATCGGACAGTGCGACCACGGATACACCAGGGTTGTCGGCAGGCCCAGTGAGACCTCGGCGGGTCGACGAATCTGCCCGCGGTACCGGCTTTGCTCCATCCAACCCCGCAGACGCGATACCGGCAACCCCGTTGTGCGGGGTTGTGCAGTCGCAGAGGCTGGTGAGGCGAGAGCCCACCGAGGAGGAAATACCGTGTCAAAGAAGAACATCGTCGTCGTCATCACCGGAGCATCGAGCGGGGTCGGCCGGGCGACCGCCCTCCGATTCGCCCGCGGTGGCGCGAAATTGGTGCTCGCCGCTCGTCGAGGGGCGGCGCTGCGTGACGTCGTGGCCGAGTGTGAGGAGCTCGGAGCATCCGCCATTCCCGTCATGACCGATGTGACGGATGCCGCCGCGGTCGAGGCAGTCGCCGTCGTCGCCGTCGCCAACTTCGGGGCCATCGACGTCTGGGTGAATTGCGCCGCGGTGGGTGTGTACGCCGACTTCAGCACCGTTCCGCTCGCCGACTTCCGTCGAGTGCTCGACGTCAACATCATGGGCTACGTCCACGGAGCGCGTTCAGCGCTCGAGGTGATGACCCAGCAGGGGTACGGCACGATCGTCAACGTGTCATCCATCGTCGGAGAGGTGACGCAGCCGTACGCGTCGTCGTACGGGATGTCGAAGGCCGCCGTTCGCGCGCTCGGCTCCACCCTGCGACAGGAGCTGGGGCTGCAGAAGCAGAAGCACATCCATGTCGTCACGATCCTGCCCCCGACGCTGGACACGCCGTTCTTCGGGCACGCCGCGAACTACACGGGCAGGGCACTGAGGGCGATGCCGCCCGTGTTCACGCCCGACCAGGTCGCGAAGAAGATCGTCGCGTCGGTGAAGCATCCCAAAGGGGAGATCGTCGTCGGAGCCGCCGGAAAGGCTCTCGTTCGACAGCACCGCACGCACCCGGTGTCGGCCGAAGGGCAGATGGCCGTGCTCGTGGAGAACGGGCAGTTCAAGCGGCGTGAGGGTGCCGACCCGACGGCCGGCAACCTCTACTCGCCGTCTCCGGCGTCGGACGCCGCCGTCACCGGCGGCTGGCACGGCGAGGGCCGGTCTGCGTCGCGGAAGGTGTTGCTCTGGCTGCTGCTGGCGGGAGCGGGAACGCTCGTCGCACTGTACGTGCTCGGCGGTGACGGCGGCTCGAGCGGCAAGCACGGCGGGTCGCGCGACGCCCAGACCAAGAAGGCCGTTGCTGCGCTCGTTGCCGCGAAGGTCGCGAAGTCCCGCAAGGGCAGGCTCGTGAAGCAGCACGGTGGACCGGACGACGCCGCGACGGTGATGAAGAAGACTCAGCGAAACCTCCATGCGATCAACCGGAGCTTGAAGAAGCAGGCAAAGGCGAACCGGTAGTCACTCGTCACACAGAGGCCGATCGACAGGCGACAGCGTTACCGCAGGCTCGACGGTGTGTCCATAGCCCGCCGCGTTCTCGACTCGAAAGCTACGTTGGACGCGTGACGCCGGATCCGCTCGGCGTCGCAGACAGGAGCACTTCATGAGCACCACACCTCCGGAAGATCCGACGCAACGACCGCAGGCGCCGGCGCAACCGTCCGACCCGACGACTGTCGACCCCGAGACGGGTACCGACCCCAGCGGCACGCCGGTAGAGAACCCCTCGGGCTGATTCGCGATTCCACGTCCTGGTCGATGGTCCTCCGGGGCCATCGACCCTCAGACCTCCCGGCCCGTCGGCGGTTCCCGACGCAGCGTCGCCGAAGCGATTCTCGAGACCACTCAGGTGCGCCCTGCCGCACGCCGAGTGCACTCGATGTTCCCGTCACCGGGATGGCGGATCTCCACCCGGGTCTGATGTCGCAGGCCACGGCACGGCTGACACAGGTCGTCTCACTCAGCGGCGACGGCGGGCTCACCATGCTCATGGGCGGACTCGAACGCGCGTCACCTGCCCGGCACCTGGACCTGGACCTGCAGCGGCGCTACGGCTCGACCGGGGGAGCGGTGGGAACTGGGGCCGCCGGAGTGGTCGGCGTCGGCGCCGGCGTTGACGGCTTCCGCACGTTGCCCCGGCCATTGACGAGCGCCGGATCTGGCTCCGGGAAGTCGCCGCCGCGGTAGTCCGGGTTCGCGTTGAACGACTGCAGCATCGCCTTGAAGACGACGAACTTGATGTTCGCGCCGTTCGTACCCGCGATCGTCACCCGCCGAAGGCTCTGTTCGCCCCCGGGGTTCTTCGCCGTCCGCTTCGCCGGGTCGCCCTTGATGTTGCCGACCCACACGGCCATGGCCATCTTCGTGGTCGCGCCGATCAACCAGTTCTGGTACGAGCCGTCGGTCGTGCCGGTCTTGCCCATGATGGGCACGCCGTCGCGCGGGTTCGCCGAGACCGCCGTGCCGCCGCCCTGGAAGACGCTCTCGAGCGCGTACGCGTCGGTCGCCGCGATGTTGGCCGCGATGGCTGTCGTGCAGTCGGGGGCCTGGCCACCGAGCTCCTCGCCCTCGGCACTGACGATGCGGTCGACCGCGATCGGAGCGCAGTACGTGCCGCCGGCCGCGATGGTCGCGATGGCATTGGCCATCGTCAGCGGCGCTATCTGGTTGGTGCCGAGAATCGACGAGGGGAAGGTGTCGAGCGGCTTGCCGTCGGCGCGGTGAACGCCCATCGACTCCGCGACATCCCGGATCTCGCAGAGGTCGAGCTTCTGCGCCATGCTCGCGAACGCGCCGTTGACCGACCTCGCCGTCGCCGAGATGACGCTCTGCATGCCGCCCTCGTTTGACGTGTCGTTGCCCACGGGGAACGGATCGCCAGCACCGGCGACGCCGTCACACTTGAACTGTGAGGCCGGGATGGTCCGTTCCGAACCGTTCACCGTCTCGCGCACCGTGTGACCGGCCTGCAGCCACCGGGTCAGCGTGAAAATCTTGTAGGTCGAACCGGTCTGGAAGCCGGCCGATTCGCCGAACTCCTTGTCCGTGCTGAAATTGACGGATGTCTCGGCCGGCGTCGCGGCGGGGGTGTTGTTGAAGCTCTTGTTCTGGGCCATCACGACGATTCGGCCCGTGCCGGGCTGTACCGCGACAGCGGCCGATCCGAGCGCGAAGCGGGCCTCCGTCGCGGGAGCACGGGCGTCGATCTGCTGCTGCGCGACATCCTGCTGGTTGAGGTCGAGGGTGGTGTAGATCTGGTAGCCGCCGCGGGTCCAGTTGGCTTTGCGCTCCTCGGCGTCGGCGCCGAGCGCTGTGAGGTAGGGCACATTGCGCACCACGTAGTCGCAGAAGAATTTCGCGTCGGAGGCGTAGAGGCACCCGTTTGTCGGGTCCTGCAGCTTCACATACGACTCGATCGGGGTCGCCACTGCCTCGTCGTGCTGCGCCTGCGTGACTTGCTTCAGCTCGAGCATGTTGCCGAGGATGAGGTCGCGGCGCTCCTTGTTCTTCGGGTAGTTCGCTGGGTCGCCCAGGTTGTACGAGTCGGGGGTCTGCACGATCGCGATGAGACTCGCGCTCTGCGCGAGCGAGAGATCCTTCGCCGACAGGCTGTAATACCGCTCGGAGGCGGCCTCCACGCCGTAGGTCGCACGACCGAAGCCGGCGAGGTTGAGATACGCGAGGAGGATCTCCTTTTTCGTGTAGCGCTTGTCGAGCGAGATGGCGAGGCGCATCTCCTCGACCTTGCGCGCCGGCGACTTGCGGATCGCGTCCTTGTAGGCGGCGGCGCGCGCCTCCTCGGTGTCGAGCTGCTGCGACTCGGTGATGCGGATGTTCTTCACGAGCTGCATGGCGATAGTGGAACCGCCCGAATCGCCAGAACCGGTGAGGTAGCCGAAGGCGGCACGCGTGAGCGACTGGGGGTCGATTCCGCCGTGCTCGTAGTAGCGGCGGTCTTCCCCGGCGACTGCCGCATCCTTGAGAAAGGGGGAGACCTCCTCCCACGTGAGATCTTCGCGGTTCTGGTCATAGACGTCGGCGATGCGTACCGGCTGGCCGTCGCGGGTGGCGTAGATCTCGTTGCGCTGCTCGTGTCCGCCGAGTTCGATGTCTGCGGGGAGGGACTCGAAGGCCTGGATCGAGTCGCGCACCGTCACGCCCGTGACGGCGGCGATCGGGGTGACGGCTGTCGCCACGAGGGCTCCGGCGATGACGCTTGCAACGAGCATGCCGCCCAAGGCACGAGCGAGACTGCGCCAGCTGTTGTCATGCTCATGGCCGGTCAGCCCGCCATCAAACGGCGAAGTTCTGTCAAACATTGTGTCGTGTCCCCTGATTCGCGATGACTGAGCGGGCGTTCATCCGAGTCAGCTGAATCGCTGCTCCCCGGCAGCATCAGCGACGCCAGTCATCCGCATCAACCATAGGCATGTCGGCTGGGCATTGGCCACGGCACGCGCGATGGCGCAGAACTCGCTACAATCTCGCAGGTTCGCTAGTCCTCGCCGCCCAGCGTCTTCACGACCGTAAGCAGGAGAACCGAGTCTTCGACGATCTCGACGGCGTTCGATCCTTCGGGGATGATCATCAGGTCGCCGGGGGAGCCGTTCCACGACACGTCGCCCGACCACAGCAGCACACGGCCCTCGATCACCTGCAGCGTCGCCTCTCCGGGATTCTCGTGCTCCGACATCCACTCGCCGGCACGCATCGCGATGAGTGTCTGGCGCAGCCGGTGCTCGTGACCGCCGTAGACCGTGCTGGCGCTCCGACCGCTCGAGGCCTCGAGCGCCTGGCGGAGTTCGTTGCGGGCGAGAGCCGTGAGAGACGTCTTCTGCATGTCGTTCGTTCCTTCGCTGGTCGAACCTGTCGGAATTTCGAGAGGGACGGATGCCGCCATCCGTCGTCGTGCTGTCAAGTATGTCGCGCGGGGCGCACCGCTACTCGTCCGACTCGTCCGACATCTCGGTGGTGATACCCAGCGCGTAGAGGCGCGAACGGATGGCGGCCGGCTGGCGCTCGAACATCTCCGAGAGCTGTACGCGGGTCATGCCCTTCGCGTGGGCGTCCCTGAGGCGATCGTCTTCCGCGTCTGTCCAGAGTTCGAAGGCGCGAGGGTGCTCGGTGCGGGCGCGGTCGACGGCTCTCTCGACGCCCCCGTCGCCCCCGTGTTCGTCGTGGGAGGCGGTTAGACCCTCGATGTCGGCACTCGGATGACTCGTGATCGCGAGGCCCTGCGACCAGAACCACACCATCCCCTCGTCGAAGGTGATGCGGTCGGCGTTGATCTCCTGTGATCGACCGTTGCTCAGCGCGACGTGGAACATGGCGTTTCCCCTCTCTCGGTTCCGGCCCTCGAGGGCCGGATCTCTCCACTTACGGACGTCTACAGCTCGAGGCTCATCCCGGCCGGTCTGGTGTCGGTCGCCGCGCCGGGTCTGGTCCTCGCGCCGGCGAGCTCGGCCGCACCGGTGGCGTCGAAGACCGCCGCAGGCGGCTCGAAGTACTGGCACGAGCATCCGCGGGGGTCGCCGCGCGTCGCGAAGACGGACTGCGCGTCGGCCCAGGGGATGTCGGAGGCAGACCACACGGTGATCGTCGATTCGGACATGTTCGAGGGTAGCGACGAAGCACCCGTCCGGGTCAACCGGGTGGGGCCGATTTCGCGCCGCTGTCGGTCGCGCGCGCTAGCCTGACCGGAGCTCCCTGAAGAGCGACCCCGAGGAGAGCCCGTGATCCTGTTCGACCCCGCCACCGTCGTCTACTCGGCAAGCGACCTCACCGCGGCGTCGAACTGCGAATGGGCGCTGATGCGCAAGCTTGACGCCAAGCTCGGGCGCATCGACGCGGTCGTGGAGGTCGAAGACGACATGCTGAAGCGCACCGGCCTCCTCGGCGACGCCCACGAACTCCGCACCCTCGACGAACTGCGCGCCACAAGGCAGGTGGTGGAGATCGGACGACCAGACAGCGTTCGAGACATCCAGGAGGTGGCGGATGCGACGACCCGCGCATTCGCGGAGGGTGCCGAGGTGGTGTTCCAGGCGGCGTTCTTCGACGGCCGCTTCCTCGGCTACGCCGACTTCATCATCCGCACCGGTGACGACGCGCACGGTCGCCCCCAGTACGAGGTCTACGACACCAAGCTCGCGCGGCGCGCCAAGATCACCGCGCTGCTGCAGCTCGCCGCGTACAGCGAGCAGCTTCACCTGCTCGGGGTCTCGACGGGTGAGCGGGTTCACCTCATCCTCGGCGACGGTGTGACGAGTTCGCACCGGCTCGACGAGATCCTTCCCGTGTACCGGAAGCGCCGTGCCCGACTCGAGGCGATCATCGACGGCCGCCTCTCCGATGACGAGCCCACCTATTGGGGCGATCCCCGGTACGCGGCGTGCGGTCGGTGCGCGGCGTGCGAGCAGCAGGTCGAGCTGCACCACGACGTGCTGCTCGTCGCCGGGTTGCGCGGCACCCAGCGCGCGCGGCTCCGCGCCGCCGGCGTCGAGACCATCGAACAGCTCGCGGCCCGGAGCACACCCGTCGACGGCCTCTCCGAGTCGACGCTCACGGGCCTGCGCGACCAGGCCGCCGTACAGCTCGAGAGCGGCGCGGGCCCGGCGCCCGCGTGGCGGGTTGCGAACCCGTCGGCTCTCGCCGCCATCCCCGCCCCCGACGACGGCGACATCTTCTTCGACTTCGAGGGTGACCCGCTGTACCGGGAGGACAACGCGTGGGGGCTCGACTACCTGTTCGGGCTCATCGAGACGGACGGGACCTTCGTTCCCTTCTGGGCGCACTCGCTCGCCGAGGAGCGCCTCGCTCTCATCGCGTTTCTCGACTACCTCTCCGCCCGACGTGCGGCACACCCGCGGATGCACGTGTACCACTACGCCTCCTACGAGCGCACCCACCTCCTCTCGCTCGCGGCCCGGCATGGCTACGGCGAGGAGATCGTCGACGACCTGCTGCGCAACAACGTGCTCGTCGACCTCTACCCGGTGGTGAAGCAGGGGCTGCGCATCGGCAGCCGGAGCTATTCGCTCAAGAAGCTCGAGCCGTTGTACATGGACGTGAAGCGTGACGGTGTCGCGAACGCGGCCGACTCGATCACGGAGTACGTGCGGTTCCGTGAGCTTCTCGACGGCGGCGACACGGATGCCGCGGCATCCGTCATCGCTGACATCGCCCGGTACAACGAGTACGACTGCCGCTCGACCCTGAGGCTGCGCGACTGGCTGCTGCAGCGCGCCGCCGAGAACGCGGCGCCCGCCCCCGTCGTGCTCGACCCGCAGCTCGACATGCCGCTTCCCGTTCCCCTCCGGGAGCCCGACCCGGTGTACCTCGAACTCGCGGCGCTGCTCGAGGGCATGCGCCCGGCGGATCGCACCCCCGACCAGTCGGCCCTCGCCCTCGCGAGCGCCGCCATCGACTACCACCGGCGCGAGCTCAAGTCGTTCTGGTGGGACCACTACGCGCGGCTCGCCAATCCCGTCGAAGACTGGGCAGACTCGCGCGACGTGCTCATCGTGTCGTCGGTCGAGGTCGAACGCGACTGGTACCGAGAGGGGCGACAGCGTTCCGACCGGCGGATCCTGCTCGTCGGCGGCGCCCTCGCCCCCGGCAGTTCGGTCAAGGCTGGGGCGAATCCGTTCCTCGTGTACGAGGCGCCCTACCCGCCCATTCTCCGCAGCCGCGAGCCGGGGTCACGCACCGCCCACAGCAGGGTGACCGTTCTCGACATCGTCGACGAGTCGGTCTTCCGCATCGAGGAGGTGCTCGAACGAGACGCACCGCGATACTCCGAGCTGCCGATGGCGTTCACCCCGGCGACCCCGCCGCCCGCGGGCACCCAGATAGACGCGATCTCCGGATGGGGACGCCGCGTCCTCGACGCGCTGCCCGAGATGCTCCCGGATGCCGCCCTCGACGTGCTGCGAAGGGTGCCGCCGCGACGGAAGCCGTCTGAGGGCGGGGACCGCCGCGGCTCCCTGGCGTCCAGCGACGCGCCCGTCTCGGCCGCAGAGCAGATCCGCGACACGCTCCTCCACCTCGACCACTCCTACCTCGCGGTGCAGGGGCCTCCCGGAACGGGAAAGACCTACACCGGCTCGAAGGTCATCGTCGACCTGGTGCGCGATCACGGCTGGAGAGTCGGTGTCGTCGCCCAGTCGCACGCGGCCGTCGAGAACATGCTCGCGAGCATCGTCGCGGCCGGCCTCGACCCCGGCCGCGTCGGCAAGAAGCCGAAGAAGGGTGGCGAGAACGACCCGACCGCGTGGAGCGGGCCCGAGACCGGAGCGGTCGACGCCTTCCCGCACGACGGCGGATTCGTGCTCGGCGGAACCGCGTGGACGTTCAGCAACGCCCACGCCGTGCCGCGCCATTCCCTCGACCTCCTCGTGATCGACGAGGCGGGGCAGTTCTCGCTCGCGAGCACCATCGCCGCCGCCGTCTCCGCGGAGCGGCTGCTGCTGCTGGGCGACCCCCAGCAGTTGCCGCAGGTGAGCCAGGGCACACACCCCGAACCCGTCGACGAGTCGGCGCTCGGCTGGCTCTCGGCGGGTCACAACGTGTTGCCGGCCGAATTCGGGTTCTTCCTCGCCACGAGCTGGCGCATGCACCCCGCCGTCTGTCTTCCCGTGTCGAAGCTCTCCTACGAGGGCAAGCTCGTCTCCCACGATTCCGACCGCTCGCTCGACGGCATCGTTCCGGGGCTTCACCCGACACCGGTCGAACACACCGACAACTCGACGTCATCGGTCGAGGAGGCCGCCGCCGTGCTCGCGATCGTGCGGGACGTGATCGGCAGGCCGTGGTCGAGCCGCGGTGACACGGCTCCGCTCCAGCAGCCGAACGTCATCGTCGTGGCGCCGTACAACGCCCAGGTCGAGCTGCTGAGGCACACCCTCGACGCCGCGGGGTTCGACGGCGTGCCGGTCGGAACGGTCGACAAGTTCCAGGGCCGTGAAGCAGCCGTCGCCATCGTGAGCCTCGCCGCCTCGAGCGCCGAGGATGTTCCGCGCGGACTCGAGTTCCTCCTGCTCGCCAACCGGCTCAATGTCGCGATCTCGCGCGCGCAGTGGGCGGCCTACCTCGTCTACTCGCCCGCCATCACCGAACGCCTGCCCAACACCGTGGAGGCGCTCGCCAAGCTCAGCGTCTTCATCGAACTCGTGGAACCGACGGGCTGACCCTGGGAGGAGTCGTGGACGCCGAACTAACGTGGAGGTGTTCATCGCCGAACCACCCGAGAGGCAACCCATGACAACTCAGAACGACCTCCTGCGCGACGCCTTCGGGCGCATCCGCGGCACCGCCGCGCGCACCGTCGACGGACTCTCCGCCGAACAGCTCGAGTTCCGGCCCGGGGGCACCGGCAACTCGATCGCGTGGCTCGTCTGGCACCTCGCGCGGGTGCAGGACGACCACATCGCCGATGCCGCCGGCACGCAACAGGCCTGGACGGCAGACGGATGGAGCGACCGCTTCGCGCTCCCGTTCGAGGCGGGTGAGACGGGCTACGGCATGGATCCCGACCAGGTCGCGTCCGTACGCGGAATCACCGCCGAGCAGCTCACCGGCTACCTTGACGCCGTGCATCGGCGCACACTGGCGTTTCTCGACACCGATCCCGATTTCGATCGCGTCGTCGACGAGAACTGGAACCCGCCGGTCACGCTCGCGGTTCGCCTCGTCAGCATCCTCAGCGACGACCTCCAGCACGCGGGCCAGGCAGGCTACGTGAGGGGCCTGCTCGCATAGCCGGGCGTGCGGCGCAACCGTGTGCGGTAAGCGGCGCCGCGCGTAGGCTCGAACGCATGTCAGAGCAGACCACGACGACAGCGTCCGCATCATCCACCGCGCTCTCGGAGCGTTGAGCGACCTCGTCACACAGGGCGAGGTGCGCTACATCGGATCGTCGACGTTTCAGCCGTCGCAGGTCGTCGAGGCGCAGTGGGCAGAGCGCAGCAACCACACGGCGCGGTTCGCTGCCGACCACGCACCGTCACGGCATGGGCACGCTCGTCTGGAGTCCGCTCGCCGGCGGCTGGCTGAGCGGCAGGTTCCGCAAGGGGCACGACCTGCCCACGACCCACCGCAGCGACCGCAGCCCCGAGCGTTACAACCTCGGCCACGCTCGACCGCATCGACGCCATGGTGCCGCCGGCATCGACGTGAACCCCGACGACGCGGGCTTCAGCGGCTAGTGGCTCGACGCGGCGAAGCGACGCCGCTAGTGCCGGCACGACGCGCCCACGCCTTCGCAAGCGCGCTCTAGCGCTCGACGGGCTCGAACGGCGTGGGTGTCGCTCCCGTCCAGCGGTACAGCGCCAGGTCGGACGACTGCAGCGTGACGCCGCCCTCGACTCGCTTGCCCTGTGCGGCGACGTAGAAGTTGCCGCAGCCCATCGACTCCAGCCCGACGTCGGCGGTGAAGGTGAAGCCGCGGATGCCGGTTGCCGGGTCCGACAGTCCGGCATCGAGCAGCGACAGGGTGAGGCCCTGCTCCGGTGTCGCCTGGCCCTGGATCACGCCGCGCTGCGGCCGATCGGAGCCGTCGATCGCATACAGCGAGTAGTGGGGAAACTGCGGCTTCTGGCCGGTGTAGACGGCGAGCAGCCAGTTGCCCGTGAAGTCGTCGTACTCGAGGTTCTGCACGCCGAACGTGGTGTTGCCCGTGTAGACGAAGTACTTCGCGTCCTCGTTCGCGGGCCCGCTCTTGTGCGGAGCGGCCTGCGTCAGCGGCTGCTCGTACTTCTTCCACTTCCTCACGTCGTACTGCAGGATCACCTGGTTGTCGTTGTCGGCGCGGTCGAGATTGGAGTAGACACCGTAGGCCACCATGAGCACGTCCCGCCCGTGATCGCGCCCGAACTGCGGACCGAACGACACGCCGTCGATTCCGCTGCTCCCGTAGCGGTGGTCGGGAGTCTCCGCGATGTCGCCGTCGAAGAGACCGTTCGCGTCCATGTCGGCGGTGAAGTCCTCGACGACCTCCTCGAGGTAGACGGTCGAGACGATTCCCGACGTCTCCGCGTCCATGTCGAGCGCTGTGATCCTGTCGACGTCGAGGATCGCAATGTAGAACGACTCCGCCTCCTTGTACTCGAGCGATCCGTAGACGCGGCCGTCCTTCTCGTTGAAGTCGAGGTCGCCCAGGTGCCCGGTGAACCCGACGACACTGCCGATCACCGTTCCCGCGAGATCCGTCTTCACGAGCATCGTCGTGAAGGAGTAGTAGACGAAGCCGTGCTTCTGGTCGACCGCGATTCCCTGCACATGCCCGGCCGGCCATTCACCGCCGTCGATGGTGAGCGGCAGCTTCGCCGGGCCGTGCTTGGCGGCCGCCGCACAGCTCTTCGACCCGTGCGCCAGTGTCTCGGTCGACGCCAAGGCGGCGCTCGTGGTGATCGTGATGCCGCCCACGACCAGGGCGAGAGCCCCGCACGTTGCGAAGAGCCGGTTTCCGATGTTCATCCTGTACCCCGCTGCGTCGATTCGTGTCCCGAGCAGGGACACCGGGAGACGGCATCCGGTTGTCGGCGCCGTCACCCTTCGTCCAGTGTCGCCCGTGCTCGCGACACCCGGAAGGGGGTACGACGAGTGTTCCCGATGCGTTAACCGGCGCTCCGGGCCGGCGGCGGGCTACTCCTCGTCGCGCAGGTCGATGGAATCGGGCGCGATACCCTCTTCGTGCAACTCCGGTTCCGCCTCGAGCGGCTCCGAGCCGGCAGGGCCGGCGTAGTGCCCGTTGTCGATGACTGTCTCGCCCGCCACCGCGTCGTTGACGATCGTCTGCTTGTCGATCGCGGGATCGGTGAACACGTCGTTGTTCTCTTCTACGCGGTCGCCTGTTGCGTCGCTCACGGTGGTTCTCCTGTCGTCGGTATCGCACGGTGCCTCCCTCCAGACCATCGCACTCTGGCCATCTTCGCAACCCATGCACGTGACCCCCTCACAATCCGGGCAATGGGTCAAGGCCGCTCACCGGATGCCCGCTTATCGGTGGCCGTTCGTAGGGTGGAGGAACGCCAAACGAAGGAGCCGCATGTCCGACGAGAACACCACGCGCAGGGTCGCCGTTGTCACCGGCGGGTCGGCCGGGCTCGGTCGTGCCGTCGTGCGCGAACTCGCGAGCAACGGCTGGGATGTCGCCATCCTCGCCCGCGGCGAAGACGGTCTCGCCGGCGCCGTCGCCGATGTCGAGGCTCTCGGCAGTCGCGCCATCGGCGTCTCGACGGATGTCGCCGACCGTGAGGCTGTTGAACGAGCCGCCGACCGCACCGAGGTGCAACTGGGACCGATCGACCTCTGGGTGAACTGCGCCATGGTCGGGGTGTTCGGCGAGTTTCTCAGCACCGCGCCGGCCGACTTCGAGCGCGCGACCCAGGTCAACTACTTCGGCTTCGTGAACGGCACGCGCGCCGCCCTCAGCCGCATGGTGCCGCGCGACCACGGCCACGTCATCCAGGTCGGTTCGGCGCTCGCACACCGTGGCATCCCCTTGCAGGCGGCGTACTGCGCCGCAAAGCACGCGGTGCGGGGTTTCACCGAGTCGGTGACCACGGAGCTGATCCACAACGGCAGCGCCGTCACGATCTCCACGGTCGACATGCCGGCACTGAACACGATCCAGTTCAACTGGGTGAAGTCGCAGCTGCCGCATCATCCGATGCCCGTCGCCCCCATCTGGGAGCCCGAGGTGGGTGCCCGCGTCATCGCCTCCGTCGCCGAACGACCGCGGCGCCGCACCTGGGTGGGGGAGTCGACCGTCGCGACGGTGCTCGGCAACCGATTCGTCGCGAACTTCATGGACTGGTACCTCGCCAGGAGCGGATACGACGGCCAGCAGGCACCCGGCAAGAGGGAGCCGATGCTTCCCAGCAACCTCTACGCTCCCGTTTCCGGCGACCAGGGATCGACGGGCATCTTCAGCGACCAAGCGCACACGGTGTCGCCCCAAATCTGGGCGATCAGCAACCGGCGCGCCATCGCGGGCATCGGCGTCGCGACCGCTCTCGCGCTCGGCGGCGCCATCGCGAGCGTGATGGCGAAGCGCAAGTAGGCTCGGCGGCGACTACTCGGCCCCGTCGGCCGCGCCGCTATTCGACGCGCGTGAGCACGATCACGAGCAACGCCGCGACGGTGACGAGCATCATGGAGACGAGAAGCATCGCGAGGATGCCCAGCCGCCTCCGCTGGGGCTTCACCATCTCCTTCACGATGAGCATCGCGGCGTAGATCACCACGACGACCGCCGAGGCGGAGATGGCTATGAACCCGGCGGTCGTCGCCTGCAGCAGCAGCACGACCACGCAGATGGCGGCGGTGACCGCCCCCACGATGAGCCACTCGCGCCCGCTCGACGTGCGCAGTGCCGGTTGGTTTCGAACCTTCGTCGGGTCGTCAGGATCGAGCATGGTCTTCTCCGGGATTTCGGATGTCTCGGCGTCAGGAAGACGCCGCTTCGCCGTTGTCGTGCCTGCCCTCGGCGATGTAGGCGAGGCGGCGCAGAGTCTCGACGTTGCGGAGGAACAACGGAACGTCGAGGATCGGCCCCGGGATGAGGGATCCGGGGCCCCGGACTGCCTCCTCCGTGATGCGTACGACGCAGCCCGTGCCGCGCGGCTTGACCTCGAGCGTCACGCGGGCCTCGCCGACGGGCCAGCCCGCGGGCTGGACGACCATGCGGCGGGGCGCGTCGTACTCGAGCACAGTGGTCTCGTCGTTGATGAGGGCGGGCCAGACACCGAACGAGTGCTGCAGTTTTGCACCCACCGTCGGCCACGCCGCGTCGACATCGCGCATGCGCGAGGCTCCGACCACCCATGTGGGAAAGAGCCAGCCGTCGGCCAGCACCGCGAAGACGTCTTCGGGGGTGCAGTCCATCGCTCGCACGTTTGTTGACACGGGTTCTCCCTCTTGGTCGCTGTCAGGCAAGTCTGGGCGAGCACCGATCGGTCCGCAAACTGTTTCCGCAGCCGGATGTCGCTGGTATTCTCACGTCGCTGGTATTCTCACACCGACGGCTGTGCTGCCCGTTCCGCTAGGGCGCGAGCGACGGCCCTCTCTCGATTCCGAACTCGTGACGCAGCGCACTACGGGCCGCGTAGTACCCCGCGAGCCCGTGCACCCCCGGCCCGGGCGGGGTCGACGACGAGCAGAGGTAGACGCCGTTGACCGGCGTGCGCCACGGATCGGTGCTGAGCACGGGGCGAGCGAGCAGCTGCCTGATGCTCGCGGTGCCGGCCGAGATGTCGCCCCCGACGTAGTTGGGGTTGTAATTCTCCATGTCCCTCGCGGTGAGGCTCGCGCTGCCGAGGATCACATCGCGGAAGCCGGGCGCGAAGCGCTCGATCTGCCGCGTGATCGCCTCCGTCTGGTCGAGCGTCGAGTTGCGCGGAACGTGGGTGTACGCCCACAGGACGTGGCCGTCGCCGGGCGCACGCCCCGGATCGGTGATCGACGGCTGGGCCACGAGCACGTACGGGTTCGTGCTGTGGCGCCCGGCCGCAACATCCGCCTCTGCCGCCGCTACCTCGGGCCGGGTGCCGCCGACGTGCACTGTTCCGGCCCGTCGCAGGTCGGCGTTGGCCCACGGCACGGGACCGGAGAGCGCGAAGTCGACCTTGGCCACGGCGTTGCCGAAGCGGAAGCGTTCGAGCGCGCGGGCGTAGGCGGGCGGCACGCTCGTGAGGGCGAGGAGGGCGCGCGGACTCAGGTCCAGCAGCACCGCCCGCGAGCTGGGGAGCTCGGCGAGGGTGGTGACTTCCGCCCCGGTCACGATCTGGCCGCCGTGTGCTCGGAGATCGTCGGCCATCGCATCGACGATCGACTGGCTGCCGCCGACGGGGATCGGCCAGCCTCGCCCGTGGGCATAGGTGGCGAGGGCCAGCCCGGCACCCGCGGTGGAGAGGCTCGGCATGGGCCGGATGGCGTGCGCAGCGACACCCGTGAGCATGGCTGGCGCCGCATCCTCGCGGAAGCGCAGGTTCCAGGTGGCCGGGTTGCCCTGCTCGAGCACCCGGAGGCCGAACCGCGCGAAGCTGAGCGGATGCCGCGGCGGCTGCAGCAGCTGCGAGCCGGTTATCTGCGCGATGTGGTCGGCGTTGCGCGCGAGCGGCCCCATGAGCTGCTTCCACGCCGCACCGTCGACGCCGAGCGCGTCGGCGGTGCGATCGATGTCGCGCCACGCGACGCCCGCCCTCCCGCCGTCGAGCGGGTGCCCGTAGGAGACCTCCGGGTTCACGAGCGTGATGCGCTTCTCCAGCGTGAACCGCTGGAAGAAGCCCGATGCGAGGGCCATCGGGTGTACGGCCGAGCAGATGTCGTGGTGGAAGCCGGGCAGTGTCAGTTCGGCGGTGCGCGAACCGCCGCCGATCGTCTGGTTCCGCTCGTAGACCCGCACGGAGAGTCCGGCGCGAGCGAGCGTCACGGCGGCGGCGAGACCATTCGGACCCGCACCGACAATGATCGCGTCGAATTCACTCATGAGCCCACGCTAGACGGCAAGCTTCCGATTCGTGATGTTGCGCCCATGGGTTGCGCAGGGCGACGTCCCGGTACGCCGGTGTGACCGAAGAAGCAAGCCATGGTGTGGCGGGCTCGACCGGGAATACGATCGCCCGGCGGGGAAGTCGTTTCCGCGTGATCGACAATGAAAGCAGGTGCGTCATGGCTGACATGGACGAGATTAAGCACAAGGGCGAAGAGCTCATCGGCAAGGGCAAAGAAGGCCTCGGCGATGCGACGGGCAATGACAGCCTCAAGACCGAGGGCAAAGTCGACCAGGGCAGCGCCGGCGTCAAGCAGTTCGGCGACAAGGTGAAGGACGCCTTCACCGACGACGACAAGCGCTGAGCATGCGACCAGCCCGGCGTATCGTCCGCCCCAGCCGCATCAGCGGGGAATCGACATCGACCCCGAAGATGCGTGTGCTGGTTCTCGGCGGAGGATACGTCGGGCTCTACGCCGCCTCCGCACTGGAGAAAGACCCGTTCACCGAGGTGACGGTCGTCGAACCGAACTCCCACATGACCTACTACCCGCTGCTGCCCGAAGTGGCCGGCGGGCACGTAGACCCGCGCAACGTCGCGGTGCCGCTCGTATCGACCCTGCGGAGGTCCACGGTCGTCCGGGGCCACGTCGAGTCGGTCACCACGTGGGACCGCGAGGCCCGAATCACCCTGCTCGACGGAACACAGCGGTCGATGGCATTCGACCAGGTGGTCTTCGCCCTGGGCGCCATCACGCGCGCCTTCCCCACCCCCGGTCTCGCGGAGAACGGCGTGGGGTTCAAGTCGGTCGAGGAGGCCCTGTATCTCCGCAACCGGGTCATCGACAGCGTGGCAGAGGCCGCCGATGCCGCCTTGCCGGAGGATCGCGAGAGGTTTCTGACCTTCGTGGTCATCGGCGGGGGATACACCGGGGTCGAGGCGATGACCGAGTTGCTCGACCTCTCCCGCGCGGCCGTCGCCGCGCACCCGCGGCTGGCTGGCGAGCAGGCGCATTGGCATCTGGTGGAGGCGCTCGACCGCGTCGCCCCGGAGGTCGGTCCGAAGCTGTCGAAGTGGACCCTCGAGAAGCTGCGGCAGCGCGGCATCACCGTGCACCTCGGCACGACGGTCACGTCGTGCGAGAACCACGTCGTCGTGCTCAAGGAGGGCGCGCGGATTCCGGCCAACACGATCCTGTGGACCGCCGGCGTCACTCCGAATCCTGTGCTCGATGCGACCGACGCCCCGCGCGGGCCCAAGGGGCACGTGATCGCCAACGCCTTCCTCCAGGTGACCGATGCCGACGGCGTGCCGATACCTGGTGCATGGGCGGCAGGTGACAACGCGCAGGTTCCCGACCTGGAGGTCGAGAAGCAGCCCGCCTTCTGCGCCCCGAATGCCCAGCACGCGGTGCGGCAGGCGAGACTACTCGCCGCGAACCTCATCGCCTCCGCGGGAGACCGGCCGCTCACCGAGTACCGCCACAAGTCGCTCGGCACGGTCGCGGAGTACGGCCTCGGCAGGGGAGCGGCGAACATCAGGGGAGTGCAGCTCACGGGGCTTCCCGCTTGGCTTTCGCACCGGGCTTATCACGCCGCCACGCTGCCGACGCCGCTGCGCAAGTTCCGGGTGGTCGCCGGATGGATCGTCGGTTCGATCGGCGGACCGGATCTAGCATCGCTGTCGGCTACGGCGGCACCGCGGCGCAACTTCGAGCGGGCCGTAGACGTGGCCGAGGAGGCCGCCGCCCGCGAGTGACGCGACGGCTCCGCTGGATGTCTCCGCGCCGAAGTCGGCCATCGGCAGGTGAACCGGTGTGTCGTCACCGCATCCGGCGTCACTTCCCCGAGCTCAGTTGGAAGTCGAGGCGACCGGCGACCCGACGTAGATGGACACCGCGAACACCGCGCTCGCGGCGATGAGCGTGGCGAAGACGAGCAGCCATACGGGCGAGGGAACGCCCGTGCGTGTGAAGAGGATGTAGGCGTCGGATGTTGCGAGCTGCCCACGCCTCGAGGTGTGCACGCCGACCACCGTGACGAGGCCACGCACCGAACCCACGAGCAGCGCTACACCGAGTACGAGCAGCGCGTAGCCCTGCACCTCAGGCGACGCGGAGAACCACAGCAGCGCCGCCACTCCGGCGGAGCCGAGCACGACGAGCACACCGAACAGGTTGCGGATGACGAGCACGGTGAGCACCAGGATGACGCCGCCGACGAGCAGGGCGAGCGCCGTGTAGCCGTTGAACACGCTCCACAGCAGGCCGGCGCCGACGATCGCCGGCGCCGGGTAGCCGAAGATGCCGCTCAGCACCGTTCCGACGGTGCCGCGGCCGGTGGTCATGGCGGCACCGGAATGGTCGCGCCTGATGCGGATGCCGTTCACCATCCGGCCGCTCAGCAGGGCGGCGAACGCGTGCCCGAGCTCGTGGACGAGCGTCGCGAAGAGCCCGAACCAGCGCCAGGTGGCGCGCGGGATGCTCAGGAGCGCCGCGGCGGCGACGATGGCCAGGAGCAACGGGGTGGGGATGTCGAGCGGCATCGTGGGCGTGAACAGAGGGGGAAGCGTCAGGGTGTCGATGTATCCAGTATCGATGCATCGTCGCCGGTCGGCACATCCAGTTCAGTCGTAATCGAAGCCGAGAATGACGAAGGCGACGTTGGAGTAGCCGTCGGTCACCTGCACGCGCACGTCGGCCGACGCCGACTGCATGTCGACCCGGCACGTGAGGATGTCGGAGTCTTCCGTGGTCGCGTCGGACGGACACGTCGCACCCGTCACCACGGAGCCGTCGGTGCGGAGATCGGTGAGAATCTGCTCGCTCATGCCTTCTGGGGTAAGGAGGCGCTGGCGATCGGTGACGGTGAGCTGCTCGGTCGACGCGATCGGCCACGGCGATCGCTGGTACTGCGGCCGGTCTGTGATCGCCGCGATCGCCGCAAGCAGCACCGCCACGGAGACCGCGATGACAAGCAGCAGGGCGCCTGCGAGAAGCCGGCCTCGAGGCTCGAGGGGGCCGCTCCTCTTCCGAACCGTGGGCGCGTCGACCGTCGCATACGTGCTGCGGGCCAGGACCGGACCGGTGGCCGGCGCGCGACCGCGGGTTCGACGGGGGAGACGCCCTGTGGTGGAGCGCGAAGGGGCGAGGGTCGAGGGCGGTGTGGGCGGTGTGGGGCTCGGCGGCTCGGTCGCCTGGGCGCTCGCCGCATCATCCGTCCGCGGGTCGACGGTGTGTCCGGTCCAGCCGCGGCCGTCCCACCAGCGCAAGAGTCGCGCGTCCCCCGGGCAGGCATACCACGCGGCGGGCACGCCGGACTGCGCCGCACCATCACCGGTCGCGCTCATCAACGCAGTTCCCTCCGACTCGCCCCCGCAGGCGCAGTCTAGGACCGAACGCACCTCGAGCGGCAGGAATTCTCGGTTTCGACGGAGACGGGTGAGACAGCGGCCGGAATCACGGCCTGTCGAGCGCCGCCACGACCTCCGCATCGGACGTCTGGTCGAATCGCCGATACCACTGACCGACCGCCCAGAACTCCTGCGGGGTCGCCACGGCGACGAGCTCGTCGGCCTCCGCTGCCAGCCGCGTGGTCCAGTCCGGCGGAGCGACGGGCACAGCGAGGACCAGCTCCGCGGCACCGAGCTGTCGGGCCACGCGGCACGCCACCGCCGCGGTCGCGCCGGTCGCGACACCGTCGTCGACGATCACCGCGCGCTTGCCGCCCAGATCGAGTCGAGGCCGCCCGGCGCGGTAGAACGCGAGACGCCGGTCGAGCTCGGCGCGTTCACGCCGCTCGACGTCGGCGAGCGCGGTGTCGTCGAGTCGCGTCATCCGCACCGACTCGGCGTCGATGATGCGCACGCCGTCCTCGCCGATGGCACCCACGGCGAACTCGGGATGCCGCGGCGAACCGAGCTTGCGCACGAGCAGCACGTCGAGAGGCGCATGGAGCGCCTCGGCCACCGGCCTCGCGACCGGCACGCCGCCGCGCGGCAACCCGAGCACCACTGTGTCATCCCCGCCGAATCGCGTGAGCAGGTGCGCCAGCTGCCGGCCGGCGTCCTCCCTGTCACGGAAAATGGCGGACACGAGCGGCTACCGCGTGAGCAGCCCAGAGCGCTCGGGGTGCTTGTCGAACCACTCGCCCACGTACCAGCACATCGGCACGATGCGGAGGTCGCTCGAGGTCTCGAGATCGTCGACGGCGAACTCGACGATCTCCGCAGCAAGCCCCTTACCCCGATGCTGGGGCGCGGTGAACGCCCGGGTCAGAGAGACGGCGTGGCCGTTGCTCGAATAGTCGAGGGTTGCGAGCAGCTCGTCACCATCGCGCAGGGTGTAGCGGCGGGCATCCGGTTCGTTGTTGAAGGATCTGGTCACGGTCCAAGCGTAGATCCGCGAGCGGCGTCGCGCAGGTGCATGCGAATGCATCGGGAATATCCGCGGATGCCGCGGCGCTTCACCCACCATGAAGCGCATCGGTTTCCTCTCCTTCGGCCACTACCAGAATGTTCCGGGGTCGCTCGTGCACACCGCGCAGGACTCGCTGCTGCAGACGATCGAGCTCGCTGTCGCCGCTGAGGAGATCGGCGTGGATGGCGCGTACGTGCGCGTGCACCACTTCGCGCCGCAGTTCGCCTCGCCGTATCCGCTGCTCGCCGCGATGGCAGCACGCACGAGCCGCATCGAGTTGGGCACCGGCGTGATCGACATGCGTTACGAGAACCCCCTGTATGCGGCGGAGGAGGCGGCGATCACCGACCTCATCAGCAACGGGCGCCTGCAACTCGGAATCAGCCGAGGCTCACCGGAGACGGCGCTGCGCGGGTACGAGTCGTTCGGGTACGGCCCGACCGAGGGCGAGACCGACGCCGACCAGGCGCGCCGGCACACCGCGATCTTCCGCGCCGCAATCGACGGCGCCGGCGTCGCGCGTGCCAATCCGCAGGTGACAGGCGGCATGGGTGGAGCACTCGCCATCGAGCCGCAGTCGCCCGGACTGGGCCAGCGCATCTGGTGGGGCTCTGGAACTCGCGCGACAGCGAAGTGGACGGCGGAGCACGGGATGAACCTCATGAGCTCGACTCTGCTCACCGAAGACACCGGCGTGCCGTTCGACGTGCTGCAGGCCGAGCAGATCCAGATCTTCCGCGACGAGTGGAAGGAGCACGGCCACGACTTCGAGCCGCGCGTCTCCGTGAGCCGCAGCGTCATCCCGCTCGTCTCCGACGCCGATCGAGCGTATTTCGGCCTGCGCGGACAGGTCGAGGGCAAGGACCAGGTCGGACACCTCGACGGCGGGCTCGCCCGCTTCGGCCGGAGCTACATCGGCGAGCCCGACGTCATCGCTGCGGAACTCGCGGCCGATGCGGCGGTGCAGGCGGCCGACACGGTGCTCATCACGGTGCCCAACCAGCTCGGCGTCGACTACGTGGCGGCGCAGCTCGAGAGCATCGTGAACCACGTCGCGCCGGGAGCCGGCTGGCGTTGATCACGGCCGCCAGGCCGGGGGACCGGCTAGCCGTCGGCGCGCGCCTCGCCGAGCGTCTCGCCCGTCGCGTCGTCGGCCGTGGCATCCTCGAGTTCGACACCGCCGATCGGCGTTCCGGCCCACTCGACGAGCCGCCAGCCCTCATCGAATGATCCCTCGACGATGACGACGCCGGTGTTCGCGAGCTCGTTCTCGCCGGCGAACGACGGCGGCACGTTGCCTGCGTTGCGCGCGACCCACACCCTGATAGCGGCCCCGTGGCTCACCACGACCGCGGTGTCGGCACCCGATTCGACGATCTCGGCGATGTCGGCGTTGAAGCGGCCGAAGAAGTGGTGGCCGTCGGTGTCGCCGGGCATTCGCGCGTCGAGGTCGCCGCTGCCCCACGCGAAGACCGTCTCGAGATAAGCCCGCACAGACGCCCGGTCGCTGCGCTTCTCGAGGTCGCCCGCCTCGATCTCGTGGATGCCGCCGAGCACGGTTACGGCGAGGTTGCGAACCGCCGCGAGCGGCGCGGCGGTGAGCTGCGTGCGCAGGAGCGTCGACGCGAACAGCGCGTCGACGCTCTCCTCCTCGAGTGCTCTCGGGATGCTGGCCGCCTGCTCGTGACCGAGGGGCGTGAGACCCGGGCCGGGATGGGCGGTATCGAGCTGCCCGAGCACGTTGGCGGGCGTCTGTCCATGGCGAATGAGGAGGAGTCGCATGATGCATCCACCATAGGCGGTGAGGATGCGGGGCAGCGTCGGGGGTCGCGGGTACCGTTGAAGCATGAAGATCCTGCACACCTCCGACTGGCACATCGGGCGTACCTTCCACGGGCACTCGACGCTCGAGCACCTGCGCCTGGTGCTCGATGCGCTCGTCGGTGCGGTGCGCGAGCACGGGGTCGATGTGGTGGTTGTCGCCGGCGATGTCTTCGATTCGTCGATGCCGTCGACCGAGTGCTACGCCGTGCTCTCGACGGCGCTGCGGGAGATCCGCGGCGCGGGCGCGGCGGTCGTCATGACGAGCGGCAACCACGACTCGGCCACGCGCCTCGGCTTCCAGTCCGAGTGGCTCGGGCTCGCCGGCATCCACATCGTCACGTCTCATGATCAGTACCTCACGCCCGTCACCATCGCCGACGAGTTCGGCCCCGTCGACTTCTACGGCATCCCCTACCTCGAGCCCTCGATGTTCCGTCACCGCCACCCCGAGCGGGCCCTCCGCACGCACGAGCAGGTGCTCGGCTTCGCGATGGACGGTATTCGTGCGGATGCCGCGGCTCGCGCCGGCACCGGCGGCGGGCGCTCCCGGCGGCGCAGTGTCATCGTCTCCCACTGCTTCGCGTCCGACGTGTCGGCGAAGGCGGAGGCGACCGACGTCGAGCGCGACATCACCGCGGGGGGAGTCAACCTCGTGCCCGCGAGCGTGTTCGACGGCCCCGACTACGTGGCGCTGGGCCACATCCACGGCCGCACGACCCTGACCGAGCGCGTGCGGTACTCCGGCGCGCCCCTCCACTACTCCTTCGGGGAGGCGGGCAAGCCCCGCGGCGGCTGGCTCGTGGAGCTCGGCGGCACGGGCCTCGAGACGGTGGAGTGGGTCGACCTGCCGATTCCCCGCCGACTGAGCGTGCTCACCGCGCCCCTCGACGAGCTGCTGACCTCCGACGACTACGCGGAGTACGAGGGCGACTGGGTGTGCGCGATCCTCACCGATCGCGTGCGCCCCCTCGACGCCATGCGCCGGCTGCAGGCACGCTTCCCGCACTGCGCCACGCTCGAGTTCCGGCCAGACGTGGAGGCGCAGCACGCCGACATCACCTACCGGCAGCGCATCGAGAAGAAGTCCGACGAGCAGATCGTCGCGGGTTTCCTCGAGCTCGTGCGCAACGGTGTCGGCCCGTCAGACGTCGAGCGCACACTCATCGCCCAGGTCGTGACACAGCAGGCCGCCGACGCGCGCGCGGAGGTGGCGTCGTGAGAATCCGCAAGCTGACTCTCGCCGGGTTCGGGCCGTACAAGAACGAGCAGGTCGTCGACTTCGAGCGGTTTGAGGACGCCGGGCTCTTCCTCATCACAGGAAAGACGGGTGCCGGCAAGTCGAGCATCCTCGACGCCATCTGCTTCGCCCTGTACGGCAGCGTCCCGCGCTACGACGGCACCCAGGCACAGCTGCGCAGCGACCACTGCGACCTCGATGACCCGACGTTCGTCGAGCTCGAGTTCACTGTCGGGGGAGTCGATTACTCGGTCCGTCGTTCGCCGGAGTACGAGCGCCCGAAGAAGGGCAGGGCGGGCACGACGAGGCAGGCGCACGACGCCTCGCTGAGCCGGCACGCGCCCGGCCAGCCCGTCGAGGTGGTCGCCGCACGACCCGTCGACGTGGCACACGAGATCAACCGCATCGTCGCCCTCACGAAGGAGCAGTTCCTGCAGGTCGTGCTGCTCGCGCAGAACCGCTTCCAGCAGTTCCTGCTCGCGCGCAACGACGACCGCCAGGCGGTGCTGCGCACCCTCTTCGGTTCGCGGCGCTTCGAGCAGATCGAGGTCGCGCTCGACGACAAGCGCAAAGCCCTGCAGGCCGAGGTGTCCGCCGCCGACGGGGTGCTCGACCAGCTCGTCGCCCAGGCGGCCGCGCTGCTCGAGGAGGAGACACCCGCGTGGGCAGACGCTGCGTGGTTCGAGGCCGGCGTTGCAAGACTCGCCGTTCTCGGCTCGGCCGCGGCGGAACGTGCCGCCCACGCCAATCTCGCCTTCGAGGCGGCGGATGCGGAGCACCGTGCGCTGCTCGACATGCGCACACTGCAGAACCGACGGAACGCTGCATCCGAGGTCATCGCGACCCTCGACGAACGGTCGCCCGAGGTCGAGACCGACCGGATCACGCTCGACGGCGCCCGGCGGGCGGCCCCCGTCTGGCCCCTCGCCGTCGCCCTCGAGAGCGCCGAATCGGAGCTCGCGAAGGCGCGAACCGCCGAAGACGCCGCCCGGGCGGCGTTCGCCGGCATCGACGAGGCGACGCCCCTGCCCGAGTTCATCGACGGAATCGCGGCGACGCTCGGTGCGTTGACCGACGTACTGGCCGACGAGCGGCGCCTGCCCGACCTCGAGGCCGACATCGAGCGGCTGTCGACGTCGCTGGCCGACAGCGACGTCGCCCTCGACAAGACCACGGGGAAGGCGGCGACCCTGCCCGCCGAGATCTCCGCTGTCGCCGCCCTCGTCACCGATGCCGCGGTGCGTGCCGCCCGGGCGGAAGAGGCCGCGCACGCCCTCGAGCGCATCACGGGTGCGCGGTACGCGGCCCGGTCGGCGTCGGGCTTCGAAGCGCGGCTGGATGCCGCGAACGCGACCGAGAAGCACGCAAGCTCTGCGCACACGGCCGCGGCGGTTCGCCTCGACGCGCTCCTCGAGCAGAGGTTGAACGGCCACGCCGCCGAACTCGCCGCAGCGCTCGTCGAGGGCGAGCCGTGCTCGGTGTGCGGCTCGACGAGCCACCCGGCGCCGGCGAGCAACGACGACGCACCGGTCACGGGGGAAGACATCGAGGAGGCGCGCGACCTCGTTGCGCAACTCCGGCGCGAGATGGACGCCGCGCACGCGGCCGTGGTCGCGGCCACGACGGGCCTGGTCGAGGCGCGGGTGCGCGCCGAAGGCAAGAGCCTCGACGACCTGGAGGCCGAGCTCGCGGCGGCGGAGGCGGCTCTCGCGTCCGCGCGGGAGGCAGAGCGGCAGCTCCGCGAGCTGGAAGCCCGGCGCGACGCGATGCGAGCGGAAGCCGCATCCGTCGAGGCAACCCTCGAGGAGTTGCGTTCGCTGCGGCTCGAGGCAACCCGACTGCTCGGCGAGTCGACGACGAGGCGCGACGACATCCTCGCTCGAACGACCGCCCACAGGGGGGCGGCGGCGAGCGTCACCGAACGCGTCGCCCAGCTCACCCGCCAGTTGCGCCTGGCCCGCGCTCTCGATGAGGCCACCGGTTCGACCGAGGTGCGGCGCTCGGCCTGGGAAGCGGCGAGGGCGTCGCTTCTCGAGCAGCTCGGTGAACACGCCTTCGACGACGCCGACGAGGCGCGTCGAGCCCACCGCACGCGCGTGGAGGTCGCCGACCTCGAGGCGCGCATCCGCCACCACGACGAGGCGCGCGCGACGGCCGAGGCGATGCTCGACGAACCGGGTGTCGCAGAGGTCCCGGAGCATCCGGTCGACGTCGAGCCCGCGCGTCTCGCACGCGAGCTAGCGCTCGGTGATCGCGACGAAGCGAGAGACGCCTCGATGAGCATCATCATGAGGCTGGAGCGGCTCGAGGCCGTCGCCGCCCAGGCGGAGGAGCAGCGCGCAATCACCGGCCACCGCAGAGCGGAGTTCGAGCAGCTGCGCGTGCTCGCGAGCGTCGTGCGCGGCGACGACCCCAACACCCGTCGGATGCGGCTCGAGACGTACGTGCTCGCGGCGCAGCTCGAGGAGATCGTCGCCGCGGCGAACACCCGGCTGCGGACGATGAGTGCCGGCCGTTACGCCCTCGAGCACGATGACGCCCTGCAGTACCGCAACGCCAAGTCGGGGCTGGGGCTCGCGATCCGCGACGAGCACACCGGTCGTTCCCGCCCCACCCACTCGCTCTCCGGCGGAGAGACGTTTCTCGCGTCGCTGGCTCTCGCGCTCGGTCTCGCGGAGGTCGTGACCAACCAGGCGGGCGGCATCACGCTCGACACGCTGTTCATCGACGAGGGCTTCGGCTCACTCGACGCCGACACGCTCGAAATCGCGATGAGCACGCTCGACGGCCTGCGTACGGGTGGGCGCACCATCGGGCTCATCAGCCACGTCGAGGCGATGAAGGAGCAGATCCCGGCTAAGTTGCGCATCACGGTCTCGCCGCAGGGCCACAGTTCTATTCAGGAGAGCCACGACGGCTCGCCGACAGCATGTCGGTGATCGACTTCGGCAACGCGCCGCCCGACCCCGAACTCACGGTCGTCCTCGCATCGCGGTGATGCTGCCCGTCTTCGCGCCGCTCACGGTGCGCACATTCAACAGGGTGAGCACGCGCTAACGTCGTCGTCATGCCCGATTTCCGCGTGACGATGATCATCGGTGCGCTCAAGCCCGGTGTCGCGCCGACCGCGGTGCTGCCGGCCGCGAAGGCCGCCGCGGCGGAGCTGACGATGGTCGAGGCATCCGACCTCGCGATCGTGTCGGGCGAGGCGCGCATCACCATCCGCTTCGAATCCGACGACGACGAGCTCGCCGCGCAGATCGCGGAGCACGTGGTCTCGGTGACGAGCGGCCTCGCCGAAGTCATCGGCTACCGGGCGGCTCGACGCGTGGGCCCACGCTGGGTCGCCGTGCGCGCGGGATGACTCGACGCCGACGGGCCGTGGCAAGCTGTATCTTGTGACCACCACCGATACGAAGCTCTCCCTCTCCGTCGGTTTCGTGCCGGCCGCGGGTGTCGCCGCGTCGGCGTTCCTGTTATTCGCCGCCGAGCAGCGACTGGCCGCCTACGTCGTGCTCGGTGTGAGCGTCGCGGTCTCCGCCCTCGTCGACCGCGACCTCTTCCGCAGCCTGCTGCTGATAGCCCTGGGACTGTGCATCATCAGCACTATCTCGGTCGCCGCCGACATCAGCTACCTCAACATGGCCGTCATGGGCACGGTGCTCATCCTCGCGGTCGCCGTGCCGTACCTGCTCGAACGCCACGGCTATCGCCGACGCACCATCCGGTTCCCGCTCAAGACGGGACAGAGGTGGACGCGGCTCGAGCGGTCGTACCTCCCGGTGGTCGTACTGCTCGGCTGGGCGATCCTGCCGAGCTACTTCATTGGCTCGGGTGCGTACCGCAACTGGCCGGCCATCCACGAGATCGACGAGGTCCTGCGCCTGTTCGTCGGAGTCAACGCCGTCGGGATCTGGGACGAGATGTTCTTCATCTGCGTCGTCTTCGCCCTGCTGAGACGGCACTTCCCGCTGTGGCAGGCGAACCTGCTGCAGGCGGTGATCTTCTCCTCGTTCCTCTGGGAGCTCGGCTACAAGGAGTGGGGCCCGCTGCTGACCTTCCCCTTCGCGTTGCTCCAGGGGTGGATTTTTAGTCGAACGAAGTCGCTCACCTATGTGATCTGCGTGCACCTGCTGTTCGATCTCGTGGTATTTCTCGTGCTCGTGCACGCCCACAATCCGCGGTGGCTCGACATCTTCGTCGTGTTCGGCGGCTAGCCGAGGTCGGCGCCCTCTTCCAGCACGGGGCCGTCGCTCGACGTGATGTCGACGGCGTCCTCGTCGTCGACGAATTCCTCGTCCGTCTGCTCGGAGTGCTGCGCGATCGTCTCATCGGTGACCTCGTCGGCGTTGCCGAAGGGGTCGTTGTCCGAGGGCAGGCTCGTCGGGTAGATGCTGCTCATGGTGGGGCTCCTCGCCATCGGTGCGGAGCACCGGTTGGCCCGCGCAGGAACCAGCCAATATCGCGGCGCGGCGACGGGCAAGGGCTGACGCCGCGGTCGACCGTGGCGTAGCATCCGCGGCCTCGATGACGACAGTTGTCTACAGCGGCCCGTTCTCCACCGACCCCGATCGCCCCTCCACGTCGTCGTCCGCGGGGGTCACGATCGATTCATGGATCCAATCGACCAGCGCCACGCAGGCCTCGAGCCGCTCAGCACCGACGAACTCATCGAGCGACGTGTCGCCTCGCTCGTCGGTCGGGCGCAGGGGCGACAGGTCTGGCTGCTCTTCCTGCACGCGGACGACGTGCAGTCGCCCCTCATCATGCCGGTGTCCGACGCTCCGCTCATTCCCGACGCAGCAGACCTCGACGACTGGAGGCGCGTCATCCGGGAGGCGAGCGCGGCGGTCGGGGCCTCGGCCGTCGTCGTCGTGCTCGAGAGGTACGCCGGCGACCGCCTGACCGACGCCGACCGGGCCTGGGCGCGCTTCACCGCCAACGGATGTCGCGACGCCTCCGTCGAGCTGCGCGCGGTCGTGCTCAGCCACCGCCGGGGCGTGACGCTCGTCGACCCGGGCGAGTACGCGTGAGCTACGTCGAGGGCAGTGCGTCCTCGATCAGGCTGATGATCTCCGGCGCGTCGGGCTGTGTCTGCGGGCGGAAGCGGTGCACGTCTCCGCCCGGCGTGACCACGAACTTCTCGAAGTTCCAGGAGACACGGCCGGCCTTGCCGTCGGCGTCGGGAGTCTTGGTCAGCTCGGCGTAGAGCGGGTGCTGATTCTTGCCGTTGACCCGGATCTTCTCGAACATCGGGAAGGTGACGCCCCAGGTCGCGGAGCAGTATTCCGCGATCTTCTCCTCGGTGCCGAGCTCCTGCAAGAACTGATTGCTCGGAAATCCGAGGACGGTGAAACCCCTGTCGCCGTACGTCTTCTGCAGTGCTTCGAGCTTCTCGTACTGGGGCGCGAGGCCGCATCGGGAGGCCACATTCACGATCATCAACACCTTGTCGTCGAACGCGCCGAGGGAGGTGGCCTCACCCGTGATGGTGGTCAACGGAACATCGGGAATCGTCATGTTGCCGACACTACGCCGAGACCGTGGGCGCGCGCTGGGCGTCGCGCGGCCCGGGAGGCTAAGCGCGGAGGGCGAGCGCGAACGGCAGCACGGCGGACGCACCCGCGCGCCGCAGCGCCCGTCCGGCCACGGTCACGCTCCATCGGCTGTCGACGAGGTCGTCCACGAGGAGCACCGGGCGACCGGCGAACGCGTCTGCCTCGAGCCCGTCCGTGCCGAAGCGATCCCACACGCCGGCCAGGCGGTACGCGCTGTTGCCGCCCGCTTCCCCCGCGGGGCCGCCGTTCTCCATCGAGAGGGCGCCGAGGTACGGCAGGCGTCCGGCGGAGGAGAGTCCGGTCGCTATCGATTCGACGAGCAGCGGATGGCGGCGAGAGGGCACGCTCACGATGGCGACGGGCCGCTCCTCCCACCCCCAGGCGGCGAGCACCCGCACACACGCGGCGATCATGGCGGGTGACGCCGGCGCATCGGCGGCGCCCGGCGCGAAGGCCTCACGCAGCGCGCCGCCCCAGCCGAGGTCGGTCAGTCGGGCGAGGGCACGGCCCGGGGCCGTGCGCTCGCCCACGGCGATGTTGCCCTTGACCTCCACGCCGAGGTTCGCCATGCCGTTCGGCCATTGTGCGCGCGGCTCGATGGCGACGCCGACACGGTCGAGCGACCGCGCGGCGACGGTCGAGGCATCCGCTTGGATGTCTGCCGCGAACCAGGCGCCCGCGCAGTTGTCGCACCGGCCACACGGTACCGCGGTCTCGTCGTCGAGCGCGCGCTGCAGGAACTCCATGCGGCATCCGCTCTCCCCGGACGGCAGCGCCTCGTAGTCGAGCATCGACTGCTGTTCCAGCTCGCGTGCGGCGGCGATGCGCTCGTACCGCTCCGCGTCGTACGTCCACGGTTGGCCCGTGGCAATCCAGCCGCCCTGCACCTTGCGCACGGCACCGTCGACGTCGAGCACCTTGAGCAGCAGCTCGAGCGGGGTGCGACGCAGGTCGACCCGCGCCTCGAGGGCAGGCGTCGACAGGGGGGTGGAACCGAGCTCGTCGATGACCGCGAGCGCCTTCGCACGGTTGGGCATCGACGCGGTCGCGAAGTAGTTCCAGATCGCCTCGTCCTCCGTGCCGGGCAGCAACAGCACGTCGGCGTTGTCGGTCGCGCGCCCGGCTCTGCCGACCTGCTGGTAGTAGGCGACGGGGGAGGAGGGCGCGCCGAGGTGCAGCACGAACCCGAGGTCGGGCTTGTCGAAACCCATGCCGAGCGCGCTCGTGGCGACGAGCGCCTTCACCTCATTGGCCTTCAGCCTGCCCTCGAGCTGCTCGCGCTCCACCGTGTCGGTGCGCCCGGTGTAGGCGTGCACCTCGTGCCCCGCCTCGCGCAGCAGGCGCGCCGTGTCTTCCGCCGCCGAGACGGTGAGGGCGTAGATGATGCCGCTGCCGGGCAGCTCGGCGAGGTGGCTGAGGAGCCACGCAAGCCGCGCCTGGGCGGACGGGAGCCGGAGCACCCCGAGGCGCAGCGACGCCCGGGCGAGCGGGCCACGGATGGTGAGCACGTCGGTCGCGTGGGCCTCGCCCGTAGGCGCCTCGCCCGTATACGCCGACAGCTGCTCCGCGACATCCGCCACCACCCGGCTGTTGGCGGTCGCCGTCGTGGCGAGCACGGGGATGCCGTCGGGAAGCTCGGCGATGAGGTCACGCAGGCGGCGGTAGTCGGGCCGGAAGTCGTGACCCCAGTCGGAGATGCAGTGCGCCTCGTCGACCACGAGCAGGCCAGCCCGCGACACGAGCGTGGGAAGCTGCTCGTCGCGGAACGACGGATTGTTGAGCCGCTCGGGCGACACGAGGAGCACGTCGACCTCGTCGTCGCGCAGCTTCTGCAGCACGGCGGCCCACTCGTGTGCGTTCGACGAGTTGATCGAGACCGCGCGCACCCCGGCTCGCGCCGCCGCGCCGACCTGGTCGCGCATGAGGGCGAGCAGGGGGGAGACGAGGATGGTGGGACCGGCGCCTCGCTGCCGCAACAGCAGTGTCGCCACGAAGTAGACGGCCGACTTGCCCCAACCGGTGCGCTGCACCACGAGCGCCCGCCGCCGGTCGTCGACGAGCGCGGCGATGGCCTCGAACTGGCCGTCGTGGAAGTCGGCGTCGTCGCGGCCGACGAGGGTGCGCAGTACGGCGAGGGCAGAGCTGCGGGTGTCCGTCATCCTTACAGCCTGACAGGTGCGACCGACGCCGGTGCGCACGCGAGCGCGGCGGTGCGTGCGCGCCACGGACGCCCTGCGCGCACGGAGCATGCCCGCAGCATCCATTGGGTATCGTTCGTACTGGCCCCGCAGCCCCCGCACACCACGAAAGCAATCGATGCCCGACAGCCCCATCTCGGCGACACCCTATGAGGTGCTCGGTGTGGACCCGAGCGCGTCGCACGACGAACTGCGTCGCGCCTACCGCCGGCTCGCGCGGGAGACCCACCCCGACACGGGAGGCAGCTCGGCCCGGTTCGTCGCCGTCCAACTCGCGTGGGAGCGCATCGGTACGCCGGAGGACCGCGCCGCATACGACCGCGGGCGCCCCTCTTCCCACGCCCCGGCGGAGCACTCGCCCTGGGCCGCGCCGAGTTCCCGCCCGCCGTCCCGCGACACCCGCCCACCCGCCCGCTCCTACGGCCATCCGGGCGGCTGGCGCCGCGAACGCTACCTCGGGCTCATGCGCGAGTGGGTCGGCATCGGCGTTCCACTGCCCGACCCCTACGACCCTGCGCTCGTGCGCGGAGCTCCGAGGGAGATCCGCCACCTCCTCGCCGACGCCCTCGCCGAGGAGGCCACGGCTCGCACCATCTCCGAGCTCGGCATCGGGTACACCGTCTGGCACGACGTCTCGACGGGCTACCCCGACGAGAAGATCGACCACGTCGTGCTCGGCGCGACCGGCCTCTTCGCCATCCTCTCCGAGGACTTCGGCGGGCCCGTGCGCGTCAAGGGCGGCGAGCTGATCGGCGAGGCGCTCGGCGGCGAACGCCCGATGAACAGTCTGGGGCACCGGGCGAAGGCGCTCTCGCGCAGCCTGCGTCTCAAGTTCTCCGGGCTCGTCATCGTGGTGCCCGACGACGACCTCGCCGAACCGGTCATCGACCTGGGTCGCATCCGGGGCGCTGCGGCCGCGGTGACCCGTCACTCCTACCTGCCCGCGCTCCTGCGCGAGGGGCTGCCGGGGTCCGCTCTCAGCGGCGGCAACGAGGTCTTCGACGTCCGCACGAGGCTGCTCGCCGGCATCCGCTTCGTCGAATAGCGCGGCGGCACGCGCGCTAACCGACGTCGAAGCGGGTGTCTCCGCGCGGCACCACGTCGCGCACCTCGACGCCGCCCACCTCGGCGAAGGGCGGTCCGACGCGCAACCACGACACGAGCTCGTCGACCGCGGCCGGGGCTCCCTCCGCCTCGACGTCGACCGAACCGTCCGTCCGGTTGCGGGCGAAGCCGGCCAGCGCGAGGCGTTGCGCCTGCTCGCGTGTCGCCCAGCGAAACCCGACGCCCTGTACCCTGCCGCTCACGACAGCCGCCCGTCGCACCATCTCCGCCATGGCGCCACGCTACCGCTCACCGGCGGGGCGCGCCTCGTCGAAAACGGTCTGGACACGGGACCCAAACTGCCATGGTTCGCCCATACGACCGTCGTAGACTGCTCCAGTCAGACCAGATGCATGACCGGCACAACGGAGTACAGACATCAAAATCGTCAGCTACAACCTTCGAAAGAATGCGGCAAGCGACGAGCTCGCTGCCCTCATCGACACCTACGAACTCGACCTCCTGTGCCTCCAGGAGTGCGACACGAACCTGCTGCCCGCAGAGTTCGACGGCATGAGACTCGCGGATGCGACGAAACTCAACCGGCTCGGGCTGGCGATCTACTACCGTCCCGATCGTTTCACCCCGCTCGACACCCAGACGTTCGAACTCAAGAAGTCGCTGCACGACCGCATCGCGGCCCCCGCCCACGAGCGCCTCATCGGCACACGCTTCTTCGACGACGAGACGGGCAGCGAGTTCACAGCAGCCTCGTTCCATGCGGCGCCGCTCACCGCGAGCAACTCCCTTCGGCGCAACCAGATCAAGGCGGCCCACGTGGCGCTGCGTCAGATGGGCGACGACCTGCCGATGGTGATGGTGGGCGACTACAACTACCCGCTCTTCCAGCGCGGCCTCGGTCGGCACATCACGAAGTCCGGCTACGACCTCTCGCTGAGCGACCGTCGCACCTACACGCGCTACAAGATCTTCACCGGGCACTTCGACTTCGTCACGAGCGTCGGCATGACGATCGACAGCGTCGAGACCCTGCCCATCGGAGCGTCGGACCACCTGCCGATCCTCGTGAACGCGACGTCGATCGCCAAGCAGCAGGCCGCCTAGGCAGCCGGAGACGCTGGGCACGTGAAGGCGCACACACGAATGACCCCGGCGGATCGCTCCGCCGGGGTCATTCTGCCCTGGTCAACACCAGGCCCTGCTGTCTCAAACAGGATGCCAGTCTAACCGGGATCGGGAACAAGGAACCCGCGCGACTGGCCATCGCCGTCGAGGTTCTCAGCGACGGAACATCCTGAGCGTCGTCTCGAAGAGTCCGTTGACCGGACGCTGCTGTTCACCCTGCTGGGCACCCATCACAATGAGCACGGCGGTCAGAACAGGCGTCGTCCACTGCAGGACCTTCTGGATCCGCTGGGCGCCGCTCAAGGTCGAGGACGAGGTGTGGCCCGGTTCCGTGACACCCGAGGCTCCTTCGTCCGCGTGGTCGCTCATCGTCTTTCCCGCGAGTCCCGAGGCGAGGGTCGACGCGCCCGCCAGTCCCGTGATGACGAGCTTGATCCAGGTGTTCGTGCGGCTCTCCTGCTGGTTGGCGAGGCGCGTCTTGTTGCCGAGGATCAGACCGATACCGCCGACGCCGTGAACGACGATAGCGGCCAGCTGCACCGGCGCCCACTTCGCCCACCCGGCGGAGGAGATGGTAAGGCGTTCCGCGGGGCTCGACGCTGTCGCCGCCCCTCCGTTGAGTCCCACGGCTCCCATCAGGTTGCCGCCGAACCAGGCGGCCAGGCCGATGTCGTGCATGCTGCGTACGAGGGTGTTGCGTCCTGACATGATGCTGTCGCTTTCTAGTAGCCCGGCGATGACCTGGACGTCATTGCTCCCGACCGACGCTACGCTCGCCCGCGTTTTAGCGAACGGGGTTGACCTGACCGCCGCGCGCCCTCTCGCGGCGCCGGTTCGCCCGTTCTGCGTCGATCGGGGAGAGACTGGGGGAGTGCAGACGTTTCTCCCCTTCGCCGACTTCGCCGAGAGCGCGCGCGTCTTGGATCCGGCACGGCTGGGCAAGCAACGCGTCGAGGCGTTGCAGGTGCTCCGCGCGATCGTGCTGCCTGCCTACGGGTGGCAGAGTCACCCCGCGATGCAGATGTGGCGCGGATATGTGCCCGCGCTCACCCGCTACGCGCTCGACATGGTGGATGAGTGGACGTTCCGGGGCCACGCGGACACCACACGCCCCCTGATCTCAGAGTTCGCCCCCGAAGCGGAGGAGCACGGCACGCACCTCGCCCTTCCCTCGTGGCTCGGCAATGAGGCCCTGCACTTGAGCCACCGCTCCAATCTCGTGCGGAAGGCGCCCGAGTTCTACGCCCCGCTCTTCCCCGGGGTGCCCGACGATCTGCCCTATGTCTGGCCCGGACCGGACGACCAACCTCCCTCGGCTGCTGCGAGCACGAGCGCGCCTGCCTCGGCGCCTCTCACAATCCTGCGGCCGCGCAATGCGGGCGAATTCGAGAAGTGGATGTCGCGGAGCAGCGTCTCCCTCGGCGAGCTGTCTCCGCGCGGCAGGCGGTCGGCGAAGTGGACGGCCCAGCTGGAGTCCTTCGCGGCGCTCCGACCCGGTGCGCCGATCGCCGTGCTGACCGTCGGGGGTGAAAACCTCATCCGCGGAACCGTCGGCGCTCCTCTCGTGGCCTCCGAGGATGAGACGGGAGAGCCTGTGCTCGAGCTGCCGGTGGAGTTCGGGGGCGAGATTCCACGGCGCGCCTTCCCGTATCCGGCGCTGCTCCAGGATCCGCGGACGGTGTTCTCCGTCTGACCTCCGCCGAGGCGCGTTCCGTGGTCGACGGAAGGCGGTGGCGGTACATTGAGTGCCGCCGCAACACCTTATCCACCCAATGTCGGGAGCCATCTTGCTCGGAAGAATCCTTCGTCGCTACCTGCGTCCATACCGCAAGCAGCTCGTCGGCGTGCTCGCGTTCCAGTTCATCGCGGCGCTCGCCTCGCTCTACCTGCCGACCCTCAACGGCGACATCATCGACAAGGGCGTCGCAACGGGCGACACCGACTACATCTGGTCGACGGGCATGATGATGCTCGGCATCTCGCTCGCCCAGATCATCGCCTCGGTCATCGCAACCTACTTCGCCGCACAGGCGGCCATGCAGGCCGGCCGCGACATCCGCAACGACGTCTTCGAACGCGTGAGCGCGTTCTCCGAGCGAGAGGTTTCGCACTTCGGCGCCGGATCCCTCATCACCCGCAACACCAACGACGTCACACAGGTGCAGACGCTCGCGATGATGGGCGCCACCATGCTCGTCTCGGCTCCGCTGCTCGCAATCGGCGGCATCATCATGGCGGTGCGGCAAGACATCGGGCTCAGCTGGATCATCGCCGTCATCGTTCCCGTGCTCATCCTCATCGTCGGGCTCATCGTGTCGCGGATGGTTCCGCTGTTCCGCTCGTTCCAGAAGCGCCTCGACGCGGTGAACCGGATCATGCGCGAACAGCTGACCGGCATCAGGGTCGTGCGCGCTTTCGTGCGCGAGCCCATCGAGGAGAAGCGGTTCGAGGAGGCGAACACCGACATCATGGACGTCGGTCGCCGCGTCGGGTCGCTCTTCGTGCTGCTGTTCCCGGTGGCGATGCTCGTGCTCAACGTCACCGTCGTCGGCGTGATTTGGTTCGGCGGCATCCGGGTCGACGCGGGAGACATCCAGATCGGCACACTGTTCGCCTTCATGCAGTACGTCGGGCTCATCCTCGGCGGCGTTCTGATGGCCAGCTTCATGACCATCATGATCCCGCGCGCGGCGGTCTCGGCCGAACGCGTGGAGGAGGTGGTCGCGAGCGAGACCACGTTCGACCGCCCCGAGAACCCGGTCACCGCGCTTCCGACGCGCGGCAGCATCGAGTTCCGCGACGCCACCTTCACCTACCCGGGAGCGGAGTTCCCCGTGGTCGGCCGCGTGTCGTTCGCCGCCGCACCCGGCGAGACGGTCGCGATCGTCGGATCGACCGGTGCGGGCAAGACGACCCTGGTCTCGCTGATCCCTCGACTCTTCGACGTGACCAGCGGCTCCGTGCTCGTCGGCGGCGTCGACGTGAGGCAACTCGACCTCGACGTGCTCTGGTCGGGCATCGGGCTCGTGCCACAGCGACCCTTCCTCTTCTCCGGCACCGTGGCATCCAATCTCCGCTTCGGACGAGAGGATGCGACGGACGACGAGCTGTGGCACGCGCTGGAGATCGCCCAGGGCAGGGACTTCGTCGAGGAGATGGACGGCCGGTTGGACGCGCGCATCGCGCAGGGCGGCATTAACGTCTCGGGCGGGCAGCGGCAGCGGCTCGCGATCGCGCGCGCGATCGTGCACGCGCCCGACGTGCTCGTCTTCGACGACTCCTTCTCCGCACTCGACCTCACGACGGATGCCCGCCTCAGGCAGGCGCTATGGCGAGAACTGCCGCGTATCACGAAGATCGTCGTCGCCCAGCGGGTGTCGACGATCGCCGCCGCCGACCGCATCGTCGTGCTCGACGATGGAGCCATGGTCGGCATCGGGACGCACGAAGAACTCCTCGCCTCGAGCGAGACCTATCGCGAAATCGTCGAGTCGCAACTCGGCGTGGAGGCAACGGCATGAGCGTCGAGAACCAGGTTCCTCTTCCGTCCGCCGAGCTCGACGAGCAGGAGAAGCTCGAGCTCGAGCTCGCCGAGAAGGCACGCATCTCGTCCGGCTCGTGGGACAGCGTCGCGCCGGGCAAGGCAGCGAACTTCGGTGCGAGCTTCCGCCGACTCGTCGGCCTGCTGCGTCCGCACGCCTTCGCCTTCGCGTTCGCCTCACTGCTGGGCACGATCAGCGTCGTGCTGACGGTGCTCGCGCCGCGCGTGCTCGGAGAGGCGACGAACATCATCTTCGAAGGCTTCATCTCCGGCCAGCTGCCGGCGGGCACGACCAAGGCCCAGGCCGTCGAACAGCTGCGAGCAGCCGGGCAGGACGACCTCGCCACGATGGTCGGCGCGATGCCGATCTCGCCGGGGGAGGGCGTCGACTTCGCGCGCCTCAGCCAGGTCATCGTCCTCGTTCTCGCCCTCTACATCGTGGCCTCGGTGCTCGGCTGGCTGCAGGGCTACGTCATCAACGTCATCATGGTGCGCACGATGTGGCGCCTGCGCGAGTCGGTCGAGGCGAAGATCAACCGCATACCGCTCACCTACTTCGACAAGGTGCAGCGCGGCGACCTGCTCAGTCGAGTGACCAACGACATCGACAACATCACCCAGACGATGCAGCAGTCGCTCTCCGGCGCCCTCACCGCCGTCTTGACCGTGGTCGGCGTGCTCATCATGATGTTCTCCATCTCGTGGCAGCTCGCCCTGATAGCTCTCGTCAGCCTGCCGCTCATGGCCGTGATCTTCGGAATCATCGGACCGAAGTCGCAGAAGGCGTTCGGCATACAGTGGCGCAAGATGGGGCTGCTCAACGCGCGCGTCGAGGAGTCCTTCTCTGGCCACTCCCTCGTGAAGGTCTTCGGCCGGGAGAAGGACTCGCACGAGAAGTTCATGGCCGAGAACGAGGAGCTCTATCGCGCGAGCTTCAAGGCACAGTTCCTGTCGGGCATGATCATGCCCGGCATGATGTTCATCGGCAACCTCTCCTTCGTCGGCATCGCCGTGGTCGGCGGCCTCATGGTCGCGAGCGGCCAGCTGCGTCTCGGCGACGTGCAGGCCTTCATCCAGTACTCCCAGCAGTTCACCCAGCCGCTCTCGCAGCTCGGCGGCATGGCCGCCGTCGTGCAGTCGGGAACCGCCTCGGCCGAGCGCGTCTTCGAGCTGCTCGACACCGACGAGCAGCAGGTCGACGCCGGGGACGCGCCGCCGCCGGCGGACGGCGACGGCACCATCGTGTTCGAGAACGTCGCGTTCTCCTACAACCCCGAGCACCCGCTCATCAGCGACCTGTCGTTCTCTGTCGAACCCGGGCAGACCGTCGCCATCGTCGGCCCGACCGGCGCGGGCAAGACGACGCTCGTCAACCTCATCATGCGTTTCTACGAGCTCGACGGCGGTCGCATCCTGCTCGACGGCCAGAACATCGCCGACCTGACCCGCAGCGACGTGCGGTCGCGCACAGGCATGGTGCTGCAAGATCCGTGGCTGTTCGCCGGAAGCATCCGCGAGAACATCCGCTACGGACGTCAGGATGCCACGGACGAGGAAGTACTCGAAGCCGCCAGGGCGACCTACGTCGACAGGTTCGTGCACTCCCTTCCGGACGGCTACGACACCGTGCTCGACGAGGAGGCCTCGAACGTCTCGGCGGGGGAGAAGCAGCTCATCACCATCGCCCGCGCATTCGTCGCGCGGCCGTCGGTCTTGATCCTGGACGAGGCCACGTCGTCGGTCGACACACGCACCGAGCTGCTCCTGCAGCACGCCATGGCGGCGCTCCGGCAGGGGCGAACGTCGTTCGTCATCGCTCACCGGCTGTCGACCATCCGTGACGCGCACCTGATTCTCGTGATGGAGGCCGGCTCCATCGTCGAGCAGGGCACCCATGCCGAGCTCATCAAGCGCGAGGGCGCCTACTTCCGGTTGTACAACTCGCAGTTCGAGGGAGCGACCGACATCGACGCCGAGTTCGCGGACGCCGAGCCACAGGTCGCGCCGGAGGTCGCCGCCGATTAGGCGCTTGCCCAATAGGGGTGATCGCACGTCCGGTCTTTCTTTCTTTCTGAGGGCAACCGACGGTGCCGCGGGATAATGAATGCAGAGAACGGATGCCGCCGTTCGGCGGTGACCCAGGCGCGGATGCTTCGCAGGCCGCGCACAGCGAGCGCGGCCTGACGCTCGCCGGAGGAGGAAGACCATGGCTGACAACCGCAAGCCGCTCGACGAGCTGCGGGATACTCTCGGGCGCCTGGCCGGGCAGATCAACCTCCCGGGCTCCGAACGCGCGGGGGAGCTGGTGGGAGACCTCCTCGGAGGGCGCGCCCCAGTGGCTCGATCCCTCGCCGAGGTGCAGGCCGACCTCGACGCACTCGTCGGGTTGGATTCGGTGAAGGAACAGGTGCGGGCACTCGTCGCCTTCCTCCAGTTGCAGGCTCGCCGCAAGGAGCACGGCCTGCCTGAGGTGGCGACGTCACAGCACCTGGTTTTCCTGGGTAATCCCGGCACCGGAAAGACGACCATAGCGCGCCTTCTCGCTGAGATGTACCGCGCGGTGGGGCTGCTGCAGAAGGGTCACCTCGTGGAGGTCGACCGTTCGGGGCTCGTCGGACAGTACGTCGGTGCCACGGCGATCAAGACAGATCGGGTCATCCGTCGTGCGCTGGACGGCGTCCTGTTCATCGACGAGGCCTACGCCTTGGCCCCGGAGGACGGCAGGGTCGACTTCGGACCCGAGGCGATCGAGGTTCTCCTGAAGCGGATGGAAGACCACCGGCACCGCCTCATCGTGATCGTGGCCGGATACCCGCGACTGATGGAGGCCTTCCTCCTGTCGAACCCGGGCCTGCGTTCGCGGTTCGCGCGCGAGATCGCCTTCCCCGACTATTCGGTCGACGAACTCGAGGCGATCTTCAGACGGACCCTTGCTCAGCACGAGTACGAACTGGCGGTCGGAGCGGAGGAGCCCCTGCGCCGCATCCTCGCAGGCCGCCACACGGGCGAGGACTCGGGCAACGCCCGCTTCGCCCGCACCCTCTTCGAACAGGCGCTCAACCGCCAGGCGCTGCGGCTGTCGCTCGACGAGGAGAGGTCGCTCGATACCCTCGACCGCAACGACGTGATGACCCTCACCACGCACGACATCGTCGAAGCCGCGCGGAGCCTCGGCGAGGGACCAGCGCAATCAGACCCGCCGCGGTGGTGGCGTTGGCTCAGTTGATTCCCGAAGCCGGCCGCACCGTCTCCAGGCAGGCAGGCAGGCCGACGACCGTTCCCGCCTCGCGCCATCCAGCGCCGACCACCGGGAGGTGGGACTGCTGTTGGTTCGCTCAGCTCCTGACTTGTGATGAATTCAGTTCTCACGGGAATTCCTTCGACACCGGCGAATGCGTCATCGATCTCCCCACGGCCGATCTGGTTACTGCGGTGGACACTATCGCTCACCTCCGGCAGGCCGCCCGTTCCCGCCAACAAGGCCCTCGCTGGCTACCGCCACGACGCCAATCACCCCCGTCCGCTCCACGACTCGATCCGCCTAGCCGGTACGGAAAACCGGATCGACCCCAACCTGTGGCGACCCCTGATCATGATCTCCCCACGCTTCTCCGACCTCGGCCCGGAGGTTCGCCAGCCCACTTCACATCGTCGACGATGGCTCCTGCCAGACCAGGATCCAGCAAGTGGTCGCGCATTCAGTGCCCCGGAGGAGACCCGGCCTGGAACGCCGAGCCCCCTCCATTGCGTCAGGTCAGGAGGCGGTAAGGCCTCCGTCGATGACGTGTTCCATGCCGCTGATGTAGGACGAGTCCTCGGAGGCGAGGAACAGGACCAGCTTGGAGACCTCATCGGGTTCGGCCATGCGCCGGATCGGGACAATGTCGGCGATGCCGCCGCCGTCAGAGTCGGTTGCGGCGGCCATCATCGGGGTCTTGATGTATCCGGGGTGCACGGAGTTGACGCGGATGTTGTCGGGCCCGTATTGGACAGCGACGTGCTTGGTCATGCCGCGGGAGGCGAATTTGCTTCCCACGTAGGCCAGGTTCGGGGCACCGACGATCGAGACCATACCCGCCGTGGAGGAGATGTTGACGATGGTGCCGCCGCCCGCCTTCTGCATCGACGGGATGACGGTCTTCATTCCGTAGAACTGGGAGTGCTGATTGACGGCGACGACCTTCAGGTAGTCCTCCTCGTCGAATTCGACTGTGGGGACGACGGGGCCGATGATGCCGGCGTTGTTGACGAGTACGGTGACCGGTGCGCCGAAGTGATCCTCGACCTCGATCACGACTCGCTTCCAATCGGCGAGCGATGTGACGTCGTGCTTGACGAAGAACACGCTGTCGCCGAGTTCGGCGGCGATTCTCCTGCCGCGTTCCTCGTTGAGGTCAGTCAAAGCGACCTTGGCGCCTTCGGTGATGAAGCGGCGCACGTGGGCTTCGCCCATGCCTTGTGCTGCGCCGGTGATGATGGCAACTCTGCCGTCTAGCTTTCCCATGTCGGGATTCTCCTTATTGCGTCTATCGGCACCACGGTGTGCGATACCGAGTCGGTAGCAGCCCCGGGTAGGGGTCTCTGTCGGCGCTATCCAGCATAGTGGCACTGAGTACCACAATGTCTGTGACTATCTCATGCACCGTGCGTCGAATGCCCCTCCCGCACCTACATTTGAGGGATGGGTGAAGAGCGAGATCGAAAAAGGCTGGGTCGACCGCCGGCGGCGTCTCGGGAAGCGGTCGAGCAGATCGCGCTGGAATTGATGCTCCGTGACGGTTACGAGTCGGTGAGCGTTGATGCAATCGCAACTGCCGCGGGGATTGGTCGCACGACGTTCTTCCGCTACTTCGGATCTAAGCCCGGGGTTATCTGGGCGCCGTTCGACGCGACGATCGAAAGTTTGCGTTCGGCGGTAGACACGTCAGGCGCCGCCGATTTGGACGGCATCCGAACAGCGATCGTCAGTTCCACCCGGGCGGCCGTGTATTCGAGCGAGGTGTGGTTGGAACGCTTCCAGCTCCTCGACACGCACCCAGCGCTTCGTGCGGACGCGTATGAGCACTGGGAGAGATGGAAGCGCGTCATTGCCGAGCGCATCGCTCACGACGAGCAAAGTGAGTCAGGTGACGCAATTCCGATGGCGGTAGCAGGGGCATGCCAGAGCGTGTTCGTCGCGGAGCTGCGCAATCCGCAGAACCGCGTCGATGACCGCGAGGCGGTGCTCGAACGCCTTGACGCGAGCCTGAACGAGGTATGCGGAGCCCTTCGTTCGTTGCTCTGACAAGGAAGTTGCCCCGTACCATGACGGCACACGCGGACGTCCCAAAGGGGCAGGAACGTCTGTTGTCCCGGATTGCGCTGCCGACTCCGGGTTGTCGCCGGTCATGAAACGGTGGAACCGGAGTGCGGAACCGTTCGAGGGGCGTGAGGGGATCGGATCCTGTCACGCTACGGTCTCGGCCTTGGCCGCTATGTTGGGCTTGGTCATACGTCTCAGACGATTTCGCTACGCTCGCTGCCCCGCGTGACGTGTCCGCGTCGACGGGTTCGCCACGACGCCAATGGCCGGCTGCAGTGAAACCGACTGTGGCCGTGTTCCTCACGATCTGGCGGGCGTCAGCCCAACCGGGTTCTCCCGCGACGCCACCGCACCAGTAGATTCCTCGGGTGCAGTCTGAAATATGGTGCCGATTGCGGCATCCATCACCTATTCGGCGTGTTGGAGGCTCGCCTAATACGTGTCGACCCAGGAATCAGGGAGGGCTTCAGCGAAATCAGGCTCAGGCTCGTAGACGTGCCAGTGTGAATCGGCCCGCTTCCCAGCATCCAGGAAAGTGTCGCTTATCGGTCGCTGTTCCCTTAGAACTTCGAACCCGAAACGCTCGAAGAATGGGCGGGCCGCGACGCTAACGTCGGAGGTCAACTCCGATGTGCCGGCCGCTCGCGCCTGCTCCTCGAGAAAGCCGAGAAGCGTGCGCGCGATA
>JAODMO010000009.1 GCA_025464995.1 Microbacteriaceae bacterium
GGGGTGGCGGCGAAGGTTCAGGACCAGCCGGGCGAGCCGGGCGGCTGCGCCGCGGGCGGTGCCCCCAGGGGCGCGGCGGCGGCTCGCGACGGCGTCGGCGAAGCGGTTGCCGGCGGTGCCGACGAAACCGTCGGTGGCGGTGCGGGTTTCGGAGGTGCGCGTGGTCGTCATGCCAGAACTCCGGTCTGCACGCGGGCCACCCGGCGGCGGCCGATCACGATCCGCGGGTCGAGGATGGGGTAGATGAGGTCGACGAGCAGGTTGGTCAGCACGAACACCGCGGCGGCGAACAGCACGATGCCCTGCACCAGCGGGATGTCCTGCTGGGCCACCGCCGTCGCGGTGACCCGGCCGAGGCCGGGGCGGGAGAACACGGTCTCGGCCACCACTGTGCCCGACAGCAGCTGCCCCACGATCAGGCCGGTGACCGTCAGTGCCGGCAGGGCGGCGTTCCGCAGCGCGTGCCGGAAGTGCACCCGGGCGGGCCCGGCACCCTTGGCCCAGACGGTGTCGATATAGGGCTCGCGCAGGGTGTTGGCCAGGCTCTTGGACAGCAGCTGGGCGATGGTCGCGCCGGTCGGCAACGCCAGGGTGATGGCCGGCAGCACTGCGGCGGCGAAACCGACGTTGCCCACGGCGGGAAACAGCGGGATACCGAACGAGAACCACTGGATGAGCAGCAGCGCGAACCAGAACCCGGGCACGGCCACGCCCAACGGCGGCAGGGCCAGCAGCAGTCGGCCGAGCGCGGCGTTGCGGCTGAAGGTGGCCAGAATCGCCAGACCCGTTCCGAACACGATGGCCAGCAGCAGGCCGAGGGCGGCGATCTGGATGGTGGACGGCAGCGCCTCGCCGATCAGTTCGGTGACCGGCCGGCCGGTGGGGATGGACTGGCCGAGGTCACCGCGAACCAGTGCGACGAGCCGGTCGAAATACTGCACGATCAGCGGTTTGTCGAGGCCGAACTCGGCGCGGAGGGCATCCAGCTGGGCCGGGGTGATGTCGGTGGCGTCGGGTCCGGCGATCAGCCGGGCCGGGTCGCCCGGCAGGGCGTAGAGCACGAGGAACGAGACGGTGTAGGCCGCCCACAGCACCCCGATCGCCTGGGCCAGGCGGCGGATGATGTATCGGGTCACGGCTGGCAACTTTCTGGTGGGGCGCGAAGAGGAGGGCTGGACACAGGCTAGACAGCGGGTCAATCGGCCGGCCGCATTGTTACCCGGCGTTGCGTCCGTGACCTCGTGTTACCGCCCGGTAGGCCTCAAGCCCGGCGGCGTGCCTAGCGTGGGGGAAACCTCAGTGACATTCCAGCCACAGCGAAAGGACCACACCATGACCGCACGATTCCACCTCGGTATCGCCCTCGACGGCGCGGGCTGGCATCCGTCGGCCTGGCGTGAACCGGATGCCCGCCCCACCGAACTCTTCGATTTGGCCTACTGGGTCGACCTGGTGCGGATCGCCGAGGCGGCCGGCATCGACCTGGTCACCTTCGAAGACGCCTTCGGGCTGCAGTCCGCCGGCTTCGGCGGCGTCGACGACCGCCACGATGAGGTGCGCGGCCGGCTCGACGCGCTGCTGCTGGCCGCCGCGATCGCGCCGCACACCAGCCGCATCGGGCTGGTCCCCACCGTCACCACCACGCACACCGAACCGTTCCACGTGGGCACCGCCACCGCCACCCTCGACTACGTCAGCGAGGGCTGGGGCGGCTGGCGCGTGCAGGTCTCCGGGCGGGCGCACGAGGCCGCGCACGTCGGCCGCCGCACCCTCCCTCCGCTGGACCCCGGCGCTGTCGTAGCGGGCACCGACCCGGCGCAGACCGCGCTGATCGAGCAGCTCTTCGGCGAGGCCGCCGACACCATCGAGGTGGCGCGCCGGCTCTGGGACAGTTGGGAAGACGACGCCATCATCCGCGACGAGCCCACCGGCCGCTTCATCGACCGCGACAAGCTGCACTACATCGACTCCGCCGGCGATACCTTCACGGTGAAGGGCCCGTCGATCACGCCGCGCCCGCCCCAGGGCCAGCCCGTGGTCTTTGCGCTCGCCCACCAGAAGGTGCCGTACGAGCTGGCCACCGCAGCCGCCGACATCGTGGGGATCACCCCCAAGGACGACGCGCACCTCACCCAGATTCTCGGCGAGCTGGCGGACGCGGCGGCCACCGTCGCGCGCACGGCCCCTGAGCCGTTGCGGGTGTGGAGCGAGGCCGTGATCCTGATCGAAGACAGCCCCCAGGAGGCCCGCGCGGCCCTCGCCCGGCTGGACGCCGCGCACGGCGCGACGTACACCTCGGACACCGTCATCCTCGCCGACACCGCCGCGAACGTGGCGGCGCAGCTGCTCGCCTGGCACGATGCCGGCCTCGACGGGGTGCGGTTGCGCCCCGCCCGGCTGCCCGCCGACCTGGTGCGGATCACCGCCGAGGTGGTTCCCGCGCTCGCCGCCGCCGGGGTGCTCGACCGGCCCGCCGGCGCGGGCACCCTCCGCGAGCGGCTCGGGCTGGGCGTGCCGGAGAACCGCTACGCCGCATCCGCCGACCCCGCCCCCGGCGCCCTCCGCAACGACCCTGCTGACCACAACCTGATCGGAAGCGCCCGCTCATGACCCTCACCTCCGACGCACCCGCGCGCACCCGCGCAGAGCGACCGCTCAAGCAGGTGCACCTCGCCGCGCACTTCCCCGGCGTGAACAACACCACGGTCTGGCGCGACAACAGCACTGCGGCCAGCCAGATCGCCTTCTCCTCCTTCAAGCACTTCGCCCAGAACGCGGAGAAGGGCAAGTTCGACTTCCTCTTCCTCGCCGAAGGGCTGCGGCTGCGCGAGCACAAGGGACTCATCCACGACCTCGACGTCGTGGGCCGGCCCAACACCCTCGCGGTGCTCGCCGGAATCGCCGCCGTCACATCGCACATCGGCCTGGTCGGCACCCTGAGCAGCACCTTCAACGAGCCCTACGAGCTCGCCCGACAGCTCTCCTCCCTCGACCACCTCTCGGGCGGCCGGGCCGGCTGGAACATCGTGACCACGTTCGACGCGTTCCACGGCGAGAACTTCCGCCGCGGGAAGTTCCTCGACGGCGCCGACCGGTACGCCAGGGCCGAAGAGTTCGTGGCCGTGGCCCGCCAACTCTGGGACGCCTGGTCGCCGGACGCCATCGCCGCCGACAAGGCCGGCGGCGACTTCCTCGCCGAGGACGCGATCGGGCTGGTCGACCATCATGGCCCGCAGTTCGACGTCACCGGGTTCCCGACCCTGCCGCAGAGCCCCCAGGGCCGCCCCGTGATCGTGCAGGCCGGCGACTCCGCCGACGGGCGCGGCTTCGCCTCCCGCACCGCCGAGGTCATCTTTTCCCGGCACGCCAAGTTCGAGGACGGCCAGAAGTTCTACACCGACGTCAAGGGCCGGCTGGCGGCCGTCGGGCGCCACCGCGACTCGCTCAAGATCCTGCCGGCGGCCACCTTCATCCTCGGCGACACCGAGCAGGAGGCGCGGGAGCGCTCCCGCGAGACCGCGCTGCTGCAGGTGAGCCCGCAGACAGCGATCGCGTTCCTCGAGCAGGTCTGGGGCACCGACCTCGGCGGCTACGACCCGGACGGACCGCTGCCGGACATCGACCCGGTCAGCACCGACCAGGGCGTCACCCGCGGCCGGGTGCGACACGACTCCGACCCGGCCGCCATCGCCCGCGGCTGGCGCGCGCTGGCGGAAGCCGAGGGGCTGAGCATCCGGGACCTGGTCATCCGCTTCGCCGCCACCCACACCTTCGTGGGCACCCCGGTGCACGTGGCCGAGACGATCAACCGGCACGTGCAGGAGGACGCCTCCGACGGCTTCGTCATCGTCGGCAGCTCCAACCCCACCGGGCTCGACGAGTTCGTCGACCGCGTGATACCCGAACTGCAGGAGCGCGGCGTCTACCGCACCGAGTACGAGGAGGGCGCGACATTGCGCCGCACCCTCGGCCTGCCGGTCTGACCCGCACCCGATCACCCAACGAAACTGGAGACGCTCATGACCGATCAGACCACCACCACGCCAGCCACCGCCGAGCCGGAGCTCCTGGACGCCGAGGCCGCAGCAGCGTGGGTGCATAACGGCGCCGTGCTCATCGATGTGCGCAGCCTGCCCACCCGCGAGCGGGTCGGCGGCATCAGTGGGGCGACCGTGGTCGACCGGGAGCGGCTGCCGGAGCTGTTCGGGGCGGATTCGCCCGAGCGGCTCACGCAGGTGCACTCCGACGAGCACCCCATCGTGGTGGTCTGCGGTAGCGTGGCCGGCTCCCGCCCGGTCGCGGACTGGCTCGTCGAGCACGGCCACACCGCCGTCGCCCACGTCGAGGGCGGCTTCGAGGCCTGGAAGGTCGCAGGCCAGCCCACCACTCCCGGCACGGAGTCCTAACCCGGCGTGCCAGCGAATATCGCTGGCGGCAAGAAAGGACAAAGGCAGGAAGAAAGGACGGGATTGCTGATTCCGTCCTCAAACAGTCACTTCTTCCATATTTCGAGGTGCCGGAGCTACTCGCGCGGCAGGCCGGCCGGGTTGACCTCGGACTCGGAAACGGCCTCGCTGGTCAGGCCCCAGCGCTCCAGGACCTCGGCGTACTCGCCGCCCTCGATCGAGGCGTTCAGCGCGAGGGCGACGCCCTCGATCAGGCCGTTGTCCTTGAGGGTTCCCGCGGCGATGTTCGCGTGCTCCGGGAAGCCGCCGTTGAACGTGCCGACCAGCTTGGTCTCACCGTTCTCGGCCGCGTCGTCGTCGAAGTACTGGTACTGAACCGGGTCGAGGCCCGCGGCGATGTTCTCTTCATCCCAGGCCTGCAAGATCTTCTCCTGGTTCGTGCCGGAGCCGACGACGACATTGAGGCCGGCGACATCCTTGGCCTCGGTGATCTCTTTGATCTGCGAGTCGGCCTTCACGTAGAAGCCGAGCAGGTCTTCGCGGTAGCTGGCGAAGTCGTAGAGGTCCTTGCGCTCCTCGGTCACGGTGACGTTGGAGGTGATGAGGTCGTACTTGCCCGACTGGATGCCGAGGGGCCAGTCGGCCCACGCGGTGGCCTGGATGTTGAGTTCGAGCCCCAGCCCGTCGGCGATGAGCGACGCGAGGTCGACCTCGTTGCCGATGAGGGTCGTGTCGTCGTCGGCGTAGAGGGCGAGGGGTGCGGCGAACGGCGAGGTCGCGACGGTCAGCTTGCCCGCCTCGATGGGGGTGAACCCGCTCGCCTCGAGTGCCGCGACTGCCCCGGGCACCTCGTCGATCGACAGCCGGTTCTGGTCGGCCGTGAGGTTGAAGGTCTGGGTGGACGCGGCCTCGGCGGCGCCTCCCGTGGTTTCGGAGCCCTGGTTGAGCGCGAACGCCGCGACTCCTCCTCCGACGACGGCGACTGCCGCGACCGCTGCGACGAGCACGGCCGCCTTCTTCTTCGTGTTTGCCATGGTGTGTTCCTTGCTGTGAGGGAGTGTTGTGGTGGGGGTAGAGGGGTTCAGAGAACCGTGCGCACGAATTCGCGGGTGCGCGGATGCTGCGGATCACCGAGCACGGCCGCGGGCGGCCCGGACTCGAGGATCACGCCGTGATCGAGGAACACGACTCGGTCGGAGACCTCGCGCGCGAAGCCGATCTCGTGGGTCACGATGACGAGCGTCGTGCCGAGGCCCGCGAGCTCGCGGATGACGTCGAGCACCTCGCCGACCAGCTCGGGGTCGAGGGCGGATGTCGGCTCGTCGAAGAGGAGCACCTTCGGCTGCAGCGCGAGCGCCCTGGCGATCGCGACCCGCTGCTGCTGCCCGCCGGAGAGCTGGCGCGGGTAGGCGTCGGCCTTGTCGGCGAGACCGACCTTCTCGAGCAGACCGAGCGCCAGCTCGCGGGCATCCGCCCTGTTCAACCGCTTGAGCGCGAGCGGCGCCTCGACGATGTTCTGGATCGCGGTCAGGTGCGGGAAGAGGTTGAAGCTCTGGAAGACCATGCCGACCTGGGTGCGGCGGTGAAGTACGGCGCGTTCCTTGAGCTCGTAGAGCTTGCCGTTGCGGTGCTCGTAGCCGATGAGCGCGCCGTCGATCGCCACCCAGCCGCTGTCGACGGTCTCAAGGTGGTTGATGGCCCGCAGAAGCGTCGACTTGCCCGAACCGCTCGGTCCGAGGATGCTGACGACCTCGCCCGGCTCGACGGTGAGCGAGACGGAGCTCAGAACCTCGACGCCGTTGTAGGTCTTCGTCACGTCGCGGATCTCGACGAGACCGGGTCTCGTCAGCGTCGCGGTCATGCTCGGGCCTCCGTCTTGGCGGCGGGTTCGTCGTCGAGGCGGTTCCACTGCAGTGCGACCCAGGCCCGTGCGCGCTGGACCGGCGTCGGCGGCAGCACCCGGGCGGAGCCGCGAGAGTAGTGCCGCTCCACGTAGAACTGCCCGATGCTCAAGACGGTGGTGAGGATCATGTACCAGATCACCGCGACAAGCAGCAGCGGAATCACCTGCTGGTTGCGGTTGTAGATCACCTGCGAGACGTAGAACAGCTCCGCCAGCGCCACGACCGACACGATGGAGGTGCCCTTGAGCAGGCCGATGACCTCGTTGAAGGCGTTCGGGATGATGGACCTCGCCGCCTGCGGAAGGATGATGCGCGTGATCCGGAGGTGCTGCGGGATGCCGAGGGCCGCGGCCGCCTCCAACTGCCCGGCGTCGACGGAGAGGATGCCGCCGCGGATGATCTCGGCGGAGTACGCGGCCTGGTTGAGCGACAGGCCGAGCACCGCCGCGGCGAATGCGCTCACGAGCGTGACCGTCTCCGCCTCGACGAAGTAGTCGGTGGTGAAGGGCACGCCGAGGCCGATGACCGGGTAGAGGTAGCCGAGGTTGAACCAGACGAGCACCTGCACCAGCAGCGGCACGGAACGGAAGAACCAGATGAACGACCAGGCAAACGAGTTGAGCAGCGGCGACTTCGACAGCCGCATGAGCGCGAGCAGGCCGCCGATGACGAATCCGATCGCCCCGGCCACCCCGGTGAGGATGAGCGTCATTCCAAGGCCGCGCAGGATGGCGGGGGAGAAGAAGTACTTGCCGACGACCGCCCAGCCGTAGCCGGCGTTGGTGAAGACCGTCCAGACGAGCTGGGCGACGATGAAGATCACGACCGCGCCGAGGGCCCAGCGCACCCAGTGGCGGGTCGGCACGACGGGCAGCGCCCCGAAGTCGACCGACTCGGTGGTCGACCGGGTGTGTGGTGGGGCATCGATGCGCGTCATGACAGCTCCTTTTCGAAGTGGTGGATCACGATCTGCGCGGCATCGAGCGACGAGTCGAACAACGGTGTGTAGCCGGTCGCGAGATACAGGCGCACGGCCTCCGGCTGGCGCGGCCCCGTGCTGAGCACGATCCGCGTATAGCCGCGACGCCGCGCCTCCGCCTCCAACTCACGCAGCACGAGCCGCGCGAGACCGCGCCCGCGGCGGGCGGCGTGTGTCCACATCCGTTTGACCTCGACGGTGCGTTCGTCGATCGTCATGAACGCGCCGGCGGAGACGACCGCGCCGTCGACCTCTGCGACGAGGAAGGTGCCGCCGGGCGCGGAGAACGCGGCGGAAGCGTAGCGCGCGATCTCCACCGACGCCGGCTCGCCGAACAGGTTGCCGTACCGGGTGTCGTACTCGCGTTCCAGGTCGCGCAGCACGACCTGTGCCTGCGGGTCGAGCGGGGTGGTGTGGCGGAAGACGGGATCGCCGGGCGCGACGACCGGGCCGACGCGGGGGGCGTCAAGCCGCGTCACGGTGGTGGGCCTCTCGCTTCGCCTCGTCGGATGCCGCGGCAGCCGTCTTGGCGGCGGCGGCGTCGCGGCGGGCCACCTCCTCGCGCACGATGGGGATGACGTACCGGCCGAAATCTATGGTGTCGTTGACGAAGTCGTAGCCGCGGGCCGAGAGGATGTCGACGCCGAGGTCGACGTAGTCGAGCAGGGCTGCGGCGACCGTCTCCGGTGTGCCGACGAGAGCGTTCGAGTTGCCGCGGCCGCCGCTCACGGCGGCGGGTCTCGTCCACAGCGCCCGGTCGTAGCGGTCACCGCGCTCCGCGATCGACAGCAGGCGCTGCGAGCCGGCGTTCTCGGGGTTCTTGAGGTCGCCGACGAAGCTGCTCGGCAGCGACCCGGCGCGCGCCTCGATCCGGCTCAGCACGGATTCGGCCTTCTCCCACGCGAGCTGCTCGGTCGCCCCGAGAATCGGTCGGAAGGCCACCTGGATCCTGGGCCGCCCCGCGCGGCCCGCCGCCTCCGCGGCATCCGTTATCGTCTGGATCTGTTCGGCGGTGTTGACGAGCGGCTCGCCCCACACGGCGTAGATGTCGGCCTCGGCGGCGCCGATCGCATAGGCGGCGGCCGAGGAGCCGCCGAAGGAGACCTCGGGGCGTTCGCGATAGGGCCAGACGTCGGACACGAAGTTCTCGAAGCGGTAGTGCTCACCGTCGAAGCCGAAAGGCTCGCGGCTCGTCCAGGCCTGCTTCACGATGCGGATGTACTCCCCGGTGCGCGCGTAACGCTCGTCCTTGCTGAGGAAGTCGCCCTCGGCGGCCTGGTCGGCCGTCGAGCCGCCCGTGATGAAGTGCACGTTGAGCCGGCCCTCGCTGATCTGGTCGAGGGTGGCGAAGACCTTCGCGGCGTAGGTGGGGTAGGAGACGTTCGGCCGGTGCGCGAGCAGGATCTTGATGTGGTCGAGCTTGCTGGCGATGAAGGCGGCGGCGGTCGCCGGGTCGGGCGATCCCGAGTGGTAGGCGAAGAGGATGCGGTCCCAACCGTTGTCTTCGTGGGCGCGGGCGAAGCGCAGGGTGTAGCCCTTGTCGAAGCTGGCTCCGGAGCGTGCCTGCGTCTCGCCGCCGTCATTGAGGCCCGCGATGCCGAGGAATTCGATGCCCATGGGATGTGCCGCCTGTTCCGTTCGAGCCGGGCCGGATGCCCCGCGATTTCCCGAAGGTAGGTCGGCGCCGAAGCGGCCGACAACAATGCGTCTTCACACTTCGTCATGTCGTCACGTGGCGTCATCTGCGGCCCGAGTGCTGGTCTTCGTGGCGAATCTTGTGCCATGCGAACGACTATCGCCGTCATCGGCGCCGGACCCCGCGGCGCTGGCTTCCTCGAGCGGCTCGCGGCGAACCTGCCGGTGGCGGGGGATGCCGCGGACGTCGTGGTGCACCTCGTCGACCCGCACCCGCCGGGGGCCGGACGCATCTGGCGGGCCGCGCAGTCGCCGCTCCTCAAGCTCAATTCGATGGCGCGCGACGTCACCATGTTCACCGACGCGTCGTCGACGATCGATGGGCCGGTGCGGACGGGCCCGTCGCTCGTGGAGTGGGCGGCTCTCGTGCGCGACGGCGAGCTCGACGTCGCGATCGACGACCCGAGGCTCGAGCGGGAGGTCGCGACACTCGCGGGCGACTCGTTTCCCACGCGGCGGCTGCAGAGCGAGTATCTCGCGTGGTTCTACCGGCGGGTGCTCGACGCGCTGCCGGCGCGCGTCGTCGAGCACGCGGCATCCGTGGTCCGCGTCGACGGGCGCGACGGCCCCCAACGGGTGATGCTCGACACGGGCACCGTGCTCACCGCCGACATCGTGCTCTATGCCCTCGGTCACTCGGGGAGCGAACCGCAACCGGGGCACCAGGCGCTGCAGGGTTTCGCGCGGCGCCACGACCTGCTCTATGTGGCGCCGGCGTTCACCGCCGACGCGGACACCTCGGCGATCGAGCCGGGGGAGCCCGTGATCGTGCGCGGGATGGGGCTCGCCGCCGTCGATCTCACGGTGCTGTTGACCGAGGGGCGGGGAGGCCGTTTCGAGTCCGCCGCCGGTGGAGGGCTCCGCTATATCGCGAGCGGGAGGGAGCCGGTGCTGCACCTCGGTTCGCGCCGCGGCGTGCCGTACCACTCGAAGATCAGCTCGACGCTCGTCGCTCCCCGCGTCGAGCCGCGCTTCTTCACGTCGGCGATCGCCCAGCGCCTCGAGGCGTCGAAGAAGTCGCTGTCGCTGCGACGCGACGTCTGGCCCCTCATCGCATCGGAGCTGCTGTCGGGGTACTACCACGAGCTGTTCGTGGGTCACCCGGAGCGCGTCGCGACCACGTGGCAGGAGTTCGCGCCCGTGCTCGAGCTGCACGCCTGGAACAGCGCGGCGCTGAGGGAGGCGGTCGCCGCGGCCGTGCCCGACCCGATCGACCGCCTCGATCTCGAGCGACTCGACCGGCCGCTCGCCGGCGAACGATTCACGTCGCGTGAGCAGCTGCAGCGGTCGCTGCGCGACTACATCACCGCCGACCTGCACGCCCGGCGGGCCCCGGAGCACAGCGCCACGCTCGCGCTGTTCACCTCGCTGCTCTACGCGTTCTTCGACCTCGGCACCATCATCGACTCGCCGAAGTGGACGGCGGAGGCGCGCGCCGTCGAGATCGCCGAGTGGTTCACGAACTTCTTCAGCTTCATCGCGAGTGGTCCGCCCGCCCACCGCCTCGAGGAGCTGCTCGCGCTGAGCGAGGCCGGCGTCGTCCACTTCCTCGGACCCGACATCGAGGTGTCGTGCGACCCCGGCGGTTGGTTCGTCGCCACGTCGCCGAGCGCACCCGGAGCGGTCACCGCCCGCGTACTCGTCGACGCCCGGCTGCCGGCGGCGAGCGTGCGGGCGAGCGACAACGCGGCTCTGCGGTCGCTCGTCACGTCGGGCGAGGGGCTCGAGGAGCTCGTCGCCGACGAGGGCTACAGCGGGTCGACCGGTCGCCTCGTGGTGCGACGCGGTGACGCGCGGGTGGTCTCCGCCGACGGGGCTCCCCACCCCCGCCGCTTCGCGATCGGTCCGTACACGAACGCGCCCTTCGTCGGGGCCTTCGCACGACCCGGCACCGATGCCGTGTCGTTCCGGGAGAACGACCGGGTCGCTCACGCCGTGATCGCCCTCGCGGAGGAGCTGGGTGGCGGGCCCGGCAGCGAGCAGGCGGCCGGCGAAGTCGAGGTGCGAGGCACTCGGCGGGCGTCGCCGAGGCTCGAGCCGGCACTGCCCGTGGCGTAGCGCCCGCGCGCCGCGCACTGTCTCGCCCCTCTGGATGCGAGCGGATGGAGGGCCAGGCCTTGACCCCTGCTTCTGCATACAGAGACGCCCTGAAATACAGTCCTCAGGCGCTTGAAGCGCCCGAACGCGTAGGCTGTGTATACAGTCAATTGAGGGAGGTGCGGATGCGTGCGAGTGACCGCGCCTACGCAGCGCTGCGCGACGAGATCGTCGACGGCGACCTCGCGGCGGGAACCGTGCTCGGCGAGGTGGAGCAGTCCGCCCGCCTCGGCGTCTCGCGCACGCCGCTCCGCGAGGCGCTTTCGCGACTCGCGGCCGACGGCCTCGTCGCCGCCCATTCCGGGCGCGGCCTCGTCGTCACCGACGTGCCGGTCGAGCACATCGTGCATCTCTTCGAGGTGCGCGGCGCCCTCGAGGAGCAGGCCGCCCGCCTCGCGGCACGCCGACGGCACGTCGCCGTCTTCGAGGGCCTGCAGGCGGAGTTGCGCCGCGCTCCCGACCTGCTCGACGCCGACGACCCTGCCCAGAACGAGTACTACGCGCTCGTCGCGCGACTCGACGCCGCCATCGACGACGCGGTGCAGAACCCCTACCTCGTCGCGACCCTCGCCGGGGTGCGGACGCACGTCGCCCGCATCCGCCGTCTCTCCCATGACGACCCCGAACGGCTGCGGGAGGCCGCCCGCGAGCACCTCATGATCGTCGACGCCATCGTCGACGGCTCGGAATCGCTCGCCGCTCACGCGACCCAGCTGCACCTGCACCGCAGCCTCAAGAACATCCTCGGTTCGATCGAAAGGAACCCGCAATGAAGCTCCACCCCGTGCGCATGTACAAGAGCGACGAGCCCCTGCCGCGCGAGCAGCAGCTCGCGTGGAAGATCGCCGAGGTCGCCGCCGACCGGGTCGCCGTGACGCAGGAGGTCGCCGACATGGTGATCAACCGCATCATCGACAACGCCGCCGTCGCGACGGCGTCGCTCACGCGCGCGCCCGCGGTGGCCGCCCGGGCGCAGGCGCAGGACCGGGTGCAGCCGACGGCCCCCGAGCTGGTCGACACGGATGGTTCGACAGGCGCAGCGACGACCGCCGGCAGCACCGTGTTCGGCATCCCGGGCCGGTTCCAGCCGGAGTGGGCGGCGTGGGCCAACGGGGTCGCCGTGCGCGAACTCGACTACCACGACACCTTCCTCGCCGCCGAGTACTCGCACCCCGGCGACAACATCCCGCCGATCCTCGCCGTCGCGCAGCACACCGGAGCGAGCGGCGCCGACCTGCTGCGCGCCATCGCGACCGGCTACGAGATCCAGATCGACCTCGTCAAGGCGATCAGCCTGCACGCGCACAAGATCGACCACGTCGCCCACCTCGGCCCGAGCGCCGCGGCCGGCATCGGTACCCTGCTCGGCCTGCCCGTCGAGACGATCTTCCAGGCCATCGGCCAGGCGCTGCACACCACGACCGCCACGCGCCAGTCCCGCAAGGGCGAGATATCCACGTGGAAGGCCCACGCCCCCGCCTTCGCCGGCAAGATGGCCATCGAGGCGATCGATCGCGCCATGCGCGGCCAGACGAGCCCGACCCCGATCTACGAGGGGGAAGACGGCGTCATCGGGTGGCTGCTCGACGGCCCCGAGGGTCGCTACGAGGTTCCGCTGCCCGAGGCCGGCGAGGTCAAGCGCGCCATCCTCGACAGCTACACGAAAGAGCACTCCGCCGAGTACCAGGCACAGGCCTGGATCGACCTCGCGCGGGCGCTCGGTGCGAAGCATCCGGCCCTCCGAGACCCGGCGAACGTCGTGCGGGCGGTGCTGCACACGAGCCACCACACCCACTTCGTCATCGGCTCGGGCGCGAACGACCCGCAGAAGTACGACCCGACGGCGAGCCGCGAGACGCTCGACCACTCGATCCCCTACATCTTCACCGTCGCGCTGCAGGATGGCGACTGGCACCACGAGCGCAGCTACGCGCCCGAGCGTGCCGCCCGCCCCGACACCGTCGCGCTGTGGAACAAGGTCAGCACGCAGGAAGACGCGGAGTGGACCCGTCGCTACCACTCCACCGATCCGGCCGAGAAGGCGTTCGGGGGCCGCGTCGAGATCGAGCTGACGGATGGCACCGTGATCGTCGAGGAGATCGCCGTCGCCGACGCGCATCCGCTCGGCGCACGGCCGTTCGCCCGTGACCAGTACATCGCCAAGTTCCGCGCGCTCACCGAGGGCATGCTCGAGCCGGCCGAGATCGAGCGGTTCCTCGACCTCGTGCAACGCCTGCCCGAACTGGCCGCCGGGGAGCTCGGCGGCCTCACCGTCACCGCCGCGGCCCTCCCCGCCGGCCCGAAGGGACTCTTCTGATGCTGTACTCGTCTGTCACCCCCGCCGACAAGCGCGCGAAGCTGCGTGCCGCACTCGCCACCGGCGAGCTGTTGCGCTTCCCCGGCGCGTTCAACCCGCTCTCCGCGCGGCTCATCGCGGAGAAGGGCCTCGAGGGCGTCTACATCTCGGGTGCCGTCATCAGCGCCGACCTCGGGCTGCCCGACATCGGCCTCACAACCCTCAGCGAGGTCGCGGGGCGCGCTGCACAGATCGCGCGGATGACCGACCTGCCGGCGATCGTCGACGCCGACACCGGCTTCGGTGAGCCCATGAACGTCGCGCGCACGGTGCAACAGCTCGAGGACGCGGGCGTCGCCGGGCTGCACATCGAAGACCAGGTCAACCCGAAACGCTGCGGGCACCTCGACGGCAAGGCCGTCGTCGACGAGGACACCGCGATCAAGCGCATCCGCGCGGCCGTCGCTGCACGCCGAGACCCGAACCTGCTGATCATGGCCCGCACCGACATCCGTGCACTCGACGGGCTGAACTCGGCGATCGACCGGGCGAAGGCGCTCGTCGACGCGGGTGCGGACGCGATCTTCCCCGAGGCGATGGTCGACCTCTCCGAATTCGAGGCGATGCGTGCGGCGGTCGACGTGCCGCTGCTCGCCAACATGACGGAGTTCGGCAAGAGCGAGCTGTTCAGCAACCGGCAGCTCGCCGACGTGGGCATCAACATCGTCATCTACCCGGTGAGCCTGCTGCGCCTCGCGATGGGCGCGGCAGAGCGCGGGCTCGACACGATCCTCGCCGAGGGCTCTCTCACGAGCAGGGTGCCGGAGATGCAGACGCGCGCGCGACTCTACGAGCTGCTCGACTACGAGAGCTACGGCTCGTTCGACGACTCAGTCTTCACCTTCACCCTCGACTCGAACCATGGCTGAGCATCCGGCCGATTGCCACACCCGAGCATCCTTCGGTGCCTTAGCGTAGACGCGTACACGATTCGCAAGGGAGCGTCATGAGCGACACCGAAATCCACAAGGGCCTCGCCGGAGTGGTCGTCGACACGACCACCATCTCGAAGGTGAACCCGGAGTCCAACTCGCTGCTGTACCGCGGATACCCCGTGCAGGAGCTCGCCGAGAAGTGCACCTTCGAGGAGGTCGCGTACCTGCTCTGGCACGGCGAGCTGCCCACGGCCGAACAGCTCGCGGAGTTCGAGACGCTCGAGCGCTCGTTGCGGCCGCTCGACCCCCGCGTGAAGCGCGTCATCGACGAGCTGCCCACGACCGCGCACCCCATGGACGTCGTGCGCACCGCGGTGAGCGTGATCGGCGCCACCGACGCCACCCTCAATGAGACGGATGGCATCACCGACCGTTCGCTCAACGAGCGCCGCGCGGTGCACCTGTTCGCGCAGCTGCCGTCGATCGTCGCCTACGACCAGCGCCGCCGCCGCGGCGAGCACCTCATCGAGCCGCGCGACGACCTCGCCTTCTCGGCCAACTTCCTGCACATGACCTTCGGCGACGTGCCCGAGCTCGTCGTGGTGAACGCCTTCGACGTGTCGATGATCCTGTACGCCGAGCACTCGTTCAACGCGTCCACGTTCACGGCTCGCGTCGTCGCCTCGACGCTCGCCGACCTGTACTCTGCCGTCACCGCGGGGATCGGCGCTCTCAAGGGCCCGCTGCACGGCGGGGCGAACGAGGCCGTCATGCACGTCTTCGAGGAGATCGGCACCGCCGACAAGGCCGAGGCGTGGCTCGACACCGCGCTCGCCGAGAAGCGCAAGATCATGGGGTTCGGCCACCGCGTCTACAAGAACGGCGACTCGCGCGTGCCCACGATGAAGGCGGCGCTCGACACCCTCATCGTCGAATACGACCGCCCCGACCTCGCGGCGCTCTACGAGAGCCTCGAGACGGCCATGGGGGAGCGGAAGAAGATCAAACCGAACCTGGACTACCCGAGCGGTCCGGCATATCACCTCATGGGATTCGACACGGCGATGTTCACGCCGCTCTTCGTCGCGGCCCGCATCACGGGCTGGACGGCGCACATCATGGAGCAGCTCGCCTCGAACGCTCTCATCCGGCCACTCAGCCAGTACGTCGGACCCGACGAGCGCCACGTCGACGAGAGGTAGGACGATGTCTGTCCCCGTGATCGAGCTCAACTCCGGCCGCGCCATCCCGCAGCTCGGATTCGGCGTGTACAAGGTGGAGCCGGGCGACACCGAGCGAGTGGTGACCGACGCCCTCGAGGTGGGATACCGGCACATCGATACGGCGTCGATGTACGGCAACGAGGTCGGCGTGGGCGCGGCGATCGCGGCATCCGGCATCCCCCGCGACGAGATCTTCGTGACCACCAAGCTCCTGAACGCCGACCACGGCGCGCGCTCGACAATCGAAGGCTTCGAGCGCAGCCTCGAGGCTCTCGGACTCGAGCACGTCGACCTGTACCTCATCCACTGGCCGTGCCCCGAGCGTGGCCTCTACGTCGAGTCGTGGCTGTCGATGGAGGGGCTCTTCGCCGACGGCCGTGCCCGGTCGATCGGCGTCTCGAACTTCCTGCCGCACCACCTCCGGGCGGTGACGGATGCGGCGACCGTCGTGCCCGCGGTGAACCAGATCGAGCTGCACCCGTACTACCAGCAGCGCGAGGCCGACTCCTTCGGGCGGGAGCAGGGCATTGTCACCGAGGCGTGGAGCCCGCTCGGCCGGGGCTCCCTCGTCGACGACCCGGGAGTCGAGGCGATCGCCGGGGCGAATGGCAAGACGCTCGCCCAGGTCATCCTGCGCTGGCACATCCAGCGCGGCTTCGTCGTCATCCCGAAGTCTGTGCGCCGCGAGCGCATGGCCGAGAACCTCGACATCTTCGACTTCGAGCTCACCGACGCCGAAGTCGGCATCATCTCTGCCCTCGACCGCGGCGGACGGCTCGGCAGCCACCCCGACGAGGTCACCTAGCCGCCGAGAGGCTCGCTAGAGCTCGACGCGCTTCCCCGCGGGAGTGTCGACCAGGATGCCGCTGTCGCCGAAAGCCGCTTCGAGCTGCTCCCGGCCCTCGCTGAAGTGCTGCCAGTGCTCGGTGTGCAGGCCGACGACCGTGCGCGCCCCGAGGATCGCGGCGGCCTCCGCGGCGTCGACCGCGGTGAGGGTGAGCGGAGCGTCGATGCGCGGCGTTCGCGCTGCCCCGGCGAAGAGGAGGGCGATGTCGACGCCGCCGAAGTGCTCTGAGATCTGGCCTACGAGCGGGAGCGACGCGTTGTCGCCGCTCACATAGATGCGGGGGTTGCCCGCCGCCTCGAGCACGAACCCGGTCACCGGCCCGACGAGCAGCTCGCTGCCGGTCGGACCGTGCAGTGCGGGAACCGCCGTGACGGTGACGTCGCCGAGCTCGAACTCCTCCCAGGAGTCGAGGCCGACCACGCCGCCGCCGAAGAGCTCGCTCGCAGCCCGCATGGTGGAGAGCGTGCGCACGCCGGTGGCGAGCAGCTCGAGCCCCTCGTAGTCGAGATTGTCGCGGTGCCCGTGGTGCGACAGCAGCACGAGGTCGACGGGGGGCAGATCGGTGCGCGCCACGGCCGGTCCGACGATCTTGACGAGGGTCGTGCTGCCGGGCTCGGCGTAGGTTCCGGGCGGGTCGAAGGTGGGGTCCGTCACGATCGTGAGGCCGGCGTACTCGAGAATCGCCGTGGGGCCACCCACGTACGTAATGGCTGTCTTAGACACTCTCTGAGCCTACGCTTTAGGCATGGCGAATCGACTAGCTTCCGCTGTGAGTCCGTACCTCCGATCGCACGCCGACAATCCCGTCGACTGGTTCGAGTGGGGCGACGAGCCCTTCGCCGAGGCCCGGCGCCGCGAGGTGCCCGTGCTCGTGTCGATCGGATACTCCACGTGTCACTGGTGCCACGTGATGGCGCGCGAGAGTTTCAGCGATCCGGCGCTCGCCGAGTACCTCAATGACCACTTCGTCGCCATCAAGGTCGACCGTGAGGAGTACCCCGACGTCGATGCGAGCTACCTCGCCGCCGCGGGCGCCTTCACCTCGAACCTCGGCTGGCCGCTCAACGTCTTCGTGACTCCGGGCGGCGAGACCTTCTTCGCCGGAACGTACTTCCCGCCTGTGTCCGTGCCCCCGCACCCCGCGTTCCGCCAGGTGCTCGAGGCGGTCGTCGACGCGTGGCGGGATCGGCGCACGGAGGCGCAGTCGAACGCGTCGCAGATCAGCGAGGCGATGCGCGCGCTCGGCGAGCGTCGCCCGGGCCCCCTGCCCGGTGACGAGCAGTTCTCCGCCATCGTCGCCGAGCTCGCCGCGTACGAAGACGCGGAGTTCGGCGGCTTCGGCGGCGCCCCGAAGTTCCCGGTGGCGACCGTCATCGGCCTGCTGCTCGACCGCGGCTCCCTCGGCGACGGCGCCGCGCAGAGCCTGGCCGAGCGAACGCTCGCGGCGATGGCGCGGTCCGACCTGCGCGACGCCGTCGAGGGCGGTTTCTTCCGCTACTCGACCCGGCGCGACTGGAGCGACCCGCACTACGAGCGCATGCTCTACGACAACGCGTTGCTCCTGGGCGCCTACGCGCGCGTCGGCAGCCATGAGGTGGCCGAGGGCATCGCGTCGTTCCTCGTCTCCGTGATGCAACAGGATGGCGGCGCGTTCGCCTCCGCGCAAGACAGCGAGAGCACGGTCGACGGGGAACGCGTCGAGGGCGGGTACTACGCCCTCGACGCCGACGACCGTGCCGCCCAGCCGCCCCCGGCGCTCGACCGCAAGATCCTCACCGGGTGGAACGGACTCGCCATCGGCGGGCTCGCCGCGGCCGGTGCACGACTCGACCATCCCGAGTGGGTGCACGAGGCGTCGCGCGCGGCCGACTACCTGCTCGCGAAGCATGTGACGGCCGACCGGCTCGTGCGCGCGTCCATCGACGACAGCGTCTCCGCCGCGCGCGCGACGCTCGAGGACTACGGCATGTTCGCGGGCGGGCTGCTCGACCTCGCGCTCGTGAGCGGCGAGGTGCGCTACGCGACCGCGGCGAGACAGCTCGTCGACGCGACGCTCCCGAACGACCCTCCGACAAACCCGGGGAACGCGCCCGCCTTCGCGGTGCCCGGCGGTGCCGACCCGGTGCTCGCCGCCCACGGCCTCGCCCTCGCGAGCGACCCGAGCGAGGGCGCGTATCCAAGCGGCATGAGTGCGGTCGCCGGTGCCGCCCACCGCCTCTACTCCCTCACCGCCGACCCGAGGTACCTTGCCGCTACGACCGCCGCGATGGAGTCGCTCGCCCCGCTCGCCGTGGCGGGACCGATCGCGTTCGGCGGCGCACTCGGTGTGATGAGCGCTCTCGGGGCCGACGCGACGCAACTCGTCGTCGTCACCGGACTCCAGCACGAGGACGGCACGGATGTCGCATCCGTCGCCCAGGCGTGGCAACGTTCGGGAGCCGTGGTGGGCATCGTCACCGCCGACCAGGCGCTCGCGTTCGCGGAGGCCGGATTCGAGTTGTTCGAGGGCCGTTCCACGCGCGACGGCTCGTCGACCGCCTACCTCTGCCGTGACTTCGTCTGCGCGCTGCCCGTCACCGACGCCGCGAGTCTGCTGGCCCTGCTGCCGTAGCCGCGGCGTCGTCGGGAAGGTGGACCTCGCGCCGGTACACGAGCACGACGAGCAGCACCCGGCCGGTGGCGAGATGCAACCGGCCGAGCAGGACGACGCGACGAGGAGCCATCGCCTCATGACTGCACGCGCGTCCGGGAGTACGGCCGGTCAGAGATGCGCTCCGCATCGCCGCGCGACGAGCAGTGCGAGCGATCGCGTGCACCGCACCAGCTCGTCGATGAGCACCTGCTCCCGGGGGGCGTGCGCACAGCGGACGTCCCCCGGGCCGTAGTGGAGAGACGGGATGCCGGCCATGCCGGAGTAGAGGCGTAGATCGCTGCCGTAGGGGGCCGCGCCGAGCAGGGGCTGGCGTCGTTCGACATCGCCGATCGCCGCGCTCATCTCGTCGACGAGCGGATGGTGCGTCTCGATCCATCCGCTCGCGAACTGGCCTCCCGGCCAGGCGACCTCGACGGGGTTGTCGCGCAGCCAAGGATCTCGAGCAGCGGCCGCTGCGATCGCCGACTCGAACGAGAGGCGAGCCTGCCGCACGTCCTCACCGAGTTGGACGCCGAGTCGTCCCTCCGCGATGAGGAGGTCAGGGACGCTGCTCGCCCAATCGCCCGTGCGCACCGTGCCGAGGGAGATGGGATAGGGCAGGGGATAGTCGGCGAACAGGCGGTCCGGCCTCCGATTGCGTTCGCGTTCCAGTTCGTGCATGGCGGCGTAGATCGGCAGGAACGCGTCTATCGCGCTGTGTCCCTCGAGGCGCGTGCTGCCGTGAGCGGCGCGACCCGCGACGCGCAACTCGAAGGTCAGCGCTCCGGCGTTGGCCACGACGATCCGCCCGCTCGTCGGTTCGGTGATGACTGCGGCATCGCCGCCGTGCCCGCGCAAGAGGGTCGCGAAGGCGCCGAGTCCGCCATCCTCTTCGCTGACGACGGAGTGCAGGGCAAACCCTCGTTCGAGGGTGACGCCCGACGCGACGAGTGCGCGTGCCACCGCGAGATTCGCGGCGGAGCCGGCCTTCATGTCACACGCCCCGCGACCGTGCACCGCGCCCTCCCGCACCGAGCCGCTGAACGGGTCGCGGTCGACCCACTTGTCGGGGTCTCCGATGGGCACCACATCGACGTGCCCCTGCAACACGATGGCGGGGGTGCCGGCCGGGCCAAGGGAGCCCACGACTCCGTACCCCTCGGTGCGAGGTGCCTCGATACCGGGGAAGTCGGCATGAGACTGCAGCATCGGCAGATCGAGCTTCCAGGCGTCGACGTCGAACCCCAGGCCGTCGAGCTGGGACGCGACGCGGTTCTGCAGTTCCGACTCGGCGTCCGTGCCGGTGACACTGGGGATGCGGATCTGGTCGACGAGATCCTGCACGAGCGCGGCCTCGTCGATCGAGTCGAGCAGTCTCTCTTCGGCAAGGCTGAGGGAACCGACGGTCTGCTTGTCATCTCGAAGTATGCTCACGCTCGCAACTCTCGCGGCATCCGCCCCCGAAGGGAATATTGAGTTACCTCGGGTCGTCAATAGCTGCTATAGATCAGGGATGCTGGATCTACGCCAACTGACCGCCTTGGCCGCGGTAGCCGACCACCATTCCGTCTCGCGCGCCGCGGAGGCGCTCGGCTGGAGTCAGCCAACCGTGACGCACCACCTCACGCGGCTCGGGCGTGAGGCCGGTGCACCCGTGGTCGTGGCACGAGCCAGCGGTACGGCCCTCACGGCGGCGGGCACCGCCATGCTGCCTCATGCTCGCGCGATAATCGGCCGCGCCCATCGGGCTCGCGCCGAGGTTCGGGAATTCGTCGAACTCCAGCGCACCCGAGTGACAATCGCCATGTTCCCCACGCTCGCGGCGCGAGCTCTGCCCAGCCTCGTTCGACGCCTCGAGGAGGAGGGGCTGAACGTCTCGGTCGTCGAGGCCGAGATGGACGTCGTGATGGGGCGCCTGGAGAACCTGGGCCTGGATGCCGCGTTCGTCTATTCGACCGCGGCCCGCCCGGCTCGCTGTCCGGCCGGATTCCGGCGTATACCGCTGTTCGACGAGAGTCTCATGGTCTTCGTGCCGACGAATCATCGCCTGGCGGACTCCGGAGCGACGTCCATCGCCGACCTCGCCGACGAGAGATGGATACTCGGGGCGCACGTGGACGAGCCTCTCGAATCCATGATCGTCACGGTGGCGCGGCGAGCGGGGTTCTCGCTCCGTGCCGGTGCCCGTAGTGACGACTACCGCGTCGTGGCCGCATACGTCGCGGCAGGCTCAGGCATCGCCGTGATGCCGGCGGGGGAGGCGCGTCTCCAGCGTCCCGGTGTGACGGCGCTCGAACTGCGTGATCCTGACATGACTCGCGCGATCGAGCTGCTGGTGCCCTCGACGCTGCCCGCCGATGTCGTCACCCATCTCGTCGACGCGCTGAAGGCGTCCGCGTGAGACGAACGCCGCCCCGCGTCAGGCTCCGGTGACCACCGGAGCCGCCGCATCGTCGACCCACTCGTTGAGCGACCCGTCGTAGACGGCGACGTTGCGGTGACCGAGCAGGGTCAGGGCGAGGGCGTCGAATGCCGCGGAGATGCCGCCCGCACAGTAGGCGACGACGCGTTCCGCCGCGAGCGCGGATGCGAACGCGCGCTTCAGTTCGGCGACAGGCAGCAAGGCATTGCTCTCCGCGTCGACGAGCCCGATCGCGGGCACGCTGAGGCTGCCCGGGATGTGTCCCGGTCGCGCTCGGCGGCCCTCCTCGCCCGCGAACTCCCGCGACGGAACCGCGCAGACGAGCGACGCGGCTCCGTCTCCCGCGACGATGCGTTCCACCTCCGCCTTGTCGACCCACAGCGACGGACGCTCGGTCGGCGTGAACTTGCCAGGCGTGGCCTCCACGTGGCCGCGATCGACCTCGCGCGACTCGGCCTTCCACTTCATGAGGCCGCCGTCGAGCACCGCGGCGTTGTCGAAGCCGAACCCGCGAAACAGCCACCACACCCGCGACGCCCACTGCCCCGCGAGCGAGTCGTAGATCACGACCGTGGAATGGTCGGTGACGCCGACGGCTGCCGCGGCCGCCGCGAACCGTCCGGCGGTCGGGCGCGTGAACGGGTACGCGCCATCCGGGTCGGAGAACTCGTCGATGAGGTCGGCGAAGATCGCCCCGGGCACGTGGCCGTGCACGAGATACTGCTCGTGGCCCGTGAGATAGCCGGTGCGGCCGTTCGGCGCGACGAAGGGCAGAGCCGAAGCATCCAGCACCACGAGATTGTCGGCCCCGAGGTGGTCGGCAAGCCACTGCGTGCTGACGACGGGGGAGCTGAGCAGGGGGCCGGGAACGGTCATGGCATCACGCTATCGACAACCACCGACCGCGGCGCCGGGGCGCGCAACGCGTCGTAACCTGCCGCGAGGGTCGGTCAGCGCCAGGTCGGCAGCCACCAGTGCAGCCGGATCCAGCGGATGTCGAGCTGCATGCCCGTCCACAGCGGCCAGTAGAAGACGCTGATGAGCGCGGCGAGCGCGAGGAACGCGATGACGAACGGCAGCGCGCGGGCCCTCCGGCCGGGCGGGTCGTGCCGGTCGCCGAGCAGCAGGCCGATAACCATCGTCAGCCCGAGGATCATGTATGGCTCGAAGGCGATCGTGTAGAACTGGAAGACCGTGCGCTGCAGGTACATCATCCATGGCAGGTAGCCGGCGACCATGCCCATGAGCACGAGTCCCACGCGCCACTCGCGGTACCGCGCCAGGCGGTAGACGAGATACAGGATGGCGGCGGTGGCCGCCCACCAGATGAGCGGGTTGGCGATGCCGGTGATCGAAGCGCCACACGACGCGGCGTCGCATCCGTTCTGTCCGTTCGCCGACGACTGCCAGTACATGCTCGTCGGCCGCACCAGGAAGAGCCACGTGAGCGGATTCGCCTGGTAGCCGTGGGGCCGCATCTCACCCACGTGGTACGCGTAGACGCTCGACTGGAAGTGCCACCAGCTCTGCACCGACAGCGGAACCCACGAGAGCGCGCCGCTCCACGCATTGCCGGCGGCGTCGGCCCAGTGCCGGTAGTAGCCGTTGTCGGTCGTGAACCAGCTGATCCAGGTGGTCATGTGCGCGGCCGCCGCGATCGGCACGGTGAGGAGGAAGCTCACCGGCGCCTGTTTGATGAGGGTGCCGGAACCCCAGAAGAACACGCCGGCGCGACGCCGGGCGAGGGCATCGACGACGAGGGTGTACACGGCGAAAGCGGCGAGGAAGTAGAAGCCGCTCCACTTCACCGCCGAGGCGAGCCCGAACGCGAGCGCCGCGGCCATCAACCAGGGACGCCACCACAGCGACGGGCCCCAGTCGGTGCTGCCGACGGCATCCGTGCGCCGTCGCACCCATTCGCCGAGTCGCCGCTCCATCCACGTGCGGTCGAGCAGGATCGCCCCGAAGCCGAGCAGCGCGAAGAACATCACGTAGGTGTCGAGCAGCGCGATGCGGCTCATCACTATGGCGTTGCCGTCGATCGCGAACAGGCCGCCCGCGATCACGGAGAGCAGCGTCGAGTCGAAGAGCTTCTTCGCGATGACCATCACCAGGATCACGCCCAGGATGCCGACGATTGCCGTGCTGATGCGCCAGCCGACGCTCGACTCGGGACCGAGGGCCGCCATGCCGAGCGCGATGAGCCACTTGCCGAGCGGCGGGTGCACGACGAACGACGGGTCGGTGGTGAAGATGTGTGTGAGCCCGGCATTGAAGCTCGTGTCGGCCTCGGCGGGCCACTCCGACGAGTAGCCAAGGTTCCACAGCGTCCAGGAGTCCTTGACGTAGAAGGTCTCGTCGAAGACGAGAGAGTGGGGGGAGCCGAGGTTCCAGAGCCGGGTGACGGATGCGACGAGAACGACGATCGCCGGGGCCGCCCACCTCACCAGCCGACGGCGCAGCGGGCTCACGGAGCTCGTCGCCTCGGTCGCTGAGCCTGTCGAGGCGCTCCCGTCGACGTGCCTGAGGGCCGAGGGCGACTCCTCGACGAGCGCGTCGATCGCCTGCGTTCGCGTGTCGTCGCCGTGCGGGAGGGTCACCCCGCAATCGTACTTTCACGCCGGTGGGAGAATGGACCGTGATCATTCTCGCGGCGACCCCCATCGGCAATCTCGGCGATGCGTCGAGGCGGCTGATCGAGGCGCTCGGCAACGCGGAGATCATCGCGTCGGAGGACACCCGCACGACCATCCATCTCATGCGTGCCCTCGGCGTCGAGAACCGGCCGCGCCTCATCGCGCTGCACGAGCACAACGAGGCGGAGAAGGCGGCGGAGATCGCCGAGCTCGGCCGCGACCAGGACGTGCTGGTGCTGACGGATGCCGGCATGCCAGCCATCAGCGACCCCGGCTTCCCGCTCGTGGCGGCCGCGGCCGTGCTCGGCGTGACCGTCACCGCTATTCCGGGGCCGTCCGCGGTGCTCACCGCACTCGCGCTGTCCGGGCTGCCGACCGACCGGTTCAGCTTCGAGGGGTTCCTGCCGCGCAAGAGTCGCGTCGCCTACTTCGCAGCCCTCGCGCGCGAGCAGCGCACCATGGTCTTCTTCGAGAGCCCGAACCGGCTGGGCGACGCGCTGCGCGACCTCGCCGTGGCGCTCGGTGACGACCGGCGCATCGCCGTCTGCCGCGAGCTCACCAAGCTGCACGAGGAGGTCAAGCGCGGAACAGCGCGCGAGGTGGCCGACCACTTCGCGGATGGCGTGAGGGGCGAGATCTGCATCGTGGTGGAGGGTGCCGTGCCCGCGACATCCGACCTGCCGACCGGGATCGCGCAGGTGCTCAAGCTCGTCACCGAGGGGTCGCGGCTCAAGGAGGCCGCCGCCGAGGTCGCCGAGGAGACTGGTCTCAGCAAGCGCGACCTGTACGAGGGCGCGCTCGCCGCCCGCTGACACCGCGAGAACGGGCCCGCTCCGGCGCCGAGTTGTCGCGAAGTGTTCCTCCGGCGCCCGGGGAGCGACACCGAGTGACCACTCGCTGGTCCGGGCACGGCGCCCAAACGCGAGCGGGCCGTAACTTTCGGGACGGGCCTTTAGGATAGAACCCATGGCCGCCGGTGATTCCTTTTACATTGCGACGCCCATCTTCTATGTCAACGACGTGCCGCACATCGGTCACGCGTACACCGAAGTTGCGGCTGACGTACTCGCACGCTGGCACCGGCAGAGCGGCGACGACACCTGGTTGCTGACGGGCACCGACGAGCACGGCCAGAAGATCCTGCGCACCGCCGTCGCGAACGACACGACCCCGCAGGCCTGGGCCGACAAGCTCGTCGAGGAGGCGTGGCTGCCGCTGCTCGAGACGATCAACATCCGCAACGACGACTTCATCCGCACCACCGACAAGCGTCACGAGGAAGCCGTCACGATCTTCCTGCAGAAACTGCACGATGACGGCTACATCTACTCGGGCGAGTACGAGGGCTACTACTGCGTCGGCTGCGAGGAGTACAAGCAGCTCGACGACCTGATGGAGACCGAGACCGGCGACTACGCCGGCCAGCTGGTGTGCAAGATCCACTCGCGCCCCATCGAGGTGCTGAAGGAGAAGAACTACTTCTTCCGCATGAGCGACTTCCAGCAGCGCCTGCTCGACCTCTACGAGGAGCGTCCCGACTTCATCCAGCCGGAGAGCGTGCGCAACGAGATCCTGCAGTTCGTCAAGCAGGGGCTCTCCGACCTCTCCATCTCGCGGTCGAGCTTCGACTGGGGCATCAAGATCCCGTGGGACGACTCGCACGTGCTCTACGTGTGGTTCGACGCGCTGCTCAACTACATCACCGCGATCGGCTACGGCGTCGACGACGAGGAGTTCCAGCGCCGCTGGCCCGCGACGCAGCTCGTCGGCAAAGACATCGCGCGCTTCCACGCCGTCATCTGGCCCGCGATGCTCATGGCCGCCGGACTCCAGCCGCCCAAGCAGGTCTTCGGCCACGGCTGGCTGCTCGTCGGTGGCGAGAAGATGTCGAAGTCGAAGCTGACCGGCATCGCGCCGAGCCAGATCACCGACACCTTCGGTGTGGACGCCTTCCGCTACTACTTCATGAGCGCGATCAACTTCGGCCAGGACGGCTCGTTCAGCTGGGAGGACCTTGCGGCCCGCTACCAGTCCGAGCTCGCCAACGGATTCGGCAACCTCGCTTCGCGCGTCATCGCCATGGTCAACCGCTACTACGACGGCGTCGTGCCAGCCCCCGCCGACTACACGGCCGACGACCTCAAGGTGCAGGCCGTCGTGCGCACGGCCGCCGACACAGCGGATGCCGCGATCGGCCGGCTGGCGATCCACGAGGCCCTCGCGGCCATCTGGACGATCGTCGACGAGCTCAACGGCTACATCACGCTGCAGGAGCCGTGGGTGCTCGCCAAGAAGGACGAGACCCGCGAGCGGCTCGGCAGCGTCCTCTACACGGCGACGGAGGGCCTGCGGGCGCTCGCCGTGCTGCTTTCGCCCGTAGTTCCCGAGGCGACCGCGAAGCTGTGGGCCGGTCTCGGTGCCGCCGCAGGTCTCGGCGCCCTCACCGACCAGGTGATCGTCGATGCCGGCCATTGGGGCCAGCTTCCCGTCGGCAGCCGCGTCGGCACCCTCGAGGCACTGTTCCCTCGAATCGAACCCACCGAGATAGCAGGATAAGAGTTTGGAGCGTGTGATGTCCGAGTCGAGCTACGCCGCCGTGCCCGAGGCACTGGTCGTGGGAATCTACGACAACCACACACATCTCGACCCCTCCGGTGTGCCGGGGAGCGACGAGTTCGACTACCACGCGCACCTCGACAAGGGCTCCGCCGTCGGAGTTCGCGGGGTCGTGCAGGTCGGAACCGACATGGGCTCCTCGCTGTGGTCGGCGGAACTCGCGGCGATCGAACCGCGCGTGCTCGCGGCCGTCGCCATCCACCCGAACGAGGCACCACGCTACGAGAGCGAGGGGCGCCTCGACGAGGCCATCGCGGCGATCGACGAGCTCGCTTCGAGGCCCCGCGTGCGCGCCATCGGCGAGACCGGACTCGACTACTTCCGCACGGGCGAAGACGGGCGAGGCGCCCAGATGCGCTCCTTCGAGGCGCACATCGAGATCGCGAAGAAGCACGGTCTCGCGCTGCAGATCCACGACCGCGACGCCCACGACGACGTCATCCAGACCCTGCTGCGCGTCGGCGCCCCGGAGAAGGTCGTATTCCACTGCTTCAGCGGCGACGCGGACCTCGCGCGCACCGCGGTCGCCAACGGCTGGTACCTCTCCTTCTCCGGCACCGTCACGTTCAAGAACGCGCACGACCTGCGCGAGGCGCTCGAAGTCGTGCCCCGCCACCTCCTGCTGGTCGAGACGGATGCCCCGTATCTGACCCCCATGCCCCACCGCGGCCGTCTCAACTCGCCGTACATGCTGCCGACCACGCTGCGTGCGATGGCGGCCCACCTCGGCACTGATGTGTCGATGCTCGCCGCCCTCGTGACCTCCAACACCGAAGAGGTGTACGGCATGTGGGACGCGGAGCCCGTCACGCAGCCGCGCGACGCGTACGAGGACGACACCTACGAGATGCCTCCCATGACGGGTTCGATCCAGCTTCCGACGCTGCCGCAGGACGGCAGTTCGAGCTAGTGGCGACCCTGCTCGGCCCCGCCGAGATCCGCGACCTCGCCGCGCTTCTCGACATCCAGCCGACCAAGAAACTGGGCCAGAACTTCGTCATCGACGCCAACACGGTGCGCCGAATCGTCCGCGTCGCCGGTGTGGTCGCGGGGGAGACCGCGGTGGAGATCGGGCCGGGACTCGGCTCGCTCACCCTCGGCCTGCTCGAGACGGGGGCGGATGTCGTCGCCGTCGAGATCGACACGCGCCTCGCCGCGCAGCTGCCGGTGACGGTCGCAGAGCTGCAGCCGGACGCACGTCTCACCGTCATCACCGACGACGCGATGAAGGTGACCGAGCTGCCGCAGTCGCCGAGCGTGCTCGTTGCCAACCTGCCGTACAACGTCTCCGTTCCCGTGCTGCTGCACTTCCTCGAGCACTTCCCCTCGCTCACCCGCGGGCTCGTCATGGTGCAGGCCGAGGTCGGCGAACGGCTCGCCGCGCCTCCCGGCTCGAAGGTCTACGGCGCCCCGAGCGCGAAGGCGGCCTGGTACGGCACGTGGCGCACGCACGGCAAGGTGAGCCGCCAGGTGTTCTGGCCGGTGCCTAACGTCGACTCGATTCTCGTCGGCTTCGAGCGCGCAGAGCTGCCCGGAACCGAACAGGAACGGCTCGCGACCTTCGCGATCATCGACGCCGCGTTCCAGCAGCGACGCAAGATGCTGCGGCAGTCGCTCTCCGTCGTGCTCGGCGACTCAGCCCGTGCGACCGCACGTCTCGAGGCCGCCGGACTCGCGCCGACGAGCCGGGGCGAGGAGCTCACGATGCTCGACTTCCTCGCCGTCGCGCGCACCGCCGCGCTGTAGCGGCAGGGGATGACGAGGCAGGATACCCTGCCCTCTCGCTGGTGAAACACACCAAAGCGCTCGACTAGGTTGGACTCATGACCACCCCGGCCGTCTCAACCGTGGTGCACGCACGCGCACCGGGCAAGATCAACGTCTTCCTCAAGGTCGGCGCTCTGCTCGACGACGGGTACCACGACGTCGCCATCGCCTACCAGGCGGTCTCCCTCTACGAAGACGTGCGCGCGACGGCCGCCGACGATTTCTCCGTGCGCGTCGGCGGAACCGTGGAACTCTCCCGGGTGCCGACAGACGGGTCGAACATCGCCATCAAGGCCGCCCGACTGCTCGCCCGTGCCACCGGCTATCGCGGCGGAGTGCGACTGCACATCGACAAGCACGTGCCCGTGACGGGCGGCATGGGCGGCGGCTCGGCGGATGCCGCGGCGACGCTCCTCGCGTGTGACACCCTGTGGGGCACACAATTGCCGCGCGAGCAGATGCTCGCGCTCGCCGGCCAGCTCGGTTCCGACGTGCCGTTCGCGCTCACCGGCGGAACGGCGATCGGAACGGGTCGCGGCGACCAGCTCAGCCCCGCCCTCGCCAAGGGCCAGTTCCATTGGGTGCTGGCCCTCGCCGAGTTCGGCCTCAGCACGCCCGCCGTGTACAACGAGCTCGACATGCACCGCGACCGCCACGCCCAGGACATCTTTCCGGCGACCACGACGCCGAGCGTCGACGCCAACGTGCTGCAGGCTTTGCGCGCGGGCGACCCGCTCATGCTCGCCGAGACGCTCTACAACGACCTGCAGGCCCCCGCCCTCCACCTCCAGCCCTCCCTCTCGGCCGTGCTCGAACTGGGCGAGAACAACGGCGCGCTCGCCGGCATCGTCTCCGGCTCCGGCCCCACCGTCGCGTTCCTTGTCGCCGATCACGACGGGGCGCTCGAGCTGCAGACGGCGCTCGAGGCCGCGGAACTCACCGTGGTGCGGGCCAGCGGGCCCGTTCACGGCGCTCGCATCCTGAGTGCGTAAACTTCGCCGTATCCAGCAGCGAACGAGGCGAGGGGCACGTCCATGACGAGACGTCGCGAGAATCTGTGGGCCGCCCTCGTGGGGTTGGTGTCGGCGGCTGTCACCCTCGCGGTTGCCGAGGTCGCGGCGCTCATCCTCGCCCCCGCGAGCGGTCCGTTGCTCGCCGTCGGCGCCCTCGTCATCGACCTCGTGCCGTCGTGGCTCAAAGACCTCGTCATCGACCTCTTCGGCACGGCAGACAAGATCGTGCTGCTCGTCAGCCTCGGGGTCGTCGTCGCCCTCCTCGCCGCGGCCATCGGCGTGCTGCAGCTGCGCCGCCCGCCCCTCGGCATCGTCGGGCTCGTGGTGGTCGCCGGCATCGCCACCTTCGCGGTCACGACCCGCGCTGAGTCGACCGCGATCTGGGCCGTGCCGACGGTGCTCGGCATGGTCGCGGGTGTCACCGCGCTTCGGATTGCCACCGATCGGTTGCGCGCGTGGCGTCACGACGCGGCATCCGACGACCCCCTCGATTCGCGGCAGGCGGCGGTGAGCCGGCGCGGCTTCCTCACGGTGCTCGTCGGCACGGCCGCCGCATCCGTCGTCGTCGGCGTCGCGGCGCGCGCGATGAACGCCGGCAGCGCGGCCGTCACGGCCGTGCGTGCCGCCCTGAAACTGCCGGCCCCGGCCGTGGCCGCCCCCGCCATCCCCGCCGGCGCCCAGCTCGACATCGACGGGGTGTCGCGGCTCGTCTCGAGCAACGAGGACTTCTACCGCATCGACACGGCGCTGCAGGTGCCCGTGATCGACGCGGCGCAGTGGAAGCTCACGATCACGGGCATGGTCGAGAACGAGATCGAGGTGACCTTCGAGGAGCTGCTCGCTCTGCCGCTCGTCGAGGCCTACGTGACGCTCATGTGCGTCTCGAACGAGGTGGGCGGCCAGCTGACGGGCAACGCCACGTGGCTCGGCTACCCCGTGCGTGAGCTGCTCAAGCGAGCGGTGCCGAAGAAGGGCGCCGACGTCGTGCTGTCGACCAGCCAGGACGGCTGGACGGCGACGACGCCGCTCGCGGTGCTCGAGGACGAGCAGCGCAACAGCCTCCTTGCGGTCGGCATGAACGGTGAGGCTCTCCCGATCGAGCACGGCTTCCCGGTGCGCATGGTCGTGCCCGGCCTGTACGGCTACGTCTCCGCGACCAAGTGGGTCGTGGAGCTCAAGGTGAGCACGTTCGCGCAGGAGTCGGCCTACTGGACGGAGCGCGGCTGGTCGGCAAAGGGCCCCGTGAAGACGTCGTCGCGCATCGATGTTCCGAGCTTCGGCACCGAGCTCCAGGCCGGAACCGTCGCCATCGCGGGCGTCGCGTGGGCGCAGCATGTCGGTATCGACAAGGTCGAGGTGCGCATCGACAACGAGCCGTGGCGCGAGGCGATCCTGGCCCCGGCCATCTCGATCGACACGTGGCGGCAGTGGCACATCGAGTGGGAGGCGACGACCGGCGACTACACGATCGAGGTTCGGGCGACGGATGCTTCGGGCTTCACCCAGAAGGAGCAGCGGGTCGACGTCGTACCGGATGGCGCCGAGGGCTGGCACACCATCCAGGTGCGCGTCGCGTAGACGGTCTCCCGGCGAGTCAGTCGCGCTCGAAGCGCAGCACGTTCACCCAGGTGAGGCTCCATTCCTCGGAGACGTGCCAGCCCGCGCCCGCGAGCACCTCGGTGACGGCGGCCCGGCGATCCCGCGTGATTCCCGTGACGAGGTAGGCGACGTCCGTGCCCGCGAGTCGCGGCATGCCCTCGGCGAGGGGGATCCGCGTCTCCCAGAGGCGACCTGTCTCCGCGGCGGGCGTGTCGATGTTCACGTCGACGGTGTTCTCGAAAGCCTCGGGGTAGGCGTAGGCGATCACGCGTGAGCTTGCCGTCAGGTGCCGCTTCACGGTGCCGTAGATGATCGCGGTCGCCGGATCGCCCAGCTCGGCTCGATCATCGGCGATGACGTCGGCGACCTGCGACCACGACGAGTGGTCTTTGGCCTCGGGCGCGCGCAGCTCCCTGAACTGGGGAACGGCGAGCGCGACGAGCGCGGCGAGCGCGACGACCGCGACGAGCCTCGGCCGCACCGCGTCGACGGCCGCCCCGATCACGAGGGCGGCGAAGGGCACGCACATGGTGAGATACCTCGGCGTGTACACCGGGATGTAGCTCACGCTCACGAGCAGGAGCGCGGCGGTCGGCACGACGAGCACGGGCAGCGCCACCGCGCCGAGGGAGAGCGCGCGGGAGCGTCGCACGAGCACCGCGGCGCCCGCGACGAGAAGCACCCAGCCCACCGCGGCGTAGGGCCGGTCGAACATGAACCACTGGGTCTGGAACACCTGTCGACCGGTTGCGGCACCCGGCCGCTCGATCCAGTTCACCTGCCCGCTCTGGCCCCGCACCAGCAGGAAGAACGGGAGCACGACGAGGATGGACAGCGCCGTCCACCCCAGCCAGCGAGCGACCGACGGCATCGCGGCCCGCCGACTCACGACGACCCACCAGGCCAGGGTGACGGCGTGAGCGACGACGATGAGCGCGAGATAGACGAAGACGAGACAGGATGCGACGACGGCGACGGCATAGAACGCCCAGTGCAGGCGCGAGCCGGATCGCGCGGCGAGCACGAGCAGCACCGTCATGAGCAGGGCGAGGGCTGCGGTGAGGGCGTAGGAGCGGCCCTCCGCACCCGCCCAGATGGTGCGCGGCAGCAGGCAGAAGACGATGCCGGCGATCACCCCGAGCCGTGGCCGGTCGAACATCCGGGCGAGCACGACGGCGAGGGCGGCGGCGATGCCGATCGCGACGGCACTCGGTGCGCGGAGGCTCAGTGGCGAGTACCCGACGACGTCGAAGACCAGGTGCATCATGGCGTAGTAGGCAGCGTGCACGGCGTCGACGTGTGCGACCATCGCCCACAACTGTCCCCAGTCCCTGGTCGCCGCGGTGATGGTGGCCGCCTCGTCGTACCAGACGGATGGCACCGTCGTGCTCGCGAGGGAGATCACGAGACCGAGGAGGCCGACGAGCAGCGGGGCGGCGAGACGATGTTCGCGCCTGGCGCGCTCGCCCGTGGAGGAGCGAGCGCGCTCGAGTAGGGCTGTCATCGCTGCTCCTTCCGTCGTCTCGTTTGCCACACAATTGTCTCCCTTGCACATGAAGAGGCCCACCCCGCGTGAGCGGGGCGGGCCTCTTCGTGAAGGTGCTGTGGGTTACGCGGCAGCCTTGGCGGTGATCTTGGCGATGCCGACGACCAGCTGGTCGGTGACAGCGGTGGTGCCGAAGGTCGAGTTCAGCAGGTCGGCAGCGTCGCTGCTCACGTAGACCGTGGTGCCCTCGAGAACGGCGTTGCCGTCGGCGTCCTGAGCAAGCGGCTTGAGGGTGGTGCCGTCGAGGTTGAAGATGAAGATGTCCTGTCCGACCTCCTCGCCGTTGGCGGTGACGGTACCGGTGAGGCGCGAGGTTCCCGGGTCGATCTTGAAGTCGCTGAGTCCGACGACGGTCTCGCCGGCGGTCAGCGTGATGCCGGAGCCGTCGTGGTCGATCTCGCCCTGGACGTAGGGACGGTAGTCCTCTTCGGGGTCGTAGTAGTCGACGTTTCCGCCGGTGATCGGGAAGGCGAGCGTTCCGGTTGCGGCGTCGAGCGTCGCGGTGCCGGTGACGCCGGGGGTGAGGCCGAGCGTCGTGAGGGCCTCGAGGAAGCCGGCGTCGAGCGTGACCTGCGTGTCCTTGCCGTCGAGGGCGGGGATCGAGGCGAGGGGAGTCGGGTCTGCGGTCGCCTCGGAGGAGGAGGACGTGCCGTCGGACGACGAGGTGTCGCTCTCGGCGGCGGTCGAGGAGCAGGCGGCGAGGCCACCGACGAGAAGCGACGCGGCGGCGAACGCGGTGGCTGCCTTGTAGAACTTGCGCATGATGAAATCCTTTGATCGAAGCGAACTTTCGGTGTGCATGGGGTTCGGTCCCCTCACCGAACCGGATTGGAATCCGTTCGCTCCGTTACCGTTCCGTTACCTCGGCGGCGCAGATTTCGCGGGATTCCGGGGGCTGACGATCACCCATCCGGCCCGCCGCACGCTCACGACGACGATGAACACGACCGCGACAGCCACCGTCACCCGCGTCAGGTCGACGGATGGCACGAGAAGGCGCTCGGTGAGGGCGAGCGGTACGGCGAGCCATTCCCACCGGCCCGTCATCGCGACCATCGGCACGAGCAGCAGCGCGTACCAGGGGTAGCGCGGCGTCACGACGAGCAGCACCGTGCCGATCATGAGCAGCTGCCCCATCCACGGGTTCGCTGGGTCGGTCTTCCACCAGACGAGGAGCGCCGTGCCGGCGATGAGCACCGCGGCCAGCACGGTCGCCGCCGCCCCGGGCGCGACGAGGGAGAGCATGACGAACCGGTTGCCGCTCTCGTAGCCCTCCTCGCTGAGGTATCCAGGCAGGTAGCCGAGCACCCGGAGGCCGTCGGTGGCGATGTACGGCACGTACAGGAGCAGGAAGGTCGCGACCGACGCGACGACGATGCCCCACGGTCGCCGACCCAGCAGCGCGGGGGCGCCGATGACGGGGATGAGTTTGGTCGCGATCGACAACCCGAGGGCGATACCGCCCGCCCACCGCCTGCCGGCCGCGACGAGCACCGTGGCGGCGAGGAGGAGGAGGGCGCTCACGATGTCGATGTGCGAATTGGTGATGCCCTCCGTGGCCACGAGCGGGCACCATCCCCAGAGCGCAGCCCAGCGCGGGTCCCTGCCGCTCGCGACGAGGGTGCGGAGGAGGAGCGCGGTGACCGCGAGGCTCGTGAGCAGGCCAAGCAGCTGCATGGGCCAGTATTCGGGGCCCGGCCCGGTGAACAGGCGCACGGCGGCGAAGACCAGCTCGCTCGCCGGCGGGTAGATGGTCGGAACCGTCGCGCGGTTGATCGCGGTGCACACGAGGTCGCCGCTGCCCGGCTCCTTCGCCGACATGATGCGGTCGCCGGTGCACTCCGGCGTGCCGTCTGCCGCGTCGACCGGGGCGGGGAAGAGCCAGTCGGTACGCAGGTGCTCGAGCTGCGCGGCCGCCGGAACGTAGCGGTACGGCGAGACGCCCGCGTTCTGCACGATGCCGTCCCACGCGTACCTCGCGGAGTCGGTGCTCGTGTTCGGCGGCCCCGCCATGGCCGAGACACCGATCGCCAGCGACCCGACGAGCACGAGAACGACGGATGCCCGCGTCCCAATCCCGCGCAGCGAGACGACGGCGAGAGCGAACAGCACCCAGAGCCCCGCCGTCGCGAAGACGAGTGGCTGCACCTCGCCCCTCTCGTGGTCGTAGAAGGGCAGAGCCGCCACCGTCAATGCGGTTCCGACCGCGCTCGCCGTGAGCAAGAGCGCGGTGAGGAGAATTCGCATGGCACTATCCTGTCGGAACGACGGTCGGCTACGAACCAGTCATCAGGCCGCCTTTTCCGCGTGCCGTGAGAAGGGGGCCGACCATGGTGCTGCAGACCGTGCAGACGATCCTGAACCGGCTGCGCGCATCGCTCGACGCACCGTCGCGCGGCCCGCGCACCGCCGTAGTGATCGGGAGGCTGCTCGCTGCGGCTTTCCTGTTGTGCTTCGGCACGGGCGTCTACAGCCACTTCCTGCAGGATCCGCTGCCCTGGATGGTGTTCACCACCCGGCCGACCTGGCTCTACCAGCTGACGCAGGGCATCCACATCACGGCCGGCATCCTGTGCTTGCCGCTGATCTTCGCCAAGCTGTACTCCGTCTTCCCGTCGCTGTTCCAGACGCCCGCGGTGCGTTCCTTCCCGCACCTGCTTGAACGCATCTCGATCGCGCTGTTCGTCTCCGCTTCACTCGTGCAGATCGTGATCGGGCTGCTCAACACCTACCAGTGGTACGCGCTCTTCCCCTTCCCCTTCCGGCAGACCCACTATGCGCTGTCGTTCGTCATCATCGGATCGCTCGCCATCCACATCGCGGTGAAGCTGCCGATCATCGCGCGGTATTGGGCGAACGCGGAGGTCGCTGCGGGCACCTCGGGTGCTTCGACGAACTCAGCGAGCGTGGTCGCCCCTCACAAGCTCACGAGCTCACCGACGCGCAACGCGCTCGACCGCGCCGAGGGCGTCACCGGTCGGGTGTTCGACTGGATCGACGGCACCCCGCCCCCCGAACCGCGAGCGAGCCGTCGGGGCTTCCTCACTGTCGTCGCCGTGGCGAGTGCGGCCGTCGTCGCCCTCACGGCGGGCCAGTCGTTCCGTGTGCTCGACGGCTCGAACGTCTTCGGCCCGCGCAAGCAGGGCGTCGGCCCGGGCGGCCTCCCGGTGAACCGCACCGCTGCGGCCGCGAAGATCGAGGCCGCAGCCACCTCGAGTGACTGGAGGCTCGTGGTGTCGAACGGCGAGACGACCAGGTCGTACAGCCGTGCCGAGCTCCTCGCGCTTCCGCAGCACGAGGTCGACCTTCCGATCGCGTGCGTGGAGGGATGGAGCCAGAGCGCTCGCTGGAAGGGCGTGCGCGTCGGCGACCTGGTAGACAGCGTGGGTGCTCGCGGGGGTGTTGCGGTGAAGTTCACGAGTCTCGAGCAGAACAGCTCGTATGCCGTCTCGATGATGGGTGCGGAATACGTGCGCGACGACCTCACCCTGGTCGCCCTCGAGTTGAACGGCGAAGAGCTCGACCTCGACCACGGTTACCCGGCGCGCGTCATCGCCCCCGGGCGGCCCGGTGTGCTGCAGACCAAATGGCTGACTTCCGTGGAGGTGGTGTCGTGAGCGACATCCGCAACTCGACCATCGCCCGCTGGCGCGTGGCGCTCGTCGCCGTCGGACTGCTGCTTCTGCTCGTCGGCGGCGTGACGCTGCTCAACGACGTCAACCCGAAGCGGTACATCGGCATCGCGACGTGGTTCGTCGGGGCTCTCATCATCCACGACGGCATCATCGCGTTCGCGGTCGTCGGGGTGAACGTCGCACTGAGGCGCGCGGGCCGCCGAGTGCCGCTGCCCGTGCTGCTGATCCTCCAGGGAGCAATCGTCGTCGGGGCGATCATCGCCCTCATCGTCTTCCCGGAGATCGCGAAGCAGTCGATCGGAACAGGCAACACCACCCTCCTGCCGCTCGACTACGCCCGCAACCTGATCCTCTTCTACGTGGCGCTCGCCGTCGTGACGGCGGTCGGTATCGTCGTCTACTTGCGGGTGACGGCGCGCAGACGCAGCCGGGCGACTTGACGGCGCGCGCGGGATCGGCTCGAGCGCCATCCGCGTCGCGGCTCAGCGCACGGAGAGGCGGCAGAAGCTGCGGCCGTCGAGCTCCCAGGCCTGCGCGAGACTCAGTCCGAGCTCGTGTGCGATCGCGACCATCGGCCGCAGACCGATCTCGGCCCAGGGGAAGTCGGCGCTTTCGTGTCCGCGCGCGTCGACAAGTGTTCCGGTGTAGGTGTTGTCGCGGTCGATGTCGTCGTGCAGCTCGACGACGATCTCGCCGCCATCGGTGAGCAGCTCGCGGCAGCGGAGGAGCATGGCCCGCACATCGCCGCCTATGCCGATGTTGCCGTCGACGAGCAACGCGGTCTGCCACGAGCCCTCGTTGGGCAGCGAGTCGAAGACGCTGCGCTCGAGCACGGGCAGGCCGGCCTCGGTCGCGATCTCGATCGCGGTGGGGGACACGTCGACGCCGAGCACGACGAGTCCGAGGTCGAGAGCCGCGCGCACCATCCGCCCCGGACCGCATCCGATGTCGAGCACCGGCCCGGCGACGGAGAGCAGCAGCGTGAGATCGACGTCGTCCGCGTCCGCGTTCCAGCGGGCGACATCCATCTGAGACGTGCTGTCCGCGCCATGGCGGTCGTCGTTGAGCACGAGCGTCACGGTGTCGTTGCGGCGCAGCGCGTGCGCGTACGGCTCGGCCCCGCCGGAGCCGAAGGTGTTGTCGTCGGTCGCGATGCTCACGGTGCATCCGCCAACGAGAGAGCGTCGAAGCCCGAGAGGGTCGAGGCGAAGGTGCTCGACGGGGCCTGCGCCGCAACGGCCAGGGCGTCGAAGATCGTGTCGACGTCGCGGAGCTCGGGCAGCATCCCGACCGCCAGTCCAGCATCTGCGAGCCGCTGCAACTGCAGGCGACCGGTGTCGCTTCGAGACATCGGGATGCCGCGGATCAGGTCGCCGCGCGGCTCGGCCATGCCGAGCGCCCAAAAGCCCCCATCGCTCGCCGGGCCGAAAAAGGCGTCGACGTCGGAGGGCCAGTCGGAGAACGCGGGGGCGAGGTCGGTCGCGGTGACCTGCGGGGTGTCCATGCCGATGAGGATCGTCGGCCCGTCGCACTCGTCGAAGATCGCGGCGAGACGCTCGTCGAGGTCGCCAGAGACCTGCGGAACGACCTCGTACGCCTCCGAACCCTCTGGTGGGTTTGCGCCGTCGAACAGCAGCACGCGGCGCGTCGCGGGAAGCGGCGCGATCGCCCCGAGCGTGTCGGCGATCGACGCCGCCGCGAGGATGGCGGCCTGCTCGAGGCTGAGCGGCGGGTGCAGCCGGGTCTTGACCCGGCCGGGGATCGTCTCCTTGGCAATGAGAATGAGTGTTGTCACGAGGCGGCGTCGTTCCGTACGGTTCCAGAGATTCGAGAAGTCACACCGTACGTTCGGAGCCCCGATCCAAACGGATGGCTCGCTATCTTCTCCGGGCTCTGAGGAGGCGGCTCATGTCGAGCACGGCCACCACCGTTCCGCGGATCGTGCCGGTCACCTTCGAGCGCCCGATGCGCGGCGAGTACGGCGAGTCGACCTCCAGCACGCGCCATCCGGCCTCGTGACCGCGGAGAACGAGCTCGAGCGGGTAGCCGCTGCGGCGGTCGAGCAGGTCGAGGGCGAGCATCGCCTCCCGATTCGCCGCCCGCATCGGACCGAGGTCGTGCAGGTCGAGGCCCGTGGCGCCGCGCATGAGCGCGGCGAGGGAGTGGTTGGCGATGCGCGCGTGCAGGGGCCAGGCGCGTTTCGACGTGGGGCGGCGTCGGCCGAGCACGAGGTCTGCGGTGCCCGAGGCGACCGGATCGACGACGCGGGGGAGGTCACGGGGGTCCATCGAGGCATCCGCATCGCAGAAGGCGACGATGGGGGCGGTGGCGGCGAGGAGCCCCGCGTGCGCCGCCGAGCCGAAACCGCGGCGGGGCTCGGTGACCACGGTCGCGCCGTGCGCCAGTGCGACCTCCGCCGAGCGGTCGGTCGATCCGTTGTCGACGACGATGGCACGGTAGCCGTGGGGCAGCCGGTCGAGCACCCACGGCAGCGCGTTCTCCTCGTTCAGGCACGGGAAGACCACGTCGACGAGGGCGGTCATGCGCGCCGCGCGGCAGCGCGCAGGGGTGCGGTCGCGAACTCGCGCATGCCGTCTTCGAACGAGACGAGCGGCGCCCATCCGATCTCCGTCTTCAGGCGTTCGGATGAGGCGGTGATATGCCGCACGTCACCGAGCCGGTACTCACCCGTGACGACGGGGCGCCGGCCGCCGGAGTGCTCGCTCAGCCGTTCCGCTATCTCGCCGATCGTGTGCACGATGCCGCTGCCGACGTTGAACGCGCGCGATCCCTCGGCGCGTTCCGTCCAGTCGATCGCGGCCAGGTTCGCGGCGGCGACATCGCGCACGTGCACGAAGTCGCGGCGTTGCCTGCCGTCTTCGAAGACGCGCGGCGCCTCCTCGCGCTCGAGCGCGGAGCGGAACAGCGACGCCACGCCCGCGTACGGCGTGTTCTGCGGCATCCCTGGTCCGTAGACGTTGTGGTACCGCAGCGAGGCGGCGACGCCTCCCGTGCTGCGCGACCAGGATGACGCCAGGTACTCCTGGCTCAGCTTCGAGAGCGCGTAGACGTTGCGCGGATCGAGCGGAGCATCCTCGTCGATGAGCGCGGGAGCGAGTGGGCCGCCGTCATCGTCGAGCGGGTCGAACCGGCCGGCGTCGAGGTCCTCCACCCGGCGGGCCGCAGGTCGCGTCGCGCCGTGCGAACCGATGTAGGCGCCCTCGCCGTAGACGACCATCGAGCTCGCCTGCACGAGTCGGCGAATGCCCGCCGCGGCCATCCCGGCGAGCAGCACCGCGGTGCCGAGCTCGTTCGACGACACGTAGTCGGGCGCGTCGGAGAAGTCGACGCCGAGGCCGACCTTCGCGGCCTGATGGCACACGACGTCGACGCCCTCGAGCGCCTCCCGCACGATCGCGTCGTCACGCACGTCGCCGCGCCGGAAGTCGACCCGGGGGTCGATGGCCGGGTCGCCGCCGTGCACGTCGTCGCGCAGCGAGTCGAGAACCCGCACGTCGTGGCCGCGGTCGAGGGCCGCGGCGACGATCGCCGAGCCGATGAACCCGGCGCCGCCGGTGACGAGCACCCTCATCGGGCGACCGCCTGCTCGAGCACGGCGGCGACAGCCGCGGGGTCGATGAGCGTTCGCGGCCTGTAGTCCTCCGGCAGGGCGCGGACGATGGCCTCGATCGCCGACACGATGCGTGGCTGCGCCTCACGGAGCCGGGCGAAGACCAGCTCTGCGCTCAACTCCTCGCCGGTCTTCTCGTCGGGCGCCACGCCCGCGTCGCTGTCGGTCACGTAGGAGAGGTTGACGGTGCCGATGTTCAGCTCGGCGGCGAGCGGAACCTCGGGGTAGAGCGTCATGTTGACGGTGTGGGCGCCGGCCGCACGGAACCACAGCGACTCGGCTCGGGTGGAGAAGCGCGGACCCTGGATGACCACGACCGTTCCGCTCGTGCGCACGTCCTCATGGGAGAGCGCCTCCGCCGCGATGCGGTGCAGCGCCGGATCGAAGGGGTCTGCCGAGGCGAGGTGCTGGACGCCCGCCGAGCCTGCCCCGCCGGATGAGCCTGTCGAAGCGCCCCCGTCGTAGAACGTGTCCGCGCGCCCCCACGTGCGGTCGATGTACTGGTCGGTGAGCACGAGGGTTCCGGGCGCGTAGTCGGGGCTCACGCCGCCGACCGCGGCGCTCGACACGATCGCCTTCACCCCGAGCGACGCGAGCGCCCAGATGTTGGCGCGGTAGTTGATGAGGTGCGGGGGCACCGAGTGGTCGACGCCGTGCCGGGTGAGGAACGCGACCGTGCGTCCGCCGAGTTCGCCGGTCGTGACATCCGCCGCACCGTACGGTGTCTCTATGCGATGCCGCGCGCTGGCCGCGGGGTCGAAGAGCGAGTAGAGGCCGGAGCCTCCGATGACGGCGACGGATGCTGGGACGCGAGGCATGCGGCCATTGTGCCTCACCAACCCGGGTCAGACCGCGCGCTCCGCCCGCAGCACGGCATCACCTACTCTCAGCACCCCGCTCGACAGCGGTTCGCGGCGCACACTGCTGCGACCGCGCATCGCCCTGAACGCCGCGCTGCACGATGTGGCGGCGGGTGGCCGCGGCATCCGGGGTCTCGTCGCTGGCGGCGTCGGCGGAGACGGCCGGATCGGGCATGCAGGAAGGCCAGTGCGCCTCTTGATAAACTGTGCCAAATGGCGCATCTTCTCGGAGCAGAATCCCTCCACCTCGAATACCCCACCCGCGTCATCTTCGACGACGTCACCATCGGAATCGACGAGGGCCAGCGTATCGGCGTCGTCGGCCGCAACGGTGACGGCAAGTCCACGCTCATGCGCCTGCTCTCCGGCCGGATCGAGCCCGACGAGGGACGCGTCACGCGTCGCGGCGGAATCACGCTCGGCATGCTCGACCAGGCCGACAACCTGCCCGAGGAGATCACGGTGGCCGAAGCCATCGTCGGCGACCGCCCCGAGTACGAGTGGGCCGGCGACCCCCGCGTGCGCGACGTGATCTCCGGACTCGTCGGCGGCATCCCGTGGGAGGCACGCCTCGGCGAGCTCTCCGGTGGTCAGCGCCGCCGCGTCGGCCTCGCCGCGCTGCTCGTCGGCGACTGGGACATCATCTTCCTCGACGAGCCCACCAACCACCTCGACGTCGAGGGCATCGCCTGGCTCGCCGAGCACCTCAAGCGCCGCTGGGCGACGAACTCCGGCGGGCTGATGGTCGTGACTCACGACCGGTGGTTCCTCGACGAGGTGTGCACTGACACGTGGGAGGTGCACGACCGCATCATCGAGCCGTTCGAGGGCGGATACGCCGCCTACATCCTGCAGCGGGTCGAACGCGACAGGTCGGCCGCGGCATCCGAGTCGAAGCGTCAGAATCTCATGCGCAAGGAGCTCGCCTGGCTGGGGCGCGGAGCCCCGGCTCGCAGCACGAAGCCGAAGTTCCGCATCGACGCCGCCAACGAGCTCATCGCCAACGAGCCGCCGCCGCGCGACAAGGTGACGCTCGCATCCATGGCCATGCAGCGCCTCGGCAAAGACGTGGTCGACCTCGAGAACGTCTCGGTCTCGTACGACGACAAGGCGACGGGCCAGCCGAAGCAGGTGCTGAAGGACGTCACGTGGCGCATCGCGCCGGGTGAGCGCACCGGCATCCTCGGCGTCAACGGCGCCGGCAAGTCGACGCTGCTCAGCCTCGTCGCGGGCAGCCTCGAGCCGACGACCGGCAAGGTCAAGCGTGGCAAGACCATCAAGGTCGCGACGCTCACGCAGCAGCTCGGTGAACTCGAAGACATCTGGGATGACCGGGTGAGCGAGGTGCTCGGACGCCAGAAGAGCTCGTACGTCGCCGGCGGCAAGGAGATGACCCCGACGCAGCTGCTCGAGCGCGTCGGATTCGCGAGCGCACAGCTCTCCACTCGCGTGCGGGAACTGTCGGGCGGGCAGAAGCGGCGCCTGCAGCTGCTGCTCATCATCCTCGACGAGCCCAACGTGCTCATCCTCGACGAGCCCACCAACGACCTCGACACCGACATGCTCGCGGCGATCGAAGACCTGCTCGACTCCTATCCCGGAACACTGCTCGTCGTCTCGCACGACCGGTACCTGCTCGAACGCGTCACCGACCAGCAGTACGCGGTGATGCACGGCGCGATGCGGCACCTCCCGCGCGGTGTGGACCAGTACCTCGAGATACGGATGGCGCAGTTGAAGGCGGATGCCGCACCCGCCGCCTCGTCGTCGTCGAGCGGCGCGGCGAAGGCGTCGAAGCTCGGTGGCGCCGAGCTGCGGAACGCGCAGAAGGAGTTCTCGGCGGCCGAGCGCAAGCTCGCCAAGATGAACGCGCAGGTCTCCGCGCTGCACGAGAAGATGGCGGCGCACGATCAGGGCGACTACACCGGCCTCGGCACCATCACGACGGAGATCCAGGCGCTCGAAGCGCAGATCCTGACCCTCGAGAACAGGTGGCTCGAGCTCGAGGATCTGCTGAACTGACGTCGCGAGCCGTTCCCGTTCCCTGCCGCTCGTCGATCGGCGGTCCGCACAACCGGTTCGCGCCCGTTCGTGACGTTCGCGCCCGAACGTTCGGCCGCGGGCGTGACTTTCGGCCGCGGCATCCGCGGGGCCGGCCGGTCGTCGCTCAGCGTTGTTCGTGGCGCTGAGGTCTGCCGCACGCGCGGCTGTTCGAACCGGCGCGTGGGTGTCACGCCGCAGCGTCATCGACGACGCTGAGCGTCGTGTGGACGTCGCGCCGCAGCCGCTGACGCCCACGCCCAGCCGCTGCCGCCCAGCCGCCGCCCGGCCGCTCAGTCGAAGTCGAGGCTGAGCTTGCGCAAGAGCGACGCGAGCCGCTCCTGGTCGAGCGGCGACAGCGCCTCGAGCAGCTCCGCCTCCGCGGTGAGCAGCTGGCTGATCGCGCGGTCGACCCGCTCCTGCCCGACGGTCGTCATGACCACCAGGATGCCGCGCCCGTCGTTGGGGTCGGTGCGCCGCTCGACGAGCCCGCGCTGCACGAGCCGGTCGATGCGGTTCGTCATGGTGCCGCTCGAGACGAGCGTCTGCTGCAGCAGCGACTTCGGGCTCAACTGGTACGGGGCGCCCGCACGGCGCAGGGCCGACAGCACGTCGAACTCCCACGATTCGAGATCGGATGCCGCGAACGCCGCCCGCCGCGCCCGGTCGAGGTGGCGCGCCAGCCGCGCCACGCGGCTGAGCACCTGCAGCGCGGTGAAGTCGAGATCCGGGCGTTCGCGTTGCCACGCACCGACGATGCGGTCTACTTCATCGCTAGCGGGCATGGGCCTATTCTCCGGTGTCTGGGTTCGGGTCGTCCTCGACCGCTGCCGAGTCTGGCAGAATTGACGAGCGCACGACGGAGCAGATGGCCGGCCGCGCGATCCGCCTTAGTGTAATGGCAGCACGACAGCCTTTGGAGCTGTTCGGTCTAGGTTCGAATCCTGGAGGCGGAGCGAAGAAAGAAGCAAAGATCTGCTTCTTTCTTCGCTCCGGCGTGAGATATCCGCCGCACTTGCGCGGGGCAAGGCGCCGCAACCCTCCCCTTCCCCGTGTCCGTCCCTTCGACAAGCTCGGTGCCCGCTGGTCCGCCCCTCCTTCCGCGCCATCCCGTAACACGCGCGCCAGTTCGAGCTGGCGCCGACGTCACGAACTGGCGCCCACAGGCGGCCGCAGCCGCCGCGCCGCTCGGCAGAGCCCGCCCCGTCTGCGCCATGGCGGGACGACCGCGCACGGGCGCGCAGCCGCACTCGTCCCGAGGCCCCGCAGACACCGCCCGTTCGCCCCACAGCGACCCCGCCCCGCCCCACCCCGCGGTGCGGCAGAATGAACACATGACCGACCCCCAGCTCGCCGTTATCATTCTCGCCGCCGGCCAGGGCACGCGCATGAAGTCCGCGCGCCCGAAGATCCTGCACGAGATCGCCGGCATCCCGCTCATCGGCCACGTGCTCTCGACCGCGAACGCCCTCGAACCGGCGCACATCCTCGCGGTCGTGCGGCACGAGCGTGACGCGGTCATCGAGGCGATCAGCGGCCGGCGGCCCGACGTCATCATCGTCGACCAAGACGACATCCCCGGCACCGGCCGCGCCGTCGAGGTCGCGCTCGACGCCCTCCCCGCCGGCTTCGACGGCGATGTCGTGATCGTGAGTGGCGACGTCCCGCTGCTCGACGTCGGCACGCTCGCCGGCCTCCTCGCCGCACACCGCGCCGAGAGCGCCTCGGCCACCCTGCTGTCGGCCATCCTCGACGACGCGACGGGGTACGGTCGCGTCGTGCGCGACGCCTCCGGCCGCCTCGACCGCATCGTCGAGCAGAAGGATGCCTCGGCGAACGAACTCGAGATCACCGAGATCAACAGCGGAACCTACGTTTTCTCCGTCGGTGCCCTGCGCGAGCAGCTGACACTCGTCGGCACCGACAACGCGCAGAACGAGAAGTACATCACCGACGTGGTCGGCCTCCTCCGCGGCGCCGGCTCCACGATCGGGGCGGTCGCCGTCACCGAGGCGTGGCGCGTCGCGGGCGTCAACGACCGCGTGCAACTCGCCGAGGCCGGCATCCGCATGAACCGCCTCATCGTGGCCGGGCACCAGCGCGCGGGTGTCACGATCCAGGACCCCGCGACGACCTGGATCGACAGCGACGTCACCATCGCCCCCGATGTCGAGATCCTCCCCGGAACCCAGCTGAAGGGCGCGACGAGGATCGAGACCGGCGCACGGATCGGTCCCGACACGACGCTCGTCGACTGCGAGATCGGCGAGAACGCCACGGTCGTGCGCACCGACGGCACCCTCGCGGTCATCGGCGCCGGAGCATCCGTCGGACCATTCGCCTACCTCCGCCCGAACACGATCCTCGGCGCGAACGGCAAGATCGGCACCTTCGTCGAGACCAAGAACTCCACGATCGGCGACGGCAGCAAGGTTCCGCACCTCAGCTACATCGGCGACACCACCGTCGGCGTCGAGTCGAACGTCGGGGCGGGCACGATCACCGCCAACTACGACGGCGTCGACAAGCACGAGACGGTCGTCGGCTCCCACGTCCGCACGGGGTCGCACAACGTCTTCGTCGCCCCGGTTAGAATTGGTGACGGAGCCTACACAGGAGCCGGCACGGTCGTCCGAAAGGATGTTCCGGCCGGAGCGCTCGGCCTGAACGTGGCTCCGCAGCGGAACAGTGAAGGCTGGGTCGAAGCGCATCGCGCGGGAACCGCGGCGGCGAAGGCGGCCGCGGCGGCGAATGAGCCCAGCGAGGCGTAGGCCGCCCCTCTCTCCTTCCACCAGATACCTCAGCAGGGCCGAACAGAGAGCGGGAACCGTGTCGGAGATCAAAGTCACCGGGCAGAAGAAACTGGTGATCGTCTCCGGACGCGCGCATCCGCAGTTGGCTCTGGATGTCGCAGCCCACCTCGAGACGAGCGTGGTGCACACCGATGCCCGCACCTTCGCGAACGGTGAGATCTACGCGCGCTACGACGAGAGCGTCCGCGGCGCCGACGTTTTCGTCATCCAGTCGATGCCCGCGCCCCTCAACGAGCACGTCATGGAATCGCTCATCATGGTCGACGCCCTCAAGCGCGCCTCGGTGAAGCGCATCACGGTCGTGGTGCCGTTCTACCCGTACAGCCGCCAAGACAAGAAAGGCCGCGGCCGCGAGCCGATCAGCGCCCGCCTCATGGCCGACCTGTACAAGGCCGCGGGCGCTGACCGCATCATGAGCGTCGACCTGCACGCCGCGCAGATCCAAGGCTTTTTCGACGGCCCCGTCGACCACCTGTTCGCCATGCCCGTGCTGCTCGAACACTTCAAGAAGCTCGACTCGTCGACCCTCACCGTCGTCTCGCCCGACATGGGTCGCGTGCGCGTCGCCGACATCTGGAGTGACAAGCTCGGCGCTCCGCTCGCGATCATCCACAAGCGTCGCGACCCGCTGGTTCCGAACCAGGTCTCCGTGCACGAGATCGTCGGAGCCGTCGAGGGCCGCGTCTGCCTCCTCGTCGACGACCTCATCGACACCGGGCGCACGATCGCCAAGGCCGCGCAGGCGCTCAAGGAAGCTGGCGCCCTCGGCGTCATCGTCGCCGCGACGCACGCGGTGTTCTCCGACCCTGCCGTCGAACTGCTGCAGGGAGAATTCATCGACTCGGTCGTCGTCACCGACACCCTGCCGTTGCCGGAGTCGAAGCGCTTCCCGACGCTGACCGTGCTGCCCATCGCGCCGCTGCTGGCTCGCGCGATCTACGAGGTGTTCGACGACGGGTCGGTCACCTCGATGTTCGACGGGGCTGCGTAGTCGCTCTTGCCCTCTGCGCCGTAGCGGGACGACTGCGTCTGCGCGCGCCACAGCGGTAGTCCCGCCAGCGCGCAGACCGCGCCGGACCCTCCTTCGCGGGCTCAGTCGGCGCTGGGGTCGCCCAAACGCTGGCGCGTTTGCCCAGGTTCCACCGCGTGCTCAGCTGTCGAGGCTGGGCGAACGCGGCAACCGCGGCGGCCCCGGGATGAGCCCGAGCGAAGCGATGTGCTCGTCGCCGCCGAATGCGCCGACCGAGTAGCACTCCCACCCGACGCCGCTCGGGCCGAGAATCTCGAACCGCGCCTCCGACCCGCTCGCCCCGTCGACCTCGAAGGCGATCCACGCCGCACACGCCGCCTGGGCGGTCGACGACGAGACCGTCATCGTGGTGACGATGCCCGGCAAGACGAGTGCGACGAGCGCCAGCACCACGACGACCCGCGTGAGCATCGTCAGGCGCTTCGAGCGCAGCGGCTTATCCGACGACTCGTAGCCGTCGAGTTCGGGATGTTCATTCACCCGTCAATTCTCGCAGGGTACTGCTGGTAACGAGCCGCTCGTGCCTAGAGTGGCCCATGGACGCGAATCCCCACGAGGCGGCGCTGCTCGTTTCGTTCGGTACGGCCCTCGGCCTCGCGCCCGGTCGACCGGCGCGGTTCGAGGGCCACGGCACCCTCACCTCCGCCTTCGCGGTCAACGAACTCGCGGCGGCGAGCATCGCGGCAGCCGGACTCGCCGCGAGCGAACTGCTCGGCGGTGTCGCGGATGTCGCGGCCGCCGTCGCCGTCGACCGGTCCCTCGCGACCGCCTGGTTCGGCACGGCACTCGCGCCCGTCGGCTGGGAGCTGCCGTCGCCGTGGGACGCGCTCGCCGGCGACTACGAGAGTGCGGACGGGTGGATCCGGCTGCACACGAACGCCCCTCACCACCGCGCGGTCGCGGTCACGGTGCTCGGCGTCGGCACGGGCGCCGACCGCGAGCGCGTGGCACGGGCGGTACGGCGGTGGGCCGGCGACGAGCTCGAGGCGGCGGTCGTCGCCGCCGGCGGCTGCGCGGCGGTCATGCGCGGCGCGGGGGAGTGGGCGCAGCATCCGCAGGGCCGTGCGGTCTCTCTCGAGCCGCTCGTGGTCTGGGACGACGGCGAGCCGTCGCAACCCAGCGGGCTCTGGCGCCCCACGGGTCCGGCCCCGCTCGTCGGTCTGCGGGTGCTCGACTTCACGCGCGTGATCGCCGGGCCGGTGGCCACGCGGGTGCTCGCCGGGCTTGGTGCGGACGTGCTGCGGGTCGACCCGCCCGACTGGAACGAGCCGGCGGTGACGCCGGAGATGACACTCGGCAAGCGATCGGCGCGAGTGGATGCCGTGACCACCGTCGGGCGCGACGCGCTCGAGCGGCTCATCGCCGGTGCCGACGTGATGGTGCACGGGTATCGGCCCGGCGCCCTCGACGGACTCGTCTCGGCAAAGCGGAGGCGGGAGCTGCGGCCGGGACTCGTGGAGGTGGCGCTGGACGCGTACGGATGGAGCGGACCGTGGCACGAGCGCCGTGGCTTCGACAGCCTCGTGCAGATGTCGAGCGGCATCGCCGAGGAGGGCATGCGGTGGGCGGCAGCAGCGCGACCGGTGCCCCTGCCGGTGCAGGCGCTGGACCATGCGACGGGCTACCTCGCGGCGGCGGCGGCGCTCGTCGCGCTCAACCGGGTGCGCCGCGACGGCGTCGCGAGCGGGGCCAGGGTGTCGCTCGCCCGCATGGCGGCCGAACTGCTCGGTACGAGCGGGAGCAACGGGTATGGCGCGGAGGCCGCCGCGACAAGGGAGGTCGCGACCCCGTGGGGCCGGGCGGTGCTGCTCGAATCCCCGCTCGTCATCGGCGACACGCGGCTCGAGTGGCGGCGCGGCCCGAGGGAACTGGGTTCCGACGAGCCGCGCTGGTGAGGCTGAGCCGCCGCCCGACTCAGTGGCTGTCGACCGACTCGATCTCGCTCCGGTCGCCGCTCCACAGCGTGTGGAACGTGCCATCCATGTCGACGCGCTTATAGGTGTGCGCACCGAAGAAGTCGCGCTGGCCCTGCGTGAGCGCGGCGGGCAGGCGGTCGGCGCGCAGGCTGTCGTAGTACGACAGTGACGACGCGAACACGGGGGCGGGGATGCCGGCGTGCGCCGCGTCGGCGACGACGTTGCGCCACGCGTCCTGCGCGTTCGCCACCACGTCGGTGAAGAACGGTGCCGTGACGAGCGAGACGAGCCCGGGGTTTTCGGCGTACGCCTCGGTGATGCGGTTGAGGAAGCCGGCGCGGATGATGCAGCCGCCGCGCCAGATCATGGCGATGTCGCCCTTCTTGATGTCCCAGCCGTACTGCTCGGCCCCGGCGACGATCGCGTCGAAGCCCTGCGAGTAGGCGATGACCTTGGAGGCGTAGAGCGCGAGGCGCACGCCCTCGATGAAGCCGTCGACGTCTTCGACCGGCGACGCCGTGGGGCCGGGCAGCGCAGACGCGGCCGCGCGCTGCGCGGGCTTCGACGACACCGACCGCGCGAACACGGCCTCGGCGATGCCGGAGACGGGGATGCCCAGGTCGAGGGAGGTCTGCACCGTCCACACCCCGGTTCCCTTGGAGCCCGCCTGGTCGAGGATGACGTCGACGAGCGGCTTGCCGGTCTTGGCGTCGACCTGGCGCAGCACTTCGGCGGTGATCTCGATGAGGTAGCTTTCGAGCTCGCCCGTGTTCCACTCGGTGAAGATGTCGGCGATCTCGGCGGGCGTCTTTCCGGTGCCGCGACGGATGAGGTCGTAGGCCTCGCCGATGAGCTGCATGTCGGCGTACTCGATGCCGTTGTGGATCATCTTGACGAAGTGGCCGGCGCCGTCGGTGCCGACGTGCGTGACGCACGGCTCGCCGTCGACGACCGCGGCGATCGACTTGAGGATGGGGCCGAGGGTCTCCCACGCCTCGGGGGATCCGCCGGGCATGATCGACGGGCCGAGCAGCGCGCCCTCCTCGCCGCCGGAGATGCCGGCGCCGACGAAGTTGATGCCCGTCTCGCGCACCGCCTTCTCGCGGCGGATGGTGTCGGTGAACAGCGCGTTTCCGCCGTCGACGATGATGTCGCCCGGTTCGAAGACCCCGGTGAGGGCGTCGATCACGGCGTCGGTGCCCTTGCCGGCCTGCACCATGATGATGGCGGTGCGGGGCTTCGAGAGGGATGCTGCGAACTCCTCGTAGGAGGAGGCGGCAACGAATTGGGCCTCCGGGTGCTCGGTGATGAGCGTCTCGGTCTTCTCGTACGAGCGGTTGAACACCGCGACCGTGTTGCCCTCACGGCTGGCGAGGTTGCGGGCCAGGTTCGAGCCCATCACCGCCAGTCCGACTACGCC
>JAODMO010000016.1 GCA_025464995.1 Microbacteriaceae bacterium
CCTCGTGCTCGGCACGGTCGTGCCCGGCATGGCGAACGCCCACTCGCACGCATTCCACCGGATGCTGCGTGGCCGCACCCACAACGAGGGCGGCGACTTCTGGCGCTGGCGGCGCTCGATGTACGACACAGCCGCGCGACTCGACCCCGCCCGGTACCGCGAGGTGGCCCGCGCCGTCTTCGCGGAGATGCTCGTGAGCGGCTGGACGGCCGTCGGCGAGTTCCACTACCTGCACCACACCCGCGACGGCACGCCGTACGCCGTCGCGCACGCGATGGAGCTCGCCGTGGTCGAGGCCGCGCTCGACGTCGGCATCCGGCTAGTGCTGCTCGACACCGCATACCTCGCGGGCGGCATCGGCCTGCCGCTCGAGCCCGCCCAACGCGCGTTCGGCGACGGCTCCGCCGAACGGTGGCTGCTCCGCTGGCGATCGCTGCGTGACCGGGTGGCGTCGCTCGGCGATGCGCACCCTCGCGGCTCCCGCATAACGCTCGGTGCCGCCGTCCACTCGGTGCGTGCCGTGCCGGCCGACGACATCCGCGAGATCGTCGCGGGCCTGCCGACGGGCGTTCCGCTCCACGTGCACCTCTCCGAGCAGCCTCGCGAGAATGTCGACAGCGAGTCGGCGTACGGCGTCACGCCCGCTCGGCTGCTCAGCGTCGTAGGCGCGCTGCACCCCGGTGCCAGCGTCATCCACGCGACCCATCTCGATGCCGCCGACATCGCCCTCATCGGCGCGTGCGGAGCCACCGTGGTGATGTGCCCGACGACCGAGGCCGACCTCGGCGACGGCATCGGCGCGGCGCGTGCGCTGGCCGACGCCGGTGCGCCGGTGGCCCTCGGCTCCGACCAGAACGCAGTCATCGACCCGTTTCTCGAGATGCGCGGGCTCGAGGCCGGCGAGCGGCTGGCCTCGGGCCGGCGCGGCCGGTTCGACCCCTCAGAGCTGCTCCGGGCCGCGACATCCGCGGGGTATGCAGCCCTCGGTCTGGGTCGGCACTCGGTGCGGGTCGGGGACTGGTGCGACCTCGTCGAGGTGTCCACGCGGTCGGTGCGCACCGTGGGGTCGGCGCCCGAGCAGTTGCCGATGACCGCGACCGCGAGCGACGTGCTGCGCGTCATCGTCGGCGGCGAACTCGTCGCCGACGGCGGGCGGCTCGCACGGCCTCCGGGCGGGAGCCTGAGCCTCCGCCCCGAGAACCTGCTGCGGTCGGCCGTCTCGGCCGTCGACCGCGCGACCGTCCGACCCGCGAACGAGGAGTGACCCGTGGCATCCGAGCTGATCACCGGCATCGCCGAACTCACCACGCAGGCGGGCGACGACTCGGGGTCGCCCGCCAATCGGGTCACCGGCGCCGCACTCGTCGTGGACGACGGTCGCATCGCGTGGATCGGCGACGCCTCGGCTGTTCCCGACGCCGACGCGCGCACGGATGTCGGCGGACGGGCCGTGCTGCCCGGCTGGGTGGACACCCACACCCACCTGGTCTTCGCGGGCGACCGCTCGGCGGAGTTCGGCGCGCGCATGGCCGGTGAGCGGTACTCGGCGGGCGGCATCGCGACGACCGTCGCCGCCACCCGCGAGGCGTCCGAGCAGCAGCTCGTCGACAATGCGCTCCGCCTGCGGCGCGAGGCACTGCTGCAGGGCACCACCTTCCTCGAGACGAAGACCGGATACGGGCTCGACCTGGATACCGAGCTGCGTTCGGCGCGGGCGGCGGCACGCGTCGCCGACGTCGTGACCTACCTGGGCGCTCACACCGTGCCGCCGGGGGCCGACCGGCGCAACTACCTCGACCTCGTCACCGGAGCGATGCTCGAGGCGGTCGGCCCGTACGTCTCCTTCATCGACGTCTTCTGCGAGGAGGGCGCCTTCACCGTCGACGAGTCGCGGGAGGTGCTCCTCGCGGGCCGCTCGGCGGGGCTCGGGCTGCGCGTGCACGGCAACCAGCTCGGCCGCAGCGGCGGAGTCGCCCTCGCCGTGGAACTCGGCGCCGCGAGCGTCGACCACTGCAACCACCTCGACGACAGCGATCTCGACGCCCTCGCGTCCTCGGGAACCGTCGCGACCCTCCTGCCAGCGTGCGACCTCTCCACCCGCGAACCGCTCGCCCCCGCGCGCCGCCTTCTCGACGCCGGGGCGTCCATCGCCATCGCGACGAACTGCAACCCGGGCAGTTCGTACACCACGTCGATGTCCTACTGCGTCGCGACCGCGGTGCTGCAGATGCGCCTGGGCATCGCGGAGGCGGTTTGGGCGGCGACCCGCGGCGCGGCGCTGGCCATCGGTGTCGACGGCGGAACGGATGCGGTCGGAGCGCTGCGGATCGGCGGCGCGGCCGACTTCCAGGTGCTGAACGCACCGTCGGTCTCCCACCTCGCCTATCGGCCGGGCGTGCCTCTCACGGCGGCGGTGTGGAAGGGCGGAACCCGCGTGAGGGCGTCAGACGGCGCCATCCCGCGTTCCGTCTCCGGCGAGTCATAGGCGGTACGGCCTAACCCGCGTGCACGCCGTGACCGACCACCACGGTCGGGCAGTCGACCGCCACCACGATCTCGTGGCTCACCGACCCGAGCAGGATGCGCCGGATGCCGACGAGTCCGCGGCTGCCCACGACGAGAACCCCCGCCGTCTCCCCGGCCCGGAGAAGCGCTGCCGCGGCCGAGGCGTGCACCGAGTGGGCCTCGACGGCCACCGCGGGAACGCGGTCGGCGAGGTGGTCAACCGCGCCCGCGAGCAGCTGCTCGCTCTCGTCCTGCAGCATCTCGACGATCTCCGGGTGCATCGCCGGTTGGCCCTCGAGCAACACCGGTTCCATCCACGCGTGCACAACGTGCACGTGCTCCCGCCGCAACTCGGCCTCGTGCCCCGCGAATTCGAGCGCGACGACCGCCTCGGGGCTGCCGTCGTAGCCGACCACGACACCGGTGTGCCGGGCGGGCATGTCGGGCGGGATGATCGCGACCGGCCCGGACGCCGACGCCGCGAGGCGCGCGCCGATCGACCAGCCGCGGCGGAACCAGCGTCCGGTGCGCGCATGGGTGCCGACGGCGAGCACGACCCGTTCGTCGCTGAAGCTCAACAGCTCAGCGAGCGGATCGCCGTGGCGCACGACCGTCGAGACCGAACAGCCGGGCATGGTGATCCGCGCGTGCTCGGCAGCGGCATCCATCGCGTCGACGACACGCACGGCGTCGTCGACGGTGCGTCCGACCGACTCGTCGACGACGTGCACGAGCGTCACCGTGCCGCCGCGCACCGCTTCGCGCGCGAGCGCCCAGTCGAGCGCGGCGGCGGCCGCCGGGGTGTCATCCCAGGCCACCAGGGTCGACTCGTCCATAAGGGCTCCTCAGCGGCCGCGTCGAGCGGCCGCTGCATAAGTCTGCTCTCGAAGCGGCCCCGGGCATAGGGGTGCATCACGCCGAATGGCTGCGTCGCCTCAGGTGCGCACGTGCTCCGGCACGACCGCCTCGAGCGGCGCGTCCGCCTTCTCCGACCGGACGAAACCGATGCCCAGGAGGATGAGCACTCCGCCGAGGAGTTGCGGCACGGTCAGCCGCTCGCCGAGCAGGAGCCACGCATAGAAGGTCGCAGCCACCACCTCGAGCAGGCCGGCGAAGGACGCGATGCGCGAGCCGAGCATCTCACTCGCGGTGATGCTCGTGGCGTAGGCGACCGCGGTGCCCACCACCCCCACGATCAGGAGAGGCTGCCACCACGGCACCGGGCTGCCGAACATCTCGACGGGACCGAAGGTGGCGGTGAACGGCACGATACCGGTGAGCCCGACCAGACCGAGCGCGACCCCGCCGAGCAGGAGACCGGCCGCGGCGAGTGCGACCGGCGGCAGGCCGTCGCTCGGTCGGGCGGCGATCACGTAGAACAGTGCGCACCCGACCATGGCGACGAGGGCGAGAGCGAGCCCGAGCGGGTCGAAGCTGTTTCCGCCGCCAGGCGAGACGACGAGCACGAGACCTGCGAGGGCCACGACCGATCCGATGAGCACGACCCGCTTGGGCACGCGACGGCTGCGCGCCCAGACGGCCACCACGAGCAGCAGCGGTGCCATGTATTCGATCAGGATCCCGGTGCCGACGGGGATGCGCTGGATGGCGGCGAAGTAGACGAGCTGCGTTCCGGCGACACCGATGAGCGCCATCCCGAGCACTCGATAGCGCCCGCGCCGCAGGGCGCCCCAGCGCCCACGGAGCGTGATGACGGCGATCGGCGCGAGCACGACGCCCCCGACGAGCACCCGCACGGTGACAGCGGCGGCCGGGCTCCAGCCTCCCTCGAGCAACGGCTTGATGAGAGCGCCCGAGGTGCCGAACGTCGCCGCCGCGATGACCGCGACGATGAGACCGGCGGTTGTCGACGAGCGCTTCATGGGGGGTCTCCTCGCGTGGGTGTCTTGTCCGGGTGTGATGCCGACGCTAGTGTGGCTATCGGTAAGGAGTCAAATTGCATTTTGCCCCTGACACGGAGGCGAGTCTCGGCTTCGCGGTCGCGCTCTGCAACACCGTCGCGTCGGCCACGAAGAGTGGTCGCGACGAACTGTGCACCCCGGCGGAACTCTCGGCCCTCGCGACTGCGCAGCGGTACTCCGGCCGGTTCGATCGCGATGAGGCGGAGCTGGCCGATGTGCGTGAGACGCGCTCCGCGCTGCGGCGCGTCTGGACACTCGATCGCGACGACGCCGTCGAGGTCGTCAACGGGATGCTGCGCGAGGCGTGCGCCCTGCCGCGGCTGTTCCGGCACGACTCCTTCGACTGGCACCTCCACGCGACCGACCAGGAGGCGCCGCTGGCCGAGCGGATGCGCGTCGAGGTGGCGCTCGCGCTCGTCGACGTCATCCGCACCGACGAGATGGGCCGGCTGCGGGCGTGCGCGGCATCGGACTGCGGCGGCATCCTGCTCGACCTGTCGCGCAACGGCTCGAAGCGGTTCTGCAGCATCCGGTGCGGAAACCGGATGAACATGATCGCGTTCCGGGAGCGTGCCGCCGACGCCTGACCGGGCGCGCCGGCGCCCTCCTCCTCATCGCCGTGCTCGTGTGGCGCACCCAGCGTCGGCAACCGGCGATCGTTTCGAGTGCTCTCGCCGCCACGAACGCCCTCGCCGCCCCCGTCGAGGGCACCGGCCGCGCCATCCTCGTCGGGTCCATCGCTGCGGTCGGGCTTCTCGGGCGCCGTCATCGTGGCGGTCGCGCGCGGCGTCGCGCACACCGCCGACGGCTCCGGCGTCGAGACGACCGGGCGACTCGGCGTGGACGCCCCGGTTCGCGCAGGGCCTCCACATCGTCGGCATCCCCGTGGTGGTGCTCTTCGAGTGCGCGGGTGTCGACTCGGTCGCCCTGGGCCCCGTCCGCGCGATCAGGCCACGACGCTGTTGTGCGCCGTCTACGTCGCCGGAGTACTCACCGATCGGATGCCGCTCACGGCGTTCGTGGCACGCACGGCCCTCGCGGCCGCGGTCATCGCCGCCCTCGTCGCACCGTTCTCGGGTGCGATCGACGACGTGGAGTGGGTGGGAGTGCCCGTCGCCGCCGCGCTGCTCATCACCGGCGCGCGCCGGCTCGCCCTCGAGCCGCCCGCGCGCAGCTGGCTGGCCCTCGGTGCGGGGCTCGCGGTGCTGCTGCTGCCCGCGCTCGCTGCGACACTCGGCGACCGCCCGGTGTGGCGGCTCGTCGCCATCGGCGTCGTCGCGATGGCCGCGCTCATGCATGGGACAGCCACGTTCGCACCGCAGATCCGCGCCGGGTACGAGCACCGAGTGGGGGGGTGTGAGCGGGCCTCGGCGGCGTCGTCATCATGGTGCTCGCCGCACTCTACGAACGCAGTCTCAGCGCGGCGCGCAACGCCGTGAAGGGCATCGCCGCGCTTCGATAGCGCTCGAGCGCTACTCGTCGCGCAGTCGCCGGTAGCGCCGCCGGTACACGAACACGAGGTAGAGGCTCAACGGAATCACGAGGATGAACCACAGCGAGGCCACCCACGACGGGAGGCGGTCGGGTTCGGCGATCCAGAGCACGCCGAAGGCGACGGTCATCGCGAAGAGCAGCATCGAGTTGTGGCTCGCCTGAAGCGCGTCGTGGAGCTCCTGCTCCCGGTCGTCCGGCTGGTTCGTCACTCCCTCATACTCGCAGCACGGGACGACACTCCGCAGGGGGTCGGGTCGGCTCGCGCCCGAGTACGCCTTGGCCGTACGTCTCGTGGCTGTCGATGACGAGGGGCATGTCGATTCCCACGGCGATGGGATGCGGTCGGCCCGATCGATCCGGAGGTGCTTGTGCTCGGCGGTGCCGTCCCCGGGTCGAGCGGGCACGTGCTGCAGGCGGCGAGCCGATCCGCCTGAGTTACGAACCCCTGACAGCATCGGCACCGGCTCGACTGCGCAGGTCGGGTGAGGCAGGCCTTGTTTAGCGTTGCCTCAGCTTGCTTGCGGAATACACCGGGCTGAGTACCGTTGGACCACAAGTAGACGCCCTCCGCGGGCATCACGGCAACGCAACAGGAGGAGTCCCCATGACCGAAGTACAGGCTGTTCCGCAGAGTTCCATCGACGCCGACATCGTTTCGGGAGTCGCCCAGTTCCTCGGCCCGGTCGTCGTCGACCTCACCGCCCTCGCCGTCGACGGCAAGCAGGCGCACTGGCACGTGCGCGGCGCCAACTTCCAGGCGGTGCACGAGCTGCTCGACGTCGTCGTCGCCCACGCCCACGACTACGCGGACACCGCGGCGGAGCGGGTCGTGGCCCTCGGCCTGCCGCTCGACGTGCGCATCCAGACCGTGGGGCTGAAGACGACCACTCCGCCGCTCTCCGCCGGATTCCAGCAGTCCGACGCGACGATCGCGCAGGTCATCGCGTCGATCGACGCGACGCTCACGACCGTGCGCACCGCCGTCGCCGAACTCGCCGAGCTCGACCCCGTGAGCCAGGATGTTGCGATCGAGATCGCTCGCGGGCTCGAGAAGGACCGCTGGTTCCTCTTCGCCCACCTCGCCACGAAGTAGCGCCCGGGCGGGTTCCATGCGGCGGCGGCGGGCGGCCTGCTCTGCGGCGGGGGCTCGCGCAGCGAGCAGCGGCAGCTCGTTGAGCAGCTCGCGCGGCGAGCGTATCGAAACGCCGCGGCGAGCTACTCGACGGGCGGGGCCGCGGGCAGCAACGCGTACATCGCCATGTCGACCCGTCCGCCGTTGATGCGCTGCGAGCTGCGCAACACGCCCTCGAGCTCGAAGCCGAGGCGTGTCAGCAGGGCCCGGCTCCGCGCGTTGTGCACAGCCGTGCGTGCCTGGATGCGCCCGACGTCGCCGCGCTCCTCGAGGTACCGCACGAGGGCCGCGATGCTGTCGTACGCCGTGCCCGTTCCCTCCGCGCTCGCATCGACCCAGTAGCCGATCTCGGCGGTGCCCTCCGCCTTGTCGATGCGCGCGGTGCAGCTGCCCGCGAGCGCCCCGTCTCGACGGATGACGAGCGGCACCGACGCTCCCGACGTGTAGGCCTGGGCCTGCCACGCGAGGTACACGCGGATGCCCGAGAGCGTCTGCGGCTCCCCCGCCCACGGTTCCCAGAGGGCGAGACGTGTCGCGTTACGGGCGACGAGCTCGAAATACGGCTCGGCCATCGAAGACGACATCGGCTCGAGCGTGAGCCCGGGGCGCACCTCGAGCGGGAAGGGCGACGCCCTGCGCTCCGCCGTCACCTCGCCCGCCACGATGGTCGGCCCGTCGTCACAGCGCGTTGTGTGTGAACCGGCCGCCGAGCAGCGTCGCGGCGACGACGACGTCGCGCAGACGCTCGGGCGCGACATCCAGCGGGTCGACGTCCATCACGGTGAGGTCGGCGGGTTGCCCGACCGCGACGGTCGACCGCGTCGAGGCGGCGAGGGCCTCGGCGACCGTGATCCGCTGCTCCGGATGCCACGGCTCACGGTCGCCGCGGGTGCGGGTCACGGCCGCGGCGATGGTGTTCCACGGGTCGAGCGGCGACACCGGGGCATCCGAACCGAGGGCGATGGTGGCCCCGGCATCGAGCAGGCTGCGCAGCGGAAACGCACGCCCCGTGCGCCCCGCCCAGTGGTGCTCGGCGATGTCCCGGTCATCGAGCGCGTGATCGGGCTGCACACTCGCCACGACGCCGAGCTCGGCGAACCGTGGCAGGTCGCGCTCCCTCACGAGCTGGGCGTGCTCAATGCGACCCCCCGACCCGAGCTCGGCGAAGGCGTCGAGCGCGAGGGCGTTCGCGTGGTCGCCGATCGCGTGGACGGTCGGCACGATTCCGGCCTCGACGGCACGGCGCATGAGCGGCAGCAGCTCCTCCGGCGAGACAGTGAGCATGCCGCGCGACAGGTGTTCGCCCTCCCGGCCGGGATACTCGTCGAAGCAGTAGGCGGTGCGGGTGTTAAGCGAGCCGTCGGTGAGCACCTTGTACGGCCCGACCGTGAGCTGCGGGCCCACTCGGTCGCCGGTCCGCAGCCCGAGGCCGATCGCCCGGTCGAGGTCGGCGGTGTAGATGCCGAACTCGACGCGCAGCGAGTCGGTGCCGGCCGCCATCCTCCTCGTCCACGACTCGAGGTTCCACCGCATCTCGAGGTCGACGACACCGACGACGCCACGACTCGCGGCTGTGCGCGCCGCCGCGTCCACCCAGCGGTCGAGCAGTTCGTCGTCGACGGCACCGATGCGCCTCGTGATCTCGAAGGCGGGGTCCTCCCGCAGCACGCCGGTCGTGTGACCCGCGTGCCCGTGCAGGGCAAGGGCAGCGGAATTGAGCCACACGGTGTGGATGTCGCCGCTCAAGAGCACGACGGGTCGGTCGCCCGTCGTCTCGTCGAGCAGTGCCGCAGTGGGTTCGTCGTGCCACAGCCCGTCGCGGAAGCCGTACCCGACGAACTGCTCGAGGTCGGCGCCTCGGCCGGTCGACAGGGAGTCGCCGACGAGTTCGGCCGTCTCGCGGGCGGATGTCGCGGACGAGACGTCGAGGCGCTGCTGCATGAGCGCGTACTGGCTGAAGTGCACGTGGTTGTCCCACAACCCGGGAGACACCCACCGCCCCTCGAGATCGAGCCCGGGTACGCGGCCCGCGGCGGGAGCGATCGCGGCGATCATCCCGTTGACGGGCAGGATGTCGACGAGCTCACCGCCCGTGCCGGAGACGCGGACGTTACGAAGCAGCATGGTTCTCCCGGTCGGGTGCGGCGGTGACGGCGGCGCGGACGCGGCGCATCTCCGCGGCGAGCGGCGCGGACGCAAAGGGACCCTCGCCCTCGAGAGCGGCGATGATGCGGTCGACCACCTCCGGGGTCTTGTTCTGGCTGAGTTTCAGGCGGGCGTCGAACCGGGTGACGACGAAGCGGATGCCCACGGTGCCCTTCGCGATGCGCCTCGCCTGCTGCTCGTCGATGTCGAGACTGACCGGATTCGGCATCTGGGTCTCGAAGTGGTCGACGAGCCCGTCGAGCACCTCGAAGTTCTCGGCATCGCTGAGGATCTCGGGGGTGCCGTAGAGGTGGGCGGTGACGTGGTTCCACGTCGGGACGAAGTCCCCGTTCGCGTACCAGCCGGGCGAGATGTAGCCGTGCGGGCCCTGCACGATCATGAGCATCTCGTGCGTGCCGAGCTCGTGCAGCACCTCGTCGGGCCGACCGACGTGGCTCACGATGCTGATCGTTCCGTCGGTCTCCTCGAGCACGACGGGATAGTGCGAGGCGACGAGCCCGTTGACGGTGTTCGACACCAGGGTCGCCCAGGGGTTCTCGCGCACGAGACGCTTCACCTCGTCCGGATCACTCAAGACATAGCTGGGCGTATGGCGCATGAGAGCTAGCTTGCCACGGGCGAGGCGGCAATCGGACGCGTCCCCACGCGCGGCGCGCTAGCTCTGGTCTGCGGGGCAGTAGTACAGCTTGCGACCGGCCGCCATCTCCATCACGATCGGCGTGCCGCACAAGCGGCACGGCTCACCCGTGCGGTGGTACACCCAGTGCCGGTCGTCGCGATTTGCGAGAGCGTTGCGGTAGTCGTCATCCGCGAGGTCGTCCATGGTCATCATCTGGCCGGTGGCCACACCGACCCCCAGCAGGTAGGTCCAGTCGTCCCAGAGGTGCTCGAGCGTCTCCCGCGGCACGAGCTTGCCCGGCGTGTGCGGGTCGAGCCGAGCGCGGAACAGCAGTTCGGCGCGGTAGACGTTGCCGATGCCGCTCACGACGTTCTGGTCCATGAGCAGGAGGCCGATGGGGGTCGGCTTCCTGATCGCCGCGTTCACGAAACGCTCGCGGCCCTCGTCAGTGTCGTCAACGAGGGGGTCGGGGCCGAGCTTGGCGATGACGGCCTGCACCTCCTCGGGGTGCAGCACCTGGCACGCCGTCGGGCCGCGCAGGTCGGCGACCGCGTCGGGCGCGAGCAGGCGCACCCGGACGGCGCCGATGGGCTCGGGCGGGAAGCTGTCGATGGCCTCGCCGAGGCGCTCCTGCTCCGCCATCCGCAGTCGCCTGGGGGCACCGATGCTGGCGAGCGACTCCTCGTTGTCGTTCGCCGAGCCGCCCTGGCCTGTCGTGCCCCGCTGGTTGGTGTGCCCCATGCGTCCGTTCGCCGAGGCCGTGGTGGCGTCAGCGGTGATGTCTCCCGCGAAGTCCCACGCCCCGTACATGCCGAGGTGCACGCGCAGCCAGATCCGGTGGTCGAACTCGAGGAACATCTGCTTGCCGACGGCGCGGGCGTCGGTCATCGTCAGCCCGTCGATCTCCGCCGCTCCCGCGGCGAAGCGACCCTGCGGAGATGACGCGGCGATCGGCTTGTCGACGAAATGCAGAGCGAACTGCCGCGCGATGCGGTGGACGGAATGGCCCTCGGGCATGCGCTGCCTTCGTCAGTCGATGTGGTGGCCGGCGATCGAGCCGGTCGTCTCGTATTCGGCGAGCTGCGCGATGCGCCGCGCATGCCGCTCCTCGCCGGTGTACGGCGTGGCGATGAAGGTGTCGATGAAGTGCTTCGCCTCGTCGACGGTGTGCTGCCGGGCGCCGATTGCGATGACATTGGCGTCGTTGTGCTCGCGGGCGAGCTCGGCGGTCGAGACGTTCCAGACGAGCGCCGCACGCACGCCGCGCACCTTGTTCGCGGCGATCTGCTCCCCGTTTCCCGAACCGCCGAAGACGACGCCGAGGGCCGGGATGCCGCTCGCCTGGTCTTCCACGACCGCTTGCGCAGCATTGATGCAGAAGCTGGGGTAGTCGTCGAGCGGGTCGTAGCTCGTCGGACCGTGGTCGATGACCTCGTGGCCGGCTATGGCGAGGTGAGACTGCAGGTCTTCGCTCAGTTCGAGCCCGGCGTGGTCGGTCGCGATGTGGATGCGCATGCTCCTATTCTGCCCCCACCACGCACGGCGCTGCCGCGCCCAGGTCTTCGCCCGTCATGGCCTTTTCTGTCACGGACGCCAGTAACCCGTGATGGCGAGCAGCTGCGTCTCGCGATCCGCGCCGGCCGGCGCCTCGACCGCCGGACCGAAAACGCCCATGGCCCGCCAGCCATCGACCTGCGGCACGACCTGTTGCCAGAGCGCGTCGACGAGCTCCGGCCGCAGGTGGAACTCGAGCCCGATGAGCTTCGCGATCGACCAGGCCTGGAAGGCCCGATAGACGGCGATGTGCTGGAAGTACTCGGTCACCGGGAAGTCGCCGTAGGTGAGGTGCGCGACGCCGTCCGGGTCGATGGCGCGGTTCACCGCGACGGTGGCCACGTCGTTGACAGCGTCGTACGCGGCGAGCGGGTCTCCGCCGAGAAGGTCTCCGCCGTACTTGTCGTCGACCTCGTCGATCGTGCGGCCGGCGAGTACGTCGGGCACCCACGCCTCGTCGTACGCGTGCGCGGCCACGACGTCGAGCAGGGTGGGGTCGGGGATGCGCACCCAGTCTTCCGGAACGGGGAGCTCGAGCTGGTCGGGCGTTATGTTGTCGATCACCTCCCGGAGGGCGGCGTCGGCGAGGAGGAAAAGTTCGCGCTCTTTCATGCGTGAAAGGTAGCAGCGAGCACCGACGCACGACAGACCCCCTGGTGTCGGATGCGGACAGTGACCGCGGTGTGCTTCGGCCACCGCAAGGGGCCAATTAGGTCTGGTCAATTGGGGAATGTGGGCGCAGACTTGTCAGACGTTCTCACTCTCTGTGGAGGCATCCCATGCCCAGGCCAAGTACCCAGATTCCCGAGTTCCTGCCCGTCCTCTCGGTTGGCAGACACCGTTCGCCGAAGCGCGGCGCGTGCTTCATGGAGTACGCCTCCCACCTCGCCGGTGAACGTTGGTCAGACCATCCGTCGTGCACGCACCCGGCGGTCGCCTCGCTCGCCCGCGCCGTCAACGACTGCACGAACGACGCGTCCCGCGGCGCTCTCGTGCCGATGATCCCGTCGGTGATCGGGCTGCACGGTTCCGACGACCGGATGCGCCTCATCGTCGGCGTCCGCGCGTCGGCCGCGGCGCTGCCCGTCGCGAGCGAGTCGAGGCAGCGCGCGATCGCGGTCGGCCTCGCCCACTGCGAGGCGCTGCTCGAGAACCAGATCGACCCGCAGGCGGAGCAACTCCGGGCCGCCGTGCGCGCGGCGTTCGCCCAGGCACCGGCAGCCGAGCGGTGGGCGCGCGCGTTCCTCGTCTCCGTGGGCACCGGCAGCAATCGGCTCGACTCGTGGACGGTCGACAAGCTCATCGCCCTCTCGGTCATCGGCATCGCGGAGGCCTGCATCGACGATTCGGACGAGCGTCTCAATCGGCTGCTCGTCGCCGCGATCAACGACGCGCGGGGCGACGCCGTCGTCGAGGCGCCGGTGAGGATGCCCGTTCGCGCGGTGCCCGAGCGCCGCGTCCGCGCCTAGATGTCGTTGTCGATAGCGCCTAGATGTCGTTGTCGATAGCACCGAGCATCCGGGGATCACGTGGCGCGACCACTTCTTCTCCTTCTCACCCGACGGGTCGGTGCCGCCCACCACCCAGCCCTCCGCGACGATCATCCGTGCTCGAGCGGGTGCGCGCCGCCCGGCGCCAGGTCGAGCGCCGGGCGGGCACGCGAGACGGCTCGTGATCGAGACCCGCTCCTAGTCGAAGATAGGCTCGCGGGTGCGTGAACGCTTGAGCTCGAAGAATCCGTCGTACGCCGCGACCGCGACGACGCCGTCCCACAGCGCCGCGGCCTGTTCGCCCTTCGGTGCGGGAGAGATCACGGGGCCGAAGAACGCAGCACCGTTGACCGAGATGACCGGAGTGCCTACATCCTGGCCGACGCGCGAGATGCCCTCGAAATGGCTCGCGCGCATCTGCTCGTCGAACTCGTCGCTGTCGGCGTACGCCGCGAGTTCGGCGGGAAGCCCGACCTCCGCGAGCGCGCCCGCGACGACCTCGTCGACGTCGGTGCTGCCGCCGGGGTGGATGCGGCTGCCGAGCGCGTCGTACAACGGCTTGACGACGCCCGCGCCGTGCAGCTCAGCGACCGCCGCGACGAGCCGCGTGTAACGGAGCGCACGAGGCAGGAACTCCCTGTGGCGGTCGCTGAGCCCCTCGTTGTGCTCGTTGAGCACGGCGAGGCTCATGATGTGCCACGTCACGTCGAGATCTCGAAGCTTCGACACCTCGTCGACCCATCGGCTCGACATCCACGCCCACGGGCAGCTCGGGTCGAACCAGAAATCGACGGCGGTGCGCGGTTCAACTGTGGAGTCGGTCATGCCCCCAAGCCTAAGCTGGAAGTCGCGGCCACGAGCCGCGCCCGGAGAACTACAAAGGAGTGTCGCGTGCCAGGAGAGAACCTCACCAGAGTCGAAGCGCAGCAGCGGAAGGCACTCGTCGACGTGCAGAGTTACGCGATCGCGCTCGACGTCACGACGGGGCACGAGGTCTTCCGGTCGACCACCGAGGTGCGGTTCACGTCACAGGCGGGGGCATCCACCTTCATCGACCACATCTCCCGCTCCGTGCTCTCCGTGACCTTGAACGGCACCGAGCTCGACGTCGCAGCGGTCAACGACGGGGTGCGCATCTCCCTCGGCGGCCTCGCCGAGGAGAACACTCTCGTGGTCGTCTCCGAGGCCGAGTACACCAACACGGGCGAGGGTCTGCACCGTTTCGTCGACCCGGTCGACGGTGAGGTGTATCTCTACACACAGTTCGAGGTGCCCGACAGCCGCAGGGTCTTCGCCGTCTTCGAGCAGCCCGACCTCAAGGCGACCTTCCAGTTCACGGTCACCGCCCCGAGCACCTGGTCTGTCGTGAGCAACTCGCCGACGCCGACGCCGGAGCCGGTCTCGGAGAACGGCGCGTCTGTCTGGGCCTTCTCTCCCACCCCCGTGCTCTCGAGCTACGTCACCGCGCTCGTCGCCGGGCCCTACGACGTCGTCACGTCGGAGCTCACGAGCCGCGACGGCCGCACCATCCCGCTCGGCATCTACGCCCGCAAGTCGCTCTTCGAGCACCTCGACGCCGACTACATCTTCGAGAAGACCCGCCAGGGGTTCACCTACTTCGAGGAGAAGTTCGACTTCGCCTACCCGTTCGAGAAGTACGACCAGCTGTTCGTTCCCGAGTTCAACGCGGGGGCCATGGAGAACGCGGGCGCCGTCACGTTCGTCGAGACCTACATCTTCCGGTCGAAGGTGACCGACGCGATCAAGGAGCGTCGCGTCATCACGATCCTCCACGAGCTCGCGCACATGTGGTTCGGCGACCTCGTGACGATGAAGTGGTGGAACGACTTGTGGCTCAACGAGTCGTTCGCCGAGTGGGCATCGACGATGGCGGCCGCCGAGGCGACCGAGTGGACGGAGGCGTGGACGACCTTCCAGGCGATGGAGAAGAGCTGGGCGTATCGCCAAGACCAGCTGCCGTCGACGCATCCCGTCGTCGCGACCATCAACGACCTCGAAGACGTGCAGGTCAACTTCGACGGCATCACCTACGCCAAGGGCGGTTCGGTGCTCAAGCAGCTCGTCGCCTGGGTCGGCATCGACGCGTTCTTCGCGGGAGTCGCCGCGTACTTCAAGAAGAACGCATACGGCAACACCGAGCTGACCGACCTGCTCTCCGAGCTCGAGGTCACGAGCGGCCGCGACCTGGGCGGATGGTCGTCGGTGTGGCTCGAGACCGCGGGGGTGAACACGCTCCGTCCCAACATCCAGTCGACGGATGATCGCACCATCACGTCGTTCTCGGTGCTGCAGTCGGCGCACCCCGACTACCCGACCATCCGGCCCCACCGCCTCGCGATCGGGTTCTACAACCTGGAGAAGAAGAAGCTCGTGCGCACCGAGCGCTTCGAGATCGACGTCAACGGCGAGGAGACGGTGGTCGCTGGCATCGTCGGCTTCAAAAGGCCCGATCTGTTGCTCATCAACGACGACGACCTCGCCTACGCGAAGATCCGTCTCGACGAGTCGTCGCTCGCGGTGGCGATCGAGCACCTCGCCGACATCGAGAACCCGCTCGCCCGCGCCATCGTGTGGGGCTCCGTGTGGGACTCGACCCGCGACGGCGAGACGGCGGCTCGCGACTACGTGCGCCTCGTGCTCGGCAACATCGCGACGGAGACCGAGTCGACGACCATCCGCACGACCCTGAGCCAGCTCGCGACCACCGCACGCATGTACGTCGAGCCCTCGACCCGCGCGGCGACCATCGCCGAGGTTGGCGACGCGCTGTGGGCACTCGCCGACTCCGCCGAGGCCGGCTCCGACGCGCAGTTCCAGTTCGTGAAGTTCTTCGCGAACATGGCGTCCACCCCGACACACGTCGAGGCGCTGCACGGCCTGCGCGACGGGACGATCTCGCTCCCGGGGCTCGAGATCGACACCGATCTCGGGTGGGAGATCCTCGAGGGACTCGCACTCAACGGCGCCGTCGGTTCGGCGGAGATCGATGCGGCGCTCGCGGCCGACAACACGTCGAACGGACAGCAGGCCGCCGCGCGCACACGCGCCGCCCTGCCCACCGCGGAGGCGAAGCGGTCGTCGTTCGATAGCCTCGTCGCGAGCGACGAGCTGCCGAACGCGATCGTGCGGCAAACCACGGTCGGCTTCCAGCACGTGAACGACCCAACATCACTCGCGCCGCTCGTCGACGAGTACTTCTCGATGCTCACCACCATCTGGAAGGACCGCACGCACTCCATCGCCGAATCGATCGTCGTCGGGCTGTACCCGTCGGCGCTCGCGTCTGCCGAACTGGTGACGGCGACGCAGTCCTGGCTCGCGGCGAACCCCGAGACGCCGGCGCTGCGCCGCCTCGTCACCGAGAACCTCGCGGGCGTCGAGCGGGCGCTCGCGGTGCAGGCGCGCGACGCGCAGTAGGTACCCTCCGGCCGCGCCTCTCGATGCGGGCCCTCGCTTCGGCCTTTCGCTCTGCGGAGCGGGGGGTCGTCGTCGTCGTTCCGGTTCGTGGGCCACGGGTTCGCGGGCTACGGGTTCGCGGGCTACGGGCTCGCAACCGACACCGCACCACCCACGCATCTCCTGATTCTCCGAAAGTATGCAGCGGCAGAACGGGACGCGGGCGCGCCGCGGGAGAACTTCCGCCGACGCCCGTAGTACCGCGGTACGACGGGCCGGGGAGGCAACATCGTCCTCGCGCCCGATGCTGACGAATCCACGCGTCCCTAGGCTGGAACCATGATCAACGCAGAAGGACTCACAAAGCGATACGGTGCCAAGACCGCCGTCAACGACATCAGCTTCACCGTCAAGCCGGGCCTCGTCACCGGCTTCCTCGGCCCCAACGGCGCGGGCAAGTCGACCACCATGCGCATGATCGTCGGCCTCGACCGCCCGACCGCGGGCCATGTCACGGTCAACGGCAAGCCGTACGCGCAGCACTCCGCGCCGCTGCGCGAGGTGGGCGCCCTGCTCGACGCCAAGGCCATCCACACGGGCCGCTCCGCCTACAACCACCTCCTTGCCATGGGAGCGACGCACGGCATCGGCAAGCGGCGCGTCAAGGAGGTCATCGGCCTCACCGGGCTCGAGTCTGTCGCGGGCAAGCGCGTCGGCGGGTTCTCGCTCGGCATGGGCCAGCGCCTCGGCATCGCCGCCGCACTGCTCGGCGACCCCGCCACCCTCGTCCTCGACGAGCCGGTCAACGGCCTCGACCCCGAGGGTGTCATGTGGGTGCGCAATCTCGCCCGGCACCTCGCGAGCGAGGGCCGCACTATCTTCCTCTCCAGCCACCTCATGAGCGAGATGGCCCTGACCGCCGACCACCTCATCGTGCTCGGGCGCGGACGCATAATCGCGGATGCCCCGGTCGCCGACATCATCTCCGCGTCGACCCGCACCTCCGTGCGGCTCCGCAGCCCCCGAGCCGACCAGCTCGCCGACCTGTTGCGCGGCCCCGAGATCACCATCACGTCGCTCGAGCAGGACGTGCTCAGCGTCACCGGCCTCGCCGCTCCGACCATCGGCGACGCGGCGGCCCGTGCCGGCATCGCGCTGCACGAACTCACCCCCGTCGCGGCATCCCTCGAGGAGGCCTACATGGACCTCACCCAGCACGACGTCGAGTACCACACCGGCGCACCGTCCACCACGATCCCCCAGGAGGTAGCTCGATGAGCGCCACAATCACCGCGCCCCGCCAGACTGACAACACCCATCTCAGCTCGGTCGGAATCGTCCGCTCGGAGTGGATCAAACTGCGCACCGTGCGCTCGACGATCTGGTCGTACGCCATCGTCGTCGTCGTGTCGCTCGGCATCGCGCTGCTGCTGTCGTTCGCAACCAACTTCGGCGGCCAGGCGCCGCCGACGGACATCCACAACGACATCGTGCTGCAGACGGCGACCTTCGGCGTCTACTTCGGCCAGCTCATCGTCGCCGTCCTGGGCGTGCTCATCGTCAGCGGCGAGTACACCACCGGCATGATCCGCTCCACCCTCACGGCCGTACCGAAGCGCGTCCCCGCGCTGGCCGCCAAGGCGCTCGTGCTCTTCGTCGCGACGTTCGTCGTCGGCATCATCAGCGCCTTCGGCTCGCTGCTCATCGCCGTCCCCGTGCTCGGCGGCCAGGGCATCGACGCCGACTTCTCCGATGGCTCGCTCATCGGCAACCTCGTGCTCGCGGCCGTGTACCTCGCCCTCGTCGCGGTGTTCGCGCTCGGACTGGGTACCGTCCTGCGCAGCAGCGCGGGTGGCATCGCGGCGGCGCTCGGCACGATCCTGCTGCTGCCGACCATCCTGCAGCTCTTCGCGGGACTCACCCAGGCGCAGTGGGCGATGGACCTCATGCCGTACCTGTTCTCGAACGCCGGCAACGGCATGTACACACCGGCGATCGGCGCGGGCGGCCTCGAGCAGTGGCAGAGTGCGCTCGTCGTGCTCGGCTGGGTGGTCGTCTCGCTCGTCGCCGGGGCGCTGCTGCTCAAACGCCGCGACGCGTAGAGTCACGAGCGTGACGGAAGGCCCCCGCTCCCTCGACCGGCACACCGTGCCGGTCGAGGCTGACCTTCGCCTCCCCAAGCCCCCGGGCGTCATCCGGCAGTTCTGGTACCGGCATCCGCGCTGGACCGACTCCCTCATCGCCGGCACTTACCTCCTGTTGGCCGTGACCGGCTCGCTCGTGCTCGCGATCGCACGCGCGTGGGACGGCGACAGCGCACTGCTGCCGTTCGGCGTCACCACCCTCGTCATCGGCGCGGTAGCGCTGCTCTTCCGTCGCCGCCACCCGTGGACGGTGCTCGCGGTGGCGTGGAGTGTGACGTTGCTCGCCGCCCCGGTCTGGGGCACCGTCGACTTCGCCGTCATCCCCATAGCCGTGTACTCACTCGCCGTCTACGGCTCGGTGCGAGCGTCGTGGGTGGGATTCGGCGGCTCCGTCGTCGTCGGAGCACTCGCCACGATCATCGGCGACCAGATGGTGCTCGATCCCGCGGAGCCGGTCGAGACGTCGATCGGAAACGGCATATCGTTCGCCGTGCTGCTGCTCGTCGTGGTGCTGGTCGCGATCAACATCGCCAACCGCCGGCGCTACGTGGTCGCTCTGCTCGACCGTGCGGCACAGCTCGCCCGCGAACGCGACCAGCAGGCGCAGCTCGCCGCGATCACAGAACGCTCGCGCATTGCGCGCGAGATGCACGATATCGTCTCCCACGGTCTCACGGTGATGGTCACTCTCGCGGAGGGCTCCGCCGCCACGGCCGCGGCCCAGCCCGAGCGGGCGGCCGACGCCATGCGACACGTCGCCGAGACCGGCCGCCAAGCGCTCGCAGACATGCGACGCATGCTCGGTGTGCTCGACGACGGACTCCCCGGCGCCGATTCGGCCCTCGAGGCTCTCACGCCGCAGCCCGGTATCGCCGAGCTCGGCGGCCTCATCGAGGGCTTCCGGTCGGCCGGGCTGGCGCTGCAGTTCAGCTCGGAGGGCACCCCGCCGACCGACTCGGCCGAGCAGCTCACGGTCTACCGACTCGTTCAGGAGTCGCTGACGAACGTCTTGCGCCATTCCCCCGGCGCCGCTTCCGTGCGCGTCTCGGTGCGCTACGGCGCGAGCGACGTGACCATCACCGTGACGAACGACAGCGCTGTGAGCGAGACCCCGGCGCCCGTCGAGCCGCGAGACCGCCGGCACGGCGGCCATGGCATCCTCGGCATGCGTGAACGCGTCGCGCTCTACGGCGGCACGGTGGAGTCCGGGCCGCGGGCCGGCGGCGGCTGGATGGTCACCGCCACCCTGAGACACGATCCGGCACCACCCATCCCGACCCCCGCCCCGCACGAATGGACGCCTGTACAGTGACCGACCCGAGAACAGACCGGCCCCGACGGGGCGACGGCGAGCCGACGGCGCGCGCCATCCGCCTGCTCATCGTCGACGACCAGGCGCTCGTGCGCATGGGCTTCCGGATGCTGCTCGAGGCGGAGCCCGACATCGACGTCGTCGCCGAGGCGGGCAATGGCGCCGACGCGCTGCTGCTCGCACAGGAGCTGCGCCCCGACGTCGTGCTCATGGACGTGCGGATGCCGGGACTTGACGGCATCGCGACGACGTCACGGCTGCTCGACCTCTCGCCCGAGTCGCGTGTCATCGTTCTGACCACCTTCGACCTCGACGAGTACGCGTTCGGCGGCCTCCGCGCGGGTGCGAGCGGCTTCCTCGTCAAGGACACCCGTCCCGCCGAGCTGCTCGCCGCCGTGCGAGCCGTCGCGAACGGGGAGGCGGCGATCTCCGGTCGCGTGACCCGGCGCATGCTCGAGCTGTTCGGCGGCCGTCTGCCGGCATCGGATGGTGCTGCCCCGGCGCTGCTCGCGAGCCTCACGCCCCGCGAGCTCGAGATCCTCACCGCAATCGGGGAGGGGCTCAGCAACGGGGAGATCGCCGAACGGTTCTTCGTCGCCGAATCCACCGTGAAGACCCACGTCGGCCGCGTGCTGCAGAAACTCGCCCTGCGCGACCGCGTGCAGGCCGTCATCTTCGCCTACGGCGAGGGGCTCGTCGGCTGAACGCGTCGCCCCCGGGCGGTCCCCCGCGGGTCGCGAATACACTGGAGGCAATATGGCAGTGACTGAAGTGACCCCCGATACGCCCGCTCCCATGTTCGACTGGGCCGCAATGTGGAGCTCGATCGGCGCGTTCATCGACGCGTGGACCCCGATCCAGGTTGTGCTCATCATCATCGGGGCGATCCTGCTGCGCATCGTGTTGCAGCTCGGCATCAACCGTCTCGTCGACCGCGTCGTGCTCGGCGTCAAGAAGAAGCAGAGCGTGCAAGACACGCAGGCGCTGTCGTCGTCACCGCTCGCGGCGGTGCGAATCGTCCAGCGCACGCGCACCCTCGGCACCGTGCTGAACAACGTCGTCACCGCCGTCATCGTCACGGTCGCCGGCCTGCTCATCATCACGACGCTGTTTCCCGACATCATCGGCGCCTTCTCGCTCATCACCGCCGCGCTCGGTGCAGGGCTCGGCTTCGGCGCACAGAACATCGTCAAAGACGTGCTCAGCGGCCTCTTCATCGTCGCGGAGGACCAGATCGGCGTCGGCGACGTCGTCGACCTCGGCCCGGCAACCGGAGTCGTCGAGGAGGTCGGCATCCGCATCACGAAGATCCGCGACGTCAACGGCACGCTGTGGTTCGTGCGCAACGGCGAGATTCTGCGCGTCGGCAACATGTCGCAGGGGTGGTCGCGGGTCATCATCGATCTCGCCGTGCCCTACGACGCCGACACCGAGGCCGTGCAGGAACGGATGCTGGACACCGCCAACGCTCTCGCGACCGACCCCAAGTGGCGCTCACGCATGCTCGAGAAGCCGGAGATCTGGGGCATCGAGTCGATCTCCGCCGAGGCGATCGTGATCCGGCTGGTAGTCAAGACGCGCTCCACCTCGAAAGACGATGTCGCGCGCGAACTGCGAAGCCGTCTCAAGCGCGCCCTCGACGAGATGGACGTCAAGATGCCCGCACTCAACTCGATAACGCTGAGCGGCTTCGAGGGTGCCTCGAGCGTTCGGGGAGCGCGCCCGCCGCGCACCAAGCCGGTCTCGGTTCCACCGGCCGCGCTCAAGCCGACCAAGAAGAATGGCCGCGGCGCGAAGTCGGTCGTCGACCCCCGCGGGTTCACCTCCGAGGCTCGAGTCACGGGTGCCGGCGCCGACTCGACCAGCGGCGGCACAGCCGTCGGCGACCAGCCGGTCTCCGGCAACATCACCAAGCCGGCCAGGGTGTCGAAGACCCGGAGGGGCACAGAATGAGCGAACCGAACCCCGTGACCCTGAGGCTCAGCCAGAGCGGCGAGTCGGTGCAGGGCAACTTCTGGCAGCAGGTCGGCGGCCGCCCGACGTTCGAGCTGCTCGTGCGCCGCTTCTACGCGGGCATCGAGAGCGACCCCGTGCTGCTCCCGATGTACCCCGAGAAGGACCTCGAGGGCGCCATCCAACGCCTCACCGGCTTCCTCGAGCAGTACTGGGGCGGCCCCGGCGCGTACTCGGAGGAGCGCGGCCACCCGCGCCTGCGCCAAAGGCACATGCCGTTCGCGGTCAATCCCGACGCGCGCGACCGCTGGCTGCTGCACATGCGGGCCGCCGTCGACAGTCTCGAGCTCTCGCCGCTGCACGACGCGACGCTGTGGGCGTACCTCGAGCGCGCGGCCCACGCGATGGTCAACACCTTCGACGAGTAGCGGACGCGGCCGACCACTCGTCGAGGGTGTGGCACCTCACGCCGCGGCGAGACCCTCGGCGAGGGGCGTCGTCGGCCGGCCGATGAGGCGTGAGAGATCGCCGGATGTCTCGCCGAGCAGGCCGTCGCGGATGTTGCCGTCGAGCGCGACGACGAAGCCGACCGTGCCGTCATCCAGGCCGCGGGAGGCGAGGAGAGCGGCGTGCTCGTCGGGCGTCAGCCGCGTGTAGGCCACCTCACGGCCGACGATGTCGCTGATCGCCGCGGCGAGGTCGTCGAAGGTCCACGCCGCGTCTCCGGAGAGCTCGTAGACGCTCCCCTCGTGCCCCGCCTCGCGCAGCACGACGGCCGCGGCATCCGCGTAGTCCTTGCGGCTCGCGCTCGCCACCCGTCCGTCGCCCACGCTCGCCTCGATGGCTCCCGTCGCCCGGCCCTTCTCGACCTGGCCGACGTAGTTCTCCGTGTACCACCCGTTGCGCAGGATGGTGAATGGAACCCCCGACGCGACGAGCGTCTCCTCGGTCGCCTTGTGCTCGGGTGCGAGCACAAGCGCCGACGTCGTAGCGCGCGGGGCGCTCGTGTAGACGATGCGCGCGACGCCGGCGTCCTTCGCGGCCGCGATCACGGCGGTGTGCTGCTCCGCACGCTTGCCGACCTCAGAGCCCGAGACGAGCAACAGGATGTCGCCGGGCTCGACGACCGCCGACACCGTCGCAGGCTCGTTGTAGTCGAGCCGTGCTACCCGCACTCCGCGGTCGGCCAGGGCGTTGAGCGACTCGGGCTTCCGCGCGGTCGCGACGATGTCGGCCGGTGCGGTGCCGCGGGCGAGCAGGGATTCGACGACGAGGCGTCCGAGGTTGCCGGAGGCGGCGGTGACGATGAGAGACATGGTGTCCTTTCGGTTGCGATTACCGGTGACAACGCGCGGAGACGCTCGCTGCTTCCCGTGCGGGAGGATAGGGAGATGGTCGCGTCCGCACTCCCCCATATCGTCGTACTCGCGCTCGGCGGCACCATCGCCGGATCGGCCGCCTCGGCAACCGACGCGACCGGTTACCGGGCGGCGACCACCGGGGTCGACGACCTCCTCGCGCGAGTGCCCGACGCGGCACGGCTGGCGCGGCTCACCGGCGAGCAGTTCGCGAACATGGACTCTTCCGACCTCACCGACGAAGTGCTGCTCGCGTTGGCCCGGCGCGTGAGCGCGATCGCCGCCGAGCCCGGTGTCGACGGCGTCGTCATCACGCACGGCACCGACACGATGGAGGAGTCCGCCTACTTCCTCAACCTCGTGCTCACCACCTCCGTTCCCGTGGTGCTCACCGGTGCGATGCGGCCCGCGACCGCGCTGAGCGCCGACGGACCGATGAACTTGCACGCCGCCGTGGCCGTCGCGGCCGCGGCATCGTCGTCGAGGCAGGGTGTACTCGTCGTCATGAACGACGAGATCCACAGCGGGCGGGACGTCACGAAGACCTCGAGCACGCGCGTCGGTGCGTTCGGCTCGCCCTACGGGCCGCTCGGGGTCGTGGTGGCGGGGCGCCCGCTGTACTACCGCAGCGTCGCACGCCCGCACACGACCGCGACCGAATTCGACATCGCGGCGATCGACGCTCTGCCCCGCGCGGGAATCGTCTTCGCGCACTCCGGCATCGACGAGTCGCTCGCCACGGTGATCGGTGCGGCCGGCTGGGACATCATCGTGCACGCCGGATTCGGCAACGGAACCGTCGCCAACCGGGTCATCGCGCCGCTCGAGGCGGCACGAGCCGGCGGCGCGGTCGTGGTGCGCGCGACGCGCACGGGCAGCGGACACGTGAGCGCGGCGGGGGCGAGCGGCGACCTGGTCAACGGCTGGATCTCGGTCGACGACCAGAGTCCGCAGCGGGCACGCATTCTCGCGTGCCTCGCGCTCACCGTGACACGCGACCACGACGCCATCCAGCGCATCTTCGACACCTACTGAGGCGTGTCGCGTCGCGCTGCGGCCGCTCCCGGCCCCATCGTCACCGACTGCGCCGGCTACATCCGGGAGATCGCCGCCTCGATGCTCGCCGCGATGATGTCGAGGCCGCGGTTCAGTGTGGCGTCGTCGATGACGAGGGCCGGGAGAAGCTTCAGCACCTCGTCCACCGGGCCCGCGGTCTCGACGACGAGCCCGCGCGTGAATGCCTCCGCCGCGATCGCCTGGGCTAGCTCCGGCAGCGCCGTGCTCGCAAACCCGAAGATGAAGCCGCGGCCGCGCACCTCGAGCCGCGCCTGCGGGTACAGCCCGGCGATGCCCGCGAGGCGCTCGCGCACGATCGCCTCCTTGCGGTGCACATCGGTGGTGAGCGCGTCGTCGCGCCAGTAGGTCTCGAGGGCGACCGTCGCGCAGACGAACGCCATGTTGTTGCCTCGGAAGGTTCCGCTGTGCGAACCGCGCTTGAGCACGTCGATGTCGCGGTTGAGCAGCACGAGCGACATCGGCAGCCCGTAGCCGGAGAGCGACTTCGAGAGCGTGACGATGTCGGGCACGATGCCGGATGCCTCGAAGCTGAAGAACTCGCCGGTGCGACCGGCCCCGACCTGGATGTCGTCCACGATCAGCAGGATGCCGTGACGCGTGCAGAGTTCGCGCAGGCCGCGCAGCCACTCGGGACTCGCGACGTTGATGCCGCCCTCGGCCTGGATCGTCTCGACGATGACCGCGGCGGGCAGCTCGAGTCCGCTGCTCCGGTCGTTCAGCATCGTCTCGAGGTAGGCGAGGGTGTCGAGCCCGGGCACGTAGCCCTCGAACGGCACGAAGACCACGTCCTGGAGCGAGTACCCGGCGGCCTCACGGAAGTGCTGGTTGGCCGTCGCGGCGAGGGATCCGCCGCTGACGCCGTGGAAGGCACGGGTGAAGGCCACGACCGTCGACCGTCCGGTGGACCGGCGCGCGATCTTGAGCGCCGCCTCGACGGCGTTGGTGCCGGTCGGGCCGGTGAACTGGAGCTTGTAGTCGAGGCCGCGCGGCTCGAGCACGATGCGCGTGAACGCCTCGAGGAAGTTCTTCTTCGCGACCGTCGCCATGTCGAGCGAGTGCGAGATGGAGTCGCGGGAGATGTACTCGAGCAGGCTCGCCTTCATGACCGGGTTGTTGTGCCCGTAGTTGAGGGCGCCGGCACCGCTGAAGAAGTCGATGTACTCGGTGCCGGCTTCGTCGATCATCGTCGAACCGATGGCGCGGTCGAAGATGACGGGGAACGAACGGATGTATCCCCTCACATCGGATTCGATGTCGCTGAAGATGTCCAGATCCATGTCACACGTCCTCTCGAGTAGCGTTCGCCTGCGCCATCCCTGACGCAAACGGACCGGCGGGGCGAACGACGCGTGTTTCGAGGATGGGCACCCCTTATCGTAACGAACGCGGCGGGGCGTGCCCTGAGCGTGCCTCGCGTGCCCTGCGTGCGGGCGGCTGGCGGGATGGCGCGGCCCGCCTACGTGTCTCACCCCGGGCGTAGCGTGGAGACCATGACCACCTGCGGCATCACCCTCGAGTCCGGGCGGTCGTGCGGGCAGCCCGTCGCGCCGGGGGTGCCGCTCAACCTGTGCACGCGCCACCTCCTTGCCGCCCACGACTGGGTGGCGGACGACCTCGGCGTCACCGACACGCTCCCCTCACCGTGCCTCGCGTGCGGATCCAGATTGGGGGTGCGCTATCCCTCGGGCTGGTTGTGCGCCGTGTGCGAGTGGAGGGTCGGCGAGATCGCCGACCCGGAAGACCTCACGGCAGTCAGGGTCGACGTCGTCTACTACCTCCGCTTCCGCGACCAGATCAAGATCGGCACCTCGGCCAATCCGCGTCAACGCTTCGCGGGTCTGAGGTACGACGAGGTGCTCGCCTTCGAACGGGGAGACCGGGCGCTCGAGCAGCGCCGCCACGCGCAGTTCGCCGAGCACCGCCTCGCCCGGTCGGAGTGGTTCGCCGAGAACGACGCGCTCGCCCGACACATCGACGTGCTTCGCGCGGGCGTGGATGACCCGTGGTCGCTGTATGCGCGGTGGCGGAGCGAGCGGCTCGCCCTGCTGTCGTAGCGTGCGCCCCTATCGGGCGCTGCGGAGCATCCGCTCGGCGTGCCGCACGACGGGCGCGTCGACCATCCGGCCGTCGAGCACGAACACGCCGCGATTGCCCTCCGCCGCGGCGACGACCCGGCGCGCCCAGTCGAGCTCCCGATCGTCGGGGGCGTAACAGCGACGGATCGCCTCGACCTGGGAGGGGTGGATGCACGCGGTCGCCGCGAATCCGACGGCAGCAGCATCCGTCGCCTCGGCGATCAGGCCTGGCTCGTCGGCGATGTCGACGTGCACCGCATCGATCGCGGCGGCTCCCGAGGCGGCGGCGGCGACGAGCACGGTCGAGCGGGCGTGGCGGGCGACGTCGCGGTAGCTGCCGTCCGCGAACCGGCTCGACGAGCCGCCGAGCGACGCCACGAGGTCTTCGGCGCCCCACATCATCGCGACGAGGTGGTCGACCGCGGCGATCTCCGCGGCCCGCACCACGCCGACCGCGGTCTCGATGAGGGCGACGATGGCGTAGCGCTCGAGCCCCGACACCTGCTCGGCGCTCTCCGTCTTCGCCACCATGACGGTGTGGTATCCGGTGTGCGCGAGGGCGACGAGGTCGTCGGCGAAGTAGGGCGAACCCCACGCGTTGACCCGCACGATCGTCGTTGCCGGGTCGAGCGGGTGCGACAGCAGCGCATCCCGGGCCGCGGCCTTGCGGCGCGGCGCGACGGCGTCTTCGAGGTCGAGGATGACGGCGTCGGCCCGCTCGGCCGCCTTGGCGAAGCGGTCGGGCCGGTCGGCCGGGCAGAACAGCAGTGCCGGGCCCATGTCGAACGGCTTCACGGCCGCGCCCCCTCGCACCACACCAGCACCGACCTGAGCGCACGCGCCACGATCACGCCGTCCTGATTGCGGGCGAGGTGGGCGAGCGACACGATGCCCTGCCCGTCCCGCGATTTCGAGAGCCTCTTCGTCGCGACGGTCGTCTCGAAGTAGAGCGTGTCTCCGTGGAGAACGGGGTGCGGAAAGGCGACCTCGCCGAACCCGAGATTGGCGACGATCGTGCCCTGGGTGAGCTGGGCGACGGATGCTCCGACCATGGTCGACAGCGTGAACATCGAGTTGACCAGCCGCTGGCCGAAGGGCTGGCCCGCGGCCCACGCCGCGTCGAGGTGCAGCGCCTGCGTGTTCATGGTCAGCGTCGTGAAGAGAACGTTGTCGGCCTCCGACACGGTTCGACCGGGACGGTGCAGGTAGCGCACGCCCTCCTCGAACTCCTCGAAGTACAGCCCGCGCTGCTCGATCTCCTTCATGCGGCGAACCCCAGCTCCCTCGCGATGACCATCAGCTGCACCTCGGTCGTCCCCTCCCCGATCTCGAGGATCTTCGAGTCGCGGTAGTGCCGCGCGACCGGGTTCTCGTTCATGAAGCCGTAGCCGCCGAAGATCTGCGTCGCGGCGCGAGCGTTGTCCATCGCGGCCTCGCTGCCGACGAGTTTCGCGATGCTCGCCTCCATCTTGAACGGCAGACCCGCGTCGAGCTTGCGGGCCGCGTCGTACCAGGCGAGTCGCGCGGTGTGGACGCGCGCCTGCATCCGCGAGATGGTGAACGCGATGTGCTGGTTCGAGCCGATCGAGCGCCCGAAGACGTTGCGGCTCGCGGCGTAGCGCACCGCCTCCTCGAGGCAGCCCTGCGCGGCACCCGTGCAGAGCGCGGCGAACGCGACTCTGCCCTCGTCGAGGGTCTGGATGAAGTTGGCGAAGCCGCGCCCCCGTTCACCGAGCATGTTCGCCTCGGGCACACGCACGTCGTCGAGGCTCAGCGGGTGGGTGTCGGAGGTGTGCCAGCCGACCTTGTCGTACGCGGGGTGCACGGTGAAGCCCGGCGTTCCGCTGGGCACGAGGATGGCCGTGAGCTCCTTCTTCACCGAGCCGTCGTCACGCGTGCTCTCGCCCGTGACCGCCGTCACCGTCACGAGGCGGGTGATGCGCGTGCCCGAGTTGGTGATGAACTGCTTCGTTCCGTTGATGACCCAGTCGCCGCCATCCAGTCGCGCCGTCGTCTTGGTGCCCGCGGCGTCCGAACCGGCGTCGGCCTCGGTGAGGCCGAATCCCGCGAGCGCCGAACCGCTCGTCAGCATCGGCAGCCACTCGCGCTTCTGCTCCTCGGTTCCGCTGCGGAAGACGGGCATCGCGCCGAGCCCGACGCCGGCCTCAAGCGTCACCCCGATCGACTGGTCGACGCGGCTCAACTGCTCGACGGCGAGGCAGAGCGAGAAGTAGTCGCGCCCCTGGCCGCCGTACTCGGTGGGGAAGGGCAGGCCGAACAGGCCCATCTCCCCCATCTCGGCGATGATGTCGTAGGGCAGCTGGCGCTTGGTGTCGTACTCGTAGGCGGCGGGGGCGACGACGCGGTCGGCGAAGTCGCGCACCTCGTCGCGAAGCCGCGACTGCTCGTCGGTGAGCTGGTGGCTCATGGTTTCTCTCCTTCGTCGGCCGGCGCTCGTGGCGGCGGCGTGATGGTGGCGACGAGCTGGTCGAGGGCGACCACGTCACCGACAGACACGTTCAGGGTGGCCGTGCCGGCGACGCCGGCGAGCAGTTTGTGCTCCATCTTCATCGCCTCGACGGTGAGCAGCAGCTGGCCGGCCTCGACCGGCTCGCCGCTCGAGATGCCGAGGGCGACGACCGTGCCCGGCATGGGAACGCGCACCTCCGGGCTGCCGGCACCGGGGGTGCGGGTGAGCGCAGCGACGTCGTCGGCGACCCGCTCCGCGCGGGAGCGGCGGCGCACGAAGCAGCTGAACGCGCCGGCGGCGAGCCACACTCCCCCGCCGTCGAGCCGGCCGTGCCATGTGGTCACCACGCCGTCGAGTTCGACGGTCGCCGCGCCGTCGGCCACGCGGATGCCCGCTCGCCGACTCACCCCGTCGACCGTGACGATCGCGTCGTGCGCGGCGCCCTCGACGGCGACCTCCGCGTGCAGCTGGCCGGCGACGAGGTCGTATGCGACCGGCCGGGGCGCGCCGAGCCTCCACCCGCTCGGCGCGGACCACGGCGACGACGACGCGTCCGCCCAGGCTGCCGAGTGCAGCCACAGCGCCGCGGCCGCCATCTCGTCGGCGCCGGCAACCCGCAGGTCGGGATGCCGCAACCAGCGCTCGATCAGGCCCGTGTCGAGCCGGCCGGCACGCACGTCGGCATCGGCGAGCAGGTTGTGCAGGAACTCGAGGTTCGTCGTGACGCCGAACACCCGTGTGCCCGCGAGTGCGGTGGTGAGGCGGTCGAGCGCCTCCGCACGGTCGGAGCCGTGGGCGATGATCTTGGCGAGCAGCGGGTCGTAGTGGGCGCCGACCTCGACCCCCATGGCGAGCGAGGTGTCCGTGCGGATCCCGTCGCCGGACGGGTGCTCGAGCCCCACGACGGTCCCCGCTCCGGGCAGGAAGTCGCGGCGCGGGTCTTCGGCGTAGAGCCGCGCCTCCACGGCGTGGCCGGTCGAGCGCACGTCGGACTGCGCGAAGTCGAGGGGTTGCCCCGCCGCGACACGAACCTGCCACTCGACGAGGTCGATGCCGGTCACAAGCTCGGTGACGGGATGCTCGACCTGCAGGCGCGTGTTCATCTCCATGAAGAAGAACTCGTCGGGCGCAGCCGCGGAGACGAGGAACTCGACCGTGCCGGCACCCGAGTAGTCGACGCTGCGGGCGACGGCACACGCCGCCTCGCCTATCCGGCGACGGGTCGCCGTGTCGAGGAGGGGGCTCGGCGCCTCCTCGATCACCTTCTGGTGTCGACGCTGCAGCGAGCACTCGCGCTCGCCGAGGTGCACGACCGCTCCGTGCTCGTCAGCGAGCACCTGCACCTCGATGTGGCGCGGCTCGGCGATGAGCCGCTCGAGGAACAGCGTGTCGTCGCCGAACGCTGATGCGGCGACCCGGCGGGCGCTCGCGATCGCGCCCTCGAGCTCGCGCGGATGAGTGACCACCTGCATCCCCTTGCCACCACCCCCGGCCGACGGCTTGATGAGCAGCGGGTACCCCACCCCCGGCGCCGCCGCGACGAGATCGTCGTCGGAGAGACCGGGCTCGGCGATTCCAGAGATCACCGGTACGCCGTGCTCGACGACGTGCAGCTTCGCCCGGATCTTGTCGCCCATGACCTCGAGGGCGGCGGGTCGCGGTCCGATGAAGACGAGCCCCGCCACATCCGTCGCCCGGGCGAGCTCGACGTTCTCGGAGAGGAATCCGTAACCCGGGTGGATGGCGTCGGCCCCCGCCCGCACGGCGGCCGCGACGATCGCGGCGATGTCGAGATAGCTGTCGAGCGCGGGCGCCGGTCCGATGCGGATGGCGACGTCGGCGAGCGACACGTGCAGGGCGCCGCGGTCGGCGTCGCTGTAGACGGCGATCGACCGGATGCCCATTCGCCGCAGGGTTCGGATGATGCGGCAGGCGATCTCGCCGCGGTTGGCCACGAGCACGCTCTCGATCACGGCGCTCACATCCGGAAGAGGCCGAAGCCCGGTTCGGGGAGCGGCGCGCCGGCGCAGACCTCGAGTGCCAGCCCCAGCACTGTGCGGGTGTCGGCCGGGTCGATGATGCCGTCGTCCCACAAGCGGGCGGTCGAGTAGTACGGGCTGCCCTGGGTCTCGAACTGCTCGGCGATCGGCGCCCGGAATGCCGCCTCCTCGTCGGCCGACCACGACTCTCCGCGACCCTCGAGCTGCTCGCGCTTGACCGTCGCCAGCACCGACGACGCCTGCGGGCCGCCCATGACGGAGACGCGGCTCGCGGGCCACATCCAGAGGAACCGCGGGCCGTAGGCGCGACCGCACATCGAATAGTTGCCCGCACCGAATGAGCCACCGATCACGACGGTGAGCTTGGGCACCCGGGTCGTGGCGACCGCGGTCACCATCTTCGCGCCGTGCTTGGCGATGCCGCCCGCCTCCGCGTCGCGGCCCACCATGAAGCCGGAGATGTTCTGGAGGAAGACGAGCGGGATGCCTCGCTGGTCGCACAACTCGATGAAATGCGCACCCTTGAGCGCCGACTCGCTGAAGAGCACGCCGTTGTTGGCGACGACGCCGACGGGATGCCCGTGCAACCGGGCGAATCCGGTGACGAGCGTCGTGCCGTACTCGCGCTTGAACTCGTGGAACTCGCTGCCGTCGACGAGGCGCGCGATCACGGCGCGCACCTCGTACGGCGCCTGCACGTCGACGGGAACGATGGAGTAGAGCTCGTCGGCCGGGGCGAGCGGTTCACGGCTCTCCGCGACATCCCACGGCGCAGCCCGGCGCGGGGGCAGGGTGTCGACGATGTCGCGCACGATCTGCAGGGCGTGCCGGTCGTTCTCCGCGAGGTGGTCGACGACGCCGGAGACGCCCGCGTGCACCTCCCCGCCGCCGAGGTCTTCGGCACTGACGAGCTCGCCGATGGCGGCCTTCACGAGGGGCGGCCCGCCGAGGAAGATGGTGCCCTGACCGCGCACGATGACCGTCTCATCACTCATGGCCGGAACATAGGCCCCTCCCGCGGTGCACGACCCGAGCACGGCGGCGACCTGGGGGATGCCGACGGCCGACATCCGCGCCTGGTTGAAGAAGATGCGGCCGAAGTGGTCGCGGTCGGCGAACACCTCGTCTTGCCTCGGGAGGAACGCGCCGCCCGAGTCGACGAGGTAGATGCACGGCAGGCGGTTCTCGAGTGCGATCTCCTGTGCGCGCAAGTGCTTCTTGACCGTGAGCGGGAAGTAGGTGCCGCCCTTGACCGTCGCATCGTTGGAGATGATGAGCACGTGGCGCCCGCCCACGAGCCCGATGCCGGCGATCACCCCCGCGGCGGGCACCTCGTCGTCGTACAGCCCGTTGGCGGCGAGCGGCGCGATCTCGAGGAAGGGGCTGCCGTCGTCGAGCAACGCGTCGATGCGCTCACGCGGCAACAGCTTGCCGCGCGCGAGGTGCTTGTCACGCGACGACTGCGGACCACCCAGAGCGGTGGTCGCGAGACGCGCCCGGAGGTCGGCGACGAGCGCGCGCTGCGCCGCATCGTTCTGCGGGTTCACGACTGCCGTGACATCCAGGATCCTCATCGACACCCTCGATCTTAGTTAATGACACTTAACTGAAATCAGGTTAGTATTCATTAACCCGAATGTCCAGAGGAGCGCGATGTCGCAACAGGGTGCGCCGGTCACGCCCCGTGACCGCGCGAAGGCAGACAGGCGCGCGTCCCTCCTCGACGCGGCCGCCCGGCTATTCGCCGAGCGCGGTTTCGACCGTGTCTCCCTCGAAGACCTCGGCTCCGCCGCCGGTGTCAGCGGCCCCGCTGTATACCGCCACTTCCCGGCGAAGCAGGCGGTGCTCGCGGCGCTGCTCGTCGGGGTGAGCGAGAACCTGCATTCGGGCGGCACGGATGTCGTCGCCCGCACTCCCGCGGCGGCCGACGCCCTGGCCGCCCTCGTCGCGTTCCACGTCGACTTCGCCCTCGCGAATGCCGACGTCATCCGCGTGCAGGATCGCGACTTCGACAGTCTCGCCGCCGACGACAGGCACGCCGTGCGCACCCTGCAGCGACGCTATGTAGACGTCTGGGTCGACACGCTCTCCCGACTCTCCCCAGGGGCCGACCGCTCCGACTTGCGCATCCGCGCCCAGGCGACGTTCGGGCTCATCAACTCGACGCCGCACACGGCACGCAACTCGCCGCGCTCGAGGGTGCGCGCGCTGCTCGAGGAGATGGCCCTGGCCGCGCTCGGCGCTCCTCAGCCGCCCGCCGGTTGAGGAGGGCGCCCCGCCGCGACCGGCGTCCGCCGCCCCGGCTCCAAGCGTCTCCCCCCAGCCGGCCCTCGGCCGACCCGCTCTGTGCCGCGCTGGAGACGACGTTCGACGCGCGCCTCGGCGTCTTCACGATCGACACCGGCACCGGCACCGGCACCGGCTCGAGCACGACGCCGACGAGCGATTCGCGAACGCGTCGACCGTCAAGGCGCTCCGGCGCTCACCGAGGCGCCCCTCACGGCGTGGCTCGTCGGCAACACGGCCGGCGACGCCCTCATCGCCGAGGCGACGCGGGTCGCCCTCGGGGCGCTGGCCCGCTGAGGGTCGTCACGTCATCGTGAGCACGAGCCCGGGCCGGGCGAGGATCGACCCGACGTCGGCGAGGAACGTCGCCGCCTGCTGGCCGTCGATCACGCGATGGTCGAAGGAGAGGCTCAGTGTCATCACGCTGCGCAACGCCACCTCCTCGCGGAACTCCCACGGCCGCCTGACGATCGCGCCGATCGCGAGAATCGCCGCCTCGCCCGGCACGAGGATGGGCGTGCCGGCGTCGACGCCGAACACCCCGACATTGCTGATCGTGATGGTGCCGCCGCGCAACGCGGCGGGCGGTGTCGTTCCCGAGCGCGCCGCCCGGCTCAGCTCGGCGAGCGCAGCCGCGAGGCGGCCGAGCGGCAACCCGTCGGCCCGCTGCACGACCGGAACGATGAGTCCACGGTCGGTCGCCGCGGCGATGCCGAGATTCACGGAGCGGTACTGCACGATCTCGCTCGTGGCCTCGTCCCAGCGCGCGTTGACCTGCGGGGTACGTGCAACCGCGATGCACAGCACCTTCGCAACCACCGCGAGGATGCCGGGACGCGGTGCGCCGCCCGCCTCACCACGGATGCTGTCGAGCAGCTCGAGGGTCGACGTCACGTCGACCGTCAGGAACACGGTGGCCTGCGGCGCCGTGAACGCGCTCGCGACCATCGCCTCCGCGGTGCGTCGCCGCACCCCGGTGACGGGGATGCGGAGCTCGTCGGCGTCGGCATCGGCGCTGACCGGCGGGGCGGATGGCGCGGCCCGCGCCCCGGAGCGGAGCACGTCTTCGCGCGTGATCATGCCGACCTCGCCGGTGCCGCGCACACCCTCGAGGTCGACACCCAGGTCGGCCGCGAGCTTGCGCACGGGCGGCGTACACAGCGGACGCTCGGCCCGCGCCGCCTGCGCGAACGGGGCCTGCTCGTGCGCTGGCACGGCGTCATGCTCCAGCAGCGCGCCGCGTGCACGGCGCTGCGGGTGGCTCGTCCCTTCGACGGGCGGTCCGTACCCGACCAGCACGGCGTTGCGGGCCGGGGGTCCGGGCGGGGCCTGCCCCGCGGCATCCGCCACCTCGATCGCCACGATGGGCGTCCCCACCCGCACGACCACGCCGGGCTCGACGAGCAGTCGGGCGACAGTTCCGGCCCACGGGCTCGGAAGCTGCACGAGCGCCTTGGCCGTCTCGACCTCGGCGACGACCTGGTTGAGCTCGACGGTGTCGCCGACCGCGACCTCCCACGAGACCAGCTCGGACTCGGTGAGCCCCTCCCCGAGGTCGGGCATCGCGAATTCGCGCACGCTCACGCCCTCACCTCGATGTTCGAGCTGCTCTCGAGGCTCGAGAGCGAGTTGTGCCTGCCGAGCACCCTGTCGACCGCGTCGAGGATGCGGTCGAGATCGGGCAGGAAGTGCCGCTCGAGCTTGGCGGCGGGATACGGGGTGTCGAAACCGGTGACGCGCACGGGCGGTGCCTCGAGGTGGAAGAAGCAGTGCTCGGTGATGCTCGCCGCGACTTCGGCCCCGACTCCACCGGAACGCTGCGCCTCGTGCGCGATGACGAGGCGGCCGGTCTTGCGCACCGAGGCCTCGACGGTCTCGAGGTCGAGCGGCGACAGCGAACGCAGGTCGATGACCTCGATGGAGACGCCGTCGTCGAGCGCCGCGAGAGCTGCGTCGCGCGCCGTCGAGACAAGCGGACCGTAGGCGACGAGCGTCACGTCCGTGCCGGCCATCGCGATCCGGGCGCTGCCGAGGGCGGGCGCGTCCGCTCCCTCGTCGACCTCCCCCGTGGCCCAGTAGCGGCGCTTCGGCTCGAAGAACAGCACCGGGTCGTCGCACGCAATCGCTTGGCGCACCATCCCGTAGGCGTCCTGCGGGTTGGAGCAGCTGACGACGCGGAGCCCCGACGTGTGGGCGAAGTACGCCTCCGGCGACTCGGAGTGGTGCTCGACCGCGCCTATGCCCCCGCCGAACGGCACCCGAATCGTGATCGGCATGGGCACCGCGCCGCGCGTGCGGTAGTGCAGCTTGGCGACCTGGGCGACGATCTGGTCGAAGCCCGGGTAGATGAAGCCGTCGAACTGGATCTCGCACACCGGCCGGAATCCGCGGATGGCGAGCCCGACGGCCGTGCCGATGATCGCCGCCTCGGCGAGGGGGGCGTCGATGACGCGCCTGACGCCGAAGTCTGCCTGGAGGCCGTCGGTGACGCGGAAGACGCCGCCGAGCTTGCCGATGTCTTCCCCGAGCAGCACGACCCGGTCGTCGCTCTCGAGCGCCCGGCGCAGCCCGAGGTTGATCGCCTTCGCGAGGGTCAGCTCGGTCACGACGCACCCCCCTCGAACATGGCGAGATATGCGCCGTACTCCCGGCGTTGGCGCTCCAGGCCGCTGTGCGGTTCGGCGTACACCTCGTCGAACACGGTCAGTGCGGCGGGTTCGGCGAGCGCGAGGCACGCCCTGCGCAACTCGGCGGCCGCGGCATCCGCTGCCCCCGTCACCGAGGCGCGCAGTGCGTCTGTGAGCAGGCCGAGGCAGGCGAGGTGGCGCTCGAGCCGGTCGATGGGGTCTTTGGCCAGCCACTCCTCACGCTCAACTCGATCGACGTAGCGACTCGGGTCGTCTGACGTCGTGTGCGGTCCCATGCGATACGTCACCGCCTCGATGAAGGTCGGGCCCCCTCCGGTGCGTGCGCGGTCGAGCGCGATGCGCATGGCGGCCATCACGGCGAGCACGTCGTTGCCGTCGATGCGCATGCTCGGGATTCCGTAGGCGGGCGCACGGTCGGCGATCGGCCTCGTCGCCTGCAACCCGACGGGCTCGGAGATCGCCCACTGGTTGTTCTGGCAGAAGAACACGACGGGCACACGGAAACTCGCGGCGTAGACCATCGCCTCGGCCACGTCGCCCTGGCTCGTGGCACCGTCGCCGAAGTACGCCACCGCGACGGAGTCGACGCCGTCGATGGCGCACCCGAGCGCGTACCCGGTGGCGTGGAGCGTCTGCGCCCCGATGATGACCGCAGGAGTCGCCATCCCGACGTCGTACGGGTTCCATCCGCTCAACGCGGTACCCCTCCAGACCGGGAGCAGTTCGGCGATCGATACGCCGCGACAGTAGGCGACCCCGTTCTCCCGGTAGCTCGCGAAGACGAAGTCGTCGCGACGCAGTGCGCGTGCCGAGCCGACCTGCGCCGCCTCCTGCCCCAGGAGCGGTGGCCAGAGACCCAACTGGCCCTGGCGCTGGAGTGCGGTCGCCTCGACGTCGATGCGACGGATGACACTGAGGTCTTCGTAGAGGGCCGCGAGCGACTCGCCGTCGATGTCGGCGACCCAGGGATCGAGGTCGGGATCGGCTACGCGCGCGCCGTCGGGAGGCAGCAGTTGCAGCAGACCGCCCGGTGAGGTCACGGGCGAGTCGAGGCGGTCGAGCGGGTCGAGAGAACGCAACATTGTTTGCTCCGTAACAGGCGGGGCGCGCGCACTCTCGTGAAGTCCGGGCACCGTCGCCAGAATTTCTCTCAGGGTACGGCCGACGCGCGTGGGGCACAAGGACGCGCCGAGAAAATAGCGCGGCGCGCGGGACGGTATGGGTCATCCGTCCCACTAAGGTCTCAGTAGGCCGAGACGAGGGAGTTCCTGGATGGCACGGCAGACCGGCGCGGATCGCAGCGGCCAAGCGGCAGACGGCGCCGACGCCATCGTCATCGGCGCAGGGCTCGCCGGCCTCGTCGCCACCGCCGAGCTCGTGGCGGCCGGCAAGCGCGTCACCGTGCTCGAGCAGGAGCCGCAGTCGAATCTCGGCGGACAGGCGTGGTGGTCGTTCGGCGGGCTCTTCCTCATCGACTCTCCCGAGCAGCGGCGCATGGGCGTGCACGACTCCCTCGAGCTCGCCCGCCAGGACTGGTTCGGTTCCGCCGGCTTCGACCGGCCGGAGGACGCGTGGGGCAGGCAGTGGGCCGAAGCCTACCTGCAGTTCGCGGCGGGCGAGAAGCGTGCGTGGCTCAAGGAGCGCGGGGTCGGCTTCTTCCCCGTCGTGGGCTGGGCCGAGCGAGGAGGCTACGGCGCGAACGGGCACGGCAACTCGGTGCCCCGGTTCCACATCACGTGGGGCACGGGGCCGGGCGTCGTCGCACCCTTCGTGCGTGCGGTGCGCGAGGGCGTGGAGCGCGGGCTCGTGACTCTCAGGTTTCGGCATCGCGTCGACGGCTTGCTGGTGCAGGATGGCGCCGTCGTGGGCGCGAGGGGCAGCATCCTCGCCCCCGACGCCGCCGATCGCGGCGCCCCGAGCAACCGGGAGGTGGTCGGAGACTTCGCGGTGGCCGCAGGCGCCACCATCGTGACGAGCGGCGGCATCGGCGGAAACCACGCCCAGGTGCGCAAACAGTGGCCGAAGCGGCTCGGCACTCCGCCGACGCACATGCTCAGCGGCGTGCCGGCGCACGTCGACGGCCGCATGCTCGACATCAGCGCCGAGTCCGGCGCCAACCTCGTCAACGGCGACCGCATGTGGCACTACGTCGAGGGGATCGAGAACTTCGATCCGATCTGGGCCAGCCACGGCATCCGCATCCTGCCCGGTCCCTCGAGTCTCTGGCTCGACGCCACCGGCTCCCGGCTGCCGGTTCCGTTGTTCCCGGGCTTCGACACCCTCGGCACCCTCGAGCACATCGTCGCGACCGGGCACGACCACTCGTGGTTCGTGCTGACACAGAAGATCGTCGAGAAGGAGTTCGCGCTGTCGGGCAGTGAGCAGAACCCCGACCTCACGAACAAGGACTACCCGCTTCTCGCACGGCGCGTGCTGCCCGGTGCGCCGGGGCCCGTCGAGGCGTTCAAGGCGAAGGGAGCCGACTTCGTCGTCGCCGACACCCTCGACGAACTGCTCGCAGGCATGCAACGCCTGAGCCCGGATGTCGCGATCGACGCCGAGCTCGTGCGCAGGGAGGTCGAGGGGCGCGACCGCGAGCTCGACAACGACTTCACGAAAGACGCGCAGATCAACGCCATCCGCCAGGCGAGGCACTACCGCGGCGACAAGCTCATCCGCGTGGCGACGCCGCACAAGCTGCTCGACCCCTCGGCGGGTCCACTCATCGCGGTCAAGCTGCACATCCTCACCCGCAAGACTCTTGGCGGCATCGAGACCGACCTGGAGGGTCGAGCCGTGCGGTCGGATGGGAGCCGAATCCCCGGGCTGTACGCGGCGGGCGAGGCGAGCGGCTTCGGCGGCGGCGGGATGCACGGGTACCGCTCGCTCGAGGGCACCTTCCTCGGCGGCTGCATCTTCAGCGGGCGCCAGGCCGGGCGAGCCGTCGCGCGTGGCTGAGACGCGCGTGGCTAGACTTTCGGCACGACCCGAGGAGGACTCTTGAGCGACACACAATCCGGATCACCGGCAGCCGGCTGGTACCCCGACCCCGCAGGGAGCGGCCGCACGCGCTGGTGGGACGGAAGCCGCTGGACCGAGAACTTCTCTGCGGCATCGGCCACCGCCGCACCCGCCGCGCCCGCCGCATCCGCCGTCACCCCCTCGGCCCCGTCGCCCGACGACTCCTGGGCCGGCCGCTCCGCCGCGACACCGTACTCGAACGCCGCGCCCTACAGCGGCGCTCCGGAGTCACTCGCCGCTCCGGCGGGCACGAGCCCCTACACGCCCTGGATCTGGGCGCTCGCCCTGCTCCCCCTCGTCAACACGGTGGTCAGCATCATCCAGCTGCCCTCGATCGGTGCGGCCATCGAGTCGGCGACACGGTCCGCATCCTCGCCGCCGCCTGCTGCCCCCATGGTCGATCTCACCAGCGCACTGCTCAGCCTGGTGCTCTTCGGCGCCGCGATGCTGTTCACCGTGCTCGACTGGCGCGCGCTCAACCGCGCGAGTGTGCCTCGGCCGTTCCACTGGGCGTGGGGCTTCTTCATGATCGTCGGTGCTCCGGTGTACATGATCGGACGCTCCGTCGTCGTCCGACTCCGCACCGGTTCGGGGCTGGCCCCGATGTTCATCAACCTCGCCCTCATCCTTGTGAACGTGGCGATCGGCATCACGATACTCGTGATCACATTCACGACGGTGATCCAGAACACGCCGTTCCCCCAGTAGCGAGAACCCTCCGAGGGCACACCAGATGCGACCCGGAATCGAGCCGATCGTGCCTCCCAGCGGTTCCGGATGTGTCGAGTGCGATGCGGCCGGCGGATGGTGGGTGCACTTGCGCCGCTGCGCGCAGTGCGGTCACATCGGGTGCTGCGACGACTCCCCGGCACCCACGCGACGCGCCACTTCACCGAGACCGGACAACCCGTCATGCGCAGCGTCGCGCTCCGCCCGACAGCCGTCCCGGGGAGCAGACGGCTCCCGGACCGGCCGACCGCCTCCCAGCCAACTGGCGCGAGCGGCTCCGCCCCTAGCTTTCGGCGGACACCGGATCGGTCGCATCGCTCGCGCCCGGTGCACCGTCGAGGGGCTCGGTTCCGCCCGGGGTGGCCGACAGCAGTTCGAGCATGTACTCGAAGAAACGTTCGCCGTCGACCTTCTCGATCGCCGTCACGTTGTTGTCGTCGGACTGCCAGTCGAACACGGTGGCTCCGCGGGTGATGGTGCCCTCGGTCTCGACTTCGACGCGGTACCGGCGCTCGGCCGTCGCGAGGCTCGGGTCGAGCGCGAGCAGAACGGAGAGCGAGTCGCAGTGCGACGATCCGCCGAGGCCGACGCGCACGTCGAAGTCGAAGGTCGCCTGGTTCGCCCGCACGAAGAAGCGCGAGAGTGGCGTGTCGAGGGCCGCGATGCGGTCGATACGGGCCTGGTCGAAGACAGCGTCGGTGATGGTCAGCGGATCCCAACTGATCACGACGACATCGCGGATTCCCGCGGAGAAGACGATGTCCGCCGCCTCGGGGTCGACGTAGACGTTGTACTCCGCTGCGGGCGTGATGTTGCCGCGCGCGTTGATCGACCCGCCCATGACGTAGAGCGTGCCCACGTTGCTCGCGAACTCCGGGTCTCGCTGCACGGCGAGGGCGATGTTGGTGAGCGGGCCGATGGCGACGATGCGCAGCGCGCCGCGGTTCTCGCGCGCGAGGCGCACGAGGGCGTCGACGGCGTGCTCATCGGATGGCGCGTGCCCGTCGTCGGGGCGGACGAGACCGCCCACGCCGTCGCCGTGCACGTCGCTCGCGCTGAGCCACGGGCGCTCCAGAGGGTCGCGCGCACCGAGGTACACGGGCACCTGGCCGAGGCGACCGCTCAGGCCTACGGTGAGGAATGCGTTGTCGACCTGCTGATCGAAACCGACGTTGCCCGCGACCATGGTGATGGCCAGCAGGTCGGCGCGGGGGTCGAGCAACCCGACGAGCAGCGCGAAGCAGTCGTCTGCGGCCGTGTCGGTGTCGATGATAAGGGGAAGCGGCACGGGATTCTTTTCGTTCAGGTGGAGCCACGCGCGCAGGAGCGACGGCGAAACGGCAATCCGGCCAGCGTACCAGTTGGTACACCCCGGCCCGCCCCGTACGCTGTAGACACACCAAGCTGCGGGGGCACCGAGTGAGTACGGAAAGACCTATCGAGGAACGCGAACGACTGCTCGAACTGACCGCGGAATACCTCCTTGAGCACGGGGTGATCGACCTGCGACTCCGCCCTCTCGGAGACGCCATCGGCTGCAGCCACCGCGTGCTGCTGTACTACTTCTCGTCGCGGGAGCAGCTCGTCTCCGAGGCCCTCGACGAGGCGACCCGCCAGGCAAGTGTCCGCGACGCGACGGTCCTCGGGCCGTCCGGCAACGGTCCGGTGTACGAGGAGCTCATCCGCGTCTGGAGGAGGCTGTCCGGCCCAGAGCTGCTGCCCGTCATCCGCCTCTTCACGCAGGTCGCGGCCATGGCCTTGCACGACGAACGGCGCCACGCCGGTTTCCTCGAGACGCTCAAGGGCGGTTGGTCGGCCGCCTACCTCGACTTCCTGCGGGCCCGGAACCTGCCGGACGACGAGGCGATCGAGTTGTCGACCGAGATAGTGGGGATGCAACGCGGCCTCCTCTTCGAACTGGCCACCGGCGGCTCACTCGAGCTTCTCGACCGTACCTTCGCCGCGGCGGCGGAGCGCTGGAGCGAGCAGATCGACGGAGTCGCGCCGCAGCAGGCGCGCCGCTGACAACCGTCCAGCGGCCGAGACGGCCCTACTCGTGCTCAAGGACGAATCTCAGAGGTCGGCGCCCTCTCTCCAGCCGTGATCGATCGTTTGCGGGTGGCCGCGGCCGGGGCCGGTCACCAGCTGGGTCACTGCCGGATTCTTCTCCTGGATTCCGAACATCGCGCGCACGATCGCCGTCGGAACGGTGTCGGTCGTCGTCTCCCGAGATGAGCAGAGGCGGCCCATGCTCGTGCGTCTTCGTGTCGACCCTCGCCACCGTGAACGGGTTCAGGTTGAGCGGCCTCAGTGGGCGATGGACCACGCGCGTCGCTTGGCGAGAACGTGGCCGCGCCTCGTCGTGAGTCTCGTCCAGGGTCCGGTCTCGAAGATCTGGACCGACTCGTCTCCCGCGCCGAGGAAGCCGAGGCTGAGCGCGGCGAACCCGGCGCCCGCTGGAACGTGCTCGAGACCGACGATGGGGCGGCCCCACACCTCGGAGCGCACGCGGTGCACGATCTGCTCCCCCGTCCCGGTCGGGATCGCCGTGGCGACCTCGTCGATGCCGGCTCGGCCCACGGCGTCGAGGACGGTTCCGGATGTCGGCTCGAGAGGCGTCCACCCCCCGCGCGGCGGGGAGATCGCCGCCCACGACACCGTGTGCACCTGCATCGGCAGCGTGACGGTGACCGGAGCCGCAACATCCGTCACCTCGATCTTGCGGTTGGTCAGCCGCTGCAGCAGCGAGCCCACGGGCACCACCGCGTCGAAGGTCTCGTCTTCCGAGAGCCGGAAGGTGCGCAGCCCGAGAACGGTCGGGCTCTCGTCGAGGAGCCCGGACGGGTAGAAGACGGCGACATAGACCGCGAGAACGCCGGATGCCGCGATGAGGCGCACGGAACCGTCGTCGACACGCCCGGCGCGACTCAGGTAGGTAGTGAGGTCATCGAGCGCGAGGGAATCCTGGAGGGTGAATGCGGTGCTCATCTGCGTTCTAAACTACAGGGCATGACCGACCCCGTGAGCGGGCTTCTCGCCGCACTCGACCTGACCGACACCGGCGCACGAACGAGCGAAGACATCTTCACCGGAATAAGCCAGTGGCAACCGCACGGGCGGGTGTTCGGCGGACAGGTGCTCGCGCAGTCACTCGTCGCGGCGATGCGCACCATCGGTGACGACCGTTTCGTGCACTCGATGCACGGGTACTTTCTCCGGCCGGGCGACGTCGAGCATCCCATCACCTTCTCGGTAGACCGCATCCACGACGGGCGATCGTTCTCCACCCGCCGTACGCAGGCGTACCAGGGCGGCCTGCCGATCCTGTCGATGATCGCATCGTTCCAGAGCGCCGACGAGGGCCTCGACCACCAGGTCGCCATGCCCGTCGGGCTGCCGGAGCCGGAGTCGCTGCCGAGCGCAGCCGAGACGATGGCGGGCATCGACCACCCCATCGCGGCGGCGTGGGCGAACGGACGCGCTTTCGACATGCGTCACGTGCCGTCGCCGGTGTACTTCTCCGTGGAGGGCGAGCACACACCCCACCAGGCGGTCTGGCTGAAGGCGAAGGACAGGCTGCCCGACGACGAGAACCTGCATCGAGCAGCCCTGGCCTACGCGAGCGACTACTCGATCCTCGAGCCGATCATGCGCGGGCACGGCGTCGCGTGGGCGACTCCCGGGCTCAAGGCGGCCAGCCTGGACCACGCCATGTGGTTCCACCGCTTCGGTCGTGTCGACGAGTGGCTGCTGTACGTTCAGGAGTCGCCCACCGCCGGGGGCGGCCGCGGACTCTCCCTGGGCCGGATCTTCACGCGCGACGGCGTCCTCCTCGCCAGCGTTGCGCAAGAGGGCATGGTGCGAGTACCGTCGCGCTAGCCGACCCACCTGCTCTTCCGCGTTGAGCGTCGTCGTGCGTCCGGCGATCAGCCGCGCTTGGTGAACTCCACCGGCGACTCCAGGTAGGGAGACCACGCCTCACGCAGGTCGTCGCCGATGCGCTGCGGCTTGCCCGTCGCCGCGGTCACCATGACGAGCGTCGTCGCCGCACGGGTGAAGAGCACGCGCGGCTGCACCCCCTCGGGCGAGAACAGCTCGTAACAGATCTCGATGCTCGCGCCACCGATACGCCCGATCCACAGCTCGATGTCGATCGGGGCGCGCATGTACGGGATCGGTGCCAGGTACTCGATCTCCTGGCGGGCGATGAGGCCGATTGTCTCGGCGCCGGGCCGAGCGTCGAGGATCGCCGTGGCGACCCCCGACTCGACTCCCGCGTCGGGCCGCCAGAACGCCTGGATGCGCGCCTCCTCGAGGAGGCGCAGCATCTCGGCGTTGTTGACGTGCGCGTAGGCGTCGAAGTCCGACCAGCGCAGCGGGATGGGAATGTGGATGCGGGTCATGCGGTCAGTCGCGCGTGAGCTTGCGGTAGGTCGAGCGCCCGGGCTTCGCGGCATCCGCCCCGAGGCGTTCGATCTTGTTCTGCTCGTACGACTCGAAGTTGCCCTCGAACCAGTACCAGTTCGACGGGGCGTCTTCGGTGCCCTCATACGCGAGGATGTGCGTGGCGATCCGGTCGAGGAACCACCTGTCGTGGGTGATGACCACGGCGCAGCCGGGGAACTCGAGCAGGGCGTTCTCGAGGGAGCCGAGGGTCTCGACGTCGAGGTCGTTGGTCGGTTCGTCGAGCAGCAGGAGGTTGCCGCCCTGCTTGAGGGTGAGCGCCAGGTTGAGACGGTTGCGCTCTCCACCGGAGAGCACGCCGGCCTTCTTCTGCTGGTCGGGCCCCTTGAATCCGAACTGCGACACATAGCCGCGCGACGGGATCTCGGTCTTGCCGACCTGGATGTAGTCCTGCCCGTCGGACACGACCTCCCACAGCGTCTTGTTGGCGTCGATGCCGCCGCGGTTCTGGTCGACGTAGGAGATGTCGACGGTCTCGCCGATCTTCAGGTCGCCGGAATCGAGCGGCTCGAGGCCGACGATCGTCTTGAACAGCGTGGTCTTACCGACACCGTTCGGCCCGATGACACCGACGATGCCGTTGCGGGGCAGCGTGAAGCTGAGGCCGTCGATGAGCACACGGTCGTCGAAGCTCTTCTTGAGGTCTTTCGCATCGATGACCTGCGCGCCGAGGCGCGGTCCGATGGGGATCACGAGCTCTTCGAAGTCGAGCTTCCTCGTCTTCTCCGCCTCGTTGGCCATCTCTTCGTAGCGCGCGAGGCGCGCCTTCGACTTGACCTGGCGGCCCTTGGCATTGCTGCGCACCCATTCGAGCTCGGACGACAGGCGCTTGGCGAGCTTGGCGTCCTTCTTGCCCTGCACCGTGAGGCGTTCCTGCTTCTTCTCGAGGTACGTCGAGTAGTTGCCCTCGTACGGGTACAGCTTGCCGCGGTCGACCTCGGCGATCCACTCGGCCACGTGATCGAGGAAGTACCTGTCGTGAGTGACGGCGAGCACCGCGCCGGGGTACTTGGCGAGGTGCTGCTCGAGCCACAGGACGCTCTCGGCGTCGAGGTGGTTGGTCGGTTCGTCGAGCAGCAGCAGGTCGGGCTTCTGCAACAGGAGCTTGGTGAGGGCGACGCGCCGCTTCTCTCCACCGGAGAGGCTGTGCACGGGGTAGTCGCCGGGCGGCGTACGGAGGGCGCTCATGGCCTGCTCGAGCTGGGAGTCGAGGTCCCACGCGTCGGCCGCGTCGATCTCCTCCTGCAGCGTGCCCATCTCGGCCAGCAGTGCGTCGAAGTCCGCGTCGGGCTCGGCCATCTCGAGCCCGATGGCGGAATGGCGGTCGACCTTGGCCTTGATCTCGCCGACGCCCTCCTGCACGTTCTCGAGCACGGTCTTGGTCTCGTCGAGCTCGGGCTCCTGCATGAGGATGCCGACGCTGTAGCCGGGGCTGAGCCGCGCCTCGCCGTTGCTGGGGGTGTCGAGCCCGGCCATGATCTTCAGAATGGTCGACTTACCGGCACCGTTGGGGCCGACGATGCCGATCTTCGCTCCGGGGAAAAAGGACATGGTGACGTCGTCGAGAATCAGCTTGTCGCCGACCGCTTTGCGGGCGCGCACCATCGTGTAAATAAATTCGGCCATGGCCCCATTCTACGTAAGGCCACCGGATGCCCCGTGTGAGGCGTTGCGCGCTACCAGTCGATCGGGCGTGTCGTGCCGACGAGGCATTTGCCCGTGCCGAGCAGGGGCGCCGCGATGGCGTTGTATCCCGCGGCCCCGGTCTGGCCGACGAGGCAGCTGCCGCCGATGCGCACCGAGAACTGGATGGCCTCTGCCGCCTCCTTGCCGATAGTGACGTCGGGCGTGACCTCGATGTCGGTCTTCGCGAAGCCCGCCCCGACCAAGTTGTCGACGATCTCCCGGCCGCTCGGCTTGGGCGTGGCCGCGACCAGGGCCCGGTTCACCGCGTCGAAGTAGTCGAGGTTGGCCGCCGCGTCGCCGGCCGGGTCGAACTTCGGTGCGGGCGGCGCGGTGGGCGCTGCGGAGGCGCCGGGTGTCTCGGTGTTGGCGCCGGTCGGCGCCGCGGGAGCAGGCGGGGAACACGCGGAGAGCCCCACCACCGTCGCCAGGGCCACAACGCCGACGATCGCGAGGCGCATCCGATTGCCGGCACCGAACTCGACCATGTGCGCTGCCCCTCGGCTCACTGCAGCGCAATGTGCGCCGAGGGGATTCTACGGTGGCGGGGCGCCCGCTCAGAACGGCGTGACGGCGTTCTCCTCCCGGTAGTCCGCCGCTGCGCTTGCCCGCTCCACGTCGTCGTCCGCGGCGACGCCGGCCGCAGCATCCGTCAGCACACCGGGTGTCGCCCAGCCAACAGCGGGCGATGCTCCCGGAGCCGGAGCGTCGTGCCCGGCGTCCTCGTCGTGGTGGCCCGCTGCAGCCGCTGTCATGATGACTCGGGTGAACGCGGTCGTGCCCCACGTGAGGTCGTGCCCGAGCGCGTCCGCCTCCACCTCGACCGTGGTTCCCTTGCGTTCGCCTGCCTCCCACTCACGGATGCGCACGCGTCCAGAGACGATGATCCGATCGCCGCGGACGACCGACGAGGCAGCGTTGGTGGCGAGCTGGCGGAACGTCGTGACCGTATACCAGTTGGTCTCGCCGTCGACCCAGCGATTGCGGTTGCGGTCGAATCGGCGCTGCGTGGAGGCAAGCCGGAAGGAGGTTATGGCCAGCTCCTCCCCCGTCTTGATTACCCGCGGAATCGTCGCCACGATTCCCGTGAGCGTGATGGTGTCGGTCATGGTCTTCTCCGTCCGGTGTAGGGACGGACCCCGCGAGAGCGCTCGTGCCGGGACGGCTGCCGCGGGATCCGTTGGAGACAGTGTTGCCGTGCCCTGAACGCGACAAAGCCGGTCTCCCCGTTCTGTGGGAAGACCGGCTTCGGCTCGGTTGTGGTGGAGAGGCGCCCGCTCAATGCTCGCGGAACTCGGGCCAATCCGAACCGGGAATGAGGCTCGCGTGCAGGGCGCTCTTGGCGACCTCGAGGCTCGGGTACACGGCCCGTTCGCTCGTGTCGCTCACCAGCTTGAAGGTGTAGCCCCCGCTCGTGGTCGAGATCCAGCCGACGGTGCCCGCCGGGCCCATGGCGATCCAGGTGTGTCCGGTCAATGTCGTGTCGCTCATCATCGAGCTCCTTTTCTGCGCCGACGTCTGCTCAGCGGCGCCCTTCGACGATAAGACGCGCGGCGGGTCGCCACAAGGTCGACACGCCACGTGAAAGCGGCCGCGAGAGGAGGCTCTCGCCCCGCCTTCGCGGCCGCTCTCCGCGGGTCCGCCTAGGAGGCGAGCACGTACGCCGCGTACGACTTGCGGATCTTGTTCACCTTCGGCAGCGCGACCGCCATGCAGTAGCCCTGACCGGGGTTCTTCGCGAAGAAGTCCTGGTGGTAGTCCTCGGCCGTGTAGTAGTCGCCGAGAGGCTCGATCGTCGTGACGATGCCGCCGTCCCAGTACCCTGCTGCCCGCTCGCGCGCGGCCTCGAAGATCTCCTTCTGCGCATCGTCTGTGTAGAACATCGCCGAACGGTACTGCGTGCCCACGTCGGCGCCCTGGCGGTTCAGTTGGCGCGGGTCGTGCAGGCTGAAGAAGACGTCGAGGATGACGCTGTCGGGGATGACCTCGGGGTCGAACGTGACGGCGACCGCCTCGGCGTGGCCGGTAGTCCCGGTGCAGACCGCCTCGTAGGAGGGGTGGACGGTGGATCCGCCGGTGTATCCGGAGACGACATCGGAGACGCCCTTGAGCGTGCGGTAGACGGCGTCGAGACACCAGAAGCAACCGCCGGCAATGACAAATGTGTGCATGGGGAGACCCTATCTTTTCGGGGCTGACCGCTCTCGAGCACGAGTGCGGGTGGATGCTTTCGCATCATCCCGAACAACGTGCGGCCCGAGCGCGCCATTCCCCGCCTGACCGTAGGCTGGGAGGCATGCCTTACAACGCCAATGACGCCCGTTACGAATCGATCGAATACAAGAGAGTGGGCCGGAGCGGGCTCAAGCTGCCCGCCGTCTCGCTCGGCCTGTGGAACAACTTCGGCAACGACAAGCCCCTCGAGAACCAGCGCGCCATCCTGCGTCGTGCGTTCGACCTCGGCGTGACCCACTTCGACCTCGCCAACAACTACGGCCCGCCGGCCGGCTCCGCCGAGTCGAATTTCGGACGCATCCTCGCGGAGGACTTCCGCCCGTACCGTGATGAGCTCGTCATCTCGTCCAAGGCCGGCTACGACATGTGGGACGGCCCCTACGGTGAGTGGGGATCGCGCAAGTACGTGCTCGCCTCGCTGGACCAGAGCCTCGACCGCCTCGGCCTCGACTACGTCGACATCTTCTACTCCCACCGTCCCGACCCCGAGACGCCGATCGAGGAGACCATGGGCGCCCTCGCGACGGCCGTCACCTCCGGGCGCGCGCTCTACGTCGGCGTCTCCAACTACAGCCCCGAGCAGACCCTCGCTGCCCAGAAGGCACTCGCGGCACACGGCATCCCGCTCACGATCCACCAGCCTCGGTACAGCATGTTCGACCGGCACATCGAAGACGGACTGTTCCCGGTGCTCGACGAGATCGGCGCCGGGAGCATCGTCTTCTCGCCGCTGGCCCAAGGCCTGTTGACCGACCGGTACATGCAGGGAGTCGTGCCAGACGGGTCACGCGCGAGCGAGGGTCGTTGGCTGAAGCCGGGCGCGATCGGAGACACCTACCTCGAGCGCGTGCGCGGGCTGAACGAGATCGCGCTCCGCCGCGGGCAGAGCCTCGCCCAACTCGCCCTGACCTGGGTGCTTCGCCACCCGCAGGTGACGTCGGCGCTCATCGGCGCCTCGAGCGTCTCGCAGCTGGAGAACAACGTCGCCGCGCTCGACGGCGCCCCGCTCACCGCCGAAGAGATCGCGGCGATCGAGCCATTCGCCGTGCACGGCACCGAGCTGAGGTAGCGTCCGGCTTCCCCCTGTGCATGTCGGTGGCCGCTGTGGATGTCGGTGGCCGTTCCTAACCTGATCTTGTCGCCGATTCGTGCGGCAGTGAACACCGGGCCGGCAGACACAGGGAGACACGGCGTGACCATCCTCGACTTCGCATCCGCGACCAGCTCCGCCTCTGGCGTGAAGGCCCCGCGCATCCACGCGGTGCAGTTGCACGACGAGTTGTGGCGGGTCACGCGACCCGACGGCGAGGTGGTCGGGTACATCGAACGCTTCGCGGAGAGCCGAGGCATCCGGTTCCGCGCAAAGCGGCTCATCGTGCGGCAGCAGCGCTTCGTGGCGATCGGCGAGTTCTGGAGCATGGACGACGCGCTCGCCGTCATGTGAGGTCAGCACGGTGACGCCGACCTGAGCAAAGCTGGGCTTCTGCGACACGCGACAGCCTCGCAGGTATGCACGATCGCGCGCGTATGGTTCCTCCCATGCAGTGGTGGAATGATATTTTGAACTGGTTGAATTCGGCCGAGGGGGCGCGTCTTCTCTCGACGACCGTTTTCCCCTTCATCGCGATCGTGGTCGCGGGCGTCGTCGCAGCGCTCATCGCGCGCGGGTCGATCACGCGGCTCTTCGCGAAGCAGGAGCGCGCCCAGCGCGCCTCCGCCGTCGAAGCGCTCATCGCCGTCGGCGAGAAGGCTTCGCAGTGGAGTGGGCTCTCCGGCGAGACGCGCGATCACTTCGAGGCGCAGACGAGCGTGGCGAGCATCCGCGTGCGCCTGCTCCCCTCCGCCGGTGCCGCCATGGCCAGCGCCTGGGCCGAATACCAGCTCGCTGAGATCAAGCGCAATTCGGCGAACTTCAGCGTCCAGGCCGACCAGGGCTACGCCGAGTACCGCGACCGCCTCATCGAATGGCACCACCGGCCGTCTCGTGCGCGCAAGCTCTTCGTCAACGACCTCGAGCGCTTCCGCCTCGACAGCGCGAACGACGACACCGATCTGATCGAACGCCAGCGCCGCTGGAAGTCCGAGCAGCCTTCGGCCGCCTCCTCGAGCACCGCGACCTCGTTCTCCCCGTCGCCCGCGAACGCGACCGTCGCCCCCGCGGCCGTGTCCTCCACGTCGCGTGCCGCCACGGCACCGGCGGCACACCAGACCCGAATCGACGCGTTCCCGACCGCGTCGGCTGAGCCGATCGCGCCGGTCGTGCCGCCGGCATCCGCTCGCGCCTTCATTCCGCGCAGCACGACGGAATCGACCGACTCGACCGGATCGACCGGCTCGACCGGATCGACCGATTGGACTGACTCGACTGGCTCGACCGGATCGACCCAGATCGTCGAGGCGACCATCGACGACGACGAGAACGCAAAGGCCGAGCCGGAGAAGACGCGGCTCATCTAGCACCCCGTAGCGCGCACCCCGGTATTCGGAAATTCAGGAGATCGCGGCCGGCCTCAGATCGGCTGCCGCGGCCTTGCGCTGAAGCCGCGCGTTCGGTCGTGCCGATCTCCTGAGTTTCCGAATCACGGAGCCGGAGAGTTCGACCCGGATGCTGCGCGCGATCCGCGATACCGTGGCCGCGCCATCCCGTCGGGGAAATCGCAAATTCAGGAGATGGCCGCGATGACGAGCCCTGTACCGCGTGCTCGCGCGGCAGGCCTCGGGCGCCGCGTGCCGTTCTCCTGAATTTCCGAGACGGGCGGCGGCGGTACGGCCGCCGGGCGACTGCGGGGCACAGACGGCGCGCACCTTTGTGTTGGCGCTGAAAGACTGGTCGCTGTCGGCGCTGCCGCCTAGGGTCGTCGTATGGTTCACGGCATCGTTCCCCCGTATCTGCTCGCTCGCATCGCCGAACTCGATAATTCCAAGTTCGCCACCGCCGCACAGGCCGCCAAGCGCGCTCTCGTGCACGACACGGCTCTCCGCGCCGCCCGCCTCCGCTTCAGCATCGACGAGTCGAACACCCTCGTGGTCGAGCTCGGCGATGGCCCGAACCGCACCATCTCCGACGCCGACTACACCGAGCAGCTGCCCGGGGTGGTGGTGCGCAGCGAAGGCGACGAGCCGACGGATGACGCCGCGACCAACGAGGCCTACGACGGTCTCGGCTCGACCTTCGCGCTGTACTCGGAGGTGTACAAGCGCAACTCGATCGACGGGGCAGGGCTTCCCCTCGATGCGACGGTGCACTACGGCGACAACTACGACAACGCGTTCTGGAACGGCGAGCGGATGGTCTTCGGCGATGGAGACGGCGAGATCTTCGGCCGCTTCACCGCATCGCTCACGGTGATCGGCCATGAGCTCACCCATGGCGTGACCCAGTACACCCTCGACCTCGAGTACGAGGGCCAGTCCGGTGCGCTCAACGAGTCCATCTCCGACGTCTTCGGAGCGCTCGTCGAGCAATACACCCTCGACCAGCCCGTCGACAAGGCAGGCTGGCTCATCGGCGAGGGCCTCTTCACCGAGCAGGTCGAGGGGCGGGCCCTCCGCTCGCTCAAGGCGCCGGGCACCGCCTACGACGACGACGTACTCGGCAAAGACCCGCAGCCCGCCCACATGGACGGCTACGTCGAGACGGATGATGACAACGGAGGCGTCCATCTCAACTCGGGCATCCCCAACCACGCGTTCTACCTCGTGGCCGAAGCCCTCGCCGGAAACGCGTGGGACCGCGCGGGCCAAATCTGGTACGACACCCTGTCGCGGCCCCTGAGCTCCCGCGCGACGTTCGTGGAGTTCGCGAGCGCCACCGTGGCTGCGGCGGTGGCGCGGTACGGTGAATCATCGGCGGAAGCCGTGGCGGTGCGGTCCGGCTGGGCCGGCGTCGGCGTGCAACTGGCGGGAGCAGACTCTGATGGCGGACGCACGGCCTGACCCCGGGTGGATGATCCTCGTGGTGCGCAGCGGAGGCTTCGCCGGGGTCTCGCGGGAGTGGCGGGTGCGGTCGAGCGAGCACCCCGACGTCGACTGGGTGGCTCTCGTCGAGGCGTGCCCGTGGGGTGTGGTCTCGGCTGCCGACCACACCCGTGACCAGTTCGTCTGGCGCATCGAGGCGAAAGCCCCGGCGCGAGAGTGCCGGGCGACGCTTCCCGATTCCCGCGTGCGCGGCGCCTGGCGCGACCTCGTCGACGAGGTGAAGACCGCCACCACGAGGTAGCCCGAAGGCGATCCCGGGGCTGGCGACCTTCCATCATCCCCATCGCGAAGCTCGTCGCACGGTCGCGCAAGACGGGCCATGCGCCCGGTGCACGCCTCGTTCGCGGACGACGCGCGGATGGTCGTCTCGTCGAGCGAGATCACGGATGATTCTCCAATAGTCCGGCCCGGGCGCGATGCCGCGGGCGATAGTCCGCGCAATGACGGCACGACGGATCACGGATGGTCAGAGCGACCAGAGGGAGTGGCGTGGGCCTCGCCCACCGGGGGTGGGACGGGGCCGATCGTGGGGCTATCTGCCGCCGACGGCTGGGCCGTCGACGACCCCCGATCGCCCTGAGGGCGTCGCGATCGGATCGAAGTTCAGCGGAGGCTGCAGATCAGCGCGCGAGGGCGCTGGAGCTGAGCTCGTCATCGGCGGCCGGCGCTGCGGCGGTCTCGGGGATGACCTCGAGACCCTTCACCGAATTGGCCGAGTGCATGAGACGGTCTGCCCACACCTTGTTGATCTGGGGGGTGAAGTCGGGGGCGAAGTTGAACTCGAGCTCCATCGCCGGCTGCATCCAGATGGTGGACGCCGCCTCCTGGCCCTCGAGCGCGTGGTCGACGTTGAACGCGAAGCTCTCGGAGCGGCGCAGCTTCGCGAGGATGACAAGTCGGAGGTGGGCGAGCACGCGGTCGTCAATGGTGACTTCGGTGCGGTTGGAGCCGTAGACAAGGGTTCCCATGGCCAGAATTCCCATCGAGGAGCGGTCGAGACGAAGAGGGTGTGCGGCTCGTCGGGTATGACGCAACGCGTGAGCAAGTCTAGCCATCGTTGGCCCGCAACGGGATGAACCCGACACCGTGTGCCCCTGGCAGGAATCGAACCTGCGACCAAAAGATTAGAAGGCTTTTGCTCTATCCACTGAGCTACAGAGGCGCGGTTCTACGATAGCGCAGCCCCGATCAGACAGCCTTCGCGAGCGCCGCGAGCACCTGGTTGACCGTGGGCACACCCTCCGCCCGGAAGACCTCCGCGCCGTCGGCGGCCGCGACGATGACCGTCGGGGTCGACCGGATGCCCGCCCTCTCCGCTTCCGCCGTGTCGCGGGCGACATCCAGTTCGGCGATCTTGACGTCGGGCAGCAGCATGGCGACTTGCTTCAGCACGCCGCGCGTCTGGATGCATGGGTCGCAGAAGGAGGAGGAGAAGAAGAGGAGGTTCACGGGATGTGCAACCGGGGCGTGAGGCCGGAAATTCCGGGCGCGACCGGGGGCCTACTGCTCGCTGAGGCGCTCGTCGGGGTCTTCGATGTCTTCGCCTTCGGCGGGAACGAACGTGTAGCGCACCTGCATCTGGTCGCCGACCTTCTTCGCGACCGGATTGCCGTAGACGACCTGCGTCTCCTTGCCGTCGAGGGCCACGAGAACGGTCACCTCGGAGTCGAAACTGCCGTCGGTGCTGACGCGGGTGTCGGTCTGGCCGTCGTAGGGTCCCTGGGCGTAGAAGACGATGTACTGGTCGCCGCGGTTCAGGGGTGCCTCGTTGTTTGTCATGAGTCAGGTCTACCAGATGCCGACGAGAGCGCTGATCCCGGCGACCAGCGACGCCGCCGCGAGCAGCAGCGCCACGACGACGATGACGAGGTGCACCGTGAAGAACGGCGTGACCGCGCCATCCGCCCCCCTCGACCGCGGGTCGCGCGCCACCCTGCGAAAGAACGTGGGCCACACGATGGCGTTGAAGACACCGTTGAACAAAAGCAGTACGGCGAGGGTCGGGGTCACGAGAGTCCATTCCTGAGGGTCGGGCATGCCGGATGGCACCGCCGCAGGTCGCGGAGGGCGACGTCATTGCTTAACCCGGTTATATAAACAGGTTATACACTTTTTGCATGCATCAGAATCCTACGGACATCATCGAGTCCCTCCTCACGTCGAACCATCGCCTCACCCGCATGGCAGCCCAGTCGACGGGTTCCACCGTGTCCGCTGCCGTCTGGTCGAGCCTGTCCATCCTCAACACCGACGGACCCCGTCGCAACGGCGAGCTGGCCCGCGCCGCCCGCATCAGCCAGCCCGGCATGACGAAACTGCTGGCCAACCTCGTCGAAGACGAGTGGGTCTATCGCATCGCCGATGTTGACGACTCTCGCGCGTGGCTCATCGCGATCACCGACGAGGGTCGCGCCGCGCTCTCCGACTGGCGCACGCAGCTCGCCGTCGCCACTCGCGCCATCTTCGGAGACCTCAGTGAGACCGAGTGGACCGCCCTCGACCGGGCCGCCGCCATCCTCGCGGTGCGGCTCGCCGACACGGCGGTGGCAGCATGAGCGCTCCCACGAGCGCGGAGAAGACCAGCATCCTGCACCAGCCCTCCCAGGTCTGGGCGGTCGCGTTCGCGAGCGTCATCGCGTTCATGGGCATCGGACTCGTCGACCCGATCCTGCCCTCCATCGCCGAGTCGCTGCGGGCAACTCCGACCGAGACGGAGATGCTCTTCACGAGCTACCTGCTCGTCACGGGTCTCGCCATGTTCTTCACCAGCTGGATCTCCAGCCGCATCGGCGCCAAGCGCACCCTGCTCATCGGGCTCGGCCTCATCGTCGTGTTCGCCGCCGCTGCCGCACTCAGCGGCAGCGTCGAGAGCATCATCGCGTTCCGCGCCGGGTGGGGCCTCGGCAACGCCCTCTTCATCTCGACGGCGCTCGCCACGATCGTCGGCTCGGCGGCCGGCGGCACCTCGTCGGCGATCGTCCTCTACGAGGCGGCCCTCGGGCTGGGCATCGCGATCGGCCCCCTCCTCGGCGGGCTTCTCGGCACGATCCGCTGGAGCGCTCCGTTCTTCGGCACAGCCGCTCTCATGGCGGTCGGATTCATCGCGATCACCGTTCTTCTGAGGGACGAGAAGGGCGACAAGGAGAAGCGCGTGCCCACCCGGCTCTCCGCTCCCTTCCGCGCGCTCGCACAGCCCGCTCTCGCGCTGCTCGCCGCGGCCGCCCTGTTCTACAACATCGGGTTCTTCGTGCTGCTCGCCTACACGCCGTTCCCCCTCGGATTCGACGCAATCGGCATCGGCCTCACGTTCTTCGGCTGGGGCGTAGGTCTCGCGATCACCTCGGTGTGGCTGGCGCCCGCGCTCACCGCCCGACTCAAACGCACGACAGTGCTCTCGATCGTGCTGCCGCTGCTGGCGCTCGACCTCATCGGCGCCGGCATGGTCGTCGACTCGCAGGTGGGGCTCGTCGCCGCGGTCATCGTGGGCGGCCTCCTGCTCGGAGTGCTCAACACCGTGCTCACCGAATGCGTCATGGAGGCGACCGACCTCCCGCGCTCGGTCGCGTCATCCTCGTACTCCGCGGTGCGGTTCCTCGGCGGCGCGGTCGCTCCCCCGCTCGCCACGACCCTCGCGGGCCTGTTCACCGAGGCGACGCCGTACTTCGTCGCCGGCGGATCGGTCATCGTGGCCGCCCTCATCATCGTCTTCGGCCACCGTGCCCTGCACCGCGTGAACGACGGCGCCGAGGAGCCGTTGGTCGAAGCCGAGGCCATCGCTGCGGGCGCACGCGCCTAGCCGGGCGACGACGGCATCGCGCGCCGGGGTGACGCGCGATGCCGTCGGGGCTCGAAGGTAGACTGCGGTAATGGCTACTGCTACCGATCGACTGGTCTGGATTGACTGCGAGATGACCGGGCTCGACCTCGCGGTCGACGAACTCGTGGAGGTGGCGGTCGTCATCACCGACTACGACCTCGCGCCGATCGATCCCGGCTTCCAGATCGTCATCAACCCCGACAAGAGCGCGCTCGACAACATGGGCGACTTCGTGCGCAACATGCACACCGAGAGCGGCCTCATCACCGAGATCCCGAACGGCGTGAGCCTGGCCGACGCCGAGTACGCGGTGCTCGAATACATCCTGCAGCATGTTCCCGGCGTGCAGTCCGCCCCTCTCGCCGGCAACACCATCGGCACCGACCGGGCGTTCCTCGCGAAGTACATGCCCCGCGTAGACAGCCACCTGCACTACCGCAGCGTCGACGTCTCGTCGATCAAGGAGCTGGCCCGTCACTGGTTTCCCCGCGTGTACTTCAATGCCCCCGCGAAGAACGGCGGGCACCGCGCGCTCGCCGACATCCTCGAATCCATCCGCGAGCTCGAGTACTACCGCAAAGCCGTGTTCACGGCGGAGCCCGGGCCGACCACGGAGCAGGTGCAGGCCATCTCGGCCGACGTGGTGGAGAGATTCGCTCCGCACCTGTAATAAGATGGTCTGGTTGCCACGCGCGGCCGGTCTGACCGGCCACATCGTGTTAACAGCCTGGTGGGCGTAGCTCAGTTGGCAGAGCGCTGGCTTGTGGAGCCGGATGTCGCGGGTTCGAGCCCCGTCGTTCACCCCAGGGTTGCCCACGCAACACACGAATGGCCCGGTCACACCGACCGGGCCATTCGTGTTCCCGCCGCTCGACATCTCTGGAAGGCTGTGCGCATGCCGAATATCCTCGATCACCCGGACCTGCGCGAGGCCACCGAGTCGGTCGAGGAGACGCGAATCGACGACCCGTGGGTCACGCTGGTCTGGAATGATCCCGTCAACCTTATGAGCTACGTGTCGTACGTCTTCCGCAGCTACTTCGGGTTCTCCCGCGAGGAGGCGGAACGACGGATGCTACAGGTGCACCACGACGGACGCGCCGTCGTGGCCACCGGCGGCCGCGAGGAGATGGAGCGGCACGTCGAGGCGATGCACGACTTCGGCCTGTGGGCGACGCTGCAGAAGGCGGACTCATGATCGCCTTCCACGCGGACGACTCGGGGCACATCGTCGGGGGCTTCACCCCGTTGGAGGCCGACATCATCGCCGACCTCGCCGCCCAGGTGGCGGGCATGCTCGGCGGCATCGCCGGCTCGAACGACGCCGACCCGCTGTTCGAGACGGTCGGCATCGGCGGCCGCGACGCCATCGACGCCGATCCCGCGATCGCCCGCCTGCTGCCCGACGCCTACGGCGACGACGACTCGTCGCGGGACTTCCGCCAGCTGACCGAGCGTTCCCTCGCGAGCCGCAAGGTCGCCAACGCGAGAGTCGTGATCGACACGCTCGCGCGGCCGGATGATGCGCTCGTCCTCTCCCCCGTCGAAGTCCAGGCCTGGCTCCGCGCGCTGTCCGACATCCGGCTCACCATCGCGGCGCGGCTCGGCATCGAGCGCGACGGTGATGCGGGGGCGACCGGCAGCGACGCCGCCCTCGCCCTGCACGACCTCTACGACTGGCTCGGCTATGTCACCGAGTTGCTGCTCGAGGCGCTCGACCACGACTGAGACCTGCGAGAGTGGGTGCGTGGACAATGTGACGGCCGAGGAGTTCGAACGACTCGTGGTCGACGAGCTCGACGCCCTCCCCGACGACATGGTCGACGGCCTCGAGAACGTCGTCTTCGTCACCGAAGACCGGCCGGAGGACGGCTCGCTCGACCTGCTGGGGCTGTACGACGGCGTGGCCCTGACGGAACGCGGCCAGTACGGGTTCGGCGAACTGCCCGACCGCATCATCCTGTACCGGGAACCGCTGCTCTCGGTGAGCACGCACCTCGAGGAGCTGAAAGACCAGATCCACGTGACGCTCGTGCACGAGATCGCGCACTTCTACGGCATCGACGACGACGAACTGCACGAACTCGGCTGGGGCTAGCCGACAGGCGGCCTCACGCCGGTCGGGTCAACCGACCACGAGCGGCAGTTCCGGGTCGGCCGACCACTCCTCGAGCGAACCGTCGTAGATGCGCACGGCCTTCACGCCGACCGCCGCGAGCGTCAGCGCTCCGGCGGAGGCGGAGATGCCGCCCCCGCAGTAGAGCAGCACCTCCCCGGTGCCCGACGCCCCGACGGCATTCGCATCGACCCCCGCGGCGTCGTACGCGAGGATGACCTCGACCCGGCTCTTGAGCGTGCCGTCGGCCTTGAACAGGTCGCGGCTCGAGACGTTGACACTGCGCGGGATGTGGCCGCGCCGCGAGTACCGCGTGGGGTCTGCTCCGGAGAAGCTGCCTGCGGGGAGCGAGCACACGAGCGGCCGGGAGTCGCCCTCGGCGCGCTCGACCAGCTCCTGGCGGCTCACCCACGCCGTGCGCGCCACCGTCGCCGTCCAGCGGTCGACGGGCGAGCCATCCGGTTCGTCTCCCGTGGCGACCGGCTGACCGCCCGCCTGCCAGGCCTTCAGTCCGCCGTCGAGCACCCGCGCCTGCACACCGATCCAGCGAAGCAGGTACCACAGGCGGGCAGCCCACATCGTGCCGGTCGAGTCGTAGATGACGACCGGGCGATCGGATGCGATGCCCTGTCGCGCGAGCTCGTCTGCGATCTGCTGCGGCTGCGGGTGGGAGTAGTGCAGCGCGGCGGTGGTGTCGCTGAACTGCGTCGCGACGTCGACGTGGTGCGAGCCGGGGATGTGCGCGGCGAGCCACAGCGGGCGTCCGTTGTCTCTGCGGTAGTCGCCGTCGAATCGCGGCGGGTGCAGTTCGAGGCTCGCGTCGAGGACCACGGGTGGATTGTTGCCGCCGAGCGAGTCGGCGAGTTCTGACACGGAGATGAAGGGAGAGGTCACCGCTCAACCCTCTCAGCATCCAGCACCGCTCGCCAGCGAGCCAGGTCGGCCACCACCGCGCGCCCGTCGACGACCGCGTCCGCGAGCGCCGCCGGGTTCTCGCGGATGAGGAAGTGCTCCTCCTGCGCCGCCCACTCGTCCCAGTACGGGGCGTACGTCTCACCGTCTCGCGCGAGCGCGCGGCGCTTCCGCAGCCCGGCGTCGACCGACACCCAGATGCCGTAGGTCGCGTTGGCGCGGTTGGCGCGACTGAGCGCCCCGCAGCCCTCGATGACGAGCGGACGACCGGGATCGATCTCGTGCCACTCCGCGCGCTCGCCGGCCAGCCAGTCCCAGCGCTGCCAGCGCGGCCGGTCGGCGGCGAGCACGTGCTCGCGCACGTACCGGCTGCCCTCCTCCAGGCCGCCCCAGCCCGGGTACACCTCGTCGAGCTGCAGCAGTTGGGCATCGGGCGCACCCGCGACGATGGCACGCGCGAGCTCCGTCTTCCCGGAGCCGGAGCGCCCGTCGATCAGCAGCACGGGCGCCCTCACGGCAGCATCGCGATCGCCGTGTGGTCGAACCGCACGCCGACGCGGTCGCCGACGGCCGGCGGATGCAGCGGGCCGGCGATCGCGTCGACCTCGCCTATTCCGTCGTGGCGCAGCCGCAGCCGCGCGCCGTCGATCGCGGGTGTGCTCGCGATCACCGTGGCGGTGGGCGGGGCCCCGTCGATCACGACGACGGCGGACGGGCGCAACGCGACGGCTCGCGCCACGGCGGGCCCCTCCCCGGCGGCATCGACGAGGACGGCCAGTCGCGCGTCGAGCACCGTCGTGTAGCCGAGGAACCGGGCCACCGCTGCCGATGCCGGTCGGCGCCAGACATCCGTCGGCGTACCCACCTGCTGCAGTCGCGCGGCCATCATCACGGCGACCCGGTCGGCGACGGCGAACGCCTCGTCCTGGTCGTGGGTGACGAAGATCGCCGTGGTGCCGGTGTCGACGAGGATGCGTCGGAGGTCGCCCGCGAGCCGTTCACGCAACTCTCGGTCGAGGGCGCTGAGGGGCTCGTCGAGCAGCAGGAGCCGGGGCCGGACGGCGAGTGAACGGGCGAGCGCCACGCGCTGCTGCTCGCCACCCGACAGCTCGGTCACCCGGCGGTCGCCGAAACCGTCGAGGCCGACGAGTCCGAGCAGCTCGGCGACACGCGCCGGCTGCCCCGGGAATCCCGCGATGCGCAGGGGGTAGGCGACATTCTGCGCGACCGTGCGGTGCGGAAAGAGCTGCCCGTCCTGAAACATCAGCGCGAAGCCGCGCCGGTGCACGGGCACCGTGGTGATGTCGTCGCCGTGCCACGTGACGGTGCCGGCGTCGAGCAGCTCGAGACCCGCGATGGCTCGCAGCAGCGTCGACTTGCCGCTGCCCGAGGGGCCGAGGACGGCGAGCACCTCGCCCTCCCCCACAGAGAGCGAGACGTCGTCGACGGCGGGCATCCCGTCGAAGTCGACCCGCAGGCCGTCGACTGCCAGTGCGTCCATCAGAAGGCTCCCATCGTTCCGACCCGCAGGCGCTCGACGAGCGCGACGACGCCGACCGTGACGACGGCGAGCACCACCGAGGCGGCGAGCGCCATGCCGAAATTGTCGCCGCCCGGCAGGCCGATGAGGCGGAAGATCACCACCGGCAGCGTCGGGCGGTCGGGCCGGGAGAGGAAGCTCGTCGCGCCGAACTCTCCTAGCGCGACGGCGAAGGCGAGGCCGGATGCCGCGAGCAGGGGACGCGCGGCCGTGGCGAGATCCACGTCCCGGAGCACGCGCCACGGCGCGGAACCCAGCACGGCGGCCGACTCGCGCATCCGCCCGTCGATGCCGGTCAGCACCGGCAGGATGGTGCGCACCACAAGCGGCAGGGCGACAAGCGCCTGGGCGATCGGCACGAGGATGGGGCTCGAGCGCAGGTCGAACGGCGGCTGGTTGAGCGTGATGAGGAAACCGAAACCGACCGTGACCGCGGAGACTCCGAGCGGCAGCATGAGGGCGCCGTCGAAGGCCGCCAGGCCGCGGCGCAGCCCCACGGAACGCGGACGGCGTGAGATGACGAGACTCGCGGCGAGCCCGATGAGCAGGGCGATCGCGGCGGCCTGGGCGGCGATGGCGAGGGAGTTGCCGAGCGCGACCCAGACGGGCACGACGAGGGCGTTGCGCGTTCCGGTGCCACCGAGTGCGAGGTAATTGCCCACACCCCACCCCGTGGCGGTGAGCAGCGACCGCAGCACGAGCGCGACGATCGGCAGCGCGAGCAGCACGGCGACGATGACGGTCACGGCGACCGCCGGAGCGTCGCCAGCACGGGGCGCGCGGGCGGCGAGCGCGGCCTGCACGCGGCGCTGGGCGGTGCGGCTGCCCTGGGCACGCGCGGCTGCGAGGAGCAGCAGCACGACCACGACGAGCTGCGTCACCGAGAGCACGCTCGCGGCGCGCAGGTCGAGGAACTGGGTGGTCAGGAGATAGATCTCGGTCTCGATCGTGCCGAAGCGCGTACCGCCGAGCACGAGCACGACACCGAAAGCGGTCGAGCAGAACAGGAAGACGATGGATGCCGCGGAGGCTATCGCGGGCGCGAGCCTCGGCACGGTGATGGTCCACCAGACGCGCTGCGGGCCGGCGCCGAGCACGCGCGCGGCCTCCTCCTGGCGGGAGTCGAGGCCCTCCCAGGTGATGCCGACGGTGCGCACCACCACGGCGATGTTGAAGAAGACGAGGGCGAGCATGATCGCCGCGAACGTCCCGTCGAGCCCCAGGCCGCCGAGCAGTCCGCCCTCCCGCAGCAACGTTCGGAACGCGACGCCCACCACCACGGTGGGCAACACGAAGGGCAGCACGACGAGGGCACGCAGCATCCCGCGCCCTGGGAAGCGCAAGCGGTAGAGCACGTGGGCGATGGGCAGGCCGAGCACGACGCACGTGACGGACGCGAGGGCCGCCTGACCGACGGTGAGGCCGATCAGGCGCAGCGTGCGCGGTCGACCGAGCACCTCGCCGAAGCCGCCGAGGTCGAGGGCGCCGTCGGGCAGGAGCCCGCGACCCACCATGGTGAGCACCGGCCAGGCGAAGAACACCGCCACGAACGCGAGCGGAACGCCGGCCCCGAGCACGATCGCGAGGATCGAGCCTGGGGTCGCGGCGGTTCCACTCGAGCGTCGCGTCACGGTGTGGCGATGGCCGCCCACTCGGTGAGCCACTGCTCGCGGTTGGCGTCGATGTCGTCGGGTGAGACGACGAACGGGTCCTCGGCGATGGCGGCGTTCTCGCTCCAGACCTCGGGCAGCGTCGCGAGGGCGTTCACTGGGAAGACATACATGCTCTCGGGGATGTCGTTCTGCACGTCGACGGAGAACAGGAAGTCGACGAGCTTCTCGGCGGCCGCGGTGTGCTTCGTACCGGCGATCACGCCGGCATATTCGGTCTGTCGGAAGCATGTGTCGAGCAGCGCCCCGGTGGGAGCCACCGTCTCACCCTCCTGCACCTCGAACGGCGGGCTGGAGGCATAGGAGACGACGAGGGGTCGATCGCCCTCGCTCGACGGTCCGGAGAAGTCGACGTAGTACGCGTCGCTCCAGCCTGCGTCGATCTTCACCCCGTTGTCGACGAGCTGCTGCCAGTAGTCCTGCCAGCCGCCGTCGCCGAAAGCGGCGATCGTCGCGAGCAGGAAGGCGAGCCCCGGCGACGAGGAATTGGCCGCGGGCACGACGAACAAGTCGCGGTACTCGGGCTTGGTGAGGTCGGCCAGGGTGACGGGCTCGGCGATGCCCGCCTTCTCGAACCAGTCGTGGTCGACGTTCACGCACACGTCGCCGTTGTCGATCGGGGTGAGCTGCTCGAGGCCGCTGCCCGCGGGCAGTAGATACTGCTGTTCGGCGGCCGTGACGTCTTTCGAGGTGTAGTCGGCGAGCACGCCCTCGTTCACGGCGCGGCTCGCGAAGGTGTTGTCGATTCCGAAGACGACGTCGCCGAGCGGCGAGTCCTTCGTGAGCACGAGCTTGTTGACGAGCTCTCCCGCGTCACCAGCGGCCTGCACCTCGACCTCGATGCCGGTCTTCTTGGTGAACCCGTCGAGGGTTCCGTCGCTGAGGTTGAACGAGTCGTGCGTGACGAGCACGATCTTCTCTGGACTGCCGCTCGTGTCGGCGCTTGCACACCCGGAGACGCCGGCGATCGTGAGGATAGCGAGCGTGACCGCCGCTGCTGTTTTTCGCTTGTGCACTGTTCGTGCCCTTTCATTCGCTGAAAAGAGGGCACGGGTCTGGGAGAAGTCTCCCCGTGAGAATGCCTCCCTGCGCTGGCATGATCCAGATCAGGTTCGACGGTCGAAGCTTCGGTTAGCTTCCTCTCAGCCCGGCTCACCGGGCTCCCGTGTTCGCAGACAGTCTACAGGCGGCCGATTCGTCGGTACGACGCCACGATGAGATCGCCGCGGATGGCGGCGAGCCCGTCTTCGATGCGGTCGATGAGTCGTTCCGAGACGGAGCCTGCCACGATGTCGTGCGGGCCGAGGGGACGAAGCCTGCCCGCACGGACGCGGATGACCTCCCAGCCGACCGCGCGCAGCAGGCGGTCTTTTCTGCGGTCCTTCTCCTCGTGGCGGCCCACGTGCTCGAGTCCGTGGCGCCCGACGCTGTCGTACTCGATCGCGACGCGCAGCTCGGGGATGACGATGTCGGGCCACACCTCGAGCTGATTGAAGAACGGCCGGGCGACGCGCACGGCGTTCGGGCGCAGGTCGAACTCGAGACGGGCGTCGAACCGCTGGCGCAGGTCAGCCTCGACGGCCGACGCGACCTTCGGCGCGTGAACGCTGACGAACGCCTCGCCCACCGGCGTGCGCTCGGCTCCCGCCGCGGCGTTACGGCAGGTGCGGCATGCACGCCCCGCGAGCATCCGTTCGACCGTCGACTCCCATGTACCGTGACCGCGCGGGCAGACCCAGCGGTACGAGCGGGCGGTGCCGGTCTCGACCGCGAGGTCGGCACGCATGCCGGGCGTGACGATGCAGAGAAGGCGTTCGCGCGTCACGGCGGATCCGTCGAGCCGCCGGCACAAGTAGCACCGGTCGTCGTCGCCCGCCTCTATGCGGTTCGGGTCGCGCGGATGCCCGCACACGTAGGGCTCGAGGGCCGCGCCCGTGGCCGCGATCGTGGGCGGCCTCCGCTTCACCGCGAGCGCCGCGCAGTCGGGGCACCATGACGACTTGCGGCGCTCCCTGCCCGGACGGTGACGCTGCTCCTCCGGCGTGGCGACGAACACGTGGCCCGCGTCGCACTGCCAGACGAGCAGCACCTCGGCGAGCGGCGGGATCTGGGTGAGCGTGATGCCGTCGTTGAATTCGGGATGGTACTGCCTGATCAGCACCGGATACCGCTCCCATTCGCTGCGGTAGGTGCCGACCGGGTACGGCACGGCCGCGCCCTTCGACCACTGGCGGCGCGCCCACCACGTGCTGACCTGCTCTGCCACGGCTGACTCCTCGGCACGAGGGTAGCCTCGGCCCCCGACATCCGCGCGGGATCGCCCGCACCGGCCGATCTCCAGCCGCGCTCGAATACGCTGAGGTCATGATGGACAGTGTCGAAGCGGGTGGCGGATTCTCCGTCGCCGAGCTCGTCGACGAGATCGCGCGGCGCTCGGCGACTGCCACGGAAGCACGCGACCGTCTCGCCGCGCTCATCGTCGCCGGCCAGGCCATCTCGTCCGACCTCGAGCTCACGAGCGCGCTCCGCGACATCGTGCGTCTCGCGACCGATCTCGTCTCCGCGCGTCACGGCTGCCTCGAGGTCGTCTCGCCGGAGGGGATCGCCGACGAGCTCGTCGAGGTCTCCTCGGCGGAAGGCGCCGTCGACGACGACGCACTCGCCGGAGCGGGCGATCAGGTCGAGAGCGGAGTGCTCGGAGTGCCCGTGCGGGTGGGCGACACCGTCTACGGCGACATGCGCCTCGGCGACAGCGCGCGTGGTGCGTTCGACGAGGTCGACGAGCGGATCGCGCTGACGCTCGCGGCCATCGCCGGCACCGCGATCGCCAACGCCCGGCTGTACGGGGAGGCGCGCCTCGGCCAGCGCTGGCTCGTTGCATCCGAGGAGATCAACCAGAGGCTGCTCTCCGGCGACCTGGCAGATAACGAGGTCGCACCCATCGCCGACCTGATCCTCGCTCTCGCCGATGCCGAGTTCGTCGGCCTCGTCATTCCCACCGACCTCGCCGATGCCCCGCCCTTCGCGCAGGCCTTCGGCCCGCTCGCCGACGGCACCGTCGACCGCGACGCCGGCGAGATCGCCCGCCTCCCCGACCGGGTCCGGCAGGCACTCGAACTCAAGGGCGAGCGGGCGGCCGCCTTCCGGGAGATCGAGACGTGGGCGAGCGCGCTCGTCGGTTCCACCCTCGTCATCCCGTGGGGCGACGCCGAGGCAACCCGGGAGGGCGCCCTCGTCATCACGCGTGGCCCGAGCGGTCACCCGTACACGGTGGCCGAACGGCGTATGGCCAAGCGCTTCGCCCGAAGCGTCGCGATCGCCCGCGAACTCGCCACGGCGCGCAACAACCGCGAACACGTGGCGCTGACCGACGAGCGCGACCGCATCGCGCGCGACCTGCATGATCACGTCATCCAGAGCCTCTTCGCCGTGGGCCTCGGCCTGCAGAGCGTGCTCGGCTCGGCGACGGGTCCGGTCGCAGCGCGCATCTCCAGCCAAATCGACGCGATCGACGTGACGATCCGGCAGATCCGGCAGACCATCTTCGAGCTGAGCGCCACGCCGAACGCCTCCACCTACAGCCAGAAGCAGCGCTTCAACCAGCTCGTGCGCACCATCCTCGAGGGCGAGGGCATCGACTCGTCGCTCGACTTCCGCGGGCCGGTCGACACCCTCATCGGCAGCGAACTCGGCGAGGAGGTCTCCGCCGTGCTGCGCGAGGCGCTCACCAACGTCGTGCGGCACGCCGACGCCTCCCGCGTCGACATCACCATCGCCGTCTCCCCCACCGAGGTGCGCGTGGTCGTCACCGACAACGGGCGCGGCCTCGGCGAGATCGGTCGGCGCAGCGGGCTCGGCAACCTGGAACACCGGGCGGCCGTGCGCGGAGGGCGGTTCACCACCGCGGCGCGCGCACCCTCCGGCACGACGGTCGACTGGGCGGTGCCGGTGGTGGCCGCATGACCGCCGCGGTGCGCCTGTACCTCCTCGATGACCACGAGATCGTCCGGCGCGGGCTGATCGACCTGCTCACGGGCGAGCCCGACTTCGTCGTCGTCGGCGAGAGCGGCGTCGCGACGGGGGCCGCCGCGGCGATCATCGAGAGCGGCGCCACGGTCGCGATCCTCGATGGGCGCCTTCCCGACGGCAGCGGCATCGACGTCTGCCGCGACGTCAAGTCGGCCGCTCCCGACATCCGCTGCCTCATCCTGACGTCGTTCAACGACGACGAGGCCGTGCTCGCAGCGGTGCTCGCGGGCGCCGACGGCTACCTGCTCAAGGAGGTGCGCGCCACGAGCCTCGTCGACTCGATCCGTTCCGTCGCGAGCGGCTCGAAGCTGCTCGACCCGGCGATGAGCGAACGCGCCCTCGACCGCATCCGGGTCCCCGGCTCGGGGGCATCGCCGCTGGGGCTCCTCACCCCGCGCGAGACGGAGATCCTCGGCCTCATCGCCGCAGGCATGTCGAACCGGGAGATCGCGTCGACCCTCTTTCTCGCCGAGAAGACCGTGAAGAACAACGTCAGCGGCATCCTCTCGAAACTGGGGATGCAGCGGCGCACGCAAGCGGCGGTGCTGGGCGCGGAGTGGCTGCCCAAGCGCGACCGCCCCTGAGCTCGACCTCCCGCTCAGTCGTCGAGCATGGCGAGCAGCTTGTCGACCGTGCGCACGTTGCGGCCCGTCGACGTGACACCGAGTCGCGCGAAGAACCGCGGGTGCAGCTTCGACCGCGACACCCCGTCAGGGCACCACTGGTAGATGGCGTGCTCGCCGAGCAGCAGGCGCTCCGGGGCGAGATCGTCGTCACCCGGTCGGTCGACGGTCGCGGCATCCACCGGCCCGGCGAGGAAATGGACGATGCCGCGAGACGGGTCGTCGATGACGGGCAGGAGCGGATTCGCCGCCGCGATCTCGCGGAAGCGCTCGGCGCCGAACACCACGACGGCCGCCCGCACCCCGCTCACGGAGTGCACCGCATTTTCGAGCGCGCGTGGGTCCGGTGGCTCGTCGGCGTCGAACACCACGTTGCCGCTCTGGAGCAGCGTTCGCACGTCGCGCGGGCCGGCCGACTTGAAAGCACGCTTGAGGTCGGCCATCGAGATGCGCGCCGCGGTTCCCACGTTGATGCCGCGCAAGAGCGCTACGTATCGCATGCGCACCACCCTAGGACACCGCCACTACCACATCACCGCGCGAGTCGCGGGCGATGGCATCGACTCCGCGCCCGCGTTATGTTGATGATCGACTTCTATGCACAAGGGGATTAATGACTGTCTGGCCTGGATCTGCTTACCCGCTCGGCGCGACCTACGACGGAAACGGAACGAACTTCGCGCTCTTCAGTGAATCGGCGCAGAAAGTGGAACTCTGCCTTTTTGACGATGACCGCAACGAGACCCGTTATGAACTCACCGAGGTCGACGCGTACGTCTGGCACGGCTACCTTCCTCAAGTGCAGCCGGGCCAGCGCTACGGTTACCGCGTGCACGGCGCCTACGACCCGGTGAACGGCGAGCGAAGCAATCCCAACAAGCTCCTCCTCGACCCCTATGCCAAGGCAACCACGGGAGTCATCGACTGGCACCCGAGCGTGTTCTCGTACAACTTCGGCGACCCGCTGTCGCGCAACGACGAGGACTCGGCACCGCACACCATGCTCGGCGTCGTCATCAACCCGTTCTTCGACTGGGCCGGCGACCGCCATCCGCACACGCCGTACTCCGACACCTTCATCTACGAGGCGCACGTCAAGGGGCTCACCAAGCTGCACCCCGGCATTCCCGAAGACCAGCGCGGCAGCTACGGCGGCGTCGCGCACCCGGTGATGATCGAGCACTACCAGAAGCTCGGCGTGACCGCCGTCGAGCTCATGCCGGTGCACCAGTTCATCAACGACTCGGCGCTCACCGACAAGGGCCTCAACAACTACTGGGGCTACAACACCATCGGCTTCTTCGCCCCGCACAGCGGCTACGCCTCGAACGGCGAGCTCGGCCAGCAGGTGCAGGAGTTCAAGGGCATGGTGCGCTCGCTGCACGATGCCGGCATCGAGGTCATCCTCGATGTCGTGTACAACCACACGGCGGAGGGCAACCACCTCGGCCCGATGCTCTCCATGCGCGGAATCGACGACAAGGCCTACTACCGCCACGTCGACGACAGCCCCGAGTACTACATGGACTACACCGGCACCGGCAACTCGCTCAACGTCGGCCACCCGCACACGCTGCAGCTCATCATGGACTCGTTGCGCTACTGGGTCACCGAGATGCACGTCGACGGCTTCCGCTTCGACCTCGCGTCGACTCTCGCCCGCGAGTTCTACGACGTCGACCGGCTCTCGACCTTCTTCGAGCTCGTGCAGCAAGACCCGATCGTCTCGCAGGTCAAGCTCATCGCCGAGCCGTGGGACGTCGGCCCCGGCGGCTACCAGGTCGGCAACTTCCCCCCGCAGTGGACGGAGTGGAACGGCAAGTACCGCGACACCGTGCGCGACTTCTGGCGCGGCGAGCACTCGACGCTCGGCGAGTTCGCCGAGCGTCTCACCGGGAGCGCCGACCTCTACGAGCACTCGGGTCGTCGCCCGGTGGCATCCATCAACTTCGTCACGGCGCACGACGGCTTCACCCTCTCCGACCTCGTGTCGTACAACGAGAAGCACAACGAGGCCAACGGTGAAGACAACAACGACGGTGAGAGCCACAACCGTTCGTTGAACTTCGGCGTAGAAGGTCCGACGGATGATGCGCACGTGCTCGAGATGCGTTCGAGGCAGCAGCGCAACTTCATCACGACCCTCCTCATCTCGCAGGGCGTGCCCATGCTGCTGCACGGCGACGAGCTCGGCCGCACGCAGGGTGGAAACAACAACGTCTACGCGCAGGACAACGAGATCAGCTGGGTGCACTGGGACCACGCCGACGTCCCGCTCATCGAGTTCGTGGCCGCGGTCGCGCACCTCCGCAAGGATCACCCGACCTTCCGTCGCAGCCGCTTCTTCGACGGTCGCCCGGTGCGACGTGCCGAGGGCCAGCCGCTTCCCGACATCGGATGGCTCGCGCCGGACGGCAACGAGATGCAGCCGGAAGACTGGGACTCGGGCTTCGGCCGATCGGTCGCCGTCTTCCTCAACGGCGACGGCATCCGCGGCAAGGATGCTCGCGGTGAGGCGATCACCGACACGCACTTCCTCATCCTGTTGAACGCCCACAATGAGGCCGTCGAGTTCACCCTTCCGAAGCCCGAGTACTCCTCGGCGTGGGAGATCGTGGTCGACACCGCGGGTGCCGGCGTCTCGACAGACCCGCGGATGGCGGGAACCACCGTCACCGCGCAGGCCATATCGACGCTCGTGCTGCGCCAGACGTCGCCCGGGCCGGAGGTCGACACCGACAATTCCGTCGCGGCGTCGCTCATCGCGCTGTCCGGTGCAGCCTCCACGCACCCGCCCGTCACCCGCCCCGGCACGGAGTAACCAGTGAAGACCGTCAATCCTCTGCCCGTTTCGACCTACCGTCTGCAGATAACGGCAGGCTTCACGCTGTTCGCCGCGGCCGAGCTCGTCGAATACATCAGCGGGCTGGGGGTCGACTGGGTGTACATCTCCCCCGTCCTGCGTTCGGCGGACGGCTCCGACCATGGTTACGACGTGGTCGACAACTCCATCGTCGATCCGGCGCGTGGCGGCCCGGAGGGGCTCGCAGCGCTGTCGAAGGCATGCCACGACGCCGGCCTCGGGCTGCTCGTCGACATCGTGCCGAACCACCTCGGGGTCGCCGACGCCACCCAGAACGCCTGGTGGTGGGACGTGCTCGAGAACGGCCGCGAGTCGCGCTACGCCGAGGCCTTCGACATCGACTGGGACTTCGGCGGCGGTAAGCTGCGCATCCCCGTGCTCGGCGACGCCCCGACCGGGTCGGACGCCGGCTCGGTGCTCGACGACCTCACGATCGTCGGCGACGAGCTGCGCTACTTCGACAACCGCTACCCGATCGCTCCCGGCACCGCCGACGACGGCGCCTCCCCCCGGGACGTGCACGAACGCCAGAACTACGAGCTCGTCAACTGGCGCCGGGCCGATGCGGAGCTCAACTACCGTCGGTTCTTCGCCGTCAACACCCTCGCCGGTGTGCGCGTCGAGGTGCCGTGGGTCTTCGAGGAGTCGCACGCGGAGATCCTCCGCTGGATCCGCGAGGGCCTCGCCGACGGGCTGCGCGTCGACCACCCGGACGGCCTTGCCGACCCGGGCGGCTACCTCGACGCCCTCGCGGCGGCGACCGGCGGCAGCTACGTGCTCGTCGAGAAGATCCTCGAAGGCGACGAACGCCTCCCCGCTTTCTGGGCCACGGCGGGCACGACCGGCTACGACGCGCTCGCCGACATCGACCGGGTGCTCGTCGACCGGCACGGACGCAAGCGCCTCGACGCCATCGACACCGCACTGCGCGACCGGGCCCAGCCGGTGGAGTGGAAGACGCTCATCCACGGCACGAAGCGTGCGATCGCCGACGGCATCCTGCGCTCCGAGGTGCTGCGCCTCGACCGGGAGTACCACGCCACCCGCCCGCGTCAGGATCCCGACCTGGTGGCGGATGCGGTCGCCGAACTGCTCGCGTGCTTCCCCGTCTACCGTTCCTACCTGCCGCACGGCGCCGCCCACCTCGAGGAGGCCGCCGAGCTCGCACGACGCCACCGCCCCGAGCTCGCCGCCACCATTGACGAGATCCTGCCGGTCCTCGGCGACCCGACCGAGCCGATGGCCGTGCGCTTCCAGCAGACCTCCGGGATGGTGATGGCCAAGGGTGTCGAAGACACCGCGTTCTACCGCTACACCCGGCTCGGCTCGCTCACCGAGGTGGGCGCCGACCCCGAGGAGTTCAGTATCGGCGTCGCGGAGTTCCACCGCCGCCAGGCCGAACGCCAGGCGACCATGCCCGGCTCGATGACGACGCTCTCGACGCACGACACCAAGCGCGGTGAAGACACGCGGGCGCGCATCTCCGTACTGTCCGAGATGCCCGAGCGGTGGGAGGCGGCGCTGTCCGAGCTGCGCGAGGCGACGCCGCTCGGAGACGGTCCGTTCGAGAACCTGCTCTGGCAGGCCGCCATCGGTGCCTGGCCCGTGAGCGCCGAGCGACTGCACGCGTACGCCGAGAAGGCGTCGCGGGAGGCCGGCAACTCGACCAACTGGCTCGACCCCGACGAGGAGTTCGAGCGTCGCATGCACGAGGCGGTCGACAGCGCATTCACCGACCCGCGCGTCTCGAGCGTCATCGGACGCATCGTGGCCGAGACATCGGGCCCCGGGTGGAGCAACGCGTTGTCCGCCAAGCTCGTCCAGCTGACAGCGCCGGGTGTCCCCGACGTGTATCAGGGCAGCGAGCTCTGGGAGACGAGCCTCGTCGACCCCGACAACCGGCGCCCCGTCGACTACGACATCCGCCGGCTGTACCTCGCGGCGATCGACTCGGGAGCGCATCCGCCGGTCGATGAGACCGGTGCCGCGAAGCTGCTCGTCGCCTCCCGCGCGCTGCGGCTGCGACGCGACCGCCCCGAGCTGTTCACGCGATATGCGCCGCTCGAGGTCATGGGCGAACGCGCCCGCCACGCCATCGCCTTCGACCGCGGCGGGGCCATCACGCTCGCGACGCGGATGCCCGTCACCCTCGAGGCTGAGGGCGGATGGGGCGGCACGAGCGTCATGCTGCCCGGCCACGCGCTCGTCGATGTGATCAGCGGTCGCACCTTCTCGGGCGGCAACGTGCCGCTCGCCCATGTGTTCGACGAGTACCCGGTGGCGTTGCTCGCCCCGGCAAGCGAGGGATGAGAACCATGTCCGACATCACATACGGCGTGTGGGCGCCCTTGGCGTCGAAGGTCGAACTGCGTGCCGGCGACGTCGACGTGCAGCTGGTAGCCGCTGCGGGCGGAAACTGGGTGCTGCCGGCCGATGCCAGCGTGCCGACCGAGCCCGGAACGCGCTACCACTACACGATCGACGGCGCACAGCCGGTTCCCGACCCGCGCTCGCGCAGGCAGCCCGACGGCGTCCACTCCGACAGCGCGGTGTTCGACCCGTCGACGTTCGCGTGGACGGACGCGTCGTGGACGGGACGCCCGCTCGCGGGTCGCGTGATCTACGAGCTGCACATCGGCACGTTCACCCCCGAGGGCACCCTGGACTCGGCGATCGACCGCCTCGACCACCTCGTCGAGCTGGGCATCGACTTCGTCGAGGTACTGCCCGTCAACGGCTTCAACGGCACGCACAACTGGGGCTACGACGGTGTGCTCTGGTACACCGTGCAGGAGACCTACGGCGGACCCGAGGCGTACCAGCGGTTCGTCGACGCGTGCCACGCTCGGGGGCTCGCCGTCATCCAGGATGTCGTCTACAACCACCTCGGACCGAGCGGCAACTACCTGCCCATGTTCGGCCCGTACCTGCACGACGCGAGCGCCAACACGTGGGGCGCCTCCGTCAACCTCGACGAGCGCGAGGTGCGCCGCTACATCCTCGACAACGCCCTCATGTGGCTCGGCGACTACCACGTCGACGGGCTCCGGCTCGATGCGGTGCACGCCCTCGTCGACGAGTCGCCCCGCCACATCCTGCACGAGATGTCGGAGGAGGTCGACGCGCTCAGCGCCTTCCTGGGACGACCGCTCACGCTCATCGCGGAGAGCGACATGAACGACGCGTCGCTCGTCGAGCCGCGCGAGGCCAACGGCACGGGCCTCACCGCCCAGTGGAGCGACGACTACCACCACTCGCTGCACGTCGCGTTGACCGGCGAGGTGAGCGGCTACTACGCCGACTTCGCGTCGCTGGGGGCGCTCGCGAAGACCTCCACGCGGGGCTTCTTCCACGACGGCACGTACTCGTCGTTCCGCGGTCGCGACCACGGCCGCCCCGTCGACCCGGTGATGCCGACCTGGCGTCTCGTCACGTTCTCGCAAGACCACGACCAGATCGGCAACCGTGCGGCGGGCGACCGCCTCACGGCCACGCTCGACTACGGCCAGCTCGCGATCGCGGCCGTCTTCACCGTCTGCTCGCCGTACACACCGATGCTGTTCATGGGCGAGGAATGGGGCGCGTCGACGCCGTGGCAGTTCTTCACGTCGCATCCCGAGCCAGAGCTCGGCAGGGCGACGGCCGAAGGGCGCATCGCCGAGTTCCAGGCCATGGGATGGGACCCTGACACCGTGCCCGACCCGCAAGACCCCGAGACCTTCCACCGCTCCAAGCTCGACTGGTCGGAGTCGGGCGGCGGAGACCATTCCCGGCTGCTTGCGCTCTACCGCAAGCTCATCGCGCTGCGACGCTCCGTTCCCGCGCTCACCGACCCGAGCTTCGAGCACCTCCGCGCGTCGTTCGACGACGATGCGCGCTGGTTCCGGCTCGAGCGCGACGACCTCTCGATCGTCGCGAATTTCGGAGCCGGGCCGATCGATCTCCCCGTGCTCTCGGCGACGGTGCTGCTCGCGACGGACTACGCCGCGCGCCTCGACGGCACCACCCTCTCCCTGCCCGGTCACTCCGCGATCATCCTGCAGCACTGACCGGGCCTCGGGTCTCGTCGCGGCGCACAGCGTCGTTCAGGCAGCACGCGCTCCCCGCGCGCGGCTCGGACGCGCGCGGCTCAGACGCGCGCGGCCAGGAGCGCTACGACGATCGTGTCGCCCTTCGTCGACTGCCTGCCCACCTCGCTGAACCCGAGTCGCTCGTGGAAGCGCATCGAGCCGGGGTTGGGCGGCTCGACGTTGACCTCGCACGTCACCTCGACGAGCCCGAGCCGCGCGGCCCGCGCGAAGATCCAGTCGTACAGGGCGCGTCCGGCACCGGCGTTCTGCGCGTGGTCGTCGACGACGATGCGGTCGACGTAGAGGAAGTCGCGGCTACGGGCCTCGAACCAGCGGAAGTTCTCGCTCGCGTAGTCGGCCCCCGCCCGCATGAGAAGGGCGAATCCGAGAACGACGGATGGCGCGGCCTCATCGACCACCGCGATGGCCGAGTCCGTCGCGGCGAGCAGCGCCGACATCCCGCCGTCGTCGCTCGGCGACACCGCGGGCACGTTGTGATTGTTCAGCCGCACGAGCTGCGGCACGTCGTCCGCGGTGAGTTTCCTGATGAGCACGAGTCGACTGTAGACGATTTAGTTGTCGCTGAAAGTTTTTGAGCCGATCGGGAATACCGTATCGGTCCATTCACTTGTATGGATCTATGAGCACCGCCGTGCTCGTGTACTCGTCACACCTCTGGAGCTAAACAATGAGCATTGCCGCCGCAACCATCCCCGGCTACGTCGCGGGCACCTGGACCCTCGACCCCACGCACTCCGACGTCACCTTCAGCGTGCGTCACCTGGCCATCAGCAAGGTCCGCGGCTCGTTCGAGAAGTTCGACGTCACTGTCGTGACCGCCGAGAACCCCCTCGACTCGACCATCACCGCGAGCATCGACATGTCGTCGATCAACACCAACCAGGCCGACCGCGACGGCCACCTCAAGACGAGCGACTTCTTCGCCATCGACGAGTACCCCACGATGGACTTCGTCTCCACCGGCATCCGCACCGAGGGTGACGTCGTCCTCATCGACGGCAACCTCACCCTGCGCGGCGTCACCAAGCCGGTCACCCTCACGGGCGAGTTCGGCGGCATCATGACCGACGGCTACGGCCAGGTCAAGGCCGGCGCCTCGGCCTCGACCAAGATCGACCGCACCGAGTTCGGCGTGAACTGGAACGCGGCCCTCGAGGCCGGCGGCTTCACCCTCGGCAACGACGTCTCGATCAACCTCGAGATCCAGGTCGTCCTCCAGCCGTAAGACATCCGCGGCCGCAAGATACCCCGCGGCACTTGCGCCCTCACTCGAACGTGTGTTCGAATGAGGGCGTGAGGCGGTTAACGGGATGAGATGGTCGAACCAGGCGATAGCGACGGAGCAGGGCGACTCGCTCTCCGGCCTCGCAAAGCTCAGCAACATCGTGCGCAGCGTGCAGACGCCGGAGTTCGCGGGCATCACCTTCCACGAGGTGCTCGCGAAGTCGGCCCTCAACCACGTTCCGGGCGCGAGCAACTCGATGCCGTTCGCGTGGACGATCAACCCCTACCGGGGCTGCAGCCACGCCTGCGTGTACTGCTTCGCACGCAACACCCACACCTATCTCGAGTTCGACGCCGGCCGCGACTTCGACAACGAGATCATCGTCAAGATCAACGTCGCCGAGGTGCTCGCCAAGGAGCTGCGCACCAAGCGCGACCGCGTGCCCGCGGTGGCGCTCGGCACGAACACCGACCCGTACCAGAGGGCAGAGGGCCGCTACCGCCTCATGCCCGGCATCATCGCGGCTCTCGCCGAGGCCGAGACACCGTTCTCCATCCTCACCAAGGGCACGCTGCTGCGTCGCGACCTGCCGCTCATCGCGGAGGCGAACCGCCGCGTGCCCGTCTCCATCGCGATGTCGATCGCCATCTTCGATGACGAGCTTCAGCAGTCGGTCGAACCCGGCACGCCGACCGCGAAGGCCCGGCTCTCCACCGTGAGCGCGGTGCGCGAGGCCGGGCTCGACTGCTCGGTGTTCATGATGCCGATCCTGCCCCACCTCACCGACACGAGGGCGCACCTCGACGAGGCCCTCGGGCAGATCAAGGCGTCGGGCGCTACGAGCGTGCTCTACACGGCGTTGCACCTGCGGCCCGGAACGAAGGAGTGGTTCATGCTGTGGCTCGAGCGCGAACATCCCGAGCTCGTCGAGAAATACCGGTTCATGTACTACGGCCGCAACTCGTACGCGCCCAAGGACTACCGCAAGTGGCTCGCCGCCAAGATGCAGCCGCTCCTCCGCAAGCACCGCCTCACCCGCGGCGTCGAAGACCCGACGACGGGCGGCGTGGCGATGGGTCCCGCCCGCGCCATCGACGGAAATGGCGAGCGGATGCCTCTGCCGTCCATCATCGCCGAAGAGCTGCCCCCCGAGTCCGCCCTGCGCGCGATATCGGCGCCGACACTCTTCTGACGCGCCGGAAGTCGCGGCGTCGGAATGAACCGGCCCGCCCCCGACGTTCACCTCACTATGGCGACTCGAGGAGAGAACGTGACCACAACGGATTTCGACTGGGTGCGCCTGCAGCACCGGGCGCACCGGGAGTTCGCGACGCGCATCGCCGCGGTCAGCGACTGGGGTGCGCAGACCCCCGACACCGACTGGAGCGTGCGCGACCTCGTGAGCCACGTCGTCGAGGAACAGCAGTGGGTGCCCCACCTGCTCGCGGGCCGATCGCTCGCCCAGGCGCGGTCGAGCATCGAGAGCCTGCGCGACGACCTCGCCGGCGAGTGGGCGCTCTACTCCCTCGCCGCGAGCGCCGCCTGGCGCAACACATCCCCCGGCGCGCTCGTGCAGCTGTCGAGCGACACGGTCACCGCGGACGAGTACCTGCGCGAGCAGGTCGCCGACGTCACCATCCACTCGTGGGACCTCGCGCGCGCCATCGGAGCCGACGAGACGCTCGACGACGAGCTCGTCCGCGCCGTGTGGACGGTCTTCGAGCCGCAGCGTGACACCCTGGAGGCGAGCGGCCTCTTCGCGTCGCCGGTACCCGTCGACGACGACGCCCCGCTGCTCTCGCGACTGCTCGCCGTGACGGGGCGCGACCCCAGCCGCTGACCCCGTTGATCACCGACATTCACACGGGGAATTTCGTGGTCTAGTGTTCGTTCTATAGCGCTAACTCTCTCCGGACGCCGTGGTCCGGAGGGCGTTTCTCCTACCCGAACGGAGAGCGCGATCGATGGAAGTGGTCATGGGCAAAATACTGTATGGGGAATCCGGTATCGAGGTCGTCTTCGATGATCGAGCAATGGCTCACCTGCAACTGGTGATCGGCGCGAAACTCCGTCGACGCGAGAGCTTCTTCTTCTCCTGGAAGGATGATGCGACCGTCGGTGATGGTCGCAGCAGCATCTGGCTCGACTCGTCCATCCCGCTCTACTTCCGCTACTCGGGAAGCAAGCCGGTCACGATCAACCGCGAGTGGCTCGACATCCTGACCCTCTCGGCCCACACCGCCCAGGGCCTGCAGTTCACCGGCGAGCCGCACGGTGACACGCCGTCGCCGAGATCGCAGGTCTGAGGCGCACGGGCGCCCGGATAGCAGCACTCCCGCCTCGGCGCAATCTCTACCCAAGACGCGCACGTCTTGATTGACTGTAGTGTCCCCCACGGTCGGGGTTCACTACCAGAATCAGGACGGCAATACCCATGGTGCTCATCTCCCCGAGCCGCAGGTCATCCGAGACGGACGTGGACGTCGCCGCGATCGGCGACGACCTCTTCGCCGTCATGGCCTCGACCGACACGCTCGGGTTCGTCCACAAGGTCGGCCGCGTCTATGTCTCGCTCAGCGGCCCCCACCTCAACAGCGCGGTCGAGGTCGCGCAGTCCCTCTCGCTCGACAGGGCCGTCAACGCGGTGTGCACGGCATAGGCCGCCGGCGGGCGGGACGCCGCTCGAACAATAGAGTGGCTCCGTGACCAACTACACACCGCGCCCCTGGCTGGCGAGCTATGCCGACGGCGTACCGCACGAGATCGACCTGCCGGAGGGCTCGCTGGGCGATCTCGTGCAGCACTCCGTGGAGGAGTTCGGCGAGCACGTGGCCCTCGAGTTCTTCGGCGCCACGACGACGTACGCGCACCTCGGCGAGCAGATCTCCCGCGCCGCGGAGGGCCTCCGGCTGCTCGGGGTGCAGAAGGGCGACCCCGTCGCGCTCGTCCTACCGAACGCTCCACAGCACATCGTGGCGTTCTACGCGGTGCTGCGCCTCGGGGCGATCGTCGTCGAGCACAATCCGCTCTACACCCCGCGTGAGCTGCGCCACCAGTTCGAAGACCACGGTGCCAGGTTCGTGATCGCTTGGAACAAGGTGGTCGCCACGATCCAGGCCTTCCCCGCGGATGTCGCGGTCGAGACGATCATCTCTGTCGACGTCACCCGGGCCATGCCACTCCTGACGCGCACGATGCTCCGCCTCCCCGTCGCCAAGGCACGCGACTCCCGCGCCGCCCTGACGACGAAGGTGCGAGGCACCATCCCGTGGAAGAACGTCGTCGCAGCCGACCCGATCAAGGACGGGATCGCGCGCCCCGGTGCGGACGACGTCGCCCTCTTGCAGTACACCAGCGGAACGACGGGCACGCCGAAGGGCGCGACGCTCACCCACCTCAACCTCACGGCGAACGCGGCCCAGGCACGTGCGTGGGTGCCCACGGTGAAGCGCGGAACCGCCGTCGTGTACGCCGTGCTGCCGATGTTCCACGCGTACGGGCTCACGCTGTGCCTCACCTTCGCCATGAGCATGGGCGCGCGGCTCGTGCTGTTCCCCAAGTTCGACCCCGACCTCGTGCTCGCGGTGGTGAAGAAGCGCCCTGCGACGTTCCTTCCCGCAGTTCCGCCCATCTACGAGAGGCTCACGAAGGCGGCGCAAGCCCAGGGCGTCTCTCTCGCGGGCATCGAGATCGCAATCTCCGGCGCGATGCCGCTCTCGGCCGATGTCGTCGAGCCGTGGGAGGCGGAGACGGGCGGCTACCTCGTCGAGGGCTACGGGCTTTCCGAGACGTCCCCCGTGCTCATGGCGAATCCGGTCGCCCCGAATCGGCGCGCGGGCACCGTCGGGCTGCCCTTGCCGAACACCGAGGTGCGCGTCGTCGACCCGGATGACCCGACGGTCGAACGCCCGTCGGGCGAAGCGGGCGAGCTGCTCGTGCGTGGACCGCAGGTGTTCGGCGGCTACTGGCGCAAGCCCGACGAGACAGCGGCGGTCTTCGTGGCGGCGACGGATGACGGCGACGACTGGTTCCGCACCGGCGACATCGTGCGCGTCGACGCCGACGGTTTCGTGTGCGTCGTCGACCGCATCAAGGAGCTCATCATCACGGGCGGCTTCAACGTGTCGCCGAGCGAGGTGGAGGAGTGCCTCCGCGCGTTCCCCGGCATAGCCGACGCGGCCGTCGTCGGACTCCCCGACGACCACTCGGGGGAACAGATCGTGGCTGTCGTGGTGCTCGAGCCGGGCGCGAGCTTCGATGAGAGCGCGGCGCGCGCCTACGCACGCGAGAGCCTCACCGCCTACAAGGTGCCGAAGCGATTCGTCGTGGTCGACGAACTGCCCACGTCGCTCATCGGCAAGGTGCTGCGCCGCGAGGTGCGCACCCGTCTCCTCGACGAGCGTGAGTCGTGACCGCCGGCCGGGTCATCAAGCCGACGCCCCGCGAACGGGCGGCCGTGCTGCGCCGCTGGGCGGCCGGCTGTCTTCTGGCCGGAATCGCTGCCGCGGCGCTCGCGGTCGCCCTGCCTGCCGCATCGGCCGTCGCCTCGATCGTCGCCCCTGCCCTGCTCGTGGCCGGCATCCTCATCGCGGCGATCGCCGCGACGAGGACCTCGCGATCGCCCGAGCTGGTGTGGGTCGTCGCCGGGATCCTGGTCTTCTGGGTGGCCAACACGACCGTGTACCTCTCGCTCTTCGTCCAGGCGAACACGCGGCTCGACAACACCGTGCCCAGCCGCGAGACGATCGACCTCCTGTCGACGCTGTTCACGGCCGGCGTTGTCGCCCTCGTCGCCGCGGTGTTGCTCGCCGTGTTCGGATGGGTGGTCCGTCCGGGACGGTGGCACCTCATGAACGGCCCAGGCGGCCAGTCGTAGACTCGTGCGGCGGGAGAACCCCGCGTCGACCAACCGGAGGAATGCCATGCTCGCGACCATCATCCACGGCGAGCGAGACATCCGCGTCGAGGAACGGCCCGCACCGACCGTGCTGACCCCGACCGACGCCGTCGTGCGCGTCGTGGCCGCGTGCGTGTGTGGGTCCGACCTCTGGGCGTATCGAGGCGTGCGCCCCGTGGGGCGCCCAAAGCCGATCGGGCACGAGTTCGTCGGCATCGTCGACAGCATCGGCGCCGACGTGACCGGCGTCGCCGTCGGCGACTTCGTCATCTCGCCCTTCACCTCGAGCGACGGCACCTGCCCCTCCTGCCTGCACGGCATGCAGGCGACGTGCGACCGGCTCTCCTACTTCGGCGCGAAGGACACGAACGGGGCGGAGCTCCCCGGCGCGCAGGGCGAGTTCGTCCGCGTGCCCTTCGCCGACGGCACACTCGTGGTCGTTCCCGGTCCGATCGACGACGCGCTCATCCCCAGCCTGCTCTCGCTCTCCGACGTGATGTCGACGGGCCACCACGCGGCCGTCTCAGCGGGGGTCGGGCCGGAGACGAGCGTCGTCGTCGTGGGCGACGGCGCGGTGGGCCTGAGCGGCGTGCTCGCCGCGGCCCGCCTCGGCGCCCCCCGCATCATCGCCATGAGCCGGCACGCCGACCGCCAGGCTCTCGCGCGGGAGTTCGGAGCGACCGACATCGTCGCCGAACGCGGTGAGGCAGGGGCCGCGCGGGTGCGCGAACTGCTCGGCGGCGTGCTCGCCGACAGCGTACTCGAGGCGGTCGGCACCAAGGAGTCGATGGAGCAGGCGCTCGCGGTCGTACGGCCGGGCGGCAGACTCGGGTACGTCGGCGTTCCGGCGGGCGGCGCCGAACTCCCGATCGCGCTGCTCTTCGACCGCAACATCTCCGTCGCCGGCGGCATGGCTCCCGCCCGCAACTACATCCCCGAGCTGCTGCCCGACGTGCTCTCGGGGGCCATCGACCCCGGCCGCGTCTTCGATCTCGAACTCCCCCTGAGCGAGGCCGCCGAGGCCTACGCCGCGATGGACGAGCGGCGTGCCATCAAGGTGCTGCTGCGCCCGTAGTCGCGCCGCTCAGGCGCTAATCGGAAAGACGAGCAGCGTGCTGCTCGCCGTGGCCACGACGCGGTTCTCGCTGTCGGTGATGACGGCCTGCGCGAAGGCGACCCGCGAACCCGGCTTCACGACCGTGCCCACCGCCGTCAGCGGACCCGTCGTCGTCGTGACAGCGCGCAGGTAGTTGACCTTGATCTCGAGGGAGGTGTAGCCGACCCCGGCCGGAAGGGTTGTCTGTACGGCGCATCCCGCGGCCGAGTCGAGAACGGTGCAGACGAACCCGCCGTGCACCGACCCGATCGGGTTGTAGTGCGACTCGTTCGGCCGGCAGACGAACGTCGCGGTGCCGCGCGTCACCGCCGTGAGCGTCATGTCCATGAGGGCGATGATGGGCGGCGGCGGCACCTCCCCGTCGATCATCGCCTGCAGGTAGTCGACGCCCGCCATGGTGGTGGCACGGGACGCCCCGATCATCGGGTCTTCCCACCGGATGGTGCGCGAGCGCTCGACGGGATTCTGGTCTGGCTTCATCGCCCCAGTGTCACCGGCCCTTCCGTCGCCCGCCAGCACTCTGTCCGGATTCCACTGCCTCAGGGGCCGCCGACGGAGCCATGCTGGGCATCAGTGACAAAATCGATGAGCTGCTCGACCCTGCCGAGCAGCTCGGGCTCGAGGTCGGCGTACGTCGTCACCTGCCCGAGGATGCGCTTCCAGGCTCGAGCGATGTCTGCCTGCTCGGCGTGCGGCCAGCCGAACGCCTCGCAGATGCCGTGCTTCCACTCGATCCCCCGAGGGATGACGGGCCACTCGCGCAGCCCGAGGCGGGCGGGCCGCACGGCCTGCCAGATGTCGATATACGGGTGCCCGACGACGAGCACGTTCTTGCCGTGCGGCCCGCGAGCGACGGCGTCTGCGATGCGGCTCTCCTTGGAGCGGGGCACGAGGTGGTCGACGAGCACGCCGAGACGGCGAGACGGACTCGGTGCGAAATCGGCAACGAGGGAGACGAGGTCGTCGACGCCCTCGAGGTATTCGACGACGACACCCTCGACGCGCAGGTCGTCGCCCCACACCTTCTCCACGAGCTCGGCGTCGTGCCGGCCCTCCACGTAGATGCGGCTGGGGAGAGCGACGCGAGCCGGGGCATCCGCGACCCTGAACGAGCCCGAGGCCGTCCTCGTCGGGGCGGCCGCCTTCCTGACCGGCGGGCCGAGCACGATGCGCCGCCCGTCGACGAGGAAGCCGGCGCCGAGCGGGAAGGCCCGCACCGTGCCGTGGCGGTCTTCGAGTTCCACAGTGGACGCCTCGACGCGGATGACGGCGCCGACGAAGCCGGAGGCGGCGTGCTCGAGCACCAGGTCACGCTCGACGGCGACTGTCGGGGCGGCGTCGAGGGTCGGGCGCTTGGTGAAACCGACGAGCGGGTCGCTCGCGTAGCGGTCGTGCGACACGCGACTACTCGGCGACGTAGGGCGGAGCGAGGTGCAGGTACTTCTCGTGCACCTGTGCGCTCGTGTGGCCACTCGTGCCGTCGAGGTGTGTCTGCGGGGTGTCGAACTGCACCGTCCAGATGCGGGTCGGGCCACCCGAGTTGGTGACACTCTGGATGGCGGCACCACCCGCCCCCACGATGATTCCGGTCGGCTCGTCGGGCCAGGGCGCGGGATCGTCGATCGAGGGCGACTCGACGTAGACCTGCGCGCCGATGCCGAAGTCGTAGGTTTCCACTGGGGTCGTCATAAACCCATCTTCGCCTACCCCCCGCTACGCTCGCGCGTGACTTGCCGTGCCGGCTTCGGCGATTCGGCGGTCGCGGTGTGCGGCGGGCCACGTGACGAGGAGGGCGATGGCGACGCCGAGCGCCGTGCCGATGGTGTTCGACGCGATGTCGCGCGCGTCGGCGACGCGATCACCGATCCAGATGCCCTGCGCCAGTTCGATCCAGCACGAGGCGAGGAGGCCGGCGGCGATGGCGACGAGCCAGTGACGGCGACCGATGAGCAGCACCACGAGCAGGCCGAGCGGCAGGAACACCACGGTGTTCGCGACGAACTCGACGAGGCTGTAGCCGACCCAGTCGGTGCGTTCGTAGCCCTGGATGATGGCGACGAGCCGACCCAGGAGAGAGAAGGCACGATCGCCGCTCGCAGACGGCGTGAGGGTGAGCACCGCGAGAGTCCCGAGATAGGGCACCGCCAGCAGGGTGAGAACGGGACGGCGGAGCAACACGAGATGATCCTCGCAGTCGCGCCTCCGCACGACGTGGGAGAAGGATGGGTACGACGTGTGAGCGGTCGCCTGCACCCGAGCGCTTCTCGGTGCAGGATGGAGGGATGGACGCGCCAGTGATCGAGAACTCCCCCGCCACCTCATCCTTCACCATCTCCGTCGACGGCGAGCGAGTCGGATACGCCGAGTACGTCGACACGGAGGGCAGCCGCACCTTCACCCACACGGTCGTGGAGAAGGAGCACGAGGGCAAGGGCTACGCCACCCGGCTTATCAAGCGCGCCATATCCGACACTCGAGCCGACGGCCTCCGTATCGTCGCCGAGTGCTCGATGGTCGCACACTGGCTGAGCAAGCACCCCGAGCTCGACGAGTTCGTCGACACGCCCTGAGCGGTGTGAGGCGCGCGGCTACTCCAGCAGCAGGAATCCGGTGACCACGAGCTCACGGATGCTCGGCATGACCTCGGCGAGCAGCTCGTCGTCGTCGACGCCGAGCAGTTGGGCCACGGCGGAGCAGATCGCGCCGAGCGGGAGGTCGCCGTCGCACGCACCGACGACTGCCGCGAGGGCGGTGCCGAGGGGGAAGGTACGGCCGAAGCCGCCGCCCTGCCTGAGGTCCATGACCGTGGGATGCTCGTCGCCCGGCCAGTAGTGGCGTTCCTCTGTGACATCCCCCGCAACCACGAGCGTCGCGGCCGCGACGTCGGCGCCCGACATGGCCTGGAGCCGGTCGTGCGCGCCGAGCGTCGCCGCCACGTGCGCACCCAGACCGACCGCGTTGTGGCCGAGGGCGCCGTCGAGGCGTTCCACGCGGCGCAGCGTCGCGGCCCCTGTGCGCGGGCGGCGCAGCGTGATGTAGCCGAAGCCCACCGACGTGACGCCGCGCTGCTCGAAGTCGTCGAGCCACGCCGCGTACAGCCGGTCGAACTCGTCGGTGCGCGGCAGGATTCCGCCGTCGCGGATCCAGGTCTCCGCGTAGAGGGCCGCGTCCTGCACCTCCCGCTCGACGACCCACGCGTCGAGCCCCGTGCCGTCGAGCCATTCCCCGACGCGGTCGAGCGCGTCGACGCCCTCGCGGTACTCCCAGTTGCCGAGCAGCTGGGCGACCCCGCCCGGCGCGAGACTCGACCCGGCGCCGGCGATCACCGACGCGACGACGGCGTCGCCGACGAGGCCCCCGTCGCGGTACTCGTAGGCGGGCACACCGTCGCCGCGCGGCGTGATGACGAACGGCGGGTTGGACACGACCCGGTCGAACGTCTCACCCTCGACCGGCTCGAACAGGCTGCCGAGACGGAGCTCGATGTTCGACACACCGTTGACCGCCGCGTTGAGGCGGGCGAGATCGAGGGCGCGTCGTGAGATGTCGGTAGCGACCACGCGCCTCGCGTGCCGCGCGGCGTGGAGCGCCTGGATGCCGCAACCGGTGCCGAGATCGAGCACCGTGTCGACGCGCGACGTGATCGTCAGGCCGGCCAGCGTCGTCGACGCTCCTCCGACGCCGAGCACGTGGTCGGCGGGGATCGGCCCGCGCAGCGCCGCCTCACCGAGGTCGGAGGCGAGCCACCAGCTGCCCGGGCCGAGTTCGTCGATGAAGGCGTGGGGGCGCAGGTCGAGCAGCGGCCGGGCGACGTCGCCGTCGAGCGCGACCAGTCCGAGCCGCACCGCGCCGTCTGCACCGAGCGACGGCAGGGCCGCCGCGAGCTCGGCCGCTCCCGCCTCCATGCCGAGCACGAAGAGCCGTGCGAGGGTCGAGGTCGCGCCGCCCGGGGTGAGCGCACGCACCGCCGGCTCGCGCTGCCCGCGCCGCAGTGCCGCCGCGGCATCCGCCCCCCAGAGGGCGTCGATGGCCGACGCGGTGTAGTCGGCGGCGAAGAGGTCGTCGCGCAAGCGCGCATGGTCTGAAGTCACTGCGTCATTCAACAGCATGCACGCCGTCGCACGACAACTCAGCGGCCGGCCTTGGGGCCCCACGGCTCGATGAGCGGGCTGGAGTCGAGGTCCTCGAGCAGCGCCGCCGCGTCGTCGTAGACGGCGATGGCACCGGCCTCGAGCAGCTCGGCCGCGCCCACCCCACCCGATCGCAGCCCGACGGAGACGACACCCGCGGCGGCCGCGGAGCGCATGTCGAACGCCGAGTCGCCGAGCATGACCGCGTTCCACGGGTCGATACCCACCTTGTCGAGCGCCACCTCGAGCACATCCGGTCTCGGCTTGGCGACGTCGACATCGGATGACGACGTGGTCGCCGCCACGGAGTCGTCGACGTCGAGCACGCCGAGCAGGATCTCGAGCTCGTCCTCGGGCGCAGACGTCGCAAGCACCACGCTGAGGCCACGGCTGGCGAGGGCACGGACGAGGTCTCGGGCGCCGGCGAGCGGACGCAGCGAGTCGGTGTACTCGAGGTAGTACTCGGAGTGCAGGTCCTTCGCGCGATCGCCGAGAGTCTCGGCTCGGTCTCCGAGCAGGCTCTCGACGAGCATCGCGGAGTCCATGCCGATGCTGCGATGGATGCGCCACTCGTCGACCGGCACACCGACCTCGACGAGGGCCCGCGACCACGCGGCGACGTGGGCGTAGTTGGAGTCAACCAGGGTGCCGTCGATATCGCACAGCACTGCCTTCACGGGTTCTCTTCTTCGGGTCTCGGTCATTCGGCGATGCTAGGCGCAGCCGCCTCTCGCCGACAAGGCGCATCTCAACCACACCGCTTCCTGCTATGCAACCCGTTGTCGCCCACTCGCGACGTCCATAGCGTCGAGGGGTCAGCACGAAGAAGCGGGAGCGACCATGGCACAGCAGACGGAAGACAGCTCGAGGGAACGCGCGGAGAGCGCGCCCTCGCCAGACGACGACCGCAAGCCGGACTCGCCAGACGAGATCTCGAAGCCGGGCTGGAAGTACATCGCCCGCAAGACCGCGCGGGAGTTCACGAGCGACCAGGCGCCCGACCTCGCGGCGGCCCTGACCTACTACGGCGTCCTGGCAGCATTTCCCGCTCTGCTGGCGATCGTCTCGCTGCTCGGCGTCGTCGGCGACGCCCAGCAGACGGCGAACAACGTGCTCGACCTCCTCGGCGGCTTCGTGCCGCAGGCCCAAGTGGATGCGCTGCGCGAGCCCATCGAGAAGCTCACCGGCTCGCCCGCGGCCGGGTTCGCTCTCATAACCGGTATCGTCGGCGCGCTCTGGTCGGCGTCCGGATACGTCGGCGCCTTCTCCCGGGCGATGAACCGCGTCTACGGCATCGACGAGGGACGCCCGTTCTGGAAGCTGCGCCCGATGATGCTCGTCGTGACGGTGATCGCGGTCGTCGGAGCGGTGCTGGTGGTCGTGCTCCTCGTCGCGAGCGGCCCGGTCGCCGAGGCCATCGGCGCGAGCATCGGGCTCGGCGACACCGCCATCCTCGTCTGGAGCATCGTCAAGTGGCCGGTCATCGTCGCTATCGCCATCGGCCTCATCGCCGTGCTCTACTACGCGACGCCGAACGTCAAGCAGCCGAAGTTCCGCTGGATGAGCATCGGGGCCCTCGTCGCGCTCATCGCGTGGGTCGTCGCATCCGTGCTGTTCGCCCTCTACGTCGTCAACTTCTCCAGCTACAACTCGACGTACGGCTCCATCGGCGGCGTCATCGTGTTTCTGCTCTGGGTGTGGATCACCAACATCGCGCTGCTGTTCGGTGCCGAGCTCGACGCGGAGATGGAACGCGGTCGCGAACTCCTGGCCGGCATGGAGGCGGAACAGAGCATCCAACTGCCGCCGCGCGACACCAAGAAGAGCGACAAGGCCGAGAAGCAGCGCACGAAGGATGTCGACGATGGCCGCGACCTGCGGCTGAAGAACAATCCGGAACAGCGGGCCAGCGCCCGACGCCGCGACCGCGACCGCGACCGAAAGGACGACAACAGGTGACGAGGTTCGGCTACACCCTGATGACGGAACAGAGCGGGCCGAAGGCGCTCGTCGGCTACGCCGTCGACGCCGAGCGGGTCGGGTTCGACTTCGAGGTGTCGAGCGACCACTACTCTCCGTGGCTCGCCGCGCAGGGGCACGCGCCCTACGCCTGGACGGTGCTCGGCGCCGTGGCGCAGGCGACGAGCCGCGTCGAACTCGCGACCTACGTCACGTGCCCGACGATGCGCTACCACCCGGCCGTCGTCGCGCAGAAGGCGGCGACGATGCAGTTGCTCTCGGACGGCCGGTTCATCCTCGGGCTCGGCTCCGGTGAGAACCTCAACGAGCACGTCATCGGCCAAGGCTGGCCCCCGGTCGCCCAGCGCCAGGACATGCTCGAGGAGGCGGTACAGATCATCCGCGAGCTCCACACCGGCGAGCTCGTCACCTGGGAGGGCGACTACTTCCGTATCGACTCCGCGCGCATCTGGGACGTGCCGGATGGCGGCGTGCCGATCGGTATCGCGGTGTCGGGCACGTCGGGCATCGAGCGGTTCGCGCCGCTCGGAGACCACCTCATCGCGGTCGACCCCGACGCCGCCCTCGTCTCGGGCTGGGCCGACGCCCGCGGGGCGGCCTCCGCCACGGAATCCCGGGCCATCGGGCAAATCCCGATCTCCTGGGATCCTGATGCCGCCGCCGCCCAGGGCCGCGCGCACGAGCAGTTCCGCTGGTTCGGCGCGGGCTGGACGGTGAACGCCGATCTCCCGACGACCGCGGGCTTCGCCGGTGCGAGCCAGTTCGTGCGGCCGGAGGACGTGTCAGCCAGCATCCCGTGCGGCCCCGACCTCGATGCCGTCGTCGAGGCGGTGCGTCCGTATTGGGAGGCCGGATTCACCGACATCGCGCTCGTGCAGGTCGGCGACGAGATGCAGCAGCGCTTCCTCGACGAGGCGGCGGGACCACTGCTCGAGAAGCTGCGCGCGGCCGCGGCGTAGGCCCGGGAGCGACCCGCCCGGCTGGTGGATTGTCGACCCTGCATCTGCCCCGGTCAAGCCCCGCGGCAGGCGATTTTGGCGGCCTACCGTTAACGCACCCGATAGGAGCCCGTCCACCGCTGCAGGAGGTCCCGAAATGCGCCGTATCTACTATTCGAGCGGATCGGTGCTCACGAGTGACGACGTCGCGACTGCCATCATGGAGTACGCCGAGGCGCTGACCGAGGAGGGTCGCTCAGACATCGTCGACCTGCCCACGGTGCTCGAGTCGGGAACGGCGGGCAGTGCGACCCTCCTGATCAGCCCCGCCAGCCAGCTCGCGAGCGTGACCGAGGAGTCGAACCTGGCCGAACCGGACGGCGAAGCGCTCGTACTCGAGCTCCGGCGTCGCACCGATCGCCTCGCCGACCCGCGACCCGAGGCGCATCGGTATGCCGAGTACCTGTCGTCGCCTGAGGAGTACGAATGACCGGGCCGGTGATGTAGCGGGTCTCAGGATGGGTGTAGCGGGTCTCAAGATGCCGGTTCGTCGACGATGCGCAGTCCGCCGGGACTATTGGCGCTGACCGTGAGGGCCTCGAGCCACACGCGGTTCACCATGGGCGGCTGTGCGGTCGGGTAGGTGAAGTACAGGGGTATCGAACGGTGCAGCCAGACGCATTTGCGCCCCCCGCCGACGGTGGCCTCGTCCTTCCACGAGAAGAGGAAACCCTCGTCGCGCCGCAACTTCGCCACGATGACGGCCTGAAGGTGGACGAGCACCCGGTCGTCGAATTCGACCTCGAGTCCTGAATTTCCGTACACCAGTGTTCCCACTAGGCCCCCCACATGTTGCATCGCGCGTGGCGTGGGCGCGCAAGGTGCTGCGTCGCTTGGCGCGAGCATACGCCGAAAACGGGGCAAATCCGAGCGATCGGGCTGGGGTAGTGTCCACGTCCGAGCGAAGGTAGGGTTGCTCGCTTGCCACATTGACGAATCCCCAGATGTGTACACTGTATACAACAGCACTCGACCAGGCGGGAGAGCCGGGTGACGCAACACCGCGAGGCCCTGCGCCGCGAGACCTATCGCCACGGCGACCTGCGCCAGGCCCTCCTCGCTGCCGGACTGGAACTGGCCCGCGGCGGGGGGCCCGACGCCGTGGTGCTTCGAGAGGCGACGCGCCGGGTCGGCGTCTCCCCGAACGCCGCGTATCGCCACTTCGCCGACCGCCTGACGCTGCTGACGAGCGTCTCCAACACCGCGCTCGGGCTCGTGGCCGATTCCATCTCGGCCGAGGTCGACGCCGTGAAGCCCTCGAGCGACCCGGTCGTCGACGCGAAGAGCCGCCTCCGCGCGGTCGGACGGGGATACCTGCGCTTCGCTCGCGAGGAGCCGGGCCTGTTCCGCACCGCGTTCTCCGTGCCCGACGACCTGTCGAACTCGGCGTCGCCGAGCAAGGCGGGATCGTCGGGGCTCACGCCGTTCCAGGTGCTCACCATGGCGCTCGACGGACTGGAGAGTGTCGGCGCGCTGCCCGCCGACCGGCGCCCGGGCACCGAACTGCTCGCCTGGTCTGCCGTGCACGGCCTCGGCATGCTCGTGATCGACGGCCCGTTGCGCGGCCTCACCGACGAGATGATCGACGGCACGACCGTGCGGCTGCTCGACATGGTGGAGCGCGGTATCTAGGCTCGCCCGGCGCGCAACGCGGGGTACGCTGAAACGACTGTCGAGCCCAAGGAGATCGTGAAGCCACTCACCGAGACCGACATCCGCGGCAGCTTCGTGAACGCGACGCGTGGCGAAATCGATCGCATCCCCCTCCCCGGCCTCCACGAGATGCTGTGGACCGAGCGCGAGTTCCTCGGCTGGCGCGACCCCCAGTCGCGCCATCGCGGCTACCTCGTGCACTGGGCGGGCGAGGCACCAGTCGGCATCGTGCTCCGCGCCTCCGAAGTCGCCCTCACGCGCGGCATCTCGGCGATGTGCTCGTTGTGCCGCACGCCGCAGCCGTCGCACCAGGTGACGATGTTCTCCGCTCCGCGTGCGGGGCAGGCGGGTCGCGACGGCAACACGATCGGCACCTACATCTGCGACGACCTCGCGTGCTCTCTCATCATCCGGATCACCCCGGCCGCGCATCCCCTCCATCCCGACCCCGCCGACATCGTGGCGGCTCGTGCCGAGGGGCTCCTCGAACGCGTCCGGGCCTTCACCGCCGACATCATGCGGACGGCGTGACCTGTGCCGACGCGGCTGCTGCTGCTCGCTGACACCCACGTGCCGAAGCGCGCGAAGGCGCTGCCCGACGCTGTCTGGCGCGCCGTCGACGAGGCGGACCTCGTCGTCCACGCGGGCGACTGGGTCGAGCCGGCGCTGCTCGACGCACTCGAGGGGCGATCCCGCTCCTTGCTCGGCGTGTGGGGCAACAACGACGGGCACGAGCTCCGGCGGAGACTGCCGGAGGTCGCGAGGGCGACGGCGGACGGCATCCGTCTCGCCGTCGTCCACGAGACGGGCTCCTCCGCCGGCCGCGAGGCGAGGGCCGACGCCGCGTTCACCGACGTCGACGTGCTCGTCTTCGGCCACAGCCACATCCCGTGGGACACGGTGTCGCCCGCGGGACTGCGCCTGCTCAACCCGGGATCGCCCACCGATCGACGGCGGCAGCCCGCCTGCACGATGATGACCGCTGTCGCCGACTCGGGCGTGCTGCGCGACGTCACCCTCGTGAGGGTCGACCGCTCACGCCTCTAGCGCCAGCCCGTCCGGTCGTCCACCGGCGATCGGGGGTTGCCCCGAGCCCCGACCGGTGACAGCGTGGAGTGCATGACCGACGAAAATGGCCTCGAGACCATCCGCACCATACTCGGCGCCGCCAAGGTCGCCGTGCTCACCACGACCAGCCCGACCGGCGAGCTGCACAGCCGCCCGCTCGCCGCCCTCGACCACCCGTTCGACGGGTCGCTCTGGTTCTTCACGCGAGACCCGAGCCCCAAGACGGCCGACATCGCCGCGAGCCCGGAGGTCAATGTCGCCTACGCCGATGACAAGGGATACCTCTCCATTGCGGGAGTCGCGACGATCGAGCACGACGCCGCGCGGATAGACCGGCTGTGGAACCGTATGGCGGAGGCATGGTTCGAGGAGGGTCGCGGAGACCCGACGGTCGCCCTGCTCCGGGTCGACGCCAGGAACGCCGAATACTGGTCGAGCGACAAGCCGGGCATCGTGCGCGCGTTCGAGATCGCGAAGGCGGTCGTGACCAAGAAGCAACCCGACGTGGGCGACAACCGCACCGTCTCGCTGTAGCCTGCCCCGTGACCGCGCCGAACTCGTTCCGCACCGGCCAGCCGCGTCGGGTCGAGCTCTTCACCGCCGACGCCGACGCCGCCGTGTCCTTCTCCTCGCCGCTCTTCGGCTAGACGGCGGAGACCGACTCGCGCCGCCTTCGCGATCATGCAGGAGCCGATCCTGCAACAACCGGAGCAGCGCCGCCCGGCTCAGGCTTCTCGGCTCAGCCCTGCTTCTCGGCTCAGCCCTGCTTCTCGGCTCAGCCCTTGAGAACCGACAGCACGTTGCCGGCCGGGTCGCGGAACCACGCGATATCGGGGCCCCACCCCCTCGCGATCCCCTTCTCGTCGGTGTGCGAATCGGCGTCGTCGTAGATCTTCGTCACGACACCACGGCTGTTGAGGTCGTCCACCGCCGCCTCGACGTCGTCGACCTCGAAGTTGAGGATCGTGAACGACGCGGGCTCGTGGTTCGGCTTCACGTAGGCGAGGATCGTGGCGCCGTTCGCCAGCTGGAGGTTGAGAAACCCCATGTCGTTCTCGACGACGGTGAGGCCGAGGCACTCGCCGTAGAACGTCTTCGCGGCGTCGAGATCGTTGATGGAGAAGCCGCTGAAGGCTTTGTCGGGGGTGAACATCGGGGTCCTTCCAGGAGCGACCAGATGTGGTCGGTGTCCACATTGCTCGCATCCCGCCGAATAGTCCAGCCCGGACTACGCCGGCGCGTCCGCCGACGCCGCGCCGCCGGACCGCGGCGCGAGGCGGCGCTGCAGTGCCTGCGGTTCGACGAGGGTCCCACGTGGTCGTCACCGTGAGGTAGAGCGTCGCCGCGAGTGGCACGAGGGCCGCGACAGCACCGCGCGGAACGGCAGCCAGACGAGCGCGGCGTTCGCCCTCGCCCTGGTCGGAGCTGCACGCCTGAAGAAGGGTCGGCAGGATGCCGGCCCGGGGCTGGCGTTCCCGCTCCCGCGCAGCTCCGTCGTCTTCTGCTGCAGCAGCCGGGGACTCTTGTGGTGTCTCTCCTGCAACGGCCGGAGGCGCGGCGCGAGGCGGCGGCGGGTGAGCGCGGGCCGCGCCTGCGAGGCGCCGACCGGGATGAGCGCGAGCCGCACCGCAGCGGTGATGAGCACGATCGCGATCGCCGAGCCCGCGCCGCGACGGGGTCGAGGGACGTGGCGAGAGTCGTGACGATGGAATAGGCCGCGTCGAGCACGGCGGAGATGGGGGCGAACGAGTAGATGTTGACGGGGAGAGTCCCTTGCAGTGAGGAGGACGGGTGGGCCGTCTGTCTACGCAACCGCCGACCGGGGACTACGCGACCGCGGTCACTCTCGAGGGAGCTCGACTGCGCAGACGACCGTCTGTGTCGGGATGCCGCGGTTGCGACATGCCGACGAGCGACAGCCGGCGCTCCCGGGCGCCCCGCCCCACGGCGACCTCGCGCGAGGGGATGACGACGGCCGCATACCGGGCCGCGAGTACGGCGCGGCCATCACCATGACGAGTCGTGCGAGGAGTGCGTGCGCGGGGCAAGGGTACGCCACCGGCGCGGCCGGGCGCACGCCGTCGATCCACAGGGGCTCGGATGGAACACTGGGTGGATGACTCCTTCACACGCCCAGCCCGGCCGCATCGTCATCGTCGGGGGATCCGGCAAGGTCGCCAAAGAGCTGATCCGCCTCCTGCGCGTGCGGGGTGACGAGGCGGTCGCCCTCTTCCGCAACCAGGCACGCTACGACGAACTCAGCGAGCTCGGCGCTGTGCCGGTGGTGCTCGACATCGAGGCGGCGAGCGTCGACGACCTCGCCGCCGAGTTCGGCGGGGCGGACGCGGTGGTCTTCTCGGCCGGTGCCGGCGGCGGCAGCGCCGCCCGCACCCACGCGGTCGACTTCGAGGGTGCCGTCGCGGCGATGGCGGCGGCTGAGAAGGCGGGCGTCTCCCGCTTCGTGATGGTCTCCGCCATCGGCGCTGGCGGGCCAGAGCTGCCCGGCGAGGCGGGCGACTCCATGCGACCGTACTACGAGGCCAAGCACGACGCCGACGTCGCCCTCACCGAGTCGTCGCTCGACTGGACCATCGTCCGGCCCGGCGGACTCACCGACGACCCGGCGACGGGACGCGTCACCATCGGCGAGAAGGTCGAGCCGGGCAGCATCCCGCGCGCCGACGTGGCGGCGACGATCCTCGCGGCGCTCGACGACGTGCGCACGGTGCGTCGGGCGTGGGAGGTCGTCGGCGGCGAGCACACCGTCGCCGAGGCGATCGACGCCGCACTCTAGAGAGCGCCGGCCCGGGCCATCCGCTCCCCCGCCTCGGCGACGAAGCGGATGAACCCGGGCGCCACCTCGATCTTGCAGTCGACCCCGGTGGCGATCCAGGCGTCGCGGTTGCCGTCTCACGCGACGAACAACCCGTGCCGGTCCGCCACGACGAGCGAGTGCGGCTCGACCACGCGATCCGATTCCGCGCCGACACGTTCGGCGAGGCCCTCGCCCCCCTCGAGCCCGCCGCGCGAGCTCCGGTCCCTCCACTGGCGGTGCGTCGGCTACAGAGTGAGGAGAGCGAGGGTGCGGGAGCTCGTCTCTGGCATGCACCGAATCCCCGTTCAATCAGGACAGAACACAGGCTGGATCTCTCCTACGGTGGAGCGATCGACGGAGGAGGGGACGTGCCATGGACGGGAGGATCGAGCCGCTCGCCGTGCCCGTCGCGGACATCGACCGATCGAAGGAGTTCTGCGTGAGCCCGGGCTTCATCGCCGACCACGACATACGCGTCGACGAGACTATGCGCTTCGTGCAACTGACCCCGCCCGGCTCCGGGCAGCAGCTGCGGGGAGTACGGGGCGGCTGGATACCTCACCCTGCGCGCGGGTGGGTCGATGGCCGAGGCGGCCGGCTTCTACGGGGGCTGGATCACGAGACGTCGTGGGCCCGTTCACGGGCGAACCCGACTCGAGCGGCTGGTAGCCGCCGCGGTGCGATAGCGTCGAGTCACACGCAACAGGACAGAGGCTGCAGTACATGATCTTCGAAGTCGGCGAAACAGTCGTTTACCCCCACCACGGCGCTGCCACGATCACCGCGGTCACGACGCGCAGGGTCAAGGGAGTGGAGAAGAAGTACATCACCCTCGACGTGCATCACAGCGACCTCGTGGTCGAGCTCCCCATCGAGAACGCCGAGTTGGTCGGCGTTCGCGATGTGATCGACGCCGCCGGCGTCGAGGCCGTCTTCGATGTTCTCCGCGGCGAGGCGGAGGAAGAGGTCAGCAACTGGTCGCGCCGCTTCAAGGCCAACACCGAGAAGATGGGCAGCGGCGACGTCTACCGCGTGAGCGAGGTCGTGCGCGACCTCTGGCGCCGCGACCAGCGCGCCGTGCTCTCCGCGGGCGAGAAGCGCATGCTCATCAAGTCGCGCCAGATCGTCGTCTCCGAGCTCAGCCTGGCGCAGGCCTCGAGCGAGGACGAGGCCGTCGCGACGCTCGACGCCGTGCTCGCGACGACCATGCCGGAGCGCGTGGCCGCCGAGTAGCACCCTGCGGCGCCCCGTTGTCGGCGCCGCTCACTTCTCCTTGGGCAACACGACCCAGAGGATGAGGTAGATGATGACCTGCGGCCCGGGCAGGACGACGGATGCCACGGTCAGCACCCGCACGAGAGTCACCGACCAGCCGAAGCGGTTGGCGATGGCTGCGCAGACGCCGGCGATCATGGCGCCGTTCTTGGGGCGTTGGAGTGTGTTCATGCCCCCAGTCTGCCGGGTGGGGCCGGCCACGACATCAGGGTTGCCCGTGGGGGGAGGCGGGGTTCACCTCGCGGCGGTGGCCTTCGCCTTTTCCTTCGTGATGAACAGGGTCTCCGCCTCCTCGAGCGACAACCCGTTCGTCTCGGGTACCACCCGCAGCACGAAGACGAACGACAGCGCGGCGAACAACGCGTACATGCCATAGGTGAAGACAAGCGAGAAGTCGGCGAGCGGCGGGAACGACACGGTGATGGCGAAGTTCGCGATCCACTGGGCGGCTGCGGCGATGCCGAGGGCGCGGGCCCGGATACGGTTCGGGAAGATCTCGCCGAGGAGCACCCAGACGACGGGCCCCCACGATGCGCCGAAGCTCACGACGAACAGGTTCGCGGCCAGGAGGGCGACGGGGCCCCACGCCCCCGGCAGACTCGGGGCATCGTCGACCGTCACGGCCTGGCTGAAGGCCACCGCCATGGTCGCCAGAGCGACGGTCATCCCAACCGAGCCGAACAGCAGGATCGGTCGACGACCGACGCGGTCGACCAGCGCGATGGCGACGAAGGTTACGGCGATGTTCGTGACGGCGGTGAAGACCGAGATCGTCAGAGAGTCGCTCTCCTGGAAACCGACCGACTTCCAGAGGGTCGTCGAGTAGTAGAAGATCACGTTGATGCCGACGAACTGCTGCAGCACGGAGAGGATGATGCCGACCCACACGATCGGCTTGAGCCCCAGGCGGCTGCCGCGCAGCGCGCCCTTCTTCGAGCCGTGCGCGTCCGTCTCTATCCCCGACCGCATATCACGGATGGCGCGCTCGACGTCGTCGCCGGGCCATAGCCGCGCGAAGATGCCCCGCACCTCGTCGTCGCGACCCTTGAGCACGAGGTAGCGCGGCGACTCGGGCAACCTGAGGGCGATAAGTCCGTAGACCACTGCGGGCAGCACGCCGGCGAGGAACATCCACCGCCATGCCTCGAGTCCGAGCCAGAGTTGCTGTCCCGCTCCCCCGGCCCAGTTGGCGAAGACCGTGTCGCTGAGGAGTGCGGCGAAGATGCCGACGGTGATCGCGAGCTGCTGCAGCGAGCCCAGCGTGCCGCGCAGGTTCTTGGGCGAGATCTCGGCGATGTAGGCGGGGGCGATGACCGATGCGATGCCGATGCCCAGGCCGCCGACGAGGCGCCACACGATCAGGTCCCACACGCCAAACGCGAGACCCGTGCCGACGGCGCTCACGAAGAAGAGCACGGCGCCGACCAGCATCGCCGGGATGCGACCCTTCCAGTCGGCCAGTCGGCCGGCGAGGTAGGCGCCCACAGCGCAGCCGATGAGGGCGCTCGCCACCGCGAACCCGGTGAGCGACTCCGAGAGACCGAACTGGTCTGTGATCGGATCGACGGCGCCGTTGACGACGGACGAGTCGAATCCGAAGAGGAAACCGCCGACCGCCCCGGCGATCGCGAGTGCGATGACCTTCAGGTTCGTCGCTGGACGGGTGGTGCTGCTGGGCATCGCGAGACTTCTTCCGTGTGGTGAGTGTTCATCACCACGCTGGAACGACGCCTACGACTCTACCCTCGGGTCTCCCGCCACGATGCCGGGCCGTCTGACCCCGCGGGATAGCCATCGAGCGGCACCTCGCCCCGCTTCCACGCCGCGATGACCGGCCGGAGGATGCGCCAGCACTCCTCCGCGACGTCCCCCCGCACCGACAGGGTCGGATCGCCGTCGAGCAGGCCGGCGAGCACCTCGCCGTACGCGCTGAGCTCGCCGGATCGGAGTTCGGAGTCGAGAGCGACGCGTTCCAGCTCGAAGGGGTCGTCTTCGCCGTTGATCATGAGATCGAGCTCGAGAGTGGCGGGCTTCATGCCGATGCGGAGCAGCGACGGGCCCTTCGGGCCGTGCAGTCCCGTCGGCAGGTGCGGCACGTTGCGGAGGGTGATGACGATCTCCTGCCGGGCATCGCCGAGCGCCTTGCCGGACCGCAGGATGAACGGCACACCGGCCCAGCGCCAGTTGTCGATCGCGAGCGTGATCTGCGCGAGCGTCTCCGTGCCGCGTTCGGCATCGACACCCGCCTCGTCGGAGTACGACGGCAGCGTGCGACCGTCTATGGTGCCCGCGGTGTACTGGCCGCGGTGACTCGACGTGCCGTCGGCATTCCACGACCTCGTCGCCCGGAGCACCTGTGCCATTCCGCCGCGGAGATCGTCGGCGTCGACGCTCGCGGGCGGCTCCATCGCGGTGAGTGCGAGCACGAGCAGGAGGTGGCTCTGGATCATGTCGATGAGGGCGCCGGCCCTGTCGTAATAGCCCGCCCGCCCCTCCAGCGCGAGGGTCTCGTCGAAGGTGATCTCCACCTTCTCCACGTTGGGAGCGGAGAGCAGCGGCTCGAGGATGCGGTTGGCGAAGCGGAGACCGAGCAGGTTCAACACCGTCGATTTGCCCAGGAAGTGGTCGACGCGGAAGATCTGCTCCTCGGGCACGAGCTTCACGAGCCGACGGTTGAGGGCTCGAGCGGCGACGAGGTCGGTGCCGAACGGCTTCTCGAGCGCGAACACGAGCCCCTTCGGCAGCTCGAGCGTCGACAACGCCTTGCAGACGAGGATGGTGACGGCCGGGGGCAGAGCGAAGTAGAGCGCGACCCGCCCCGTTGCCGCGTCGAGCACGCGCTGCAGGTCTTTCGCGTCGGTGGCGTCGGCCTGCAGGTAGCGCGAGTCTTTCGCGACCCTGTCGCCGAGCTCCGACTTCTCGCCGGCGAAGGAGGCAGCGACCCTCTCGTGCCACGCCGCATCCGACATCTCGCCGCGGTCCGCGCCGATGAGCTGCACCTCCTCGCCGCGCTTCGACCCGAGAAGAGAGGCGAGGCCGGGGAGCAGGAGGCGCGACGAGAGGTCTCCCCCGGCGCCGAGGATGATGAGCGTTTCGATGCGGTCGGTCATGAGCCGACACTAACCTCTCGTCGTGTCACTTGCGGGCGGCGGAGGGCTTCTTTGCGCTGCCCTTCGGGGGCAGTAGGGTGTTCGCCTCCTCGAGCGACATCCCGTTGGTCTCCGGCACGAGCCGCATCACGAAGAGGAACGAGAGGGCGGCGAACGCCGCGTACATCCCGTACGTGAAGACGAGCGAGAAGGCGGCGAGCGGCGGGAACGACACCGTGATGGCGAAGTTCGCGATCCACTGCGCGGCGGCCGCGATGCCCAGCGCGCGGGCGCGGATGCGGGTCGGGAATATCTCACCGAGCAGCACCCACACCACAGGGCCCCACGACGCCCCGAAGCAGACGACGAAGACGTTCGCGGCGATGAGGGCGATCGGCCCCCACGCGCCGGGCAGGCTCGGGGCGCCGTCCACGACGTCCGCCTGGCTGAAGGCGAGAGACATCGTCGCGAGCGCGACCGCCATCCCCGCGGAACCGAACAAGAGGATGGGGCGCCTGCCGACCCTGTCGACGAGGGCGATGGCGATGAAGGTGACGAGGATGTTGGTGACAGACGTGAACACGGAGATGGTGAACGAGTCGCTCTCCTCGAAGCCGACCGACTTCCACAGCGTCGTGGAGTAGTAGAAGATCACGTTGATGCCGACGAACTGCTGCAGCACGGACAGGATGATGCCGATCCAGACTACCGGCTGCAGACCGAGGGCCTTGCCGCGTAGGGAGCCCTTCTGGCCGGACAGCTTGTCCTCATCGATGGCGTTCTTGATGTCGCGCAGGTGGCGGTCCGAGTCCTCGTCCGGGGCGATCGACTTGAAGACCTTCAGGGCTTCCTCGTCCTTGCCCTGGAATACCAGGAACCGCGGCGATTCGGGCAAGGTGTAGGCGATCCAGCCGTAGACCACCGCGGGGAGGGCGGCGGCCATGAACATCCAGCGCCACGCTTCCAGCCCGAACCACAGGGCCTGGTCCGCTCCGCCGGCCGAGTTCGCGAACAGGGCGTCGGAGAGCAGGGCGGCGAAGATGCCGGTGGTGATCGCCAGCTGCTGCAGCGAGGCCAGCCGGCCACGGACGTGGCGGGGGGAGATCTCGGAAATGTAGGCCGGAGCAATCACCGAGGCCAAGCCGATGCCGAGCCCGCCCACCAGGCGCCAGAAGATCAGGTCCCAGACGCCGAACGCGAAGCCGGTGCCGATGGCGCTGACGAGGAACAGAAGCGCGCCGATCTTCATCGCGGGGATGCGTCCGTAGCGGTCGGCGACCTTGCCGGCCAGGTAGGCGCCTGCCGCGCAGCCGAGGAGGGCCACGGCGACGGCAAAGCCGGTCACGGCCTCGCTCAGCGCGAACTCGTCCTTGATCGCGTCGACGGCTCCGTTGACGACGGAGGAGTCAAAGCCGAAGAGGAAGCCGCCGACGGCGCCCGCCACGGCCAGCCAAATGACCCGCATCGGGATCTTGGCGACGGTCTGGTCCTGCGTGGTGGTCATACGGCTCCCTCGGCAACTCGGTCCGCGGCCTCCGCCGCGAGTACCAAGTCTTACACCGGACCCGGCGTGCCGCCTGTCACATGGGCCAAATAGTGAGAGGAAACATACAGTTACTGCCTCCCGGCAGCCCGTCCGCCGTGGTCATGCGTTCCTCCCGGCGGGCGGTCAGTGCGCAGCCACAGCCACAGCCTCGGCGTCGGTCCTGGGCGCCTTCGGGTCTGTGAGCTTCTTGTTCGGCAGGGCGAAGCTGATCAGGAAGGCGATGCCGGTCAGCACAGCGGCGGTGAGCATGACGGCGTCAATTGACTGGGCAAAGCCCTCGGTGATGGGCCGCGTCAACGCCGGGTTCGCCTGGTGCAGCCAGCTCGTGTCGTTGAGCGAATCGTTGCTCGCGCCGTTCTGGAAGAAGGCGTAGAGCGGGGCGTTGGCTGGGTCGGCGGCCAGGGCGGGGTCCTGCAGGATCTTGAGGAAGTTCGCGTCCTGCATCGCATTCTTCATGCCGGTGGCGACCTTGTCCGCGGCCATGCTGAAGAGCATGGAGATGAATACGGCTGTGCCCACTGCGCCGCCCATCGAGCGGAAGAACGCGGCGGAGGATGTCCCCACGCCCATGTCCTTCGGGGGCACTGAGACCTGCATCGCCAGGGTCAGCGGCTGCATGCAGAAACCCAGCCCGAGACCGAAGAACACGGCGATCGCGCCCGGGACCCACAGCGGGGTGTCCACCCCGAGGGAGAGGCCCATGATGAGGGCGGCAGCGGTCAGGACCGCCGTGCCCAGGATCGGGAAGATCCGGTAGGTCCCCGACGCCGAGATGGTCCGGCCCGCGGTGATGGAGCCGGTGAGGATGCCGACGGTGAAGGTAATCATCATCAGGCCCGCCTCGGTGGGGGTGAGGCCCTTGACCAGTTGCAGGTACATCGGCAGCATCGCGATCGCACCGAACATGCCGATGCCGATGATGAAGTTCAGCAGTGAGGACAGGCCGAAGGTGACGTTGTGGAAGAGGCGGAGCGGGATCAGGGCGTAGTCGCCGGCGCGCTTCTCCGCCAGCAGGAAAGCTACGATGCCCACGACGCCGAGCCCGATGCAGAGCAGCGAACTCGGGGACGTCCAGCCCCAGCTGCGGCCCTGTTCAGCCACGAGCAGCAGCGGAACGATTGCCAGCGTGATGGCCGCGGCACCCCAATAGTCGATCTTCTGCTTCACGTGCTTGGCCGGCAGGTGCAGGTAGAGGAATACGACCGCGAGGGCGGCGAGTCCGATCGGGATGTTGATGAAGAACACCCAGCGCCAGCCGTCGAAACCCAGGATGTTAGCGGAGCCGGCGAAGGCACCGCCCACCACGGGTCCGAGCACCGAGGAGATGCCGAACACGGACATGAAGTAGCCCTGGTATTTCGCCCGGTCCTTCAGCGCAACGAGGTCGCCGATGATGGTCAGGGCGAGAGCCAGCAGCCCACCGGCCCCCATGCCTTGGATGCCGCGGGCGATGGCGAGTTCGGTCATTGAGTGGACGGATCCGGCGTACAGCGAACCGGCCAGGAAGATCAGGATCGCGGCCAGATACAGCGGACGGCGCCCGAAGATGTCGCTGAGCTTGCCGTACAACGGGGTGCTCACCGTGGACGTGATCAGGTACGCCGTTGTTGCCCAGGCCTGGAGCGAGAGCCCATCGAGGTCGTTGGCAATCGTGTAAATGGAGGTGGACACGATTGTCTGGTCCAGCGAGGACAGGAACATGCCGAGCATTAGGCCCACCATGACGGTGAGGGTCTGGCGGTGGGTCAGGACCTCTCCGGCCGCGCGCGCAGAGCTGGTTTTGGACATGGGTGCTCCAGAAGGAAGTTTCGGGATCAAGCAGGAAAGTTGCTTTCAGTAACTATCTTAGAGGCCGGCTTGTTCCCGAAGCCACCTAATTCCCCCTAGGATGCCCGTTTGCCGCTTCCTCTCAGCGCTCGACGAGGATCCCGTCCGGGTCACACCAGATCATGGCACCGGGCCGGATGCTCACGCCGTCGATCTCCAGGTCCACGTCGGCCTCACCGTTCCCTGCCTTCGCACTCTTGCGCGGGTTGCTGCCCAGTGCCTTGACCCCCAGCGGAAGCTCCGCGATTGCGGCACGGTCACGGATGGCGCCATTGACGACGACGCCGGCCCACCCGTTGCTGACGGCGCTCGCCGCAATCAAGTCCCCCATCAACGCGGTGCGCAGCGAACCGCCGCCGTCGACCACAAGAACGGCGCCTCCACCCGGGGTCGACAGGGCCGACTTGACGAGGGCATTGTCCTCGAAGCAGCGGACGGTCCGGACCGGTCCGCTGAAGTGCGTATGACCGCCGAGGGACTGGAACTGCAGGGCCACGGAATCGAGCTCCTCGCCCCGTTCGTCGTAGAGGTCGGCGGTGTTGACGGCCGGTTCGGTCATTGGTGCTCCTTGGCGGGGATTGGAAGGCGGATCTTGATCCCCACGATAGTCTGGCCCCAGAAGGACCATCAGCCTGAATCACCAGTCCCGGGGGAACAAATATGCGCCTGTCCGAAACGCCCGGAGCGGCACCGGATCCTGCCGTCGCAGGTCCTGGCAGGGCGACGTCAGTGGCGCTCGCCGAGCCGGAGCGGCGGGTCCGCCCGGTCTGGACCGCGGGTGTGGTGCTGGTGAATGTCGGCATCAACGCGGCGTTCTTCGGCCCGCTCCAGGTTCTGCTCGGCCAGCAGGCGGCAGCCTTCAGCGAAGAGGACAAGGAAGCCATTCTCGCCCTCGTGACAGGCGCGGGCGCCGCGGTATCCCTCGTGGCCAACCCATTGTTCGGAGCCTTCAGCGACCGCACGAGGTCCCGGTCGGGCCGTCGGGTGCCGTGGGTGGTCTTCGGGGCAGTGCTCGGCGCTGCAGCCTTGATCGCGCTGGCCGGTGCGCCGAACGTCGCGGTAATGACGCTGCTGTGGTGCCTCGTCCAGGTCGGTTGCAACGGCGCCTATGCGGCCATTACCGCCGCCATCCCGGACCGGGTGCCGGTCCAGCAGCGCGGCACGGTGGGCGGCCTGGCCGCGATGGGCCAGACCGTCGGGATCCTGATCGGCGCGGTGATCGCCGCCGCCGTCACGGGCAACTTTGCCGCCGGATACCTCGTCTGCGCAGTGGCGCTGCTCGCCGGCGTCGTGCTCTATTTCTTCAAGAACGACGACGTCCCGCTGCCCGCCGGGGCCCGTCCCGCGTTCAGCCTGGCCGGCTTCGCCAAGAGCTTCTGGGTATCCCCGGTGCTCTACCCGGACTTCGCCTGGGCGTGGCTGACGCGGTTGCTGGTCAACATAGGCAACCACATGATCACGCTCTACCTGCTGTTCTTCCTCAAGGACGGCGTCCAGGTGAAGGAGACCCAGGGCATCGAACCGGAATTCGGGGTGCTGGTCCTCACCGGGCTGTATGCGGTGATGGTCATCATCACGAGCGTGATCGGCGGCCGGTGGAGCGACCGGATGGGCAAGCGGAAGCCGCTCGTCATCATCTCTTCGGGCATCATCGCCGCAGCCTCCCTCATCCTGGCCATCGCCCCAACCTGGGCCGGTGCCCTGATCGGCGCCTCCGTGCTCGGCATCGGCTTCGGCTGCTACCTCGCCGTGGACTTCGCGTTGATTACCGAGGTCCTGCCCACGGCGCTCAGCCGTGGCAAGGATTTGGGCGTGCTCAACATTGCGAACTCGCTGCCCCAGGTGCTCGCACCGCTCATAGCGTTTCCCTTTGTAGCACTGTGGGGCGGTTATGTCTCGCTCTACGTGGCGGCTGCGGTGATCGGACTTCTGGGGGCCGTTTTTGTCGTCAAAATCAAGGGCGTTGACTGACCGGGGGACCATAGCGCCCGGCGGCCGCCGGCTCCCGAGCTGACTCACCGGGGGCCTGCGGCGGTACCGTATAGTGGTCGGGAATTGCCGCGGCAGCACTGCGGAGGAAACCCTCCCGGCTGCCGAGAATACCGACCCCGGAACGTTGCTGATGCCTGAAAACCACTCAGATCTTCCACCGATGGCTCCTCCGCCCACCCTGCCCCGGCAGCGCCTGCGATACACCCGGATCCTCGAGGTGGCCGCCGGATACGCCCGCAAGGGCCTGGACTCCGTGGTCCTCTCCGAAGTTGCGGCCCAGGCTGACGTTCCGCTGGGGACCCTCTACCGATACTTTCCCTCGCCCACCCAACTGGTCCTCGCGCTATACCGCAAGCAGTTGGCGGAACTGCATGCCCCCGAGGGCGCCACCTCGTCTTCGCGGACACGGGCTGCCACCCGCGCGCAAACGCCTGTTCCCGCTTCCCCGGCCGGCGCCGGGCCCGCCGGGCACCCGGCTTCCGGCGCGGGACCGAACGGCCAGGCGTTGGTCGCCGTGGCGATGGAGATCTTCCACATGCGCCTTATGCAGCCGGCCGTCGAGCAGTGCCTGAGCAAAGCGGTTTACGTGAAGGGCTCGGACACCACCCGTCTGCTGCGCGAGATCGACTCACTGGCGGAGCAGGCGGTCACGGCCGCCAGCGCCGACGCCGGAATCTCCCGGGTGTTGTTGCTGACCGTCACCGGACTGGTCCAGGCGGTGCGATGCCGCCGTCTCTCCCTGTTCGAGGCGGAGGAGGACCTGAAAAAGGCCTGTGCCCTGCTGGACTGTGCCCGCGGAGCCGCGTAACCGGTCTAGACCAATGCCGCCTAAAAGATCCACTTTTGAGTGAGGTAGCTCACACAATGGCCAGAGAAACGTTTCACCATCAGCCAAGGGCCTGCACCCGGCACCTCGGAGCGCGCGCGCTTTGCTTACCATTGCAGAACCGGAGCGGCCCCGCCGCCAGCACTTCCGGAGCCTCACGGGAGGCCCGCCATCCTTGGGCCCCCACGGACGCTCCCAGCCCAACTTGAGCATCCTTGTGCTCAAGCTTCCCTGAGCCGTGCGCCCACGGTGAGCCCCAGGAGACAACGACGTGTCCACTGAAACGATTATTCCCGCCGACTCCACTTCCGCCGCAGAGGCGGTAGCTCCGCTCAGCGATGAGGAGATCTTCGCATCCCACCAGGGCGGCAAGCTTTCGATTTCCAGCACCGTCCCGCTCGCCAGCAAGCGCGACCTTTCGATCGCCTACACGCCCGGGGTCGCGCAGGTCAGCCGCGCCATTGCCGCCGACCCGGAGCTAGCCAAGACCCTCACCTGGGCCCAGCGCCTCGTCGTCGTGGTCAGTGACGGCACAGC
>JAODMO010000029.1 GCA_025464995.1 Microbacteriaceae bacterium
CCCCCCTGCGGAAACTGACGGTGTCGCCAGGGGCGAGGACGACGGAGTTTACCTTTGTCAGGGATTTCCACGGCGTCGAGCTTGAGGTTCCCGAACTGCTGTCGTTCCCGGCGGCACTGACGTAGTAGGTGGTACCTGCGGCCGAGGCCGGAGTGGAGGTGCCTGCCAGGAACCCGGCAGCCAAGAGGGCGGTCAAAAGCACGGCGGCGACGGACTTGATCAACATGTTTGTCCCTGCGTTGTGAAAGTGGACGCCCTGCCTGTCCGATCGGTGCTCAGGGATAAGGGCCGCGATTCGCGGGTCGATGGTCAGAAGCCGGTATGGAAATCGCAGGGAGGACGCGGGAGTTGAGGCCTTGATGAAACCGCGCCGCCAACGGGCTTAGACCCAGTGGCGGCGCGGTTTTCCCGGGCCCCCTGTCGGATTCGAACCGACGACCCCCGCTTTACAAGAGCGGTGCTCTGGCCAACTGAGCTAAGGGGGCGAGTGATGCACGTCAATATTACTTGTCTGTGCATCACCGCCATTACGTGAGGGTGGTGAGGTGGCGGGCCGCGTCGAAGCGCTTGCGCTGCTCCGACTTCGTGCGCTCCGGCAGCCCGCCGATGTAGAGCCAGCCAAGCAGCTGCTCGTTGGGTGCCAGCTCGTGCATGCGGTGCACGGGCTCCGAGCGGGTGAGGTGGCCGGAGCGCCAGAAGACGCCCCAGCCGGCCTCATCCAACAGCAGACTCAGCATGTGGGCGACGCCGGATGCCACGGCCTCCTGCTCCCACGCCGGAACCTTGAAGCTCGGCTGATGGGCGAACACGACGGCGATCAGCAGGGATGCGCGCAGCGGTTTCGCGGCCAGCTTCTCGGCGTCTCTGCCGACCGTGCCGCTCGCCTCGACAAAAGCAGAGCCCAGGCGCAGGCGGGCATCACCCCTCAGCTCGATGAGTCGCCACGGCTTGAGCCCGCTGTGGTCGGCAACGCTTGCAGCCGCCTCCACGAGCGGCAGCAGCTGCAGCCGGTTGGGAGCGTCGGCGGTCACCTTGGAGTGCGACTGCCGACGCAGCACCGCGTCGAGTGCCGACAACTACTCTTCCTTGAAACCGAGCGACAACGAGTTCATGCAGTACCGGTCGCCGGTGGGGGTCTGGTACGCGTCGTCGAACAGGTGCCCGAGGTGGGAGTCGCAGGTGGCGCAACGGATCTCGGTGCGCGTCATCCCGAGCGTCTTGTCGACGACGAGGCTGACGGCGTCGGGGTCGATGGATTCGTAGAAGCTGGGCCATCCGCTGCCCGAATCAAACTTGGCGCCGCTCTTGAAAAGCTCGGCCCCACAGGCGCCGCAGGTGTAGATGCCCTCGCGCTTCTCATCGAGGAGGGCGCCCGACCAGGGGCGCTCGGTTCCGGCCTCGCGGAGGATCTTGTACTGCACGGGTCCGAGCTCGGCGAGCCACTCTTCGTCGGTCTTGACGATCTTGGCGGTCATGTCTGTCTCCTTATGAAAGGGGGAAGAGGTGTCTTCCTCTCCATTAAACTCAGGGCCATGCCCGATTGTTCCATCGTCCGCAAGCAGTGGGGCGAACTCACAACCTCCGAACTCTATTCGCTGCTCAAGGTGCGCACCGATGTCTTCCTCGTCGAACAGAAGGTCGACGAGGAGGAGCTCGACAATCGCGATCAGGAGCCGACGACCGAGCACCTCTTCATTGCGGATGATGCGGGCACGGCCGCATATCTCCGGGTGCTCGTCGACGAGTGGCCCGAGCACCTCGACGCCCACCTCGTCGTCGGACGCGTCGTCGTGCGGCCCGATCGACGCGGCGAGGGGCTCGCGCAGCAGCTGTTCGCCGAGGTGCTGCGCCTGCACGGTCGCGAGCCGATGCTGCTGCACGCCCAGTCGTATGTCGCGCCGCTGTACGCCAAGTCGGGCTTCGAGGCTTTCGGTGAGCCGTACCTCGAGGCGGGCATCAGCCATGTGTCGATGTACCGTGCCGCCGGCGGCTGAGACCGGATGTTTCGGTGACGCCGTCCACGAACCGCGACGAGACCACGGCCGAGTGGTACGTGCGCTTCGCCACAAGGGAGGCACACGGCAGTTCCGCGCTCTACGAGGAGTGGGCGCTCGGCATCGCGGGTGACGCGACCCTGCTCCGGGCGATCGACACGCTGCCCGCGCCGCGGCGGCAGCCCGCGCTGCTCTTCGCCGTGTCGCGGCTGCTCGGTGCCCCCGAACTCGGGTTCGCTGCCTGGCGCGCGTGGGTGCTCGAGCATTGGCCCGCGATGCACGACCAGCTGCTCGTGCGGCTCACGCAGACCAACGAACCGCTGCGCTGTGCAGCGCTGCTGCCGGTGCTGGCCGCGATACCCGGGCCGATTGCGCTGCTCGAGGTCGGGGCGTCCGCGGGGCTGTGCCTGTATCCCGACCGTTACAGCTACCGCTACGACGGGGGAGAGCCGCTGCATCCGGTCACCGGACCGAGCTCGGTGCTGCTGGAGTGCACCACGAGTGGCGGGACGCCCGTGCCCGCCGCCATGCCGACCATCGTCTGGCGCGCCGGAATCGACCTAGCCCCTCTCGACGTGGCGGATGCCGCAGACGTGCGCTGGCTCGAATCGCTCGTGTGGCCCGAACAGACGGAACGGCTCGAGCGCATCCGCTCTGCGGTGGCGATCGCGCGCGCCGACCCGCCGCTGCTCGTCGCGGGTGACGTGACCGACGCGCTGCCGACCCTCGCGGCACGGGCGCCGCGCGGCGCGACCGTCGTGGTGGTGTCGAGTGGGGTGCTCGTCTATGTGGCGCGGCCGGCGCGGGAGAGGTTCGAGGCGACCGTCGGCGCTCTCGATGCGCGCTGGCTTTCGCTCGAGGCGGCCGGGCTCTTCCCGAGCGTCGTCGCGGGCATCGAGTGCGCGACCGGCATCGGGGGGAATCGACTCGCCGGGAGGTTCGCGCTGGCGCTCGACGGCGAGGCTCTCGCCTTCGTGGCGCCGCACGGGCAGCGCATCGACTGGCTGCCTCACCCCAACTGATGCGGCTCTCCTGATGGGCCGGCTGATGCGTTCGACCGCACGGCGTATGCAAACTGCCGTCGGCGTTCGGCGGGCGCACGGGCGGGCTGGCCTAGGCTTGCGAAAAACGGGAGGGGTGAGCCATGTCGAGTCTGGAGTCGGGTCAGCCTGTCACGCCGAGCGCACTCGAACGCGAACTCGCGATCCTCGACTTCGAGCGCCGATCGTGGCGCCACAGGGGGGCGAAAGAGGAGGCGATCCGCGACGTCTTCGGCTTTTCGGCCGCCCGGTATTATCAGATGCTGAATGCCGTGATCGATTCGCCGGACGCACTGCGACACGATCCGATGCTCATCAAGCGCCTGCAACGCGCGAGAGACGCCCGCGCGCATGCCCGGGCTATACGCGCCTTCTCGAGCCCGGCGGGCCGAGACAATCGCCTACCGCATGACGAAACGACTGATTAGACCTATGGCCAGTTACCCCAAAGACCGATTCGACGACCTTCCCGAAGACCTCGTTCGCATCGGTGCCCACCGTGCGCCACGCAAGCGGGGCGGCGGATGGATCGCATTCGCTTGGGCGGCACTCGCGACGCTGGTGCTGACTGTCGGTGGCCTGTTCGTGCTCTCGCTCGTCGACCCCGGGGTGCGCTTCGAGGTGCCCGGCCTTCCGGTCGCGAGTGACCCCGCCGCGGAGCCGGAAGGGGACACGACGCCGACCGCCATCCCGCTGACCGACCCGGCGACGATCGATCCGGCACGCAACATCACGATCACCGTGCTCAATGGCGGTCCGATCGCCGAGGAGCAGGAGGTCGCCGGGCAGGCGCTCGCCGAGGCCGGCTGGCCCATCGGCAGCCGCACCACCGCCTCGACCAACGACATCGAGAAGACCGTCGTCTACTACAGCAACGCGGCAGACGAGGAGATCGCACGTGGCCTCGTGCAGACGCTCGGTGTCGGCGAGGTGAAGTTGAGCGACGCCTTCGTGGGCGCCCCGCTGACGATCGTGCTCGGCGCCGACTACCCGCCCTCGCCGTAGGAATATCGCCCCGGGCGGGGCGCAATGTTACGAACGTGTTTAATCCTTGCCTTTTCCGGTCGACTGTCGAATAAAGCCTTCTGCCGAGCGCCGCCGCTCCGATACGATCTGGCATGCTCGCACCACTGATGGCGCGGGCGTCCGCACACAGGCACCAGGGAGCAGCACATGGCGAACGGAACCGTGAAGTGGTTCAACGCTGAAAAGGGATACGGCTTCATCACCGTCGAGGGTGGAGGCCAGGACGTGTTCGTCCACTACTCCGCCATCGACATGGGGGGATACAAGGTTCTCGAGGAGGGGCAGAGCGTGACCTTCGAGATCGGAACGGGGATCAAGGGGCCGCAGGCCGAGGCTGTGCGCGTCGCGCAGTAGTCGAGCCGCGGCATCCGAGGTTCGGGACTTCTCCGGCGCGCACGGACGCCGCCCGCACGAGCCCGACAGAGCTTTCTTGCACTCGTCCCGGCCGAGTGCTAATTTTGTCACTGGCACTCGCATGCTTCGAGTGCTAAAGAATTCGGTAGGCAGACGTCCGGGAAGGACGAGAAAAAACACATGGCAAAGATCATTGCTTTCAACGAAGAGGCCCGTCGTGGCCTCGAGCGCGGCCTCAACATCCTGGCTGACGCCGTCAAGGTGACGCTCGGCCCGCGCGGTCGCAACGTCGTTCTCGAGAAGAAGTGGGGCGCACCCACCATCACGAACGATGGTGTGTCGATCGCCAAGGAAATCGAACTCGACGACCCTTACGAGAAGATCGGCGCCGAGCTGGTCAAAGAGGTAGCCAAGAAGACGGATGACGTCGCAGGCGACGGAACGACCACCTCGGTCGTTCTCGCCCAGGCCCTCGTGCGCGAAGGACTCCGCAACGTCGCCGCAGGCGCCGACCCGATCAGCCTCAAGCGCGGCATCGAGAAGGCCGTCGCCTCGGTCATCGAGGCGCTCATCTCCAGCGCCAAGGAGATCGAGACCAAGGAAGAGATCGCGGCAACCGCGTCCATCTCTGCCGGCGACCCCGAGATCGGCGCACTCATCGCCGAGGCCATCGACAAGGTCGGCAAGGAGGGTGTTGTCACCGTCGAGGAGTCGAACACCTTCGGCACCGAGCTCGAGCTGACCGAGGGAATGCGCTTCGACAAGGGTTACCTGTCGGCCTACTTCGTCACCGACCCCGAGCGCCAGGAAGCGGTCTTCGAAGACCCGTACATCCTCATCGTCAACGGCAAGATCTCGAACATCAAGGACCTGCTCCCCATCGTGGACAAGGTCATCCAGTCGGGCAAGCAGCTCCTCATCATCGCCGAGGACGTCGACGGAGAGGCTCTCGCGACCCTCGTCGTCAACAAGATCCGCGGCATCTTCAAGTCGGTCGCCGTCAAGGCTCCCGGCTTCGGTGACCGCCGCAAGGCGCAGCTGCAGGACATCGCCATCCTCACGGGTGGCCAGGTCATCTCCGAGGAGGTCGGTCTCAAGCTCGAGAACGCGACGCTCGACCTCCTGGGCCGCGCCCGCAAGGTCGTCATCACCAAGGACGAGACCACGATCATCGAGGGCACCGGCGACGCCGACGCCATCGCCGGTCGCGTCAAGCAGATCCGCGCCGAGATCGAGAACACCGACTCCGACTACGACCGCGAGAAGCTGCAGGAGCGCCTGGCCAAGCTGGCCGGCGGCGTTGCAGTCATCAAGGCCGGAGCCGCGACCGAGGTCGAGCTCAAGGAGCGCAAGCACCGCATCGAGGACGCCGTTCGTAACGCGAAGGCAGCCGTCGAAGAGGGCATCGTCGCCGGGGGTGGCGTGGCGCTCATCCAGGCGGGCAAGATCGCGTTCGAGGGCGAGGCCATCAACGCTCTCGTCGGCGACGAGGCAACGGGTGCGAACATCGTGCGCGTAGCCATCGACGCCCCGCTCAAGCAGATCGCCCTCAACGCGGGCCTCGAGCCCGGTGTTGTCGCCGACCGCGTGCGCAACCTGCCCACCGGGCACGGCCTCAACGCTGCGACCGGCGAGTACGTCGACATGCTCGCTGCCGGAATCAATGACCCGGTGAAGGTCACGCGTTCCGCGCTGCTCAACGCCGCGTCGATCGCCGGACTGTTCCTGACGACCGAGGCCGTCGTCGCCGAGAAGCCGGAGAAGAACCCGGCTCCCATGGGCGGCGACCCGTCGGGCGGAATGGACTTCTAAGTTCGATCAGCTCCACAACGCAACGGGCGGTCTCCTCACGGAGGCCGCCCGTTTCGCGTGCCCCGGCGTCAGCGTGCGAACATGCGGGTGTTCGTCGCCTCGATGTCGGCGTACTGCTGGCCCGCGTGCCCCAGTGCCTCGTTGAGTGCGGTGAGCTGCTCCTGCACTTGCTGCGCCGTCGCGTTCCACTCTGACGCGGCCGACTGGAACACGACCGATGCCTGGCCCGTCCACGAGCCCTGCAGGTTGACGACCTGGCCGTGGAGGTTGGCCACCTCCGTCTGGATGCGGGTGATTGATGCACGAATCGCGGAACTCGTGCCGAGGACTTCGTCGCTGTCTACCTGGTATCTGCTCATGGGCCGACAATAGGCCGGGCTCAGAGGGGCCGGATGCTACGCCTGCGGTTCGGTGGAGCGCGTCGTCTCCGCGGCGGAGTGGTGGAGAGGGAGGATGACGCGGAAGGTCGCGCCGCCGCCCGGCGTCTCGACGACGTCGACGGTGCCCTTGTGCGCCGCGATAATGGACGCCACGATGGCGAGGCCGAGTCCGCTGCCGCCCGTGTCGCGGTTGCGGGAGCTGTCGGCGCGCCAGAAGCGCTGAAAGATCTTCTCGCGGATCTGCGGCGGGATGCCCTCGCCATGGTCGATCACCGAGATGATCGCGAGCCCGTGGGCACGGTCTGCCTCGACGCTGATCTCGATCGGGGTGCCCTCCGGCGCGAACCGCATCGCGTTGCCCATGAGGTTGGTGATCACCTGGCGGATCTTGTTCTCCTCCGCGAGCACGACGGCGCTCGGGGTGGTCGGTCCGACCTCGATGAGCTCCTCGTCCGACTCGTCCGTCGGCTCGGTACGCGGACGCCGACGCAGCCGCGCGATGGTCGCGCCCGCGAAGCCGATGGGGCCGGTGGCGAGGGCTGCGGTGCGCGTGACGGTCGGGGTCGCGGCATCCGTCGCCGGGTCGTCGGCGGTGGGCGGAGGAGCATCGATCTCGCTCACGACCACGTTCACCTCGCGGCCGGGGGAGGAGGCCATGGCGTCGAGGGCCGCGTCCTGCGCGAGCGGGATGAGGTCGACCTCCTCCAGCTGCAGCGGCTTGGCCTCGTCGATGCGCGCGAGCTCGAGGAGGTCGGTCACGAGCTCACCCATGCGGATGGCCTCCTTCTCGATGCGCTCCATGGCTTGCGCCACGTCTTCGGGATTCTGCAAGGCGCCCATGCGGTACAGCTCCGCGTATCCGCGCACGGAGACGAGGGGAGTGCGCAGCTCGTGGCTCGCGTCGCCCACGAAGCGGCGCATCTGGTCGATCGTCTTGGCGCGGTCGGAGAACGCCCGGTCGATCTGGCTGAGCATGGCGTTGAGGGAGCGGTTGAGCCGCCCCACCTCGGTGTTCTGGGTGGCACCGCCGAGGCGCTGGGTGAAGTCGCCGGCGGCGAAGCGGGCGGCCGTCGCCTCGACCTCGCGCAACGGGTTGAACGTCGAGGTGACGAGAAGCCGGGTCACCGCGCCGCCGAGCACGACCACGGTGAGGCCGAAGAAGAGGAAGATCGCCGCGTACTGGGAGATGAACTCGTCGACCTCGTTGAGGTTGTAGCCGACGACGACGTTGATGAAGTGGCCCGATCGCGTCGCGCCGGGCGTGCTGACGACGCGCCAGCTGCCCGAGCCGGGCTCGCTCGCCACCGTGACCGCCTCGTCTTGCGACCACGTGTAGACATCGCTGAGGGCGGATGTCGCGGGGTGGGCGTCGGGGCTCTGCTTGTTGCTGCACAGCAGGGCGCCCGTGTCGTCGACCACGCCGATGTAGTAGGTGGTGGGGATCGGTGCGACGTCGCAGGTCAGCCCCGCCGCATCCGATTCTCGAAATTCGATCGCCGAGTCGACACTCAACAGCAGGTTGTTGACCTTCTGGTCGGTGTCTTTCGTGAGGTAGTCGCGGAGAACCGACATCGAGCCGAGTCCGGCCACGAGCAGGCCGACGGTGAGCAGCAGCACGCTGACCGCGGTCATCTTGGTGCGCAGCGACGTCGAGTTCCAACGCGTCGAAAGCGCGTCGGTCATGCGGTGGTGCTCCCGGATCACGCTCGCGAGGTTTTCAGCATGTAGCCGAAGCCTCGCTTGGTCTGAATGATCGGCTCGGCGGAGAGGTGGTCGAGCTTGCGACGGAGGTAGCTGATGTAACTCTCGACGATGCCGGCGTCGCCGTTGAAGTCGTACTCCCAGACGTGGTCGAGGATCTGCGCCTTCGACAGCACGCGGTTGGGGTTGAGCATGAGGTAGCGCAGCAGCTTGAACTCGGTCGGGCTGAGCTCGATCTGCTCGGAGCCAATGGTGACCTCGTGGGTGTCCTGGTCCATCGTCAACTCGCCAGCGCGGATCACTGCCTCCTCGTCGTCCTGCATGGTGCGACGCAGGATGGCCTTGATGCGGGCGACGATCTCGTCGAGGCTGAACGGCTTCGTGACGTAGTCGTCGCCGCCGACGGTCAGGCCCGTGATCTTGTCTTCGGTGTCGTCCTTCGCCGTGAGGAAGAGGATGGGTGCGGTGTAGCCGGAGGCGCGGAGGCGTTTGGTGACGCCGAACCCGTTGATGTCGGGCAGCATGACGTCGAGGATGATGAGGTCGGGCTCCTCCTCGAGCACCGCGGAGATGGCCCCCGCCCCGTTGCCGACCGCGCGCACCGCGAAGCCAGCGAAACGCAGGCTCGTGGTCAGAAGGTCGCGGATGTTCGGTTCGTCGTCAACGATCAGAATCTTGGGGCCGTCAGTCATGGGAATAGTATCTGCGAGTCGTCTGGAGTTTGACTGGGAGTCGGATGAGGCGGAATCCGATCCGTTTGCATCAGCAACCTACCTGGCTGGCTGGTGCAGCGGTAGGGTGATGCGAAATGTCGTCCCCTCGCCGAGGACGGAGTGGACCGCGATGTCGCCCCCGTGCGCGTGCACGATCTCGCGCACGATGGCCAGGCCGAGCCCCGCGCCGGGCACGACGGTATCGCGGGCGTTGCTCGCCCGGAAGAAGCGGTCGAAGAGCTGCGGCAGCTCGTCGTCGGGGATGCCCATGCCACTGTCGCTGATCGAGATCTCGACGGACGGTTCGCCGACCAGGGCGGTTCCCGGGGCGGCGACGATGCGGACGACCCCCGCGGCCGGGGAGAACTTGATCGCGTTCTCCATCACGTTGGTGAAGACGCGCTCCAGCTGGCGCTCATCGCCCTCGACAATGAAGGAGTCGTCGCACGTGATCGACAGACGCACGTCCCGGGAGGTGGTGAAAGGGCGGAGCGAATCCGCCGTCGCGCGAAGCAGCCGCGCGATGACCACGGGCGCGGCTGGCGGTGTCGCATCGCTCGACTCGAGGCGCGTCATCGTCAGCATGTTGTCGACCATGTTCTCGAGGCGACGGGCGTTGCGGTCTACCACGCGCAGCATGTCCTTCGCGTCTTCGGGCAGGTCACCCGCCGGGTCGTCCAACACGAGCTCGACGAATCCCACGATGGATGTCAGCGGCGTGCGCATCTCGTGGCTGACGGTGCCGATCATGTCACTCTTCGACGCGTTGAGCTTCCTCAGTTGCTCGACGACCAGTTCTTGGCCCTCCAACAGGCGAGCGAGGGAGGCCTGCCGGAACATGATCGGCACGGCCGAGAGTGCGACGGTTGCGGCGGCCAGCACCAGCGCGAAGGTCGGCACGGCGGCCTGAGTCGCGAACAAGAGCACGCCGAGGCCGGCGAGCACCGAGATCGCGGGCACAGGCAGCGTGCGACCGCTGGAGGAGGAGATCGTCGTCGGAACGGATGGGGAGACGTCGACGCCGTTCACCCACACAGCAGTCAACGCGATGCCGATGCTCCATGCCGCGTCGAGCGGCGTGCCGGCGCTGTAGGCGTCGCGGTGGTTCAGGAGGGCGTACGCGATATCCGCTCCGGTGAGGAAAAGCAGCCCGAGGACGAGAAACTGCCAGCGGGGACCGATCCGTAGTACCGGCGAGGCGGAGATGCCCACGATGGTGGCGACGAGGAGCAGGTCGAAAAGGGGGTACAGCGCGGGGATGATTCCATCGAGAGGAGGGACACCGCTCGTGGCGTCAGCGAAGATGGGGCCGAGGATGACCGCCAGCACGGCGGATGTACCGAGCACCGCCAGGGCGGCGTCAAGGGCAACCGATTGGTGCGACTTCCGCGACTGGCGTCTGACCAGCACCACGAGTGCCGCCATCAGGAGCGGGTAGTAGCCGAGGTACCCCAGATCGGCGAGGGATGGGGACGGCAGGTTGCCGTCGGAGCTCATGGCCAGGGAGTAGTACGTGTCGCCGGCGGTGTTGAACGTCGTAGCCGCCGCAGCGAGCACCACCTCCCACCGCGCAAAGCCCGTGCGCACCGCGACGAGCCAGAACAACACGGCGGGTGCCCACTGAGCCGTCTCCGACAGCCAGATGTCGACGAGCGCGCTCGCCGGGTCGCCGGGCAGCAGAAGCGCGCCGAGATAGACGACGTTGGCGACGACCGTGAGAACGATCAGCACACGGATGGCGCGGGCGAGGAGTACACCGTCGACAAAGTGTCTCGGCCCGGAGGCGCGCCGGTCTCGACCAGCCTCGATGGCGTGGACCATTATTCCCCCGAACTGCGTCGTCCTCGCTGCGTCGCCGCATCAATCATGCACCACCGCGCGCCCGCAAACGAATGCCTCTCGCGGTTTACGGTCTTCGGCCGGTTGAGGTAGGGCCGTCCCACGGCCCGTATCGAAACCTGGAGCGCGGCGCGCGGTTTCGATACGGTCGCCGAAGCGATCCACCCAACCAGCGAAGCGCTACCTCAACCAGCGGAAGCCCTACGCGGCGGCGTCGAGCGTGTCGGAGTCGAGGATCGTGTAGCTGTAGCCCTGCTCAGCGAGGAATCGCTGGCGGTTCTGCGCGAAGTCCTGGTCGACGGTGTCCCGGGCGACGAGCGTGTAGAAGTTCGCGGGCAGGCCGCTCTCCTTCGGGCGCAGCAGCCGGCCGAGGCGTTGGGCCTCCTCCTGTCGCGAGCCGAACGAGCCGGAGACCTGGATCGCGACGGTCGCCTCGGGCAGGTCGATGGAAAAATTCGCGACCTTCGAGACCACGAGCACCTTCGTCGCGCCCTCCCGGAACGCCTGGTACAACCGCTCCCGCTCGGCGACGGGCGTCGAGCCGGTAAGCGCCGGCGCGTCCAGCGCCTCGGCGAGTTCATCGATCTGGTCGAGGTACTGCCCGATCACCAGGATCTGCTCGCCGTCGTGCTTGGCGACGAGGCGCTTCACCACGTCGAGCTTCGCGGGCGCCGTCGCCGCGAGGCGGTAGCGCACGTCGTCGGCGGATGCCGCGTACTCGAGTCGCTCCTGCTGTGGGAGGTCGATGCGCACCTCGTAGCAAGACGCCGGCGAGATGAAGCCCTGTGCCTCGATCTCCTTCCACGGCGCGTCGAAGCGCTTCGGGCCGATGAGCGAGAAGACGTCGCCCTCGCGGCCGTCTTCGCGCACGAGTGTCGCAGTCAGTCCGAGCCGGCGGCGAGCCTGCAGGTCGGCGGTGAGCTTGAACACCGGCGCCGGCAGCAGGTGTACCTCGTCGTAGATGACCAGGCCCCAGTCGAGGGCATCCAGCAGGGCGAGGTGGGCGTACTCGCCCTTTCGCTTCGCGGTGAGCATCTGGTACGTCGCGATGGTCACGGGCCGGACATCCTTCACCAGGCCGGAGTACTCGCCGACCTCCTCCTCGGTGAGGGTGGTGCGCTTGAGCAGCTCGGCCCGCCACTGCCGCGCAGACACGGTGTTGGTGACGAGGATGAGCGTGTTGGTCTTGCCGACGGCCATCGCGCCGGCGCCGACGAGCGTCTTGCCCGCGCCGCAGGGAAGCACGACGACGCCGGAGCCCTGCTCGAAGAAGCTCGCGACCGCGTCGTTCTGGTAGGGGCGAAGGTGCCAGCCGTTGTCGAGCAGCGCGATCTCGTGCGGTGTGCCCGGGGTGTAGCCGGCCAGGTCTTCGGCGGGCCATCCGATCTTCAAAAGCTCTTGCTTCAGCTGCCCGCGCGCCCAGGCCTGCACGACATAGGTGCTCTCGCTGCGACGCTCGAACAGCAGCGCGGCAACCTTCTTGCCGCGGGCGATCTCAGCGAGCACGGCCGAGTCGGTGGCGGTGAGCAGCAGCACGCCCTCGTCGTCGCGCTCGATGACGAGGCGACCGTAGCGCCCGACCGTCTCGGTGATGTCGACGGAGACCACCTGCGGGATGGCGTACTTCGAGTACTTCTCGAGCGTCGCGAGCATGTCGGCCGAGGTATGCCCGGCGGCGCGCGCGTTCCAGAGGCCGAGCTTGGTGATGCGGTACGTGTGGATGTGCTCGGGCGCACGCTCCAGCTCGGCGAAGACCGAGAGGTCGTGGCGGGCATCGTCGGCGAGCGGGTGGGCGACTTCCAGCAGCACGGTGCGGTCGCTCTGCACGATGAGCGGGCCGTTGGGTGCGTCGGGCGAATTCACCTCGACAGCTTAGACCGCGCCGCTGACCGAGGTGATGTGTGAGAGGGGAAGGGTGCGTTCGATGTCTGCCTTGCGATCGCGGGCCCGCAGGCGTCCACCGCCCAACCCCGTCGGTTCGAGCAGGTAGTCGACAGATGAACCGTCCTGCACGGTCACCGTCACGCTTATGGTGAGGCGGCCCTTGACAGCGGCATCGAGCTGGCGTTCAAGCCACGCGCGATCATTGTCCTGCGGTGCATCCGGAGATGCCTCCCGCAGGCGCTCGATGATGGTGTCCGTCGGGTCGACCGCGGCGGGCGGGAGAGGGGAGGCGGCACGTTGACGCGACACCGGCACGATCTCGCCGCTCGCGTCTTCCGCGGCCACCGGATACCGCGCCTCGCTGAGCGACCAGAACACCGTGCGCTCGTCGTAGCGGCTGAGCAGGCGACCATCGTCGGAGCGGTCGAGCGACAGCGCCGACAGCGCCTGGTCGACGAGGATCGCGCCCAGCAGATTCGCGTCGGTCGAGCGCACGTAGCTCGTCACACCGTTGTCCGAGCCGACCCGCACGAGGCCGTACCGAACCGAGGCGTCGGCGATGAGGTAGGCGAGCGGCTGGGGGATGCCCGTGAGGGAGATGTCGCCGAGGAACGCGCTGATCGACTCTGCTGTCTCGCCGAGCGAGAGTGCGCGGTTGACACTCGCGAGCGACACCCGGTAGCTCGACGCGAGGGCGTGGCTCTCGACCGTGGCCATGGTGCGCAGTCGTGCGTCGAGCCGCGGGGCCAGCGGCCCGGGGGAGACGATCGAGAGGTCGTGCTGCAGGTATACCTGCTCCACCTCGCGCGGCAGCAGGCGGGCCATGGCGGCGGCCGCCGCATCCGCCCCCGTATTGAGGAGAAGCATGCCCGCGCTCGACGGTGCAGCACCCGCGATGATGCCGAGCAGCTCCGCCTCGCGCACCCGCGTGGAGACGCGCTCGCGCATCCACTCGCCGCCTGCCGGGTACAGCCACGACACCAGCGACTCGAACTCGTCGTCCCAGCGGTCGGACGTGTGGTCTGCGAGCAGGTCGCGGACGTCGCGGGGCAGGTCGGCGAGCCACGCGTCGGCCAGGCGCCCCCACATCGCGGGCGTCGACAACAGCATCCACGGGGCCGCGTCGGCGGTCGCGACCCACTGGCCGCTTTCGAGCGCCACGAGGCCCGCCCGCACGGCGAGACCGTGCAGCGCGGGGATCTGCTCGGGCTCGATGTTCGCCGCCGTCGCGAGTCGCTTGAGGTCGGGAAGCGAGAGACCGCCCTTGGCGAGCTCGCGGGCCGGCTCGTGCTGGTGCTCGGCGACGAGCTCGACTACAGCCATCGTGGTCGCGAACGCGTGTTCGGCGGCGAGGGCGTCGGTCGCGGCGGTGTCAGTCGCGGCGCGGGCGCGGGCGGGCGCAGACCACGGGGTCGCGAGCTGCTCGAGCGACGGCAGGCCGAGCGCGGGCCACTCGTTCAGCCGTTCGACGACCTCTGCCCACGCGACGAACCGGCCGTGGGCCGCCTGGTTCTCGGGGGAAGCGCCATCGGGTGCTGCGCCCACGAGCGCGAGACCGGTGAGCGCGGAGAGCTGCTCGCGCACCGTCTCCTCGGCGACCGGGGAGCCGAGGGCAGCGGCGCGGGCCGCGACGGCGGCGGCGTCCGCACCATCCGACCCGCTGGTGAGTTGGCCGAGGACGGCGAGTGTGGTGAGGGAGGGGCGATCGAGCGTGGTGAGCGCCGCCTGGATCGACGAGCCGTCGAGTAGCCGCTCGGCGAGGTCGAAGAAGTCGTCGATTCCCGATGCGCGCACGGCTCGCGCGCGCAGCAGCACCCCGAGGTCGGTGTCACCCAGTGTGCGCAAGCGACCGGCGAGCGCGAGGGTCGAGCTGCTAGTGGTTTGCATCCCTGGCCGCGCGACTCTTTCTCACGGCGTTCATGACGATGAGCGCGATGAGAAGAACGAACCCGATGGGGAGACCGACGGTGGGAAGAACCAGGATGGTGGGCCACACGCCCTCGTCGAAGTCGCGAACCCCGAGCCCGGTGCCGGCGATGACCGCCACAATCGCGAGAACGGACAGGCCAATTGCTGCGGCGAGCATGTAAGCGAGTATGCGTTCGTTACGATTGTCATTCACTGGGGATTTTTCTGCCACAGTCACAAGGATAGGGCCACAGTGGTGCCTCTACGATTGAGCGCACCATTCATAAGGGAGTTACGCGATGCCAACCGGCAAGGTCAAGTTTTACGACGAAGAGAAGGGCTTCGGCTTCATCAGTGGAGATGACGGCCAGGAAGTCTTTCTGCATGCGTCCGCGCTCCCCGCAGGTACAACGGGAGTCAAGGCAGGAACGAAGCTCGAGTTCGGCATCGCCGACGGCAAGAAGGGTGCGCAGGCACTCTCCGTGCGTGTGCTGGAGTCGCCGCCGAGCCTCTCCAAGCTCAACCGCAAGCCGGCCGACGACATGGCGATCATCGTCGAGGATCTCGTGAAGCTGCTCGACGGCATCGGCTCGAACCTCAAGCGCGGCCGCTACCCCGACAAGAGCCACAGCGGCAAGATCGCCCAGATGCTGCGCAAGGTTGCGGACGAGCTGGATGCCTGATTCGGCGGCACAGACCTCGGTCTTTGAGGTGGCCTACGCCGCCCTGCTCGAAGTGACCCCCGTCGAGACGATCGGCGACCCCGCCGGCGAGGATGCCGAGAGCGACGGCGTCGTGTCGGTGCTCTTCGAGTGCGCCCTGCCCGGCTACCCGGGCTGGAAGTGGACGGTGAGCGTCGCGACGATCGAGGGCGAGCAGCCCACCGCACTCGAGGTCGAGCTCATGCCGTCGGAGGGCGCCCTCTTGTCGCCCGACTGGGTTCCGTGGAGCGACCGGCTCGCCGACTACAAGGCCGCGCAGCTCGCTGCCGGCGAAGAGATCGATGAGTCGGACGACGACGACGACGACATCGATGAGTCGGACGAGTCGGATGACGACGAGTCGGATGACGACGACGACGAGTCGGATGACGACGACGACGACGAGTCGGATGATGACGACGATGACGAGGTGATCGCCGTCGTGCACGGCGGTGACGTCGACGGCGTCGACATCGACGAGCTCGACATCGAAGACGACCTCGGCCCCGACGACGAGGACGCGCCCTCGCGCTAGTCGCTGGCTGAGTAGGACCCCGGCGCACGGCTTGGTTTCGATACGGCCGCGGGCAGCCCGCTCAACCGGCGATCAGTTGGTTGAGCGGGCCCCTCTGGGGCCCGTATCGAAACCCCGCGGGCGCGGCTAGAGCGCGCCGACCACGTAGTCGATCGACGCGATGAGCTGGCGCACGTCGCTCGGCTCGACCGCGGTGAACGTCGCGACGCGCAGCTGGTTGCGCCCGAGCTTGCGGTACGGCTCGGTGTCGACGACGCCGTTCGCACGCAGCACCTTCGCGATCTGGGCCGCGTCGATCGCGTCGTCGAAGTCGATCGTGACGACGACCTGCGAGCGGTGCGCCACGTCGGCGACGAACGGGGTGGCGAAGGATGCGGCATCCGCCCACTGGTAGAGAGCGCCCGACGACTCCCTGGTGCGTGCGTCGGCCCAGGCGAGGCCGCCGTTGTCGTTCATCCACTCCACCTGGTTCTCGAGCAGCAGCAGCGTCGAGATGGCCGGGGTGTTGAGCGTCTGGTTCAGGCGGGAGTTGTCGATGGCGTTCTTGATCGAGAGGAACTCGGGGATGTAGCGGCCGCTCGCGGCGATGCGCTCGACCCGCTCGATCGCGGCGGGGGAGAACAGGGCGAACCACAGCCCGCCGTCGGAGGCGAAGTTCTTCTGCGGCGCGAAGTAGTACACGTCGGCCTGGCTCGCGTCGAAGTCGATGCCGCCGGCCGCGCTCGTCGCGTCGATGACCGTGAGCGCCCCGGCGTCGCCGTCGACCCGCGAGACGGGAGCCATGACGCCCGTCGACGTCTCGTTCTGGGGCCAGGCGTAGACGTCGATGCCCTCGAGCACCTCCACCTCCGAGCGGGTTCCGGCCGGGGCGTTGATGATGTGCGGCGCGGTGAGCCACGGCGCGGCCGCGGCCGCGCCGAACTTGGAGCCGAACTCGCCGAACGTCAGGTTCTCGCTGCGGCTCTCGATGAGCGAGAAGGCCGCCGCGTCCCAGAACGCGGTCGAGCCGCCGTTGCCGATGACGACCTCGTAGCCCTCCGGCACGCGGAACAGGTCGGAGAGCCCGGAGCGCACGCGGCCGACGAGGTTCTTCACCGGAGCCTGGCGGTGCGACGTTCCGAGGATGGACGCGCCGGCCCCGGCGAGGTAGGCGAGCTGCTCCGGTCGCACCTTGGATGGCCCGCAGCCGAAGCGGCCGTCAACGGGAAGGAGGTCTGATGGAATCACGATCGTCGACATTCGCCAATTCTATTGGCGTACCCCGCCGCGGCCGTAACGGAGCGTCAAGGAGAGGCGCGGGCGAGCAAGTAGGCTGACTCCAGTAGAAACGCCAGCTGGAGGCCTCGATGACGGATCTCGTTGATACCACCGAGATGTACCTGCGCACGATTCTCGATCTCGAGGAGGAGCGCATTGTGCCCCTCCGCGCCCGCATCTCGGAGCGCCTGGGTCACTCCGGGCCGACGGTGTCACAGACGATCGGCCGGATGGAGCGCGACGGGCTCGTCGTCGTCGAGGGCGACCGCCACCTCGAGCTGACCCACGAGGGTCGAAGCAAGGCCGTGCACGTGATGCGCAAGCACCGACTCGCCGAGCGGCTGCTCGCCGACGTCATCGGGCTCGACTGGGCCTACGTGCACGACGAGGCCTGCCGCTGGGAGCACGTGATGAGCGAGCAGGTGGAGCGCCGCATCCTCGAGATGCTCGACCACCCCACCGAGTCGCCGTATGGCAACCCGATCCCCGGCCTCGACGAGCTCGGGCACACGCCGGCCCCGGCGTTCATGGACGGGGTGATCAACCTCGTCGAGCGGGTCGCGGGAACGTCCGAGACCATCAGCGGGGTCATCCGTCGACTCGGCGAACCGGTGCAGTTCGAGCCGGAACTCCTGCAGCAACTGCAGAACGCCGGCGTCATGCCCGGCGCCACCGCGAATATCTCCGCCGCGGGCTCATACGTCTTCGTCGCCGTCGACGGATTCGGCGAGGGGCTCGAGCTGCCCAACGAGGTCGCCGTGCACATTTTCGTCGCAGTATAGGTGGTTCTCCGACCGGAGTTGTCCACAGCGCCGGGCCTGATTATCACGAAAAGGTGACAATTCACGAACCATCCCCTATGGTCGTAAAGTCCCTCGGCCACTACATGGCGTCGGATGCCCGCGCAAGACGTCTCTGAGTTCACCTTCTCTTCGTGCCGGCTACGTGAAATCACATACGAAACGGATGGGGCAACAACCTAGTGTTGCCGAGGCGCAGGAGGTTGAATCTCTTGACAAAAGCATCACCCGAAAACGGCACTCCCGAAGGTGTCGCGAAGTTCGAAAACCGCCCGCGGCCGAGCGCGGTGCGCAGCGCCCGCAAGTCGAGCCTGCTCAGCGTCGCGGTGACCGCCGTCATCGTGCCCGGTCTCTTCGCCACGGTCGCCCTCCCCGCCTACGCTTTCGTGCCGCCCGCCGACGACGCCGATCAGAAGGCCTCCCAGGCCATCGAGCAGCAGATCGAGGCCGGCGCCCAGAGCCTGGTGGTGGATGCCGGCGCGGGATCCTCCGCGACGACCCGCGACTCCTTCGGCGCCACCACGCAGGCCGAACTCGCCGCGAAGGAAGCGGAAGCCGCCGCAGCCCGTAAGCGCGCCGTGATCGCAACCTCCTTCTCGTCGTTCAGCGGCCCGACCGCATCCGACCTTCTCGTCACCCCGCCGTACCCGAGCATCGACCTCGCGCAGGTCGCCGCCGTCGGGCAGAAGTACCTCGGCACCCCGTACGTCTACGGCGGGGCCGACCCGTCGGGCTTCGACTGCTCCGGCTTCATCATGTACGTCTACGCGCAGTTCGGCGTCCGGCTCCCGCACTCGGTGAGCGGACAGGCCGCGTCCGGCTCGAAGATTTCGGCCGCCGACGCGCTGCCCGGCGACCTCGTCATCATGTCGGGTCACGACGGCATCTACATGGGCAACGGCCTGATCATGGACGCACCCCGCGCCGGCGGTGTCGTCAGCGTGCGCCCCATCTGGACAAGCGCGTATTCCCTCGTGCGCATCGGGGTCTGACCACCGCATTACGGTCAGGGGAACTCGGCGAGCCACAGAGTTGTGGCCCGCCGATTTTGGGTTAACCTGTAACCCTTGGAGTTCGACGAGTTCTAGGAGAGCCGATGTTCAGCGAGCGCACCATCCGACCCACGGATGTTCGCGCCTGTCTGCGCTCACGGCACAGCGGCACCGCGCACGTAGAGATATGCGCGCAATCCACTCAGGCACTGTCTTACTGACAGTGCCTTTTTGTTTGTCCGCTCGCTCCTGAATCCGCTCGAATCACGGGAAACGCATGTCGAATGCCTGCAAGCCGTGCAGGCGCTTTCGGAAGGATGACAATGCGCACACTGGTACTGAACGCGGGCTACGAGCCGTTGGGCGTTGTGTCCTTCAAGCGAGCACTCGTGCTCGTGATGAACGAAAAGGCAACGATCATCGCGGCGGATGGCGAGCATCCGGTCTTCGGGATGTCGGGAGCCTGGGATCGCCCGTCGGTGATCATCTTGCGGCGATACGTGCGCATACCGAGCGGGCGCAACGTGCCCGTGTCGCGCCGCGGTGTGTTGCGACGAGACAACAGCCGCTGCGGCTACTGCGGCGGGTCGGCCTCGACAATCGACCACATCACGCCGCGCTCTCGCGGGGGCAAAGACAGCTGGGAGAACCTGGTCGCCTGCTGCCTCAAGTGCAACAACCTCAAGGGCAACCGCACGCCGACCGAGATGAACTGGCGGCTGCGCATCACGCCGCGGGCCCCGCACGGGGCGTCATGGATGGCACGGGGCATCGAGCGCGCGCTTCCGGACTGGGAAGAGTACCTGGCGCCAGCCGCGTAGCGGTGCCCGGAGCCGGCGCGCATCGCCCGCAGACGCTGTCGTACGACTTCGACGGCGACGCTCGAAGAGGCGGTCGGATTCGGGCCGGCCCTCGAGTGCCGGCTGCTGCAAGACACGCAGCACGGCGCCGAGGTGGGACGCCAGAACGTGACCTACAACCAGCCGTCGTACCCGGGCTTCTACCTGGCGTCTGACACCGACCGGTCGATAGTTTCGCTGCTGACGAAGGCGGCGACCCCTGCGGCCGTGACTTTCGCCGACAACCGAGGATCGAAGAACGACACGCGCACGATCCCGGCCGCGGTCGAGGGTCTGCGCTACGTCGTCAAGGGCAAGGTCGCGGAGGAGGGGACGTACCGAGTGACCGGCAACAAGCGAGCGGATGTCTCCGCCGTCGCCGCGGGAAAGTGCTACTTCATCCCGGCCGGTGTCTCCTCGCAGTGGAGCCACAAGTTCGGGCGCTAGCCACACCGCTTCGCAGCATTGCTGGCTCGCCGGGTCGCGCTAAACTCGGGGAGCCAGCCTCTGTAGCTCAATGGAAGAGCAATTCCGTCCTAAGGAACAGGTTGGGGGTTCGAGTCCCTCCAGGGGCACGTCTCATCAGGGATTTTCTTACGCAGAACGTAGAAAAGCCCGGCCGAAGCCGGGCTATCCCTTCTTTACCCCTCGGAAACGCTCTACGCGCCGTGTACCGACGGCGGCGGGGCGAGCTGGTTCAGGGCAGATCTGGCGTCCGGGCCGATGTTCTCGCTGGCCTCGATGTAGTGGGCGCGCGTCGTCGCGATGTCCTTGTGATCCGCCATGCGCTGCGCCACTTCTTCGCCGAGCTCGCGAGCCACCGTGGTGAGTGCTGTCTTCCTCATGTGGTGCGGCTTCACCCAGCCCAAGCCGGCCTGATCGCGGATTTGGCGCCAACTCTCCCGGAAGTTTCGAGGGCTGATCAACGTGGCGTTTCGAGTCTCGAAGAGCAGCCCACTCTTGCTGATGAGTGCCCGGTTCTTCAGTATCGGCACGGTCCAGTCTGGGACCACGACGGTGCGGGCGCCGTCAGGCCCGTCTTTCGTGTGCTCCTGACGGCTGTGCTTCTGGCCAGTCGGAGTGATGACTGTTGCTTCGACGCGGACTCGAGGACCAGCCGGGTTGTCGAGGTCGAGGTTTTCAACTCGTAGCGCCAGGGCTTCTCCGATGCGAAGGGCAAGCCCGAGTTGCACCTCGAAAGTATCCGCGAGCCAAGTGTTGATACGCATGCCTGCGACGGCCTTACGCATACGAGCCAGATCGGCGGCGGTCAGCGCGCGCGGCACTGGCTTGGGCTTGGCGCGATTCGACACACCCGGCACAGGATTCGTCGGGACCGCATCTCTCTGCGCTGCGAGGTCGAATGCTTGCCGGAGAATGGTCTGCGCAAGATCAGCTTGGCTGGGCCGAACTGCTCGCTCATCAAGAAGCCATTGGTCGACCAGGC
>JAODMO010000041.1 GCA_025464995.1 Microbacteriaceae bacterium
GCGGCACAGGTATCAGAAGTGCCTCGCGGATCCGGGGCAGTCGAAGAGGCAGTGCGCCCCTTCTCCGAAGCCGAGCTTGCGGAGCGCATCGAAACCGCCCGCGTCACGAATTCCGAGTATGGAAACCTCGTCGAGTTTTTCTCCCTTACCGGTGCCCGATGGGGCGAGCTCGTCGAGCTCCGCGTCAGCGACATCGTGCAGGTGCCGTTGCCTTCCATCAAGATTGCGAGGTCTAAGAGCGATCGCTACCAGGTCGGGGCACCGAAGAGCCGAAAATCGCGACGGGTGCCTCTCACTCTGCGCGCTCAGGCGATCCTCGCTGAGCAGTCCATCGGCAAAAAGCGCGGCGACTTGGTTTTCCAGGCTCCGCGCGGCGGTCGCATCAACGCCGGCAACTTCAAGCGCGCCACCGCGTGGGCTGAGCTGTCCTTCGGCCGGCGCGTTCACGACCTCAGGCACACCGCTGCGACGAACTGGCTTGCTAGCGGCGTCGACGTGAAGGTCGTCAGCGAGTGGCTCGGTCATTCGACGAGCGCGATCACCCACCGCACCTACATTCACTACATGGGCGCCGAGGCGGACCACGCCGCGCTCGCGAAGATCGAGGCCGCCGTCGCGCGTCCCGAGGCGGTCGTCACGGACATCTCGTCAGCCGTCTAGCTCGAGCAGAATCATGCCCCCTACTTAGGGGGCATTTTTCTTGCCTGCAAATAGTGAGGTTGTTTCAAGCTACACCTCACCAACACGTGCGGCCCTTGTGCGGAATTCTGAAGTGGGGCGAGGCCGGAATAGACATGCCCGACCAGCACTTTTATGTCGTGGGCCCTACCGGGCTCGAACCGATGACATCCACGGTGTAAACGTGGCGCTCTACCAACTGAGCTAAAGGCCCGTCAACCCGGCGATGCGGGAGGACGAATCTCCATAGTACGACATGCGCCCGGTCGCGGGAGCACCGCACGGGCCGACCCGAGTCGCGGCCGTTCTCGGCTCATCACCTCGCGACGGTCAGCCCATTCGCACCGGGTCACCGATCGAGAATGAGTGCGCAGATGAGGACGACTCCGCCGAAGAGCGCAGCGACGATGGGATGTTGCTTGCCGCGGACGAGCAGCCGGGCGATGGAGTACGCGGCGAACACGATGCTCGCGAGCGTCACGACGATCCACAGCAGGAGGTCCGCGAGCGCGAGTGGTGCGCCGACGACGGTCACCAGGAGGAACAGCGCCAGGAAGGGGATGGCGAGTACAGCAATCCGAGGAACCAGCCGACGAACAGTGCCCATGCTGAGACGCCGAACTCGCGGGATCACGGCGGATCGATGCGCTCCACGGTGCCGCTGACCGCCCCACCGCGATGCGCGCGTCGGTGTCGCTGGTGTGGATGACGTCGCCGCCGACCGATCCGTCGATAGCGAGATCGCCGACGCCGAGACGCAGGTGCCTGCCGATCGCCCCGGCTATCGTGACGTCCGCCGCCGCACCCGTCCCGGCTGTCTCGCTCGGTGATGCCGGTGGTTCGATCGCGTTCCCGGGCGCTCTTCGGGTCGATCGCCCGGGAGGCGATGTGACCACGCTGGCATGCCGCCTCGGAGCGTTGCAGAGCCGAAGGTCCCACGGCCGCACGCGTCTACCGCAGCTCGGGACCTTCGACCCTGACGAAGGAGTCTGGGCTCGGGGAGGATTCTCAGATGGCGACGACCAGACCGGTCGGGTCAGCCGCACGAAGCAGGTGGGCGATCACGCCGATGACCATCGGCGGGAGGACGGATCCATGGTGGTGAGATACTGGACGCTCGTGCACGACGGCGAGACCTGTCCCATGGTGTGGGACGACGGGGAGCGCCTTCTGGCGTTGACGACCGACGTCCGTTCCGGGGCGGCCGAGCCGCAGGACTTCACCTTCACCCCTCGTGGGTGCGTTGATGTCCGCAGCGACAAGACCATCGCCGTACGGGCGGACCAGCCGTTGGATCTGATCACCGAATACTCGACGACGGCAGCACCGGCATAGCGGGATGCGTCATCCGAGCGCTCGGCGCCTGCCGCTGGCGGGATGCGGCGATGCGGGATGAGGAAAACGCACGAGACGCCATACACTCGGCCTCGTGAGCACCACCAACGCGCGCGCCGCACGCGCAGAACACCGCTGGCCCGCCGTCGTCGCACTCCTCGTGGCGCTGACGCTGTATGCGCTGCTGCCGAGCAGCTTCCTCCCTGGGCTGAGGTACATCGCCGTCGGGCTCGGCGCCCTCACGCTCATCCTCCTGATCGCCGTCAATCCGCTGCGGTTCAAGCGGCAGACGACGTGGTCGCGGCGGCTCTCCGTCGGGCAAGTGCTCTTCCTCGCCGCCGCTAACCAGGTGGCGCTCGTGCAGCTCGTCTTCGAGCTCATCGGCGCCGAGAAGAGCGACGGGCCCGCCCTGCTGCTCGCGGCGCTGCAGGTGTGGGTCACCAATGTGATCCTGTTCGCCCTCATCTACTGGGAGATGGACCGCGGCGGTCCCGTCGTCCGCACAAGCGCCCCGCGCGCAGACCTGCCGCAGGCCGACTTCCGGTTTCCGCAAGACGAAGACCACGACGCCGTCTCCGAGGTCGCGTCACGCTCGTCCATGAAGTCGGACTGGACGCCGAGCTACATCGACTACCTCTACTTCTCCCTATCGAACTCGATGGCCTTCAGCCCGACCGACGCCATGCCGCTCTCCCACCGGGCCAAGGCGCTCATGGGGACCGAGTCGTTCGCCGGGTTCATCATCCTCGCGCTCGTGATCGCCCGCTCGGTGTCGCTGCTGGGCTGACCCGGTCGGCCCCACTCGGCCTCTTCCACGGAAATTCAGGAGATCGTGACGGCAGTCGTCAAGGCGCCCGCGGAATCACGCCGAATCTCAGACGCCGATGCGGCTGATCTCCTGAATTTCCGAAGAACGGTGCGGCCGCCTCGGGTGGCGGGACGCGGATGGTGTCGCCGCCCAGGCTCGCGGGCGGGGAGCGCGGCCCGACGCCGCGCGAAGCGATAGCCGCGCCATCCGCTTGCCCGGCAACGGAAAATCAGGAGACCGTGAGGGCGGCCGTCGAGCAGCCCTCGGAATCGCGCGCCCACCGGGACGCTTAGCGGCCGGCCTCCTGAGTTTGCGAAGAAGGGGACGCGGGGCGGGGGCGGCGTGCTGGCGTCAGCGCAGAAACGCGGTCAGCGCCGCGGTGAGCGTGCCCGGGTCGCCCACGGCGCAGAGTTCGCGCGCCGAGTGCATTGAGAGCAGCGGGATGCCGATGTCGACCGTGCGGATGCCGAGCCTCGTCGCCGTGATCGGTCCGATCGTCGACCCGCACGGCACAGTGTTGTTGGAGACGAACTCCTGGTACTCCACCCCGGCGAGGGCGCAGACCCGAGCCCACTCCGCGGCCCCGACGGCGTCGGTGGCATAGCGCTGTTGCGCGTTGATCTTGAGCAGCGGTCCGCGGCCCATCACCGGCCGGTTCGCCGGGTCGTGGCGCTCGGCGTAGTTCGGGTGCACCGAGTGGCCGGCGTCGGCCGAGAAGCACCACGACGCGGCGCGGCTGCGCAGGCGCTCCGACTCGGTCGCTCCGAGGCCGTCCGAGATGCGGGCGAGGATGTCGGCGAGGAACGGCCCCGCGGCCCCCGAGCGAGTCGCCGAGCCCACTTCCTCGTGGTCGAAGGCGGCGAACACCGGGATGTGATCCGTCGGGTCGCCGGCAGCGAGCAGTGCGGTGAGGCCGGCGTGCACGGAGACGAGGTTGTCCATGCGCCCCGCGGCGAAGAGCCCGCCGTCGAGGCCGAACACGGCTCCGGGAGCGGTGTCGGCGACGACGATGTCGTAGCCCGCGACATCCTCGGCCCGGATGCCGGCGAGTGCGGCGAGGTGTCCGACGAGGTCGGCGCTTGAGGCGTCACCGATGTCTGACGCGAGCCCGTACACGGGGTTCATGTGCTGTTGCGGGTCGAGACGCAGCCCCTCGTTCACCCCGCGGTCAAGGTGCACGGCGAGCTGCGGGAAACGCAGGAAGGGCCCCGTGCGCACGAGGTGCTGAGATCCGTCGATGGCGACGAGCCGCCCGGCGAACTCGAGCTCACGGTCGAGCCAGGAGTTGAGCAGCGGACCGCCGTAGATCTCGACCCCGGCCTGCAGCCAGCCGTGGGCGGAGGTGCTCGGCTTCGGCTTGAGCTTGAAGCCCGGCGAGTCGGTGTGGGTGCCGACGATGCGCACCGGCGACGTCGGAGTCGCGCCGGCGGGCTGCACCCACGCGATGATCGCGCCGTCGCGCACGACGTAGCGGCGGCCGGGCACCGTCGGCCACTCCCCCGCCTCGTCCACCCGCTCATACCCCGCGGCGTCGAGCCGGGTCGCGGTCTCGTGAGCGGCGTGGAACGATGACGGCGAGGCGGCGATGAAGCCGGCGAGGTCGTCGAGGTGCGGATCGGTGACGGTCATGGGCCCATTCAATCAGCCACGCGACCGGGCGAGGTCAGGCCGTTGCGGGAACCGGAACGATCTCGTCGAGCGCCGCGCGGTATTCCTCGATGGAACGCGCCTCGCCGGGTGCGGTGATGAAGCTCGCACGGATGATGCCGTTGATGTCGATGAGGAAGGTGGCACGGTTCGCGTACCCCTTGTCTTCGAGGAACACACCGTACTCCTTGGCGACGGCGCCGTGCGGCCAGAAGTCGGCGAGCAGCGTGAAGTCGTAGCCCTCGGCCTCGGCGAACGCGCGCAGCGTGGCCTTGGAGTCGGCGGAGATGCCGATGAGCTCGATGCCGTTGCTCTTGAAGAGCGAGAGGTTCTCGCTGAGGTTGCACAACTCGCTCGTGCAGGTGGACGAGAACGCGAGGGGGAAGAAGACGAGCGCCACCGGCTTCTTGCCCTTGAACTCGCCGAGACGGATGTGCTCACCGAACTGGTTTGGAAGCTCGAAGTCGGGTGCCTGGGTGTCATTCTCCAGAGCCATGATTAGCGTCCTTTCGTGCCCGGCTGAGAACGTCGGACAAACACGAAGGGTTATCCTACGCTCGCTGTGCCTTTAGTGCAGGACAACGCGGGTGCGAGCGCCAGCCGACACACCGCGTGGTGCATAGAATGTTCTGGCGCAGTCCAAAAACCGGGAGCGTAATCCCTGCTCCGTGGCGGCTCGCACGATCTGAACTCAAACCAGGAAGAGGTCAACGGTGACGGTTAACGACCAGGATCCATACTCGGTGAACAACATCGACGGAGACCCTGAGGAGACCGCCGAGTGGCAGGAATCCCTCGACGCCCTTGTAGCGGTGCACGGCCACGAGCGAGGCCGGGAGATCATGCTCAGCCTCCTGAAGCGCTCGAAGGAGCTGCACCTCGGCGTGCCGATGGTGCCCACCACCGACTACCTGAACACCATCGCTCCCGAGAACGAGCCCGAGTTTCCCGGCAACGAGGACATCGAGCGACGCTACCGCGCGTGGATCCGCTGGAACGCGGCCATCACGGTGCACCGCGCGCAGCGGCCCGGCATCGGCGTCGGCGGCCACATCTCGACCTACGCGTCATCCGCCGCCCTGTACGAGGTCGGTCACAATCACTTCTTCCGCGGGCACGACGCCCCCGGCGGTGCAGACCAGGTCTTCTACCAGGGCCATGCCTCCCCCGGCATGTACGCGCGTGCCTTCCTCGAGGGTCGTCTCTCGACCGACCAGCTCGACGGTTTCCGCCAGGAGAAGTCGCACTTCAGCGGCGGTCTCTCGAGCTACCCGCACCCGCGTCTCATGCCCGACTTCTGGCAGTTCCCGACCGTGTCGATGGGTCTCGGCCCCATCAACGCGATCTACCAGGCGCAGTCGAACCGATACCTCACCAATCGCGGCATCAAGGATGCGAGCGACCAACAGGTCTGGGCGTTCCTCGGCGACGGCGAGATGGACGAGGTGGAGAGCCGCGGCGCCCTGCAGTGGGCCGCCAACGACGGCCTCGACAACCTCAACTTCGTCATCAACGCCAACCTCCAGCGTCTCGACGGCCCGGTGCGCGGCAACGGCAAGATCATCCAGGAGCTCGAGAGCTTCTTCCGCGGCGCCGGCTGGAACGTCATCAAGGTCGTCTGGGGCCGCGAGTGGGATGACCTGCTCGCGAAAGACACCGAGGGCGCACTGCGCGACCTCATGAACCGCACGCCGGATGGCGACTACCAGACCTACAAGGCGGAGAGCGGCGCGTACGTGCGCGAGAACTTCTTCGGCCGCGACCCGCGCACGCTCGAGATGGTCAAGGGCTACAGCGACGAGCAGATCTGGAACCTGAAGCGCGGCGGCCACGACTACCGCAAGGTCTACGCGGCGTTCAAGGCTGCGAGCGAGCACAAGGGGCAGCCCACCGTCATCATCGCGAAGACGGTCAAGGGCTACGGCCTCGGCCCGTCGTTCGAGGGACGCAACGCGACCCACCAGATGAAGAAGCTGACGCTCGACAATCTCAAGCAGTTCCGCGACGAGATGCGGATCCCGATCACGGATGCCGCCCTCGAGGAGAACCCGTACCAGCCGCCGTACTACACGCCGGGCGAGAACGACGAGGCCATCCAGTACATGCACGAGCGCCGCAGAGCGCTCGGCGGCTACGTGCCGGAGCGACGCTCGCGGTACACGCAGATCGTGCTCCCCGAGGAGTCGGCGTGGGACATCGCGCGCAAGGGATCGGGCAAGCAGGAGATCGCGACCACCATGGCCTTCGCCCGCCTGCTCAAAGACCTGCTGCGCGCGAAGGGCTTCGGTCACCGCATCGTGCCGATCATCCCCGACGAGGCGCGCACGTTCGGTATGGACGCGTACTTCCCCACCGCGAAGATCTACAACCCGCAGGGGCAGCACTACACATCGGTCGACCGCGAACAGCTGCTCGCCTACAAGGAGAGCCCACAGGGCCAGATCGTGCACGTCGGCATCAACGAGGCCGGTGCATTCTCCGCGTTCACCGCGGCGGGCACCTCCTACGCGACGCACGGCGAGCCGCTCATCCCGGTCTACGTCTTCTACTCGATGTTCGGCTTCCAGCGCACGGGTGACGCCATGTGGGCGGCCGGCGACCAGATGGCCCGCGGGTTCATCATGGGAGCGACCGCCGGGCGCACGACCCTGACCGGTGAGGGACTCCAGCACGCCGACGGCCACTCGCTGCTCCTCGCCTCGACGAACCCTGCCGTCGTGTCGTACGACCCCGCCTACGGCTACGAGATCGGTGCCATCGTCAAGGCCGGGCTCGAGCGCATGTACGGTGGCACGCATCCCGACCCGAACGTCATGTACTACATCACGCTCTACAACGAGCCGCTGCAGCAGCCCGCCGTGCCGGAGAGCTTCGACGAAGAAGGGGTCCTCAAGGGCCTCTACCTGTTGAAGACCGGCCAGGAGAGCGGCCCGAAGGTGCAGTTGCTCGCGTCGGGTGTTGCCGTGCCGTGGGCGCTCGAGGCGCAGGAGCTGCTCGCGCAAGACTGGGGCGTGTCGGCGGATGTCTGGTCGGTCACCTCGTGGACCGAACTGCGTCGCGACGGCCTCGCCGCGGAGGCGCACAACTTCCTCCACCCGAACGATGAGCGTCGCATTCCCTACGTGACGAGCAAGCTCTCGCGCACCCAGGGCCCGTTCGTCGCCACGACGGACTTCATGCACGCCGTTCCCGACCAGATCCGGCAGTTCGTGCCCGGCGACTACGCGACGCTGGGGGCCGACGACTTCGGCTTCTCCGACACGCGCGCCGCCGCCCGCCGCTTCTTCAAGATCGACGGACCGTCGATGGTCGTGCGTGCGTTGCAGTCGCTCGTCAAGCGCGGGGAGATGGACTCGTCCGTTCCCGCCGCGGCGATCGACAAGTACCGCCTGCTCGACGTCAACGCCGGCACCACGGGATCCGCTGGCGGCGAAAGCTAGCGGTGTCGGTCACCCCGAAGACGAAGGAGCAGACGCTCGCCTGGCTGCGCACCATCTCCGGTGAGCTGTCCACGGCGACTCTGAAGCGGCTCGACGACACGCTGCCCTGGTATGGCGACATGCCACCGGGGCGGCGGTCGGCGGTCGGGCTCGTCGCGCAAGCGGGCATCACCTCATTCATCAGCTGGTTCGAAGACCCGAAGTCCACCCCGTGGATCGCCGCGGACGTCTTCGGTGCCGCACCGCGCGAGCTGCTGCGCTCCGTCTCGCTGCAGCAGACCCTGCAGCTCATCCGCATCACCGTGGAGGTCGTGGAGGCACGCATCGGCCTCGGCGACGACGTGCTGCGCGAGGCGATCCTTCTCTACTCACGCGAGATCGCATTCGCGTCGGCCGACGTCTACGCCCGTGCGGCCGAGGCCCGCGGTCTCTGGGACGCGCGTCTCGAGGCCCTCGTTGTCGACTCGATCCTCAGCGGCGAATACGACACCGAGCTGCCGAGCCGTATCGCCGCTCTGGGCTGGAACGGCCACGGCGAGGTGTGCGTGCTCGTCGGCACCACCCCGCGCATCCTCGACGTCGACCAGCTGCGCCGCACCGCGCGCCACCTCGACGCCGACGTGCTCATCGGCGTGCAGGGTAACCGGCTCGTGCTCGTCATCGGCCGGTCGACGCCGATCGCGGACGAGACGGATGCCGCGACCCGCATGCCCTTCATCGAGATCGCGACACAGCTCGAGCCCGGATTCGGCCCCGGACACCTCGTGCTCGGCCACGAGGTCGCGACGCTCGTCGACGCCTCGAAGAGCGCGAAGGCAGCCCTCGCCGGGTTCGCCGTCGCGCGCGCGTGGCGCAACGCCCCGCGACCGGCCCTCGCCGACGACCTGCTGCCCGAACGGGCGTTCGCGGGCGACCCGCTCGCTCGCTCGACCCTCATCAACCGCATCTACCGCCCGCTGCAGCAGCATTCGACCGAACTGCTCGCGACGCTCTGGTGCTACCTCGACAACGGCCGCTCGCTCGAGGCGACGGCGCGCGAACTCTTCGTCCATCCGAACACGGTGCGGTATCGCCTGAAGCGCATCAGCGAGGTGATCGGCTGGGACGCGACGGGCGCGCGCGAGGCGCTCATCCTCCAGTCCGCGCTCATCATCGGGTCGATCGCCGAGCCCGACCCCTCCCGCAAGCGCTGAGCCGGGCATCCGCCCCATCGTCCACGGCGTGCGGGCGGAGAAATCGTCGAAACGGAGGACGGAGCCGCTCGCCGCGCTCGACGAGAGGTAGCCCTGCAGCCCGACGGCGCCCGACGCCTGCAGTGCCGGTGTCGCGTCCGTCGCCGTGGCCAGCCACGCCGCGGGCTCGCACCCAGGCGCTCGCGCAGTACAGGGCGGTGCCGGCCTTGCTGCCGACCACGGTCGCGTACGCCCCGGTTTCCGTCGGAAGGTCGGCGAGCGGGAAGTCGACGCGGGCGTCCGCCGCCGCCCGCGGCACCCCGGGGAGGACGGTCGCTGCAACTCGAGGGGTTGTGCGCGAGACTGGAGTCGTGACCGAGTCCCCGCGCTACACGACCATCGCCATCACCAGCCCGGATGGCGCGACCTCGGTGGTCGAGGCGTTCGGCGACAGCGGCGACGCGGTGCTGTTCCTGCCGGCGCTCGGTGTGCCGCTGCACTACTACCGGCCGCTGCTCGCGCGGTGGGCTCAGCTCGGCTACCGTGTCTTCGCACTCGAGCTGCGCGGGATGCCGCAGAGTTCCACGACCGACGTGCGCGCCAACGACTTCGGCTACAACCACGCGCTCGCCCTCGACATCCCGGCCGCGATCGCGCAGTCGCCGCTCGCCGGCGAGCGGTTCATCGCCGCGGGCCACAGCCTCGGCGGCCAGCTCGCCCTGCTCTATTCGGCCGGCCACCCCGACCGGGTTCGTGCCGTCGTGACCATCGCGAGCGGGTCGAGCCACCACGGTGCGCTCACCGGGGTCGCGGAGCGCGCCCGGCGTCGCGTGCAGGTGACGACCATCCGCGGCGTCTCGCGCCTGCTCGGCTACTTCCCCGGGCACCGGTTGGGATTCGGCGGTCGACAGGCGCGAACGATGATGGCGGACTGGGGTTTCGAGGGCAGGCACGGCCGCTTCCGCATCGCCGGCAGCAGCGCCGACCACGAGGCCGAGCTCGCCGCACTCGACCGGCCGGTTTTCATGCTCACCCTCGACGGCGACCCGATCCTCCCGCGGGAGGCGTCCGACGCGCTCGGCACGCGGTTGCGCACAGCAGCACTCGACACCGTGCACGTCGACCGCGCGGAGAACGGCGGTGAGCCGTTCGACCACTTCCGCTGGGCGCGACGCTCCCCCGACGTGGTGCTCGATCCCCTCCTGCGCTGGCTCGCCTCGACCCTCGCCTAGCGCCTCGGTTGTAGACACTCGCCAAGACGATTCGAGAATCTCAGTGGAGTGTGCACAGCGGCGGGTGCGAGGGTGCTGGCAGACTGGGGGCGTGATCGTTGTTGTAGCGCCCGGACAGGGCTCCCAGACTCCCGGCTTTCTCGAACCCTGGCTCGCGGAGCCACGCTTCCGCGACCAGCTCGCGGGCATCTCCGACGCCGTGGGCATCGACCTCGTGGCCCACGGCACCACGAGCGACGCCGAGACGATCCGCGACACCGCGGTCGCCCAGCCCCTCATCGTCGCCGCAGGCCTGCTCACGCTCAGCGCTCTGTTCGCCGACGGTCGTCGTGATCGTGTCGCAGGCGTGGCCGGGCACTCGGTCGGCGAGGTGACCGCGGCCGCCGCCGCTGGAATCCTCAGCGAGACGGATGCCGTCGCGTTCGTGCGGGAGCGTGGATCGGCCATGGCCGCCGCGGCCGCCCTGACGCCGACCGGCATGAGTGCCGTCCTCGGCGGCGACGAGGCCGAACTGCTGGCGCGTCTCGACCAGCTCGGTCTCCAGCCGGCCAACTTCAACGGCGGAGGCCAGATCGTGGTCGCCGGCGCCGCCGACGCGCTCGACGCCCTGCGGGAGAACCCCGTAGCCGGGTCGCGCGTCATTGCGCTGCAGGTCGCCGGGGCCTTCCACACGCGTTACATGGAGCCGGCCGTGGCGCACCTGCGCGACTTCGCCGGGACGCTCGGCACGAACGATCCGACGCTCCCCATCTGGTCGAACCAGGACGGACAGCGCGTGGCATCCGGAGCGGAATTCGTCGACCTCATGGTCGGCCAGGTGTCGTCGCCCGTACGCTGGGACAAGACCATGGCGGCGTTCGCGCAGGCCGGCGTGACGGGACTCATCGAACTCGCCCCCGCCGGGGCGCTCACGGGCCTCGCCAGACGCGGGCTCAAGGGCGTGCCGACCGTCGCGGTCAAGACCCCCGACGACCTCGCAGCAGCATTCGACCTGATTGACGGTATCGCAGCATGAGCAAGCCCACTCTCCAGCAATCGACCGGCGCACAGTTCACGCGCATCTACAGCTATGGCGCTGCCCGCGGCGACCTCGTCGTGCCGAACGAGGAGCTGATCGCGCCCATCGACTCGAGCGACGAGTGGATCCAACAGCGCACCGGCATCATCACGCGCACCCGCGCCTCCAAGGCTGTCGGCGCGGTCGACCTCGCGACAGAAGCCGGTCGTGAGGCGATCGAGAAGAGCGGCATAGCGCCCGGGCTGGTCGACCTCGTGATCGTGGCGACGGTCAGCAATGTGCAGCAGACGCCGTCCATGGCCGCCGTCGTCGCCGACCGCGTGGGCAGCAACCCCGCCGCCGCGTACGACACGAACGCCGCGTGCGCCGGCTTCAGCTACGCCGTCACCCAGGCGGATGCCCTCATCCGTTCGGGTGCCGCGCATTATGCGCTCGTGATCGGTGCAGAGAAGCTCTCCGACATCGTCGATCCGACCGACCGGTCGATCTCGTTCCTGCTCGGTGACGGCGCCGGTGCCGTCGTGATCGGCCCGAGCGAGACGCCCGGTATCGCGGCTCCCGTGTGGGGCTCCGACGGCTCCAAGGCCGCCGCTGTCGGTATGAACGCGACCCTCACGCAGTTCCGCGACGGCGAGGCCGAGTGGCCGACGCTGCGCCAAGAGGGCCAGACGGTCTTCCGTTGGGCGGTGTGGGACATGGCCAAGGTCGCCAAGCAGGCGCTCGAGGTCGCGGGAATCACGTCGGCCGATCTCGCCGCGTTCATCCCCCACCAGGCGAACATGCGCATCATCGACGAGTTCGCGAAGCAGCTCGGCCTGCCGGAGACCGTGGTGATCGCGCGCGACATCGCGACCACGGGAAACACCTCGGCCGCGTCCATCCCCCTCGCCACCCACCGCTTGCTCGCCGAGCATCCCGAGCTCTCGGGCGGCTTCGCCCTCCAGATCGGCTTCGGAGCCGGACTGGTCTTCGGCGCCCAGGTGATTGTGCTGCCCTGAGTGCGGCGCTCCTGCCCCGCACTCCACCTGCCCTAAACTAACTCTCGGTCAAACGACACACCCTTTAGGAGAAAAACCATGGCATTGTCCACCGAAGAAGTTCTCGCCGGCCTCGCCGAGCTCGTCAACGACGAAACCGGTATCGCTACGGATTCGGTCGAAATGGACAAGTCGTTTACCGACGACCTGGACATCGACTCGATTTCGATGATGACGATCGTCGTCAACGCCGAAGAGAAGTTCGACGTGAAGATTCCCGACGAAGAGGTCAAGAACCTCAAGACCGTCGGGGACGCCGTCACCTTCATCACCGCAGCACAGGGCTAAGCGCCTTCCATCCGCGGCTGGCCGGTCGCCCTGCGCCCGGCCACGCCCGCGAATGAGACACGTGAACAGAACTAAGGATGTCGTTGTGACCAAGAAAATCGTCGTCACCGGTCTCGGTGCCACCTCTCCGCTCGGCGGAACCGCCCCCGAGTCCTGGGCGGCACTGCTCGCCGGTGAGTCCGGCGTGCGCCCGATCGAGCACGACTGGGTGGCGCAGCACGACTTGCCCGTGACCTTCGCCGGACAGGCCAAGGTGCGGCCGGAAGACGTGCTGGAGCGACGCGAAGTGAAACGCCTCGACCCCTCCAGCCAGTTCGCCCTCATCTCCGCTCGCGAGGCATGGGCGGATGCCGGCATCACCGACGTCGATCCCGACCGGGTCGGAGTCGACTACTCGACCGGCATCGGCGGCCTCTGGACTCTCCTCGACGCGTGGGACACGCTCAAGGAGAAGGGTCCGCGTCGCGTACTCCCCATGACCATTCCGATGCTCATGCCGAACGCCGCCGCCGCGGCCATCAGCATGGAGCTCAAGGCGCGTGCGTACGCCCGCACCGACGTCTCCGCGTGCGCGTCGAGCACCGAGGCGATCGCCAACGCCTACGACCACCTGCAAAAAGGCTACGCCGACGTCATCATCGCCGGCGGAACAGAGGCGGTCGTGCACCCGCTGCCCATCGCCGCCTTCGCCGCGATGCAGGCCCTCTCGAAGCGCAATGACGAGCCGCAGACGGCCTCCCGGCCGTACGACGTGACCCGCGACGGCTTCGTACTGGGTGAGGGCGCGGGAAGCATCATCCTCGAGACCGAGGAGCACGCTCTCGCCCGCGGCGCTCGCATCTACGCGGAGCTCGCCGGTGGCGGGGTGACGAGCGACTCGTTCCACATCACGGCGCCCGACCCCGAGGGCTCGGGTGCGGCTCGCGCCGTGCTCGCGGCTCTCGAGCAGGCCGGCGCGACCGTCGACGACGTGATGCACATCAACGCCCACGCCACGAGCACCCCGGTCGGCGACATCGCCGAGTACAAGGCGCTGCTCGCTGTCTTCGGCGAGCGGGTGCACGACATCCCGGTCTCGGCGACGAAGGCGGCCACCGGCCACCTGCTCGGCGGAACGGGAGCGCTCGAGGCGATCTTCACCATCCTCGCCCTGCACAACCGGCTCGCTCCCCCGACCATCAATCTCACGGAGCAAGATCCGGAGATCCTGCTGGATGTCGTCACGAGCCCCCGCGCGCTCGACCCCGGCGCCCTGCTCGCGATCAGCAACTCGTTCGGCTTCGGCGGCCACAACGCCGTCGTCGCGTTCCGCACCTACAACTGATCGGCGCTAGCCGACTTTGTGCAGCCACACCACCTGGCTGTCGCTCGACGCGTGACGGAACGCCTCCAGCTCGTCGTCCCACGCCTGGCCGAGCGCGAGCCGCAGTTCGCGGTGCAGCTCGAGGGCGTTCGAGCCCGCGAGCTCCATCGCGTAGCGCAGTCGGTCTTCCGGGATGACGACGTTGCCGACCGAGTCGGTCTGGGCGTAGTAGATGCCGAGGTCGGGGGTGTGCATCCAACGACCACCGTCTCCGCCCGATGACGGGTCCTCCGTCACCTCGAACCGGAGGTGTTCCCAGCCACGCAAAGCCGAGGCGATCTTCGCACCCGTGCCCTGGGAACCCTCCCAGTAGAACTCCGTGCGCTGCACGCCCTTGAGAACGGGCTGTTCAGCCCACCGGAAATTCACGGCACGATCGAGGGCGCGCCCCGCCGCCCACTCGATGTGAGGACAGAGCGCGCGAGGAGCGGAGTGCACAAAGAGCACTCCGCGAGCGTTGGGTGCAGTCACGATCTTCTCCGTTCGGTTAGGTGCGACTTCCCCATCGACCTGCAGAACGGATGCGCGTGACCGCGCGTATCAAATTGTGTGAGCGGCGAGCCGCTGCCTGCATTATGACGGATGAACCTCCGAAATAACAAGCGAGTAACCAGCGGCGCGGCGGCTACTTGGCCTGGCCGTAGTCGTCGACGACGGCCGTGGTGATCGGGAACTGCACCGGCATGGCGCCGAAGATGAGCCGGCCGGCCTCCGCGGCGGCGTCACGGAGCTGCTCGACCACGCTGTCGGCGAGGGCCGCGGGCGCGTGCACGATGACTTCGTCGTGCAGGAAGAAGACGAGGTGCGGCCTCTCCACGAAGGAGCCGCCGGACAGCTCCCACAGTCGACCGCGCAGTCCCGCCATCCAGCACAGCGCCCACTCCGCCGCCGTGCCCTGCACGATGAAGTTGCGCGTGAAACGGCCCCAGCTGCGAGCCTGGCCCCGAGCGGCCCGCCGCAGCGCCTCGGTGCCGTCGGCGGCCGCGCTCTCCTGCAGTTCGCGCCAGTCTTCACCCGGCAGGGGCGAGCTGCGGCCGAGCTGGGTCGTGACACTCTCGCCTCGTTCCCCCGCACGCGCCGCCGCCTCGACCATGGCTATCGCATCGGGGAACGCCCTCGTGAGTGCGGGCATGAGCCGACCGCCCTCTCCCGCCGTCGCGCCGTACATGGCCCCGAGCATCGCGACCTTCGCGTCGGCGCGGGACTTCACGGCACCGCTCGCGACAATGCCCTCATAGAGATCGCCCCGGCCGGCCTCCGCCATCCGTCGGTCACCGCTCAACGCGGTCAGGATGCGGGGCTCCAGCTGGGCCGCGTCGGCCACCACGAGTTTCCAGCCCGGGTCTGCGACGACCGCGCCGCGCACCTGCTTCGGCAGCTGCAGCGCGCCGCCGCCGTTCGCGCCCCAGCGTCCCGTCGCCGCGCCGCCCGGAACGTAGTCGGGGCGGAAGCGCCCGTCAGCCACCCAGGTGTCGAGCCAGTTCCAGCCGTTCGCGGTCAGCAGGCGCGAGAGCTTCTTGTACTCGAGCAGCGGCGCGATCACGGGATGCGACAGCTGCTTGAGTTCCCACGACCGGGTTGAGGCTACATCGAGGCCCGCGCGCCGCAGCGCCTTGAGCAGGTCGGCCGGCGAATCCGGGTTGATCTCGGTCGAGCCCACCGCCAGCCGCATGTCGTCGAGCAGCTTCTGCAGCCGAGCCGGCCGTTCTACCCCGACCGGGCGCGGACCGAGGAGGTCGGCGAGAAGACGCTCGTGCACGTCGTTCTTCCACGGCAGTCCGGCGAACTTCATCTCACACGCGATGAGGGCGCCGGCGCTCTCGGCCGCGAGCAGCAGCCCGATGCGCCCTGGCTGCTCCGAGTCGGCGATCGCCTCGCCCTGCAGCACGAATTCGGCCACGGGGTCGATGGGCGCGTCGATGACGGGGTCGTCGTCGAGCTCGAAGAGCACGCCGTGCGTCTCGGGTCGCTCCAGGAGGGGCGTCGCGGCGTCCCACGGGCCACGGGGTGCGCGAGCCAGGGCCGACTCGGCCGTCAGCGCGGACGTGCGCAGGATGGCGTGGCAGAGACGCAGGTCGACGCAGCGCCCTACCCGCACACCCGCGGCGAGCAGGTGCGGATACCACCGCGTCGTGTCATCCCACACCCAGCGCGGATGCTCCCTCTCGAGTCGCTCGACCCAGGCGGGCAACTCCGCGGTCGCAATCGCGTCCGCGCCGCCGAGCCGTGCCCTCGAGTCGTCGAAACGGAGCGCGGTCGCCCCGCGGGCCGTGCGGGTGAGGACGACGTACACCCGTCAATTGTGCCGCGTGCCGGCGACACCGTTCGACGCACCGTTCGCTCCGCCCCGCACGATGCGGCACGCCCCGCCCCTGCACGACGCTCAGCGTCGTCGACCGCGCGGGGGTCTGTCGCGCGCGGCTGTTCCTACGGGCGCCAGAGAGTCAACGGTCAGCCGAGGAACAACGGCCACTGTCCCGCGGCGATCACCGAGGCGAGGATCGCCGAGTTCTCGAGAAGTCGATCACTTGGAGTTCGGCGTCGCCAGAACCCGGGTCCGCAGGTCCGACCCGGAATAGGGGTTCGCCGCGATCGTGGGCAGGGCGGCACCGGCAGTCGAGGTCAGTTGCCGGATTCTGGCCGTTCTCGACGGAGATCAGGGAGCGCCATGTCACGGATGCGCGTCGGTTGCGGATGCGCCGTCGGCGCTACTCCTCGTGCAGCAGCGAGCCGTCCTTCTGCAGCACGTTCTTCTCGCCCGCCTCGATCGGCACCCGGAAGCGGTTCTGCTTCGGGGGCATCGGGCAGTTGAAGTTGTAGCTGAAAGCGCAGGGCGGCAGCACCGCGCGGTTGAAGTCGAGCGTGATGGTGCCGTCGGCGTTGGGAGCGACGAAGAGGAACCGCCCGACGCTGTAGGTCGTATCGCCGCTCGTCGAGTCGGCGAAGACGAGCTGCAGGGCGCGACCGGCTCTGTAGGCGGCGAGGTCGTAGTCGACGCCGTCCTTGGTGAATGTGATCTCGCCGGGCACCACCTGGTCGCGCGTCTTGCCGTTGTCTTTGAGGTGCTCGAACCCGACGGCCTTTCCGCCGGGGATCTCCGTGAACTTGGCCGTGATGACCCACTCCGGGTTGTAAGGAAACGCGTCGATCGATCCGAACTTCTGAATCTCCTCGGAGTTCGCGTCCCACACACGCAGGGCGTAGTTGCCCTCTTCGCTCGCGATTACGAAGCCCGTCTTGCCGCCGCCGAAGTCGATCTCGCCCGGCGCGTCGGAGTCCTTGCCGCGCACGACCGCCTCACCATCGACGAGCACGCCGTCCACGGTGATGTTGTCGGATGCCGCGGCCTTCACCAGGAGGCCCGACCCACCCTCGGGCAGCGGAGCCCAGACCCCCGGCACGCCGTAGATCGACTGCTCCGAGTCGATCCACTGGGTGTTCACGAGCGCCAGGTTTCCCTTCGGCTGCACGACGCTCATCTCGCGGCGCTGGTGGTACGTGGCGAGCTGGCCTTCGGGCGTGGTCGTCGTGGTGTCGGTCATAGGGTCCATCCTTGTCGAGGTCTCAGCCATAACCAAAAGAGACACGGATATATTGCAAGCCCGACCGCGGTTTATCGATTGGCCGCCACCGGGTGTAGCGTCCCGATCATGACTGACAGCACTGGCATGACCGACGACGAGAAGCGACGAGACCAGCTCCTGCGCCTGTCCGGTTCCACCGAGGCGGACGCGGCGCCGCGCATCACCGTGGAGGAGACGGAGAGCGGCGTGAAACGCATCGACGTCGCCGAGACAGCCGCCGTGCGACCGGGCGATCCCGACAACGACGATTCCGACAGCAAGGAGTAGCGGTCAACTCCCCGTCGGCTGCCGTCGCGAGACCCACAGCACTCCTGCCGCGCTGAGCCCGATGACCGCGGCGATCAGCAACACGAAGAAGGCGACGGAGAGATAGCCGTTCGGCGAGTTGTTGGGGTCGAGGAAGGGGTAGGGGTACCAGTAGCGGGTGCCCGCAGCCTCGCCCGTCGTCAGCGGACCGCGCACGAGAGTGTAGGCGACCCACGCGATCGGGAACACGAGCACCGTCCAGATGCGGCGCGCGTGAAGCTGCGTCCGTCTCGGTGCGAAGATCCAGTCGACGAGGAGGTACACCGGCGCCACGACGTGCAGGATCTCGTTCGACCAGCCGAGCGTCGACCCCTGAGGCAACTCGATGCCCCGCAGCAGGAGGTTGTAGACGATGCCGGTGACGACCATGTAGGTGACGACGGATGCCCGCACGAGCGTGTAGCCCGGTGAGTCGTCACCGCGGCGGACGACGAGCATCACGGCCCCGACGACGAGCACGACCGCAGCCGCCACGTTCGACTCGATCGTGAAGAAGCTGAAGAAGTTGACGACGCTCACGACGGTGCCCGTGATGCCGGTCGCCCGCCAGTAGTCGACACTCGTGGCCAGCTGGCCGATCACGGCGGCGGCGATTGCGCCCGCGAACACCAGCCGGAGGGCGACGAACAGGGGTTTCATGGGAGGCTCGCTCTCGCGCTCGTCGGCATCGAATGATGCTCGTCTATCGAACCACGATCCGGTCGGCCGGTCCAATGGAGGCCGCATGGCGGATGCGGCGCCGGAACCCCGCGCTAGCACGTCGGGCGCATGCAGTCGAGGCCGGGCACGAACGCCCGCGCGCACGTAGCGTGAGCAGTCCTATGCCAGTGAATGTCGAGTCGTCGCGCAGTGGAACGCCCACATCGGTGTGGGAGCGCGACGGCCGACTGGGCGCACTCGGCCCGTTCGATCTCGACGGAATCGACTCCGTCATCGTCGTGGCGGCGCACCCAGACGACGAGCTCCTGGGTGCCGGCGCCCTTATCGCACAGTGCGCACGACGCGGCCTGCCGGTGTGCGTCCTCGTCGTCTCCGATGGCGCCGGGTGCCATGTGCCGGGCGGCTCACCCGCCACCGGACGGTGGACGGAGGCGGATCGGCCCGATGTGACCGAACTCGTCCACCAGCTCGCGCCGCACGCGGCCGTCGAGGCCTTCGGGTTCGCGTCGGGCACCCTCGCCGAGCACCGCTCGGGCGTCGGCACCGCCCTCGACGCTGCGATAGCGCGGTCGGCAGTCAATCGCACGCTCGTGGTCGCACCGTGGCGTGGTGACGGCCAGCATGACCATTCGCTCGTCGGTGCCGCCGCGGCCGCCGTCGCCGAGCGCCTCGGGCTCGAGCTGCTCGAGTATCCCATCTGGCTCTGGCACTGGGCGACGCCGCACGACGACGAGGTGCCGTGGGAGTCGTTCGTTGCTCTCCCGGCCGACGAGGGGTCGACCGCCGCTAAGGGGGCCGCGATCGAGTCACTCGTGGCGTCGGCCGCCGACGACATCGCCGAGCACGGCGCCGGCCGGAGGCATCCGGAGTTCCTCAAGCACTTCGAGCGGGCACGCGAGGTGTTCGTGCGCCGTCGTCCCGTGCACGACCGGCTCGACGCCGAGCACTTCGACGCGCTGTACTCACTCGCCGAAGACCCATGGGGCTTCGCGAGCCGCTGGTACGAGGTACGCAGGCGCTCGGTGCTGCTCGCGTCGCTGCCCGACGAGCGGTACGCGACGGCGCTCGAGATCGGCTCCTCGATCGGCATCCTCACCGAGCAGCTCGCCCGCCGGTGCTCCGAGCTGCTGGCGGTCGACCTGTCGGCAGTCGCCGTGGACCGAGCGAAGGTTCGGCTCGCCGACGCCCCGAACGTGACCGTCCAGCGGGCGGATGTCGCCGAGAACTTCCCCGCGGGCCGCTTCGACCTCATCGTGCTGAGCGAGGTCGGCTATTTCTTCACCCGACCCGTGCTCGACCGCGTCGTGCGCGATATTCTCGACGCGTTGAACGACGCCGGCACGCTCGTGGTGTGCCACTGGCGTCACACCATCGAGGAGTACCCGGGCACGGGCGACGATGTGCACACCGTCGTCGACGAGACGCGCGAGCTGACGAGGCTCGTGCGGCACGAAGAGGAGGACTTCCTGCTCGACGTCTATTCCCGAGACGACCGTTCGGTGGCTAGACGCACCGGGCTGCTGTGACCGCCGAATCGTCGCACGACCACTACCCGCACCATCCGTACCACCCCCAGAGAGAAGGAAGACGATGACCACCATCGAACGCAACGTACAGGCCCCCGCCGACGGCGGAGCAAAGCCGACTCGCCGGCAGAACGCCGAGAAGGGATTCACGGCATCGAAGACGCTCACCGAGAACCTCCAGAAGGTGCACGTCGACCTCATCGAGCTGCACCTCCAGGGCAAGCAGGCGCACTGGAACGTCGTCGGGAAGAACTTCCGCGACCTCCACCTCCAGCTCGACGAGATCGTCGAGGAGGTGCGCGAGTTCAGCGACACCGTCGCCGAGCGCCTGCGCGCGCTGCACGCCGTGCCCGACGGCCGCAGCGACACGGTCGCCGCCGGCACGAGCCTCCCCGAATACCCAAACGGCGAGATCGACACCGCGACGACGGTCGACCTCATCACCCAGCGCCTCGAGGCGACGGTCGGCACGATGCGCGAGGTGCACGACGATGTCGACGACGAAGACCCGACGAGCGCCGACATCCTTCACGGCATCATCGAGCGGCTTGAGCAGTTCGCCTGGATGGTGTCGGCCGAGAACCGCGTGCCCTCCGGCTCGAGCAAGAAGGACTGACCGGCGTGGATTCGGCGGCGGCGCACCGGCCCGACGGCTACGTCGACCTGCGTTCGTACGGGGCGATCGGAGACGGCCGCACGGTCGCCCTGATCGCGCTCGACGGCTCGGTCGACTGGCTGCCCATCCCGACCCTCGCGTCGCCGCCCATCTTCGCCCGGCTGCTCGACGCGGAGAACGGTGGCGCGATCGAGCTCGCCCCCACCGAGCCGTTCACGACCGCGCGCCGGTACGTGACCGGCACGAACGTGCTTGAGACGACCTTCACGACAGACTCCGGTGTCGCGAGCGTCACAGACGCGCTCGTCACCGGCATCGCGGGGCGGTTGCCCTGGGTCGAAATCGCTCGACGCATCGACGGCCTGCGCGGCAGCGTGAAGTTTCGCTGGCGCGTCGCGCCCGGCACTCGTCTGGGCACGGCGTCCCCTTGGCTCGACGACACGACGCACGGCGCCGTCCTCCGTGTCGACGGCGTGACCCTCGCGGTGCGGGGCCTCGGCCATGAGGCGCGGCGCAGCGACGACCGGGCCATCCGCGGGTCATTCACCACGAGCGAGGGCGGACGACAGCTGCTCACGGTGGTGGGGGTCGCCGACGAGCCGCTGCACCTGCCCGACGCGGGCAACGTCGACCGCGGCATCGACCGCACCGTCGACAACTGGCGCGCGTGGTCACGGGAGTTCAACTACGACGGCCCGTGGTCCGACGCCGTGCAACGCAGCGCCCTCGCCCTCAAGCTGCTCATCTTCAGCTCCACCGGCGCCATCGCCGCCGCAGCGACCACATCGCTCCCCGAGTCGCTTCGCGGCAGCAAGAACTGGGACTACCGCTTCGCCTGGGTGCGCGACCTCGCCTACACGGTCACCGCCCTCACGCGCTTCGGTCTCCGCGAGGAGACCCAGGGCTCGGTGTCATGGCTGCTCCGAACCATCCGTGCCCACGGCCCCGACCTCCACGTGTTCTACACGCTCGACGGCGCCATCGCGGAGGGCGTCGTCACGCACGACGTGCCGGGCTGGCGCGACATCGGACCCGTCGTGTCCGGAAACCCCGCTCGAGGCCAGCTGCAGCTCGGCGTGTACGGCGACCTCTTCGACGTCATGCGCCGCTACGTCGAAGCGGGCAACCTGCTCGACGCCGAGACCGGCCGGCTGCTGGCATCCGTCGCCGACGCGACCTGCGACGCCTGGCGCAAGCGCGATCACGGCATGTGGGAGCTGCCCGAGGTCAACCACTACACGTCGTCGAAGATGGGATGCTGGAGCGCGCTCGACAGCGCGGTGAGGCTGAGCGAGCTGGGGCAGATCCCGGGAAGCGCCGCCCGCTGGCGTTCTGAGCGCGACGCGATCCGCGCGTGGATCGACGAGAACTGCTGGTCGGAGGAGCGCGGCGCCTACGTGTTCTACCCCGGCACGACCGAGCTCGACGCCTCGGTGCTGCTGCATGCGCCGAGCGGTTTCGACCGCGGCGAGCGGATGTCGTCGACGATCGACGTGCTGCGGGAGGAGCTCGGCGCCGGTCCGCTGCTCTACCGGTACAGCGGAGCGCAGGCCGAGGAGGCGACCTTCGTCTCGTGTGCGTTCTGGACCGCGTCGGCGCTCGCCTGCGTCGGCCGGGCAGAGGAGGCGATCGCGCTCATGGACGAGCTCGTCGGACTCGGCAACGACGTCGGGCTGTACGCCGAGATGATGGATGCCGACTCCCTCGCGTTCATGGGCAACTTCCCGCAGGCGCTCAGCCACCTCGCTCTCGTCAACACCGCGATCACGATCGAGGAGACGACGCGGCTTTGAGCGTCGTGGCGTCAGCGGGTGGCGACTTCAGCGGGCGGCGGAGAACACTCGCGCCGGCCGCCCTGGCGTCGCCGTCGCGACGGTGAACACCGAGCCGGACAGCGGGTAGCGCTCGAGCTCGTCGGGCTCCATCCCCTCCCGCGCGCTCGCGACGAACAGCGTGCGGCGGTCGAGTCCGCCGAACCCCACCGAGGTGACGTTCGGTATGGGCAGTTCGACGCGCTCGCGCTCGGTTCCGCCGTCGTCATACCGCACAACGACGCCCTCGCCGTAGTGTGCGCTCCACAGCCAGCCGTCGTCGTCGATCGTGAGCCCGTCATGCGGCGAACCGCTGTGGAAGACGTCGACATCGCTGATGGAGCCGTCGTCGTCGTAGGTGCCCGTGTAGATGGTGCTCGTGGCCGTGTCGGTGAAGTAGATGCGTGAGCCGTCGAGCGACCACTCGAGGCCGTTGCCTGTTCCGATGTCCCGCCTGATGGCTCTCGCCGATCCCTCGGGCGTGACCGAGTAGAACGCGGCCGCCGAGCCGCCCGACGAGTCCATCGACCCCGTCACCCAGCGCCCCGCCGGGTCGACCTTGCCCTCGTTGAGGCGCATGCCGGCCACGGCGTGTTCGACGTGCGCGAGCTCGCGAAGCTCGAGACCGCCCGCGTCGGCGAGCACGATGCGATCGCCGAGCGACGCGATGAATCCCGGTTCCCCGTCGATGTCGGCGAGGTGGAACGACGCCACGGGCGCGGGAAGAGCGACCTCCGTGTCGTCGTCGTCACCGACCTCGAAGGGGCTGCGGTGGATGATGCCCGCCGGGATGTCGCACCACAGCATCGCCGGAGCGTCTGCGGCACCATCCCACACGAGACTCTCGCCCAGGGTCGCGGTTGTCGGTCGGAACAGGTCGACTCTCATGTTTTTCCTTCCTCGCAGGCTTCGGTCGACGCTGATGCGCAAGCGCTGGCGCGTCTGCCCTGGCTCCACCGCGCTAGTGCAGCGGCTCGCCGCCGCTCACGACGATGGTCTCGCCGCTCGTGTAGCTCGCCTCCTGTGAGGCGAGGTAGACGTACGTCGCCGCGATCTCTGCGGGCTGGCCGGGACGCCCGAACGGCACCTGCCCGCCGAACGACTCGATCTTCTCGTTCGGCACGGAGCTCGGCTGCAGCGGCGTCCAGAACGGGCCGGGAGCGACGCCGTTGACGCGGATGCCCTCCGGGGCAAGCTGCTGTGCCATACCACGCACGAAGTTCGCGGTGCCGGCCTTGGTCACGGCGTACTCGACGAGTTCGGGCGACGGGTGGAAGCCCTGCACCGAGGAGGTGGTGATGATGGATGCGCCGGGGCGGAAGTGCTTCTTCGCCGCCTTGGTCATCCAGAACAGGTTGTGGAGGTTGAGGCGGACGAGGTGGTCGAAGGTCTCGGTGTCGAAGTCGTCGATGCTGTCGACCGTGGGCATCTCGCCCGCGACCATGACGAGGATGTCGAGGCCGCCGAGCTGCGCGGCCGCGTCGTTGACGACGGAGATGCTGACCTGCTCGTCGGAGAGGTCGCCGGGCAGCTGCACGGCCTTGCGACCGGCCTTCTCGACGTACGAGGCGGTGCTGTCGGCCTCGTCGTCCTCGACCTCGAGGTAGCTGAGCGCGACATCCGCCCCCTCCCGTGCGAAGGCGATGGCGACGGCACGACCGATGCCGGAGTCGGCGCCGGTGACAAGCGCCTTGCGCCCGGCGAGGCGGCCGTGGCCGACATAGCTGTGTTCGCCGTGGTCGGGCTTGGGGTCCATGAGCGGAGCGTGCCCCGGGTTGTCCTGCTGCTGCGGCGTGAAGGGCGGCGCCGGATACTGGGTCACAGGGTTTCTGGGGGTGTACATGTCGCTTGTCATGACTCCTGTCTAGCAAGGGCCGCGCGAAGTCGAACCGGGTGGATATTCCTGGTCGGGTGGGTTACACGCGCGCCTCGGGCCGCTGCAGCCAGCGGTGCCGCCGTTCACCACGATGAGCGGCGTGCCCTCGCCGTCGGTGGGATCGCCGTCGCGGTCGATGAGCACCTCCAGCATCCTCAGCTCGAGCGGGCTGAGGAGCACGGTCTCCCCCGCGCGCCACACCTGCGCGCTGCGGGTGTTGAGCACGACGTCGGCGAAGACGCGGCTCGACGGCGCACGGCCGGTGCGGCGGAACACGCCGCGCAGGCGGTCGGTGGCCTCCTCGAGGCCGAACGGCTTCGTCATATAGTCGTCGCCGCTCCGGTCGGGCAGCATCATGTCGGGCAGGATGGCGTCGGGCGAAAACCGCGTGGCGACGGTTGCTCCGCGGGGCGTCGGGCGCGGTATTCATCCGGTCGATGGTCAGCTTCCGCACGCCGCTCACCAGTGGATGCTGACGCTCGTCGTGCCCGGCAGGTCGATGGCCGCTGGATTCACTCCCTGCGGTACCTCGATCTGGGCTGCGCTGACGGCGGTGGAGGGTGCGACGGTCACGATGTACCTCTTTCGAGAAGTGGTTGTGCCTCCAGCCTCGCTGGTGACGAGCGTCGTGTCATCGTCCTTACAGGGGATATGCGCCTACTCCATTCGCACCACATAGCCGTGGGTTCGCGGGGAGCTAGGCCGTGCGGCCGACCGGTATGCGAGACGAGCGGCGCTGTCACCCCGTTGTGTGCGCGGCGGGCGATGCCTACCGTTGCTTGGCGTGGAATGGTTCGGAGCGGCTGACTACACGCTGGCACGGGAGGTGCTGCAACGGGGCACCGCCGCTATCTTCCTGGTCGCCTTCGTCTCGACGGGCCTGCAGTTTCCCGCGCTCCTCGGCGAGCGGGGACTGCTTCCGGCGACCGAGCTGCTGTCGCACCCTGCGGCGCGGCGACTACCGACGGTCTTCCGTTGGCGATACTCCGATCGGATGCTGCGCTCGGCGTGCATCGCGGGATCAGCGGCCGCGGCATCCGTCATTCTCGGCCTGCCGCAGCTCGCATCGTCCTGGGTGCCCGCGCTCGTCTTTCTGGGCATGTGGGTTCTGTACCTGTCGGTTGTCGAGATCGGCCAGACGTTCTACTCCTTCGGCTGGGAGAGCCTTCTCCTCGAGGCGGGCTTCACCGTCGCCTTTCTCGGGTCGTCGGATGTCGCGCCTCCCCTCACAGTGATCCTGCTGCTGCGCTGGCTCGTGTTCCGCCTCGAGTTCGGGGCCGGCATGATCAAGATGCGCGGTGACCGGTCATGGCGCGACCTGACGGCGCTGTACTACCACCACGAGACGCAGCCCATGCCGAACCCGCTGAGCCGGTTCGCGCACCTCATGCCGAAGTGGTTCCACCGGGTGGAGGTGCTCGGCAACCACTTCGCCCAGCTCGTGGTGCCCTTCTTCCTCTTCGCGCCCCAGCCGTTTGCCACCGTGGCCGCCGCAATCATCATCCTGACCCAGGCATGGCTGGTCATGACGGGCAACTTCGCATGGCTCAACGTGATCACGATCGTGCTCGCCTTCTCGGCGGTGAGCTCGCCGACCGTCGACTACTCTCCCGCGCCGCTGTGGTGGGTGGTGCCCGTGCTCGCCGTCAGCGCGATGCTCGTGGTGCTCAGCTGGTGGCCGCTGCGCAACCTGTTCTCTCGGCACCAGCTCATGAATGCGAGTTTCAACCGCTGGCACCTCGTGAATGCGTACGGGGCGTTCGGCAGCGTCACCCAGCAGCGCTTCGAGATCGTGATCGAGGCGACGATGGAGGCGGACCCCGCCGAGGGCGACTGGCGACCGTACGAGTTCAAGGGGAAACCCGGCGACCCGGGTCGGATGCCGCGGCAGTTCGCGCCGTACCACCTGCGCCTCGACTGGCTCATGTGGTTCCTCGCGCTCGGGGCTCGCGACGAGCGGTGGTTCATCGGGCTGCTCTTCGCCCTGCTTCGCGCGGATGCCGCGACGCTGCGGTTGCTCCGCTCGGCACCGTTCGGTGCGACTCCGCCGCTCGCGATCCGCGCGCGGCGCTATCTCTACCGCTTCGCCACTCGCGCGGAACGCCGAGAGACGGGGCTGTACTGGATGCGCACCGAAGCGGGCATGATCGTGCGGCCGATCATGCTCCGGGTGTCGGACCGGCCGTGAGGCGCGTCAGCTCTCAGGGCGCCCGCCGGCGGTCACTGCGTGTTGGCGACGACGTCGTCGGAGCCTTCGTCGTAGTGCACGTCGAGCCAGTGTGCGGTCCAGCCCGCGAGCTCTGCCATCGCCTCCTCGCTGCCCTCTGGATCGGGCAGGTCGGTGGGCGACGGCGCGATGATCATCGGGGTGTTCGGAACGAGTTGGATATCGACGCGAAGTGGCTTATCACCGTCGGCCAGATAGCACGGCAGCGCATACCACTCGGAGGGCGTCGACTTGAAGCGGAGAGCGACCAGGTAGGCCTGGAGAGCGTTGCCGAGGCCGTCGCTGATACGGACGTGGGTACCGGCGTAGTGCAGTGTCTTCACTCCTGAACTCTAGTGGCTCCCTCGAGTCACGTACCGCCCGGTACGAGTGCCCTCAACGGGCCGTAAAACCGCCGCAGAGCCTCGTCAGCCGATGAGTCCGCCCCACACGGCCCGGCTTCCCGCGTCGCCGATCAGCACAACCATCACTATCGAGCCACGGCGACGGGCACCAACACGACGAGGGCTGCCGCCGCGAGTGTCGTCACAATGCCCGCCCAGCCGCCTCCGTGCTGAGGGCCAGAAGCCCCGAGCGGCAGGGCGAGCCGCCGCCCCGCTCGAGCGGGGCACCCTCGACCCCGGCTGTGGCGAGGTCGGCACGATCACCGGCGTCGACGGCACGACGCAAGTGCCCCTCAACGGCTGGCGGACATGGCGCGGACGTCGCCCACGGTGATGACGAGAGCGATGAGCGCGAAAACCGCGATCTGCGAGGCACCGGGCCGTCGGGCGACCGTGACGGCCAGGGCGACAAGCCCGCTCAGGATGGCGGTGGTGGCGCATGACCTTAGCAAGGATCGCTCACCTGCGGGAGGCAACCTCAAGGCGTCGGCGACCCGCCGTTCACGTTGAGGGTCTCCCCGATCACGTAGCTCGATTCCGGCGACGCGAGGAACACGTAGGCCGGGGCGAGTTCGGCGGGCTGGCCCCACCGGCCGAGGGGAGTCCCCGAGCCGACCTCCGGCAGCTCCTCGGGCGGCTGGCCGCCGGCCGTCTGCAGCGGTGTCCAGATCGGTCCGGGCGCGACAGCGTTGACGCGGATGCCCTTGGGGGCGAGCTGCTGAGCGAGTCCCTTCGTGAAGTTGTTGATAGCCGCCTTCGTCGACGCGTAATCGACCAGCGTCTCCGAAGGGACATAGGCCTGGATTGAGGTCGTGTTGATGATCGTCGCCCCGGGCTTGAGGTGAGGGAGGGCGGCCTTGGTGATCCAGAACATCGCGTACACGTTGGTCTTGTACGTCTCGTCGAACTGTTCGTCGGTGATGTCGAGCAGGTCAGACTGGTTCTGCTGCTTGCCGGCGTTGTTGACGAGGATATCAAGTCCGCCGAGCTCCCTCATCGCGGTGGCGACGAGCTCGCGGCTGAACTCGGCGGTGGTGATGTCGCCGGGGATGGCGACCGCCTTGCGGCCCGCCTCCTCGATCAAGGCGACGACCTCGCGGGCATCCGTCTCCTCCTCCGGGAGGTAGGAGATGGCAACATCGGCCCCCTCCCGGGCGTAGGCGATGGCGACAGCCGCGCCGATACCGGAGTCGCCGCCCGTCACGAGTGCCTTGCGACCCTGGAGCCGCCCCGTGCCGCGGTACGTCTTCTCCCCGCGATCGGCCTTCTCATCGAGATTCGCGTCGAGGCCCGCACCCTCCTGGTACTGGACGCTCGGGTCGATACCGGAGTACTTCTTGCTCGGATCTTCGACGGTGTACTGGTCTTTTGACATGGTCTCCCTTACCTAGTCGGTGTTGCTGCCTTTCGAGCGTATGCGCCGGTCTGCACACGAGGCAGGGGTTGCGGTCGCCGACGGATTCAGTCGGCCCAGCGCAGCGCTCGGTGTACGGCCAGCGTCCGTCGGCCATCCGGCGTGACCGCACCAGCGCCACCGCCTCGTCGAGTACTCCTCGCACCGCCGACGGGCCTCGACGCCTTCGGCAGGCACGCCGTACCTGCGCTCGTACTCGAGAAGGCTCTCGAGCAAGCAGACGATGGAGTGGAACGAGCACCGCACGCTCCTCGGGGCGTCGCAATTCCAGCCGCCGTCTGCCAGCTGCTCCCCCGAGAAGCTCGTCCCGGAGCGCCTCTCATACAGCAGGTGCAGGCTGTAGAGGGCGTAGCGCCAGCGGTTCCGGATCGCGCAGCGCCCGGTAGCGGATGGCGGGATCGGCAGCCATGAGCCACAAGCGCATCGACGCCTCCTCGGGCATCCCGGTCGCCTCCCGCATCCTTCAGCTGGTGCCTCGTCAGCCCGCGGCCTTCGCCACGAGCGCGCCGAGCATCGCCACGTCGGCGTCCGTCAGGTCGTTGTTGACGGCGAACGCCGTCGACCACACCGCGCCGTCGTCCAAGGATGCAGCCGTGTCGAACTCGAATGTCGAGTAGCGCACCTTGAACTTCGACTTCGGCTTGAAGAAGCAGATGACCTTGCCGTCGCGCGCCCACGCGGGGAACCCGTAGTACGTCTTCGGGTCGAGGTGCGGCGCCGAGGCGACGACCATCGCGCGGATGCGCTCGGCCAGCTGGCGCTCGTCATCCGGGAGGGCGGCGATCGCCTGCTCGTTGGCGGCCGCGTCGTTACCCTTGTCGGTTGCCACCTTGAGCTCCTTCGCTCGGGCACGCATCGCCTTCTTCTCTTCCGGGCTGAAAGTTCCTGAGTTCGTCGCATCGACCATGGGCTCAGTGTAGGGAGCTATCGGGCATGGGAGGCGGTCGATGGGAAGATGATTCCCGTGGCAAACGCAATGAATCCCCGCCGACCGGATGTCGACGACGTCGACATCATCGGCGGAGACGAGATACGCCAACTCGAGGTAGTCCGTTACGACGACGGGTGGCCCGCGATCTTCGCAGCACACCGGGAGCGACTCCGCGAGGCTCTCGGTGCCACCCCCGCCGACATTGAACACATCGGATCGACTTCGGTGCCCGGACTGGCGGCGAAGCCGATCATCGACATCGTCGTCGCGGTCGATGACATAACCGCGGAGGACGACTATCTCGGCCCCATTCTGGCGGCTGGCTACCGGCTGCGAGTCCGCGAGCCGGGACATCGATTGGTGCGCCCTCCAGACCGCGATGTGCACGTCCACATCTACGGCAAGGGCGATCCGGCGATTGAGATGTACCTCCTGCTGCGTGATCATCTGCGCGTGGACGCCGACGACCGCGCGCTCTATGCGGAGACGAAACGAGCTCTGATCGAGCAGGGGTTCGACGACATGAACGCCTACTCAGACGCGAAGACCGAGGTGATAGGGGCGATCATGGTGCGGGCGCGAGCATGCGCGGCCGTCTGACAGACCAGCCGTCGACAGGGCGGGAACCGAATGGCATGATCGGTAGCCAAGACACGAAGGAGTGCGCGTGGCCCTATTTGCCGTACTCATCTACGCCGACGATTCGCTGCATTCGCCTGATGCGACTCCGGAAGACCTGGCGGAACCAGACGCGCATGCCGACCAGCTCAGGGCGGGCGGTTGGATGCGCGCAGCCTATGCCTTCACACCGCGGGGGATGGCGAGGTCGATCCGGTCCACTGGCGTCTCGGTCGGCCCCTATATCGAGTCCGAACAGGTGGTTGCCGGCTTCTACGTGATCGACGCCCCCGACCTCGATGCCGCCCTCATCATCGCCGGCACCAACAACGTGATCACGGACGGCGGTGGGGTCGAGGTTCGCCCCGTGCACAGTGGCGGGCCCATCGAATAAGGAATCGGCTCCACACCCCCGCCGGTCGGAAGGCTGCCCTCGATCCCCGGCAATTGCGTCGGCCTAGCGTGGCGGGGTGCCGCTGACCTCGTGACATCGAACCGCGGGGCGGCCGAGTAGGCCGCCACAAGACCGCGGCCGCGATGTCGGACGAGGTCCGGCAGGTGCAGAGCGCCGACGTAGCGCTGTTCGGCGTCGACGTGTGTGTTCAAAACGCGGGGCCGGTCGATCCTTCGTCTCAAACGCCCGGGCGTGGGCCGCGTCGAATCGGCCAGCTCGCCGCGATCTCGTCGGCACCGTTTGCGCGCTCGCCACCGCTGTGCCAGCCGTGAAGCTCGAGTCCGCGTACGCCGAGCGGACGTTCCAGGCTCTGATCGGGCCCGGCAACGAAACCGTCGAGCGAGATCGACATAGGGCAGGTCGTGTCTGGCGTAGGCAGCCCTTTCCGAGGCGCTCGCGTTCGTGAGCGGTGACCCGTAACCTCCACCAGACGATTCGTGACACGACGTCGGTTCAACGCGCGGGCTTGACGCCCGTGAGGGTTCGGGAGTGAGGGATGCGGAGCAGCAGCAGGCCGATGGCCCAGGCGGTTCCGATCGTGATGACGAAGACCAGAGGTCTCGAGAGGCCGAGTGATTGGACGACGGTGATCACCGCCGGATGGATGAACAACACCGTCAGACTCGCCTTCGCGAGCGCCGTGGCCACCCGGGGCAGCCGCCCGATGACTCCGCCGACGTGCGCTCGTCCGGCACCCGCCGCGGCGCGGACATCTATGCGGGCGGGTCCGTCGCCGAGTAGGCCCTGTGCGACGAGGATGAAGCCGACGGACAGGGCTATCGCCAGCGCCACGCTCGCGATAGGGGTGCCCACGTCGAGCCGTTTCAGATCCAGTGGCTCCGACCATCGCAGCACGATGACGGCGAAAGAGACCGCGAGCAGTCCGCCCCCCACGACTGTGGGGAAGCGGAGAGTTGCGCTGAAATGCCTCAGGGTCTGCCCCGCGACGATGAATACGATGCCCGGGAACGCGAGCCCGAGGCTCAAAGGCAGGAACCTCACGGGCTGTTCTGGGATGTATACGGCGACGACGAGCAGAGCCGCGGCGATGGCCCATTGCCAGGGCAGCGGCAGTTGCGAGATCGGCCAGTAGACGACGGCGGCGAAGAACAGAGCCGTCACGAACCACATCGCCCAAAAGGGGCTGCCCGTGGCGAAATCCCCGCCCCAGAGAATGTGAAGGAACCTTGTAGGGGTAAAGCGACCGTCGGAACTCTCGCTCCACGAAGCGATGCTCCCCAGAATCAGAAGCCAGGCGAAATATGGCAGAAGCAGGGAATCGAACCGGTTTTTGACCTCCGTGTTGAACGGTCTCCCCTGTTTCCAGAGGTAGCCCGAGAGCACGAAGAAGATCGGCACGTGCCAGCTGTAGAGGAACGGTCGTGCGGCACCGTGGACCCAGATATGACCTGCTACGACCGCCAGCATCGCGAACACGCGAAGGGCGTCGAGGGATGCCGAGCGGGCGCCGTGTTGGACAGGGCGGGCAGCGCCATCCAACCGTGACTGTGGTATCTCGCTGGTTCCGCCGGCGCGGCAGCCGCTACTCATGATCCTCCCCGTACCTCTCGGCGGGTCATCCCTCGGTGGATGCGAGCTCCCGAGCTACAGCCCTGCGAGGGCCCACGGAAAATGTCGCAAAGAAAAGCGGATACCACCAGGGCCTTGACCCGTTCGGAACTTCATTCTGCGACGTCGACCGTCGATTTGCGCCTGGCCGCGATTGCCCGGCTGAGGATGGGGACGACGGAGATCACGACGATGCCGATGAGCACCAGATCGATGTAGCGTGCTGCGAAGTCAGCGACTCCCGCGATGTGGGCGAGGCCGAAACCGAGAAGTACGAGGAGGAGTGTCCAGGCCGCACCCCCGACGATGTTGAACATCGCGAACAGGTGCCGCGGCATCTTCCCGACTCCCGCGGCGACGGGGGCGAAGGTGCGCACGACTGGCACGAAGCGGGCCACCGTCACGGCTGCGGGGCCGAAGCGATCGAAGAATCCCTGGGTGCGAGTGACGCTCTCAATACTGAAGAGTCCGGAATCCCGGCGTTCGAAGATCCGTGGGCCGGACTTTCGCCCGAAGAAGAAGCCCACCTGGTCTCCCAAAACCGCGGCGAGCGCGATGGCTGGGATGACGACCCACAGCGGTTGGCTGATGACACCGCTCAACACGAGCACGCCGGTGAAGAACAGCAGAGTGTCACCCGGCAGGAAGAAGCCGATGAGCAACCCCGTCTCCGCAAAGACGATGCCGCACACGACGATGAGCCCCCATGGGCCCGCGCCGGAGATGATGGACTGTGGGTCCAGCACACCGGATGTGAACGAGGTCGAGAGGAACATGGTGACGATCGTCTCTGGGACTTTCTAAGGAAGGTCGAAGAATCGGTGGGTTCTCTGACGCGTCGCTTCTTCTGTTAAGAGTCTTAGACCTGTGCCTGTTCGCTGGTGCCATCCACTCTCGTCGAAGGAGCCAGCAATGAGTCAGCCGCCAGTCGTCACCGAGCCGCGCACGCGTCGGATGTTGAACAAGGTGCCCGAAGTCACCCTTGTCTTCTGGATCATCAAAGTTCTCGCGACCACAGTGGGCGAGACGGCCGCAGATTATCTCAACGTCGATCTCGGCCTCGGATTGACGGTCACCTCGATCGTCATGGCCGTGCTTCTGATCGCCGCCCTGGTCGCCCAGTTCGAACTGCGTCGCTACATCCCGGCGGTGTATTGGTTGTCGGTCGTCCTCATCAGCGTCGTGGGCACCCTGATCACCGACAATCTCACCGACAGCGCCGGCGTTCCGTTGTGGACCACCACGGTCGTGTTCGCGGTGGCGCTCGGGGTGACTTTCACCGTCTGGTTCGCTCAGGAGAAGACCCTCTCCATCCACTCCATCGTCACCACCCGTCGAGAGACCTTCTACTGGCTGGCGGTGCTTTTCACCTTCGCTCTCGGCACTGCCGCCGGCGACCTCGTCGCCGAGAGTCTCAACCTCGGCTTCTTCGTCGCGCTGCTCGTCTTCGCCGGTGCGATCGCGGTAGTGGCGGTCGCCTACTTCGTCTTCCACATCAACGCCGTGCTCGCATTCTGGACGGCCTACATCCTCACGAGGCCTCTCGGTGCCTCTACCGGCGACCTGCTCTCCCAGCCCACAGCTGACGGCGGCCTCGGGCTCGGTACCACCGGCACGAGCGCGCTGTTCCTCGTGGTGATCGTGGCGCTCGTCATTGTGCTCACCGTGCGAAATCCGAAGGCGGCAACAGCCCTTGACCCCGTAGCGGAGCGAGCACGACCCTTGCAATGGCGGCGGTAGCACGCTCAGGGTGGGAGCCTAAACTCACGGAGTGAACCCAGCCGCGGTCGCCCTCTGCGTCGGGCTCCTCGACGTTATCACCGTTGTGGTTCTCCGGGCGGGTGCAATCCCCCTCGGCAGAACCGCTGTCACCGCCGTGAGTCGCGGCGCTGCGCAGCTAGGCCTGATGAGCCTGCTTCTCGGTCTCGCCTTGACACAGGTGTGGGCAGGTGCGACTTTCCCCACGCACTTCCCGCCGTGGGTGTCGCCATCGTCAGCGGCGTAACGGTGACGATGGTCGTCGTATTCACAACAGGGGCGTTCGACCTCTCGCTCCGCTACGTGCTGGCCTTCTCCGGAACCGTGATCGGCGGTTCGATGAGCGCGGCGGGCTCCACCGGTCGGCAGCTCTGGCTGGGGATGGTGCACCGCCCCGACGAGATCGAAGGCTGGCTCGCTCTCGGCGCCACGCCCCGCCAAGCCGTCGCAGGAATCGCCCGATCCGCCGTGATCGAGCCTTTGCGGCCGGCGATCGACCAGACCAAGACGACCGGTCTGGTCACGCTGCCGGGTGCGTTTGTCGGCGCAATCCTCGCCGGGGCGTCTCCGGTGCAGGCCGGCATCTTCCAGGTGACGGTGCTCGCCGGCCTCCTTGCCGCCGGTTCCGTGTCGGCGACAACGACGGCCTTCCTGCTCGGAGCACCGAAGCTGCTACCCGCGCGCTGAGGCAGCCGCCGACCGGCCGTGAGCCGGAAGGACGTACTCATAGATCACGCTCCGGTAGGCGGTGTATTCGTTCGCGGGCGCGTAGCCGAGCTGTTCGAGCGCCACCCTGTCGGTGTCATCGACGCCGGACGGGTCGGCGTATTCGACGAGCCACACCCGACCGACCCCGTCGAAGCGACCGAGAGCCGCCGCGTCGTGCACGTCATAAGCGGTGTCGTGCCAACTGGTGCCGGCGTCGTAGGCGACCTTGAGGGTGACGTCGCGAAGGCCGGCAAACGCTCGAGGGTAGACGTGCAAGGCGAGGCGCGGTCGACGAGAAGGGCGCACCGTCTCGTCGAACGCGACGGCGTCGCCGGTGGACGCGTGGGCGGCGATGATCGCACTGGTCTGCGCGAAGTCGCTGTGATTCTTCGCGTGCGGCTGGCGTTGCGAGAGCCAGGCTGGTGCCGCGCACGCCACGACCACGAGCAGCGCGACCCCCAGCCACCATGCGCGACCGCGCACCGCCCATTCGAGCCCGATCGCCATGAGGATGGCGGCCGCGGGCGCGCAGTAGGAGAGATACCGGGCCGTGTAGACCGGCACGATCGAGAAACCGCCGATGAGGATGACGGAGGGCACGAGCAGCCACGCGGCCGCGACCACATCGAGGCGCGGCATCCGGAATACCGAGCCGCTGACGCTGGATTCGCGGATATGCCAGCCGACGAATGCCGCTGCGATGGCGCAGGCAACGAGCGTCCAGGCGACGGTGGCGAACAGGGGCTGTCCGAACCACAGGGAGACCGCCAGTTTGTGAAGGGTGATCTCGTCACGGTGCCCGAGAAAGGCGATCTGTTTGCGTTCCAGAATCGCCCGCACGAACAGCGGCGCCACCGCCACCCCGACAGCAGTTACACTCGTCGCCCACCGAGCGACGAATCGTCGGTCTACGCGCGCCGACACGAGGATGAGCGCGTGGGCGATGGCGATCAGAATCACATAGAGGAAGACGTAGGTGCCGAGCGCGAGGAGAACGCCATAGGCGACCCACCAGGGGGCGGACGGGGTGCGCCGGTGGATCAGCTCAAGCAGCAGCACGGTGAGCCACGCGACGATCGCGGCGGCGAATGCCGAGGAGCGTGTTTCGGCACCCATGTAGGTGACGCGTGGGATGACGGCGCAAATGACTCCTGCCGTGACCGCGATGCGGGCCGAGCCGAGGCGCCTGGCGATGAGCATCACCGCGGCGACAGTTGCTCCGACGGCCATTGCGCTGGGAAGTCGAACGGTGAATGGGGAGGCGCCGAACAGGCCGATCCAGAAGTGCAGCCCGAGATAGTAGGCGCCATGTACCGCATCGACGGTACCGAGCATCCTGAACAGGCTGGGAAGGCTTCGGCTGGCCGACATGATGCTAGCCGCCTCGTCGCCCCACAGGGATGGAATCCACGAACCGGTGAGAGAGACGAGGGCGGCCGCGGCGGCGATGAGCGGGACCGCCCGTTTGAATCGCGTCGTCCCGGACCGCCTGAGTCCAGTCTCTCCGTCGAGCACTGGGGTGCGTGATCCGATCGTCATACCCAAACCCAACCGGTAGGGCTCTCAGATGCACCTAAGAATCACCGTGCGCCGAATGTCACCGGTGATTCGCGCGCGGGACCGTGAAAGAGATGGCGGTGCCCGCGGCGGAGCTCTCGACGACTTCGACGGAACCGCCGTAACGCAAAGCGATCTCCCGAACAAGCGACAGGCCGATCCCGAACCCCGACCTGGTGTCACCGCCGCCCTCGACTGCCATTCCGGAATGGGCGAATCGGTCGAAGATGTGGGCTGGGTCGATGCCCCGGATCCCCGGACCTCGATCGCGGACGACAACCGCGACAGTCTTCGTCGACACGGCCACGTCGACGGAGACCACGGAATGCTGGGGTGCAAAGCGGAAGGCGTTGTCGAGCAGCGCGACGGTGCAGCGAGTGATGCTCGCAGAAGGCACGTGCGAGAATGCTGCTTCAGGCGCCAGCAACGCGACGGATATGTCCTTCCTGATGCCGATGACGGACATGCTCTGCACGGCCATGTCGACCGCTGCGACGACGTCGACGGATTCTTTCACGGTCGGGGCGACGCCACCCATCTCCGCCGACTCCAGCAGGTCGTTGACGATCTGGATGAGCGACTTCGCGTCCCGGCGGAGCTCCACAACCGTCTCCGACGAGGGGTCGGAGACAGGCAGAGCGCGTTGCAGAATTTGAAGCCGGGCGTCGAGCACCGCGAGTGGTGTTCGCAGTTCATGGCTCGCATCGGCGACGAAGGCGCGTTGGATGCGCAGTGCGTCGCCGAGGGGCTGGACGGCCCGTCGAGTCACGAGCCAGCTCATGACACCGGCGAGCAAGATGAGAGCGACGCCGAGCACCGCCGCTCCCCGCAGCAGGTCCACAGCCCCGACCTTGAGATTCTCCTCGTCGGGTACGGGCTCGAAGAGCTCCGCGGGTGAGATCTCGGAGAGGATGTAGAGGAAGACGGCCGCGATGACGACCAGCACCACGGCCGTGCAGGCGATGGCGATGCGCGTGCCGACGATCCGAGACGCCCGACGGATGGCCAGCGTGTCGCTGTCGACGATGGCTGAGGCGCGTCTGGTCATGGCTGGCCCAGGCGATAGCCCTGTCCGCGGACGGTGAGCACGATGTCGGTATCGGTCTTGCGACGGAGGTAGTGAACGTAGGTGTCGACGGTTCCGGCTGTGTCGTCGGCGCTGAACACCGCGGCGAGGATCTGCTGGCGCGAGAAGGTGCGCTGCGGTGCCTCGGTGAGCAGTCTCAACAGCTCGTTCTCCTTCACCGTCAGCAGGATGCGGCCATCGTACGGCGAGTAGATGGTGCGGCTGTCGGGGTAGTACGCCCACCCGCCGACCAATAGTGCCCTGCCCTCCCCCGTGAAGACTCGGCGGATGGCGCGCAGCCGTGCGAAGAGCTCGTCGAATTCGAAGGGCTTGACGAGGTAGTCGTTTGCGCCGGTGTCGAGCCCGTCGACCCGGTCGCGCACCGTACCGAGTGCGGTGAGAAGGAGGATCGGGGTGGTCACCAGTTTCCGGCGCAACCCGTCGACGACGGAGAGGCCGTCGAGCGACGGAAGCCGCCGGTCGATGACCATGACCTCGTATTCACCACTGACGCCCGCGGCGAGGCCCTCGGCCCCGTCGACGATCAGCGTGACGTCGTACACCTCCCCCAGCACCTGGGCGACCATCGGGCCGAGTTGCGGGTCGTCCTCGATGAGAAGCAGCCGGGCACGCACCGTGGTGTCAGCGGGCATGCGGCACTCCTCGGTTCGGTAGCTCGTCGGCGACAGGCAGTCGTCTGCTCAAGTGTGGCATCGCGAGCAGGTTCCACAGGGCGTTCACCGCAGCGACAGCAGCGATCGAGTAGACGATGGACGCGGTGACGTCGGTCGGATAGTGCACGCCGAGGTAGACGCGCGATGCCGCCGTAGCGAGCGAGACGACCGCACCCGCCGCGACGAGAAACGGGCGCCACCGGCTGCCGCGCGTGACGAGCAAGACTCCGATCATCAGGCACGTGGCGAACGTCGTGTGCCCGCTCGGGTATCCGAGTCCACCCGGCTCGAAGATGAGGGGGTGGGCGAGAGAGGGGATGTCGGGCCGGGGGCGGTGAACGATCATCTTCACCACCTCGTTCCCCAGCCAGGGCACGGCGACCATCACGAAGAAATAGGCCGCGCGATCCAGTCGGCGCGTCACACCGGCCACGGTGATCGCGCCGAGCAGGATGATGAGGCTTGCCATCGGTGGCCCGAACAGCCTGTTTATTGCGAGGGCGGACCAGTCGAGCGCGGGATTGTGGAGGAGGCTCACCGAGCGGAGGAAGCCCATCTCGCGGGCCGTCCATCCCGATGCTGACACGAGTGCGAACCCCGCCGCGACGACCACGGCCAAGACGAGCGCAGCAGGACCCGCCGTCCTCGCGAACCGGATGACTGGTCGGATGCCTGCGCTCATGCGTTAAGCGTCGCCGGTGACATCACAGGACTCTCTAAGAAAACCGGCCCCGTTCTTAGGGGATTCTTACAGCGCCGTGGCGAGAGTGGGAAGCCCACACCACTCACAGCGGACGAGGCGCGCATGGACGTCACCATAGTCATCCCGACATTCAATGAGGGCCCGAACGTCGCGGAGCTCATCCGCCGCATCGGCGCCGCCACGACAGGACACGACGCTCGAATACTCTTCGTCGACGACTCGACAGACGACACGCCCGCCATGGTGCGACGCGCGGCAGCAACCTCCACCGTCCCCGTCCGGCTGATCCACCGCGACGTTGCCGTCGGCGGGCTCTCCGGCGCAGTTCTCGAAGGCCTCGCGGCGAGCTCGAGCGAATGGTGCGTCGTGATGGACGGCGACCTGCAACATCCACCCGAGCTCATACCCGTGCTGCTCGCCTCGGGGGTCGAGCAGATCGCCGACATCGTCGTCGCCTCACGGCACCTCGACGGCGGCTCGTCACTCGGGCTCGACAACCCCCTTCGACGCTTGGTGTCATCAAGCACGACCGCCCTCACGCGCGCCATGTTCCCCGTGAAGTTGCGCAACGTCACGGATCCGATGACGGGCTTCTTCGCGGTGAGACGATCCGCGGTCGACATCGGCTCGCTCCGACCACGCGGGTTCAAGATCCTGCTCGAGATCCTCGCCCGCAACACCCTCACCGTCGTCGAGGAGCCTTTCGTCTTCGGCAAACGCGTCGCCGGCGACTCGAAGGCCGACCTGCGTCAGGGCATCCGGTTCGTGACGCAGCTCGGCGCGCTGCGCTTCGGACGCCTCTCCGGATTCGCCGCCGTGGGCGCCGCCGGCGCGCTCGCCAACCTCGCTATCATGGGAGGCCTCCAGGCGTTGGGCGTCTGGTATCTGGGCGCGGCGATCGTGGCGGCGACAGTCACGATCATCGGCAATTTCCTGCTTTTGGAGCTTCTCGTCTTCCACGACCTCCGGGCCGGCGGGCGCAACGTGTGGGCGAGGTTCGCGCAGTCGGTCGCTTTCAACGGGATCGAGACCACCGTGCGCACCGCCCTCCTCTGGGTGATTGTCGAAACGTTTCCCGTGCCGAGTCTTCTCGTGCAAGCGGTGCTCATCGCCACCGGGTTCGTGCTGAGGTTCCTCTACCACTCACGAATCGTCTACCGGCCCGCCCGCACAACGGCACCACATCCCTCGGTCTCTGCCCCGCTGTCGGCGTCGAGCCTCGACGACGTGCAGCGACAAGCCGGCCCAGCGTGAAAATCCTCGTGGTCGAGGATGACCCCCGCATCGCGACGGTCGTGCGCCGCACCCTCACTGAAGCCGGCTACGCGGTCGACGTCGAGACAACCGCCCCGGGCGCCATGGCGACCTTCGACACCGGTGGCCACGACCTCGTCCTTCTCGACCTGATGCTTCCCGGATCCCCGGGCGGCGGCATGGACGTGTGCAGGCACATCCGGTCAACCACCGAAGACATTCCCGTCCTCATGCTCACCGCGCTGGGCACCAAACGCAACGTCGTCGACGGGCTCGACGCCGGCGCCGACGACTACCTCGTCAAACCCTTCCACCTCGTCGAACTCCTCGCCCGCGTGCGCGCACTGCTCCGCCGGTCGCCGCACGCCCAACCGAGCGTCCTCCGCGCGCAGGGCGTCACACTCGACCCTGCCACCCGCTCGGCGGCACGAGGCGAGCGTACGATCGCACTCAGCGCGAAGGAATTCGCCGTGCTGGAATACCTCATGCGGAATGCGGGCACGGTGGTCAGCTCGAGCGAGCTCATCGACCACGCCTGGGACTCCAATTACGACGGCTTCAGCAACGTCGTGCAGACCTACATCCGCTACCTCCGTAAGAAGCTCACCCTGCCCGGCGAGAAGGAGGTCATCCAGACGCACCGGGGATCGGGCTATTCCATCGACGCCGACCGGTGATGTTCACTCGCGCGACTATTCGGCTCACCGCAGCATTCGCCACGGTGCAGCTGCTCCTCTTCGCGGCGTTCGCAGTGGGGATCTACATCTTCGTCACGGGCACCTTCGACTTCGACGCTGCCGAAGCCGACGGTGAAGGTGCAGTCAACGCGGCCGAACAAGGCTTCGCGAGCCTGAGGACGGGATTGGTCACGAGCTATGCCGTGCTGTTCGTCATCGTCCCGATCACGAGCTACCTCATGGCCCGCGCCGCACTCCGGCCCATCCGGCTCAGCTACGAACGGCAAGAACGGTTCGTCGACGGCGCGTCCCACGAGCTGCGAACGCCCTTGAGCATCATCCAGGGCGAACTCGAACTCGTGACCAGCAGAACGCGTTCGGTTGCCGAATACGAGAACGCCATCGCAATCTCGCTGGAAGAGATCGAGAGCCTCACCCAGTTGACCAACGATCTCCTTCTCCTCTCGCATAGCGAAGGGAGATATCCGAACTCGGCGATGACCACGTTTGCACTCAACGAGCTCGTCCTCGAGGCCACGAAACAGGAGAACTCGCCCCGCAGACCAGACGGTCCGCCCCTTGCAGTCACACTGGGTCGACCCACTATGGTGACGGCCTCACGATCTCTCGTACTCCGCGCGATCGTCAACATTGTCGACAATGCGCTGAAATTCACCCCCGCCGGAGGGGAAGTGACCGTGACTACCGACCTCGTGAACGGCGACCCCGCGATAACCGTGACAGACACCGGAATCGGCATGAGCCGGAAGGGGATAGCCCACGCCAGCGACCGGTTCTGGAGGGCGGATGAGGCCCGTTCACGGCCGGGGCACGGGGTGGGACTCGCTCTGGTGCGCCAGATCATGGATGCCCACGGCGGAACCCTCACGATCACCAGCACCGAGGGCGTCGGAACCACCGCTCAACTCGTTTTTCCCCGGCGCCGGGCGTGAGTCTCCGATCTCACGGCTCTCACCGTCATCTCACGAACCACTGAATAACCTCGAAGAAGAAACCCGCACCTGCGAGTTCTCACATCACGAAAGGCACCACATCATGGAGATCAAGACGAAGATCGTCGGCGGAACCGTCGCCATCGCGGCACTCGCCCTCGCCGCAGGGTTGAGCCTCACGGGCGGCGCATTCGCGACGCCCGCCACTCCGGCATCGACCCACTCGACGGTCAGCGACGGCGACGGCGAAACCGCCGACGACGTCAACGGCGTCGAAGTCGAAGACGGCACGAACGACGGCGAGACCGCGGATGACGCGACCGAGTCCGGCGTCGAAGACCCGAGCGACGACGTCAACGGCGTCGAGGTCGAGGACGGCACCGCCGACTGACCGTTCGAACGATACCGGGCCTGCTCGCTCAGGCCCGGTATCGGTGTTTGCCGACGAATCCCGCGACCCCGAATCGCTTCCGTCGACGCACGATGTGCAGCTGCGGGTAGACCGTCTCCGCCTCACGCACCTGCTCGCGCACGAGACGAACAGCGCTCGCCGGCAATGAACGCCACGCATCGAGCCACACCGGGCCGCGTCAAACCGGGTCGACTTCGCTCAACGCAAATGGCGGCGGCACTGAACCTCAGCCTCACCTCGAGCCCAACACTCGTCTGCTGCCCGAATCGGGCGCGAAAGACCCGCTTCGATCAGGACTTTCTTGTCTCGCCTGTTTTGCTGAGGTACGCGGAATCGAAGCCACTCCCGGCTGAACCGGAACCGCCTCACCCGATGGAATCGGGAGTGTGCACGCGGAGTTCTCGCTGCACAAGCATCGCCAGCTCCCTCAGCAGGTCCTCGTCGATATGTTCCTCTGGTCGTCGGGGCCGCGAGTCGACCACGCACAGGGTCCCGATCCGCTCCCCAGATGGCAGCTCGAGCGGGAACCCTGCGTAGAACAAGGAGCGCGGGCCGACATTGGCGTCGGCATTCCGCACGAACCTTTCATCCGAACGTGCGTCACGAACGATCATCGGTCCGGTGCCGCGTATTGCCATATCGCAATACGAACTGGAGCGAGAGACTTCTTGCAACTCGGCTCCCACTTGAGCGATGTACCACTGCCGGTCGCGGTCGAGCACGGTAATGGTTGCCGACTCGACATGAAACGCCCGCTGCGCCAAGGTGAGAATGTCCACTATTCGTGCCAGGGACCCGTTGTCTCGCAGGACGAGCCCATCGACTGCCTCCTGCCGACTTGCTTCTGTAACAGCAATGAGACCAGCGGTCCGGCGACGAGCACGAGACTCTGGTTGAGCCGGCAGGATTGGCCCCAACGAGGCGGCCAGCGCCCGCCCCCACTGGGCGTACTCGAACGGTGCACGGTGCCAGTCGTCCGACCTCGCTTTCTCGGGAGACGCGAGCGGGACGAATACAGCTTGTGCCGACAGGGCGCAGAGCGCCTTTGTCTCACTATTCAACGCATTGGCATGACGATCGGCCAGAGTCCCGAGGAAGGTGTCGAAGTTGGGGATCGACCGGATGGGCTGGATTCCCGCGACGATGATCTTCGTATCATCGAGAGACAACTCGACCGTCGCCTCTAGCAGCTTCGAGAACTCGCACCTCCACCTGGGCAGCGGCGTCAACTGCAGTGCATCGTTGACGCCGAGCACGACAACGATCGCGTCATACCTCGCCAGGCTCGACGCACGCAGTGCAGATACAGACTGAGACACCCGCATACGGGGATCCACAATGGCGTCCACGTCGGCGCCGCGCCCGGTGGCTTCAGACAGCGCACGGGCCAGGGCACCGGGCAGCGCAAGATCGTGTGTGACGGCGCCCCATCCGACGGCAGCACCCGCGCCGAACAGCAGAACACGGTCGCTGTCATGGCCCGCGCAATGCACGTGAGCGGCATCCAGCGGGCGAGGAAGCGAGCCGTTAGACCGGTCAACCGAAGCCGCCCGCCATCGCACAAGCGGCAGGAGCAACCGGGTCCAGCCCAAACCAGTATTGAGCACAGCACCACGACACGTCGCTGCAGGTCTAGGAACTCCGGCCCGCATCGGGATCATGCAGTTCCCCTCTCAGACAAGCCAGTCCAGTGAAGCTGCCGCCGCTTCGCGGCGAATACTCCTGCAGCGGTGATCAGCACCAGAGTTCCGGCAGCGACCATCAGCGGCAGTCCGAAACCCCCTACCTTCGGCGTCTGAAGCGCCGCGGAGAAGAGGACCTTCTCGCCCATGTGCCGCGCGACGAGCCCGCTTCGCGCCTTGAGCTTCGCGGTCCATGGACCGTTCGCGCCATCGCCGGCGTAAGAGGCGGTGGTCGACCGTACCTTTGCGCGAACCCGTTCGTATTGCCCGCCCTTCGGAGCGGCGCTGGGAACCTCTGCAGTCACGAGTACATCGACTTGAACTCGCCGCTGGTTCGTCGATCCCGGTGTCAGGCGATCGACGATGTGGGAGCGGGCGCGAGGGCCGTCGTTGCCGTCTATGGGCACGTCCACCAGCCGGATTCCGACGCCCGCACTAGCGACTGATGCCTTCAGAGCGCGTACAGGTGGTACCGAACTGGCCGCCGAGGCCATCGCGGGCGCCGCGTGAAGAAGCAGGAGGAGCGTCATCGCGGCGGCGACTGCGAGCGTTCGGAGCATTCGTAGGTCTTTCGTGAAGGAGAGGAGATCGAGCCTGCGGGAAGCTCTCTGCCCCGCAGGATCCGCCCATCAAGGTGAACCTTCGGTCATCCTCACAGACATCAGATCACCGCGTGGGCTAGTACAGCGCCGTAGTCATTTGCCCTGAGCGCGTCTGCCGGCAGATGCACATTCAGCGCTGCGTGCCAAACGGCAGTGTTTCCGTGCACTGCGGTCGCTGCCTGCACGGTGCTCGCCCCGGCGGCTACAGTCGCCGCGGTCACGGTTACGGCGCCTACGGTCAGCGCTGCTTCGGGCACATAGCTGACATGGGCCGACGGAGTGGACGTGCTAGTGGCGACCGAGGCGACGTCCGTGGTTGAGATGCTCGAAAGCCAGCCGGCGAGGCCGGCCCTTGTGTCTGTCGCAGTCACTCCGACGAGCCCGCCAGCAGCGGTCGCACCGGGCGCTACAGCCGGAAAGGTCCCACCAGGGCGAGTCCAGCGACGATGCTGGCCACGACGGTGAGGGCAGTGGGGAAGACGCATACGATATTCACTCCTTGTGGTTTGCGGTGCGACGGTCGATAGACACTGCGTAACCCGGCATGATCACGCCTAGAGAGCTCGCCTCTTCTAAGCGGACCTCCGAAAGCGTCGAAGCGCGCGCCTGAGACGCCCCCGCTGAGGAGCGCCCGGCTGGTCTGCCTCAGGTCTCAGCTCTGCGCCGGACACGAAAGCGGACCAGTCACACTGATCGCAGGTGCGAATGAAACGGTGCACCGCAAGGCCCACTCCGAAGAACTCGTTGTCTGCAAGGCGAGTCCGCGCTTGACATTTCGGACACCGGATCATGACCTCTCTGTCCTCCTCTTTCGCGTCGGCTGCCAGAATGGGGGGTGCATCAGTGTTCAGGTGGGGCCGACGGAGTCCTCGGCGATGCGCGCCTCGACCGTGCTTTGCCGTATGAGCGGTCGCGGCACCCCATGTCCGGCTCGCGGAGGAGCGCCCGATCCGCGAAACAACGGCACCTTTCCCGTCCCGCGGGTGCTCCTTTCCAAGCTAAGGGCCCGCCGGAGCGCACGAAATCCGAATAGCGCGGTGCACGGACTCCCATTAACGCGGAACGGAGCGGCAATGAGGCTACGGCGCCTTCTCTAGGTCAAAATCACGTTATGTCGTTGACTCCTGTTGAGGTGTTCGGTCGTCATCCCGTCGTCTCCTCTCGGGACCTTGATGTCGCGTGCCAGGCGCTGAGCAAGGTGTACCTGCCTATGGACTTCCCGTCGGCGTCCGCTTCGACTTCCTTAGACATGTCGCTGAACGCAATCAAGGTCGGCCGTGTGACTGCCGGATACCTGCAATTTGGGGACGCGATGCGAATCCAGACCGTTGAAGCCGCGAATTACCATGTCGACATACCTGTGGCAGGCAGGGCGAGGATGCAAGCCGGCCGCCGTGACCCCGTGTACGGAACCCCCAAGACCGCCGCGATTTTCGCACCCGGGCTTCCCGCGGAACTCGACTGCGATGACGATTTCGCTCAAATCGCGCTCATGCTCCCGAAGGCTGGATTACAGTCCGAACTGGAGAGCCTCCTGGGACACAGCCTCAGGACACCGCTGGTGTTTTCGATGGCCCTGGACCTCGCCTCGGCGCCCGGGAGCTCAGTGCTGCAGGCACTCCAACTGATCGATGCCGCGTCGGAGCAAGATGACGGCATGCTCCAGCACCCGCTCGCTGCGCACCGACTTGAACAAGTCTTGATGCACAGTTTGCTGATTGCGCAACCTCACAACTATTCGGAACATCTTCGGGCCACGCCGCCCCTTGCGGGGACGCGTTCCGTATCTGAGGCCGTGGATCTGATGCGTGCGCGTCCGGCCCATGCGTGGACTGCGGCAGAGCTCGCTGCCGCTTCATCTACGAGCGTGCGCAGCCTGCAGGAGCACTTCCGCCGTTCACTAGGTACGTCCCCCATGCGATACCTCCGCGATTTCCGGCTCGAGCAGGTACGCGAAGAGCTCTTGGCCGCGGAGCCGGGTGCCGTTACGGTGACGGAGGTGGCAGCGCGTTGGGGATTCGTGCATCTCGGCCGCTTCGCCGCCGCATACCGGCAACGTTTCGCCGAACGCCCATCAGACACAATCAGGAGTTGATCGGCGCCTCGTGGAATGTCTCGGACCGCGCGATGTCGCACCTCGATCGCAAAGCTGTGGGTTCGGGCGTCGTCAGGGTCGTGCTCGCTCTGTTCGGAACGGTCGTGGTGGTGGTCGCAATCAATCTCGTCACGCGGGTGCCGCTCGCCACGTGATTTGCGCAACGCTGCCCTCCACGAGAGGCGTAGCGATACGCCGCGAGACCGCTGATCTGCGGACGGCGCCTGGCTTACTCTTTCGCACGGAGGGTCTGCACGATGGGACGGATGTACGCGTCCGCCGATCGCAGTTGCTCGCCAATGTGCTTGAGCGACCAGCCGCCGGTGCCATGTGCTTTGAGACTCGCGGCACCCTGATAGTTCGCGCGCGCGAGGTTTCCCAGAAGTACCGAGTGGTCGAGCGTGCCGTCAGGCCGAGGCAGTTGATTCTCGCCGGGGCCGAAGTTCAGCCCATCGGTGCCGTGGCGATATTGACGGTCGATGTCCCAGATGTAGTAGTAGAACAGTCGCTTGCGCTCGGCGAGAAACGTGATGATCTCGCTGACGCTTTCCTGCATCACCCAGAGGTGGGGTGGGGCGAGACAGATTCCGAGGAACGGATCGTCGATGTCGCGGATAAGGCGCTTGATCTGCGCGAAGGTGTCAACGCCTTCGTCCCAACGCTTGTCCTCATTGCCGCCCGCCTCGAAATCCGCGGAGAACGGAACCGTGAGGTGATTCTCGACCGCGATGCGGACTCCGTTCTTGCGGCCGGCCTCCACTATGGGAGGCAGGAAGGTCGACACGAAGTCGCCGTAGTTGGCCTCGCAATCGAAGATCAAGGTGTCGATCCCGAGCTCACGCGCGAAGTCCACGCGCTCGAGTATCTCGTCTTGCGTCTTGCCGTAGGTGGTGAGTCCACAGGGCTTGACGCCGTACTTGTCAAGTGTGGCCAGGATCGCCTTGGGGTCGTCTCCGGGGTTCACGTGGTGGCCCAGTGGAGCGGCTGACGACCAGAGGTTTATTTCGGTGAATCCGATCTCGGCGAGGTCGCGTACCGCGTCCTCGAACGGGATGTCGTGGTACGGGAGTATTTCTGCGGTGTAACGGAACATGTTTCCCTTCCTCGTCACCAGACGAAGATTGCCTTCTCGGTCTCGCGGCGGTCGAACTTGGCGAACGCCTCTTCCGCGTCTTCAATGGAGAATTCGTGGCTGATCAGTTTCTCGACGGGGATCTTCCGGTCCTGTACGAAGCGGATGATCTCGTCCCAATCACCGCGGGGAAAGTACCAGCCTCCGATGACGGTCAGCAGCTTGCGGATGATCTGATCACTCGGGCGGATCTCTGTGGCCCGGGACTCTCCGACGAATGCCACCGCGCCCAGCTTGGCAGCCGCGTCCAAGGCGGTGTTCTGCCCGATGGGATTGCCCGAGCACTCGATGACGACGTCGGCGCCACGGCCCCCGGTCAGACGGCGGATCTCCTCGACGGCGTCGATGTTCGCACTGTTGACGATGTCATCTGCCCCCAGTTCCGTTGCCTGCTCGAGGCGGGAGTCGAGGACGTCGACGGCTATTACGCGCGCACCGTTTGCGCGGGCGATGAGCACGGCGGCCGCGCCCATCGGCCCTAGCCCGACGACCGCCACGGTATGCCTCGCCGACACTCCGAGCCGCTTCTGCGTGCTGTATTGCGTTCCCACCATGTCGGTCAGCACCGCTCCTGCCGCGAAGGAGATGTCATCGGGGAGGGAGAGCACGTTGGCCTCGGGAAGCACAAAATACTCTGCGTCCCCGCCGTCGAGGTCGAATCCAAAGCACTTCCAGTCGGGATCGAGCATCGGGTAGCCCTGGGCGCCGAACTCGGAGTACTGGCTGCCCACCGCGAGGTAGCCCGCGACGCGGTCACCCACGGAGACATGCTGCACCGCCGACCCCACGGCCGTCACGACGCCGGCGGCCTCGTGGCCGGGCACGATGTCGACCGTCGGAGCTCCGCCGACGATCGGTGTTCCGTAGTAGATGCTCATGTCGCTGCGGCAGATGGCGGAAGCCTTGGTCTGCACGAGCACCTCATGGGGACCCGGTTGCGGTATCGGACGGTCGACGAGGACCACTCGCTTGTCACCGGGAAGTAGTACTGCTCTCATATCATTTCCTCCTTCTTGTTCATTGCTTATTTCACTGCGCCGAAGGTGAGTCCGGAGACCATCTTGCGACGCAGCACGATGGTGAGCACGAGGATCGGTGCCACGATGAGTGTCGCCGCGGCGGTGATGCTGCCCCAGTCCGTTCCGTACATGCCGGTGAACTCTTGGAGGCCGACGGGTGCGGTCTTCGCGTTACTGCGCGTAAGGGACAGCGCAAAGAGGAACTCGTTCCAGGTGAGCACGAGGGTCAGCACCGAAACGGTTGCAACTGAGGGCACGAGCAGCGGCCAGATAATCCTGCGCAGTGCAACCCAGTGGTTGGCACCGTCGACCATGGCCGCCTCTTGGATCTCGAAGGGGATCTGCAGGATTGAGCTGCGCAGGATCCATACGGCAATGGGAAGGCTGAACGCGGCATAGGGGATGATGAGCACGGGGTACGTGTCCATCACGCCGAGCTTGCCCGCGAAGACGAAGATCGGGATGACGGCCACGATCGGCGGGAACATGTAGGTCGACAGGATCCAGCCCGAAATCTTCTTGCGGGGGTTGAAAGTGCGCATCGAGAGCGCGTACGCAGCCGGAACCGCGAGCAGCACCGTAAGCGCAGTCGCTCCCACGCTCACGATCGTGCTATTCACGAGCAACTGGCCGAAGCCCTGGGACGTGCCCTGGCCACCCGCGAGAACCTTCGCATAGTTGTCCATCGTGGCCTGGAAGAACCACACGGGCGGTGTCTGGTTGACGATACCTTCGGGCTTTATTGAGGTCACAACCATGAAGAGCAGCGGAACGAGGCCGATGAGCAGCCACACCCACATGAAGCTCTGGCCCAGCACGCTGGTTACGGTGGCCCGGGGCTCCATGACCGACGATGGTGACTTAGCCATTTCTAGGCCTCCTCTGGGTCGGCGCGCTTGCCGATGACGCTTTGGATGAATGGGATGAGGATGCTCAACACGATGAGAAGCAGCACGGCGGTGGCGCACGCCAAGCCGATGTTGAAGCTTTGCAGGCCGATGCGGTAGATGCCGAGGTTGATCATCTCGGTTGAGTTGCCAGGCCCGCCGCCCGTGACGATTTTGAACGAGTCGAAGGTCTTGAACGCCTGGATCGTTCGGAGGACGAGGGCTATTGCGAGGAATGGGACGAGACCTGGAAGGGTTATGTGCCGGAAGACCTGCCACTTGTTGGCGCCGTCGACCATGGCTGCCTCGATCGGCTCGAGGGGCAGGGATTGCAGCCCAGCCATGAGGATAAGCGCCACAAAAGGCGTCCACTGCCAGAGGTCCAGCACGATGAGTACGGCCCAGGCGCCGACCGGATCCCCAAGCAGGTCGAGGTTCGGCGGCAGGCCGAAGAACTGCAGGTAGTACGGCAGCCATCCGTAGTTGGGGTTGACCAGCTGCTTGAAGACCATGGCGGCGACCGCGGGGGTGACGGCGAACGGGAGAAGCATGAGCGTGGCCGCCAGCTTGCTGGATGCCGTCTGTCGGGAGAGCGGAACAGCCAGCGCGAGGCCGATCGCCATCTCAAGCACGACAGCGATGAGAACGAACATGAGGGTGACCAGGAATGCATGTTGCGTGCCCGGGTCGCTTACAGCAGTCTCGTAGTTGCGCAAGCCCACGAACTGGCCCGCGCCGCCGAGGATGCTGTCATTACGGAAGCTCGTATAGAAGATGTATATTGCCGGACCGATTGTCATGACGAGCAGCACGGCCAGCGCTGGCGAGAGATAGAGCCACGGAATATGGCGACCGGTCTGCGTGCGGACCTGCCTCCCGGGGCGCGCTCCGCTGCTGCGGCGCGCGCCCCGGGAGTCGTCGTCGACTGCCCGCTGATCGGTCAATGCGTGCAAGCTTGACATCAGTTGGTTTCCTTAGAGGGGTTGTGGCTGTCTCCTATTTGGAGACGGTGTATCCGGCCTGCTCGAGCAAGGAGGTGACAGAGTCTGATGCCTCGTCGAGTGCGGCCTTCGGGCCGAGTTCTCCGCTGGATGCCTTGTTCACGGCGACGGCGATCGCGTGGCTGACCTCCGTATAGTTGGTCAATCGAGCCCGGCCGACACCGACCTCGAGCGAGCCGCCCAGGGTCGAGTAGAACTCGGCCTCAGCTGGGTTGTCCGTCTGGTTCTCGACCGCGTCGTACACCGATGTACGGCTGGGGTGGAGCTGGTCGGCGGTCATGGCGAGCTGCTGGTCGGATGACGTCAGCCAAGAGATGGCCTGATATGCCCAGTCCTTGTTCTTGGAGTTCTTGTTGAGGCTCAACATCCAGGTGCCGAAGTGAGGTCCGACGTCGGAAGCGTCTTTACCGTGCGGAACCGGCGCATAGCCGATCTCGCCGCCGACGTTGTCGGCCAACTCCAGTGCGTGATAGTTGATCGTCATAGCCGACAAACCGGTGTCGAACGACGTTGCCGTCTCATCCCACGACGCGGACGTGCTCCCTGGGGGAACGACGCCGCTGTCGATCAAGCCCGTGTAGTACTCGAGGGCCGCCACGCCTTCCTCGGTGTCAAACGCGAGAGACAAGTCGTCGGTGACGAGATGAGCATCGCCGCCGAAGCTCGCCAACAACGTCTTGAAGTCGTCGGTGGCCCAGTCACCCACGCCAGCCATAACGGTCGTACCGTAGAGGTTCTTGTCGGGCTGCGTGAAGAATTTCGCAACCTCCGCGTACTCATCCCATGTCTGCGGCACGCTCAACTCACGACCGAACTCCGCTTGGAAGTTCGCCTTCTGGGTCGGGTCGTCGAACAGATCTTTCCGGTATCCCATGACCGCGACGTTGGCCTGAATGGGGAGGCCGTAGATGTCGAAGCCGGCATTCGTGATGGTCTTCGCATCTCCCGCCTCCGTCGGGTCCGGGTACTGCTTCAGAGGATCGCTCGCGTCGTAGACCGCCGTGTCATAGAGAACCTTGGGTATGAAGTCGGCGACGTTAGCGTCGGCTTTCTTATTGAGCGATGAGTTCTCGATGTAAGCGCTGAGGGGCTCAAGGTTGCCGACGAGAGCCGGCGCCCAAGGGGTGTCGACAACAACGATGTCGTAGTAGTCGCTCGACGACGCGAACTCGGAGAAGACCTTCTGCTGGAGGGCGTCGTACGGCTGCGTGTCGATGGCGAGCTTGATTCCAAACTCATCCTCGAACGCGGGGACCTGCGCCTGAAGCGCGGCCACGTTCGCTTCGGACGTCGTGTAGAGCACCCGGAGGGTTTCCGGCTTCGCGCCGGGATCGCTCGCGGGCTGGGCGCTACACCCCCCGAGGGCCAGCGCCGCGGTTGTTGCTACGGCGACACCCACAAATGCATGTTTGCTGAGTCGTGATTGCATTGCAATACCTCCTTGTATCGGTGAACTTTCCTGACAGCCGTGAGACTTAAGCGATCAACTCGTCCGCTGAAATCTTGTACGTTGATTCGGTTTCCAGTGAGACCCGCTCCCCCGAGCGGGCGGATGCGAGAACCGCCTCGGTTATCCGCACGGCCCTGAGACCGTCGGAGAATGTGGGCAGCCCATCGGCGGGTTGGCCCAAGATCGCGTCGTAGCTGTCAGCGACGAAGGCGTTGAAAGCGTCCTGGTACCCTTGCGGATGTCCCGCCGGGAGACGACTCAAGCGGGCGGCGTCGGCGGAGAGCAAGAGTGGATCGCGCAGGATAGTTCGCGAGCCTTCACGCTCACCGAGCCACAGCGACTCGGGCTGTTCTTGATCAAAGGCGAGGCTTCGGGTCTGTCCGGAGATCTCGATGGTGAGCCTGTTCTTGCGTCCTGGCGCCAGCTGGCTCACGACCAATGTGCCGAGCGCCCCACCGGCGGTTTCAAAGATCACCGCTGCGAGGTCCTCGGTGGTCACGTTGCGGTTGTGTGCACGATTCGGGTGCACCACGCGGGTGCGAGAGCTCAGAGACACGATTCGATCGTCTGTGACGAACTCGATGAGGTCGCAGAGATGCGACCCGATGTCTGCGAAAACCCGGGAAGCACCTCCGAGTTCCGCATCGACGCGCCAATCGTCGTTGCTGGCGTCCATCAGCCAGTCCTGCATGTATCCACCCTGGATGGTCAACACAGCGCCCAGCATGTTGCGGCGGACGAGGTCGCGTGCTTCGCGCACCATCGGGTGGAAGCGATAGACGAATGGCACGGTGGCAGTCAGACCGAGTTGTCGCGCCAGTTCCGTCATGCGGGCCGCTTCGTGGATGTTGGTGCCGAGCGGCTTCTCGCAGATGACGTGCTTCCCGGCCTCGAGAGCACGAAGCGCATACGGCGCGTGGGTCGCGTTGGGCGAGCAGATATGAATGACGTCGACGTCGCTCGAGAGGAGCTCGTCGAGGGACTCGAATGCTTGAGTGACACCGAGCCGTTCCGCGGCGGCCTTCGCGTTGGGAAGGCTCGAGGAAAGCAGCGCCGAAGGAGTAGCTCCTGCGGCGCGCGCGGCGACACTGTGTACCTGAGCCATGAACCCGCCACCGATGAAGGCCGGTCGCAGGGCGCTCCGTTGGGCCATCGATACGTCGGTGTTCATGGCTACATTTGACACCCTGGAAGCGCCTTCTGTCAACCGGTAAGCAGAAGGTGGGAGCGACTGCCCAAATCTCACAAGGAACAGATGTGGTTTACTGATGCCCATGAGCGACGCGCTGGGGCCTCTGGCTGGACACGGTTCCGGTCCGGGCGACCTTTTTCAAATCTTCCGCGAGGGCGAGGCGTTCACAAAGTCGCAACTCGCGAGTATCACAGGGCTTTCGAGGTCGACCGTCTCCACTCGGGTCGACTTGCTGCTGAGCAAGGGCCTGCTGCGGTCCGCTGGGGAAGCGGCATCCTCTGGAGGGCGGCCACCAGCGCGAGTGGAACTCAATCCGTTAGCTCGCGTGGTGATCGGCACCGACCTGGGCGCTACCCACGGAAGTGTCGCCCTTTCGAGCCTGGACGGCGCCATACTCGCGACGATGCGCACGGATATCCGGATCACAGATGGCCCCGAGCCGGTGCTCGCCTGGGTAGTCGCGAGCGCTCAAAAGTTGCTCGCTGACGAGGGTTTCGGGGTCGACTCACTCGCCGGCGTCGGCGTCGGAGTGCCGGGACCTGTGGAACATTCCACGGGCAGGCCCACCAACCCGCCCATCATGCCCGGATGGGACGGATTCGACATCGCCGGCTACATTCAAGACACCTTCGACGTGCCCGTGCTGGTCGACAATGACGTCAACTTGCTCGCGCTCGGTGAGAAGGCGATGACGTGGCCGGATGTTGACGATCTGATCTTCATCAAGGTATCTACGGGAATCGGCTCCGGCGTCATCAGCGGCGGCCAATTGCAACGCGGCGCCCAAGGAACGGCCGGTGACATCGGGCACGTGCAGGTGCCGTACAGCAGGAACTCGCCCCGCCCCCCCGAGGATGAGCGTGACCTCGAAGCCATCGCCAGCGGAACCGCGGTTGCGAGGGAGCTGCGCGCACTCCGCCTCGACGCGAAAACCAGTCAGGATGTGGTCGAACTGGTCCGCTCCGGCGACCTTCACGCCATTTCCGCCACTAGGCAGGCAGGCCGGGAGATAGGCGAAGTGCTCGCGACCATCGTGAACCTGCTCAATCCCTCGGTGGTTGTGGTCGGCGGCAGTATCGGCAGCGCTGGCGAGCACTTACTCGCCGGGGTGCGCGAGGTCGTCTACTACCGCTCCATGCCTCTTGCCACTCAGCACCTTTCTATTGTGCAGTCGCGGGCAGGAGATAGAGCGGGTGTGCTGGGTGCGGCGATAATGGTCATTCAACGGGTGCTCTCCGCAGCGTCGGTCGACGCGATGTGCGCGCGGGACGTCGCCTTGGTTTCCTATGGCTGAAGCGCGTGGTGCTGTCGCACTCTCGGCTCGGCGGCTTGCCCGGCACGACGAAGACCGGCCGAACAACCACGTTTGAGCCGACATCGAACGCCTCGAACGCGGTCGGAACGTTGGGTCGCTTCACACGCACATGACCCGGCTCGAGCCTCCAGCCGGGCCCGCGGAATGCCCGGCACATCGCCGGGACGTGAGCCTGGAGTGAGCGGAGACCGGCGTTTCTCCCACTTCACGCGTTCTTGTGCACGCATCAAGCCCCATTTCGTCAACCGAGATCTACTACACTCGACAGCATTCCCGCCTTCTCGCGCTCAACGCCCGGAGCCGGCAAGCGCGGCGAGTTCCGCTCGCGACACCGTTCCGGTCTTGCGAAGCACGTTCGCGACATGAAACTTCACAGTGTTCTCGCTGATCGTAAGTTCCTTACCGATAGCGCGGTTGCGCTTCCCTGCGATCAGGAGGGCGAGCACTTCGCGCTCTCGGCGAGTGAGACCGTCTGCGCCCGGGAGCGCAGTGGTTGAGCCCCCGTCGAGCGGGATCGCGATGTCGAGTTGAGATCCCCATCCCGCTGTGGACTGCACAGTGATCGTGCCGTCGAGCACGGCGACGCGCGCGGTGAGCTGGGAGAGCCCGGGTGATGTCTGCACGAGGTTTCCGGCGCCGTTGTCGCGGATGCCGATGAGAAGGTTGGAGCCGTCGCAATCCCATTGGACGCGGACCCGGTTGGCGGACGCGCTGTCGGAAAGGGCGAGTACGGCGCCGCGGACGACAGCGCGAGCGGCGTGCGCTACCTCGCCGGGGAGTGGCCGTCCTTCAACCGGCGGCGGCACGAACTCGACGTCGAGCCCGCCGTGTTTGACGAGTGGGGCGAGGTCGTCGCGTAGTCGCTCGAAAGCACTGTGCACGGGCTCCTCGGCGAGAAGTCGATCACGATCGGAGACCGCCCTCAGCTGAACCATAGCGGCCGCTGCAATGTCGATCGCCCGCTGCCGGGAGGCGACGTCGCTATGGCTGGTCGAGCGCAGTACAGCGAGCAGCGACTCGAGCGTTGTGGCCTGGGTGTCGGTGAGGTCGGCGATGAGGCTTGCCCGGTCGCGGGACGCAGACCTCGAGTCAGCGATGTACGACGGCGCGGCAGCTGCTACCTGTTGACGGATGCTGAGGGCGATCAATTCCCACACCTCGTGCACCTGAGCCACCAGCGCCTTGGGGATATCAGCTTCCTCCACATCGACGAGAACGAGGATCGCGGCCGTGTCGGCGGCCCACACGGCAACGCGGCGCGGGGCTCCCCCGATGACGACGTCTCCGACGAAAGCCATGCCTGCCGCTTCGTCGCGGATCGCATCCAGTTCGGCGATGGTCACCCTATCGATGATCGCGGCCAGCCCCGCCTTCTTCTGCGGACGCCCCGTGCAGTCCTCGGTGAAGATCACAAGGGCGCTGTGCGAGACCGTGGGTTGCAACATCGAGGAGAGGGCGGATGCGATGCCGAGCAGGGATTGCGCCATCACCTCGCGAACCTGTGGCAGTAGCTCGTTCGAGTGGTTCGGTTCGGCGAGGACCATACCCGAACCCTACCCGGATATTGCCTTCCTACCCAATCGGGTGGGAAAGACTGCCCAATGGGCGGGCATGGTTCCCGGTCGAAAAGGCGAACGATGGAAGCATGCTCCCGGTCGAAGAATTCTCTGTCGCTACCGCCCTCGACGCCATCTACTCGGAACTGGCCACGACCGGCGCAGCGATCAGCGCCGCCAACCGTGACACCCTCGACGAGGCTGCTGAAGCGCTGCAAGGAGCTCGACGGGTGTTCACTCTCGGCGCCGGGCGTTCGGGCATCGCGCTCAACCTGACGGCGATGCGCCTCATGCACCTGGGACTCGCCGTCCACGCGGTCGGCGAAGCGACGGCCCCCGCCATCGAAGCGGGAGACACGCTGCTCGTCGCGAGCGGGTCAGGCACGACCGAAAGCATCGTGCGTGCCGCAGGCAAGGCCCGCGAGGTGGGAGCGTCGACTGTCGCGATCACCGCCGACGCCTCATCCGTCATTGCGGACCTGTCCGACGTCGCGATTATCGTCCCCGCCGCCCGCAAGCTCGACCGCAACAGCACCGCTTCGGTGCAATACGCCGGAAGCCTCTTCGAGCAGTCGGTCGCCATCATCGGTGACGCTCTCTTTCACGCACTGTGGAAGGCGTCCGGCCAGACGGCCGACGAACTCTGGCCTCGTCACTCCAATCTCGAATAGCCCCCACCCTCACCAACGCAAGGAACACAATGAAACTGCAGTTCGCTATGGACACCCTCACCACTGAAGCCGCCCTGGAGCTCGCCGCGGCGGCAGCGCCCCACGTCGACATCCTTGAGCTCGGCACCCCGCTGATCAAGGCCGCCGGCCTGTCGGCCATCACGGCCATCAAGGCCGCCCACCCCGACAAGATCGTCTTCGCCGACCTCAAGACGATGGATGCCGGAGAGCTCGAGGCCGACATCGCCTTCTCCGCCGGCGCCGATCTCGTCACCGTGCTGGGCGTCGCGGGCGACAGCACCATCGTCGGCGCGGTGAAGGCCGCCAAGAAGCACGGCAAGGGAATCGTCGTCGACCTCATCGGCGTCGCCGACAAGGCCGCCCGCGCCCGCGAGGTCACCGTGCTCGGAGCCGAGTTCGTCGAGATGCACGCCGGCCTCGACGAGCAGGCCGAAGACGGCTTCACCTTGAACAGCCTCCTCGATGCGGGCGCCGACTCCGGCGTCGCGTTCTCGGTCGCCGGCGGAGTCAGCTCCGCGACCATCGAGGCCGTGCAGAAGTCTGGCGCGAGCGTCGCCGTCGCCGGTGGCGCCATCTACGGAGCTGCCGACCCGGGCGCCGCAGCAGCCGAGCTTCGGGCAGCCATCGTCTAGCCCTCAAAGCACCGGACGACGAAGGGCCAGCCGAATGACCGGCTGGCCCTTCGTGTCTTCGCTTCAGAAAATGATGACCGGCTTGCTGGTCTTGCCCGACGTGGAGTCGTCGAAGCCCCGAGTGATCTCGTCGGGCGTGTAGTCGGCGATCATCATTTCGAAGGGGAAGCGACCATCGTGCCACAGCTGGATCAGCTGCGGAATGACCCCTACGCCCAGCGAATCAGCGGCGAGGCGGAGCACCTCCGGGCGTCCGGGTGTGTCGACGACATAGTCGACTCCGGTGCCGTTGGTGATCTCCTCCAAGCGCCACCGGTGTTCTCGGGTCGAGGCACCGAAGACCGTGTGCGACCCGGCACCGGATCAGCCAGGGCGAGACCGAGGATGTCAGCGCGTTCCCCGCGACTCACCTGGCTGAGGCACGCTGAAGCCGTCGGGC
>JAODMO010000043.1 GCA_025464995.1 Microbacteriaceae bacterium
GGCGGTGCTCAACGTGACCGGCGTGGCCGCCTCCGCCAGCACCGACGTCCGCGTCTACCCGGCCGCGGCCACGACGGTCCCGGTCGTCTCGAACCTCAACCTGGGCGCCGGGCAGACCGCCGCGGACCTGGTCGTGGTCAAGCTCACCGACGGCGTGGTCCGGCTGCGCAACAGCTCCGGGACCGTCGGCCTGCTGGCCGACGTCAGCGGCTGGTTCGGCCCGGCGTAGCACCGGGACGCAGGAAGGCCCGGTCCCTCGCGGGGCCGGGCCTTTTTGCGTGCGGAGGTGCTACTCGCCGGAGTCGTCGATCCAGGCCATCATCGGGCGCAGCTGCGCACCGGTGATCTCGATCGGGTGGCTCGAGCCGGCCTCGCGGTAGGCCTTCATGCGCGGGCCGCCGTTGTCGTCGTCCTCGATGAGCGCCTTGGTGAAGGTGCCGTCCTGGATCTCGGCGAGGACCTGCTTCATCGCCTCCTTCACGGCGGGCGTGATGATCTTCGGGCCGGTGACGTAGTCGCCGAACTCGGCCGTGTCGGAGATCGACCAGCGCATCTTGCCGATGCCGCCCTCGTACATCAGGTCGACGATCAGCTTGAGCTCGTGCAGGCACTCGAAGTAGGCGACCTCGGGCTGGTAGCCCGCCTCGGTCAGCGTCTCGAAGCCAGCCATCACCAGGGCGGACGCACCGCCGCACAGGACGGCCTGCTCGCCGAAGAGGTCGGTCTCGGTCTCCTCGGTGAAGGTGGTCTTGATGCCGCCGGCGCGAAGCCCGCCGATCGCCTTGGAGTACGACCAGGCGAGGTCCCACGCGGAACCGGTGGCGTCCTGCTCGACGGCAACGATGACGGGAACGCCTCGGCCTGCCTCGTACTCACGGCGCACGGTGTGACCCGGTCCCTTGGGCGCGACGAGCAGCACGTCGACGCCGGCGGGAGCGGTGATGTAGCCGTAGCGGATGTTGAAGCCGTGACCGAACACGAGCGCCTTGCCCTCGGTGAGGTTGGCGGCGATGTCATCCGCGTAGAGGTGGCGCTGGCTCTGGTCGGGGGCGAGGATGACGATGACGTCGGCCCAAGCCGCGGCCTCGGCGCCGGTCAGCACGGTGAAGCCGGCCTCTTCCGCCTTCTGCTTCGACGTGGAGCCCTCCTTGAGGCCGACGACGACCTCGACACCCGAGTCACGCAGGTTCTGCGCGTGGGCGTGGCCCTGCGAGCCGTAGCCGATGACGGCGACCTTCTTTCCTTGGATCAGCGAAAGGTCGGCGTCTTTGTCGTAAAAGATCTCGGTCACTTGGGTTTCCTTCTCTGGTCGGCTGGTTGAGTAGGCCCGCCAGGGCCGTATCGAAACCTGCTATTTCTTGGATTCTGTATTCGGTTGGTACGGATTTCGATACGGCCGCGGGCGGCCTGCTCGATCTACTGGGCGCTTCGCGTGCCCCTAGTTCTTGAAGACGCGCTCGGTGATGCTCTTGCCGCCGCGCCCGATGGCGAGCAGCCCGCTCTGCGCGAGCTCCTTGATGCCGTACGGCTCGAGGATGCGCAGGAACGCCTGGATCTTGCCGCTGTCGCCCGTGGTCTCGATGACGAGCGCATCGGTGGAGACATCCACGACCCGGGCACGGAACAGCGTGACGGCCTCGAGCACCTGCGAGCGCGTGGTGTTGTCAACCCGCACCTTGATGAGCATGTGCTCTCGCGTGACGGATGCCGCGGGGTCGAGTTCGACGATCTTGATGACGTTCACCAGCTTGTTGAGCTGTTTCGTCACCTGCTCGAGCGGCAGCTCCTCGACATCCACCACGACGGTGATGCGGGAGAGGCCGGGGATCTCGCTCTTGCCGACGGCGAGGCTCTCAATGTTGAAGCCGCGGCGCGCGAAGAGACCGGCGACGCGCGTGAGCAGGCCGGGCTTGTCTTCGACGAGAAGGGAAAGGACGTGGCTCATGGGTCTACTCCTCTTCCCACTCGGGGGCGTGTTCGCGGGCGTACTGCACCTGGGACATCCCGACGCCCTGGGGCACCATGGGCCACACCATCGAGTCGCGGCTGACGATGAAGTCGATCACCACGGGGCGGTCGTTGGTGTCGAGGGCGAGCTGGATGGCTGCATCCACCTCTTCCTGCTTCGTCACCCGGATGCCGAGGGCACCGTACGCGTCGGCGAGCTTGACGAAGTCGGGCACCATCGCGGTGCCGTGCCCGGTGTTGAGGTCGGTGAAGGAGTGTCGGCCGTCGTAGAACAGCGTCTGCCACTGCCGCACCATGCCGAGGCTCGAGTTGTTGATGATCGCGACCTTGATCGGGATGTTGTTGATGACGCAGGTGGCGAGCTCCTGGTTGGTCATCTGGAAGCAGCCGTCGCCGTCGATCGCCCACACCACGCGGTCGGGCTCGGCGACCTTGGCGCCCATTGCGGCGGGCACCCCGTAGCCCATGGTGCCGGCGCCGCCGGAGTTGAGCCACGAGTTGGGGCGCTCGTACTTGATGAACTGGGCGGCCCACATCTGGTGCTGGCCGACGCCGGAGGCGTAGACACCCTCAGGTCCGGTCATCTGACCGATGCGCTCGATGATCTGCTGCGGCGAGAGCAGCCCGTCATCGGGCATGGTGTAGCCGAGGGGGAACTGCTCGCGCAGCGCGTTGAGGCGCGTCCACCACTCCGAGTAATCCGGGGTGACGTTCGCCGTCGCGGTCGACCACGCGGCGAGGAGATCGACGATGACGTCTTTCGCGTCGCCCACGATCGGCACGTCGGCCGCGCGGATCTTGCCGATCTCGGCCGGGTCGATGTCGACGTGCACGATCTTCGCGTTGGGGGCGAACTCGCTCGTCTTTCCGGTGACCCGGTCGTCAAAGCGTGCGCCGAGGGCGATGATGAGGTCGCTCTCCTGCAGGCCGAGCACCGCCGGCACGGTTCCGTGCATGCCGGGCATGCCGAGCTGCTGCTGGTGCGAGTCGGGGAATGCGCCGCGGGCCATGAGCGTGGTGACGACGGGAACGCCCGTCTTCTCCACGAGCTGGAGCAACTGTGCCGAGGCCTGCGACCGGATGACGCCGCCGCCGACGTAGAACACGGGTCGCGACGACGCGGCGAGCATCTCGGCGGCCGCGGTGATCTGCTTTCCGTGCGCCCTGGTGACCGGCCGGTAGCCCGGGAGGTCGAGCTTGGGCGGCCAGACGAACGGCGCGCTGTTCTGCTGGGCGTCCTTCGTGATGTCGACGAGCACCGGCCCCGGTCGCCCCGTCGTGGCGATGTGGTGCGCCGACGCGATCGCGGCCGGCACGTCTGCGGCATCCTTCACGAGGATCGAGTGCTTGGTGATCGGCATCGTGATTCCGATGATGTCGACCTCCTGGAAGGCATCCGTGCCCATGAGGGTGGAGAAGACCTGGCCCGTGATGGCGAGCAGCGGCACCGAGTCCATGTAGGCGTCGGCGATGGCGGTCACGAGGTTGGTCGCGCCGGGGCCCGATGTCGCGATGGCGACTCCGACGCGGTTGGATGACGCGGCGTAGCCCTCCGCGGCATGACCGGCTCCCTGCTCGTGCCGCACGAGGATGTGCCGGATGTCCGTGTCGGCCATCAACTCGTCGTAGAACGGGATGATCGCGCCGCCCGGGAGTCCGAACACGTCGGTGATGCCGAGGTTCTTGAGCGAGCGCAGCACCGCGCCCGAGCCGGTGAGGATCTCCGGCTCGATCGGCGCTGGTTTCTTGGGCGGTCGGGGGCTGGCCGTTGACACGGCTGGTGAGTCCGTGGACATGGGATTCCTTAGAGAGAATTGCGGATGATGATCCGGTACCTAGCCGGTGACGGCGCCTTCTGCGGCGGAGTGCACGAGCTTCGAGTACTTGGCGAGGACGCCTCGGGTGTAGCGCGGGGGAAGGGGAGCCCAGCCGATGCGGCGAGCTTCCAGCTCTGCTGGATCGACAAGTAGGTCGAGCGAGCGAGCTGCGATATCGACCCTTATTAGATCACCATCGCGCACGAAGGCGATGGGACCTGCGTCCACCGCTTCGGGAGCTATGTGGCCGATACACAGTCCGGTTGTGCCGCCTGAGAACCTGCCGTCCGTCAAGAGTAGTACATCTTTTCCGAGGCCAGCGCCCTTGATGGCCGCGGTGATGGCGAGCATCTCGCGCATGCCCGGGCCGCCCTTGGGTCCCTCGTAGCGGATGACGACGACCTCGCCCTTCTTGATGCTTCCCTCGGTGAGCGCGTCGAGAGCGGCACGCTCGCGCTCGAAGACGCGGGCGGGGCCCTCGAACACATCGGCATCGAAGCCTGCGGTCTTGACCACGGCGCCCTCGGGAGCGAAGGAGCCGCGCAGGATGGTGAGCCCGCCGGTCGCGTGGATCGGGTTGTCGAGCGTACGGAGCACCTTGCCGTCGAGCGGCTGGATGTTCATCTCGGCGAGGTTCTCGGCGAGGGTCTTGCCTGTCACTGTGAGGGCGTCGCCGTGCATGAGGCCGGCGTCGAGCAGCGCCTTCATGAGCACCGGCAGCCCGCCGTTGCGGTCGACGTCGTTCATCACGTACTGGCCGAACGGCTTGAGGTCGCCGACGTGCGGCACCTTGTCGCCGATGCGGTTGAAGTCGTCGAGGGTGAGCTCGACCTCTGCCTCGAAGGCGATCGCGAGCAGGTGCAGGATGACGTTCGTGGAGCCGCCGAGCGCCATGGCGACGGTGATCGCGTTCTCGAAGGCCTTCTTGGTCAGGATGTCGCGGGCGGTGATGCCGAGGCGCAGCAGGTTGACGACCGCCTCGCCGGAGCGGTGCGCGTAGTAGTCGCGGCGACGGTCGGCGGCGGCCGGGCTCGCCGAGCCGGGGAGGCTCAACCCCAGGGCCTCGGCGACGGACGCCATCGTGTTGGCGGTGTACATGCCGCCGCACGCGCCCTCCCCGGGAGCGAACGCGCACTCGATGCGGTGCGCGTCTTCGAGGCTCATCGTGCCGGCCTTGACCCCGCCCACGGCCTCGAAGGAGTCGATGATCGTGATCTCCTTCTCCGTGCCGTCGGTCAGCTTCACCCAGCCGGGGGCGATCGAGCCGGCGTAGAGGAAGACCGACGAGAGGTCGAGTCGGGCGGCGGCCATGAGCATGCCGGGGATCGACTTGTCGCATCCGGCGAGCAGCACCGAGCCGTCGAGACGCTCCGCCATCATCACGGTCTCGACGGAGTCGGCGATGACCTCGCGCGACACGAGCGAGAAGTGCATGCCCTCGTGGCCCATCGAGATGCCGTCGGAGACGCTGATCGTTCCGAACTGGAGCGGGTACCCGCCGCCGCCGTGCACGCCCTCCTTCGCCGCCTGCGCGAGGCGGTCGAGTGAGAGGTTGCAGGGGGTGATCTCGTTCCATGAACTGGCGATGCCGATCTGCGGCTTCTCCCAGTCGGCGTCACCCATGCCCACCGCTCGCAGCATGCCGCGAGACGTCGTCGCTTCTATGCCGTCGGTGACGGTACGGGAGCGGGGCTTGATATCGGGAGCGCTAGCAGAGGTGTCCGGCATATTACGAGTGTAAAGCTCCGCGGAACGGCGCGTTACGCGCGCGCATCGCCGCGGGGTTCGTGCGACTCGCGGCTCGCGGCATCCACCGCCTCCTCCAATTCGTCGACAATCATCAGGTCTGAGCGGAAGTTGCCGGTGCGGTAACCGGCCCTGCCGACCATGTGGGCCGAGATGGGGGCGGTGATCAGCTGGAACAGGATGACCGGGATGAGCACGAGCAGCGTCGACCAGCTGCGCGACTCGAGGGCGATGGCGACGCAGACGAAGACGAGGCCGAGCACCTGAGGCTTCGTCGCCGCGTGCATGCGGCTGAGGGCGTCGGGGAAGCGCACGAGGCCGACGCCCGCGGCGAGCGAGAGAAAGGCGCCCACGAGCAACGAGATGACTGCGAGGAGGTCGAGCGTGTCGTGCGGGGTCACGTGCGGCCTCCCTGATTGTGCTCGTCGGTGGTCGGATCCGTGAATTCGACGAGGGGCCCGTCGGCGGGCGGCGAACTCGTCGCCGCCGCGCTGCCGCCGAGCGGACTGTCGGCGACAGGGGTGTCCGGGCTTGCCAGCCCCGAGATGTCCTGCTTGGAGACGTAGCGCGCCACCGCGATCGTGGCGAACACGGCCGTGCTCGCGAGCACGACCATGAGCGGGATGGTGCGCGTGTGCCCGTTGTAGACCATCTCCGCGCCCACCGTGAGCATGAGCGTCGTCAGCAGCACATCGGAGGCGATCATCCGATCGAGAATGGATGGCCCACGCACGATGCGGTAGACGGTGAGCAGGGCGGCCGCGGTGAACAGCGCTCCGACGCCCAGGTAGATCAGGTCCATTCGCTCATCCTCTCGAGGTCGTGGCGCGAGCCGAGGGCCCGCACGAGCTGTCTTTCGATGCGCATGACCTGGGTGCGTGCGGCCTCGACCGCCGCATCATCCGGAGTCGAGAACACGTGGAGGTAGAGCACCGACCGCTCACGATCTGCCTCCACGACAAGCGAACCGGGGATGAGTGACAGCGCGATGGCGGTGAGCGTCATGATCAAGTCGGAGCGGGTGAAGAGCTGCACGCCGATGACCGCGTTGCGGCTGACCGGCCGCGCGGCGAATGCCTGTGCCGCGACCTGGAACGACGCCACGACGACCTTTGCCGAGAAATCGGCGAGGAACACAAGGGCCCACCACGGGTGAAACCGGCCGGAGAGCTCGATCGGCGGGAGGAAGAAGACGCGGGTCACGACGATTGCGAGCACCAGGCCGGTCACGAGGTTGAGCCACGAGATGGAGCCCCACAGCAGCATCCACAAGATCACGAGCGCGACGATCAGCGGCACCTGCTGCCAGATCCGCGCCCGGAGCGCCCTCCTCTTCACCGTCCCGGTCTTCGGGGCTGTCTCACTCATCGTCGCCTCCCGGGAACACGGTGTCGACGTAGAACGACGGCCCCTCGAGATTCGCGCCCGCCCGCGCGGCGATGCCGTAGAGCGGCCCGGCGAACACCGTGAGCGCGAGGGAGACGACGACCATGCCCGCCGTCGCCGCCACCATGAGACGCGGCGTCGTGCGCGTCTCCTGCATCACCGGGGCGTTGGGCGCCTCGGACACGTTGCGCAGCAGCGTCGAGTCGTAGCCGGCGACCTCGCCCGACGAGCGCCAGAAGGCCATGTTCCAGACACGGATGAGCGCGTACAGCGTGAGCAGCGAGACGGCCGCACCCGCGCCGATGAGCAGGTAGGCGAGCGGGGTGCCTTGCGTCGCGCTCGCCTCGAAGAGGGCCAGCTTGCCGATGAAGCCGGAGAAGGGCGGGATGCCGCCGAGATTGAGGGCGGGCACGAGGAAGAGCACGGCGACGACGGGAGCCGCCTTGAGCAGCCCGCCGAGTCTCGTGATCGACGTGCTTCCGCCGGCGCGCTCGATGAGACCGGCCGCGAGGAAGAGCGTCGTCTGCACGACGATGTGGTGCACGATGTAGTAGATCGCCGCCGCCGTGCCCGCCGCTGTGCCGAGCGACACCCCGAGGATCATGTACCCGATGTGGCTCACGAGCGTGAACGACAGCAGCCTCTTGATGTCGGCCTGGGCCACGGCCCCGAGCACACCGACCACCATGGTCAGCAGGGCGAGGATCATCAGCGCGGTGTTGAGTTCGGGGCCCGGGAAGATCACCGTCTCGGTGCGGATGATGGCGTACACGCCGACCTTCGTGAGCAGCCCCGCGAAGACCGCGGTGACGGGCGCGGGGGCCGTGGGGTACGAGTCGGGCAGCCAGAAGGAGAGCGGGAACACGGCCGCCTTGATTCCGAACGCCGTGAGGAGCATCACGTGCAGCACCACCTGCACGTCGGTCGGGATCTCGGCCATCCGCAGGGAGATCTGGGCGAGGTTTACGGTGCCGACGGCCCCGTAGATCATCGCGATCGACGCCAGGAAGAGCAGCGACGACAGCAGGCTCACGACGATGTACGTGATGCCTGCCCGGATGCGCGCCTCGGTGCCCCCGAGCGTGATGAGCACGTAGCTCGACACGAGCAGGATCTCGAACCCGACGTAGAGGTTGAAGAGGTCGCCCGCGACGAACGCGGTGAACACGCCTGCGGCGAGGATGAGGTACGTCGGGAAGTAGATCGAGACGGGAGTCTCGTGATCGCCGTCGGCGAGACCCTGCCCCACCGAGAAGACGAGCACGGCGAGCAGCACGATCGCCGAGACGACGACCATGAGCGCCGAGAGCCGGTCGACCACGAGCACGATGCCGAACGGCGCCTGCCATCCGCCGACCTCGACCACGAGCGGGGCGGAATCGTCGACGATGACGAGCATCACGGCGCCCACGACGAGCACGGCCGCGAGCGCGACGACGGCGACGGCGCGCTGCAGCTGCGGGCGCTTGCCGAGGATCAGGGTCGACGCGGCCGCGAGCAGCGGGAGCATCACCACGAGGGGCACGAGGGCGCTCGGGTTCATCGCTGCTCCCCCCTGGGCGACGGCGGCGCCGGGCGGTCGACCGGCTGTGCGCCGACCGGCCGCGGCTCGGCCGGCCCGAACTCGGTGTCCTCCGTCGTCGACTCGAGCGACTCGCCGAGCTGAGTCGTCGTCGCGGAGCGCATGGCGATGTCGGCCTCGTCGTCGTCGAGGTCGTCGTCGCGCTCGAGTCGCCACGAGCGGTAGATCAGCGCCATGAGGAAGGCCGAGACGCCGAAGGTGATGACGATGGCGGTCAGGATGAGTGCCATCGGCATCGGGTCGGTCATCTCCGACGCGCTCACGCCGTCCTCGACGATGGGGGCGCTGCCGACGTTGCCCACCATCGCGAACAGCAGCAGGTTCGTGGCGTTGCCGACGAGCAGGAAGCCGAGCAGCACGCGCGTCATGCTCCGCTCGAGCAGCAGGTAGATGCCGCACGCGTACAGCACGACCATGATGGCGATGAGGATGAGCGAGATGTTCACGCGGTCACCTTCTCGACGTCGTCTTCCTGCTTCGTGTCGCCCTGCTGCCTCTCGACATCGTCCTCCTGCTGCTTGTCGACCTCGGCGCCGAGGCTGCGCAGCACGTCGAGCGTGAGCCCGACCACCACGAGGTAGACGCCGACGTCGAAGATGGTGGATGTCACGAACTCGACGTGCCCGAAGGGCCAGACGGTGCCCTCGAAGAAGCTCGACTGCAGGGCCGCCCGTCCGAAGAGGATCGGCACGAGTGCGGTGCCGACCGCGAGCACGAGTCCCGCGCCGAGCAGCTTGCCCGCGTCGACGGGGGCGGCCGCGCCGAGCTCGTGCCGTCCGCCCGCGAGGTAGCGGGCGACGAGAGCCATGCCCGCGACCAGTCCGCCGGCGAAGCCCCCGCCCGGCAGGTTGTGGCCGGCGAACAGCAGGTAGATCGACACGATGATGAGGGGGTGGAAGAGCAGCCGCACGACGACCTCGAGCAGGATCGAGCGGTTGCCCGCGGCGAGCGTGCGCCCGGCGAGCAGCCACGAAGTGCGGGCGTCGTCTCCCGACGCCTGCGCGACGCGGGCGTCCGCGCGCTGCGCGCGGATCTTCCGTCTGGCCTCGCGCACCGGAACGCGCGGGAGGTTGTCGGTGCGCCCGCTGATGAAAATGAGGCTCGCGACGCCCGTCGCGGCCACGATGATGACGGACAGCTCGCCCATCGTGTCCCAACCGCGCAGGTCGACGAGGGCCACGTTCACGACATTGCGTCCGTGGCCCTGGTTGTAGGCGAGGTCGGGCCATTCGAGCGAGACGGGCGACGTCGAGCGGGCGCCGAGCGCGACGACGGCGACGACACCCATGACGAGCGAAGCCGACACGGCGATGAACGCCCGGATGACGCGATTGCCCGAGCCGTTCTTGACCCCGAGCCGCGCGGGCAGCCGCCGCAGCACAAGCACGAACGCCACGAGCGTGACGATCTCGACGAGGATCTGCGTGAGCGCGAGGTCGGGTGCCCCCTGCAGGGAGAAGAAGCCGGCCATGCCGTACCCGGTGACGCCCACGAGCACGACCGCCTGGAAACGCTTCGTCGCTCGTGTCGCGGCGACGGCGGCGATGATCATGACCGCGCCGATCGCGGCCTGCGCGGGGAAGTCCCAGAACTTGATGCCCGTCGGCCACGTGCGGTTCAAGGCGAGTGCCGTGCCGACCGCGCCGACGAAGACCAGCAGGATGACGCCCAGGTAGAACGGGAGGGACCCGCGCTGGGTGAGGCTCGTGGTGGTCGCCGCGGTGCGGTCGACGGCCCGCAGCACGCCCGAGTACGCGCCCACAGCGAGCCTCGCCGGGGCGTCGGCGGTGGCCGCCCTCCTGCCACGCCAGAGGAAGACGAGGGCACCGAACACGAGAGTCGCCGCCGAGATCGCGAGCGCCGGCTCGAGGCCGTGCCAGAGCGCGAGGTGATAGCTCTCCCCGGCGGAGGGGATGGTGCGCGAGTAGCCGGCGAGCGTGGGGTCGACCGCGGAGGCAGCGAACCCGAGCACGATGCCACTCGCTGCGAGGAGAGCGGGCGACAGCAGGAAGCCGACGCTGTCGTGCGACGACCGCACCTTCGCGACACCGCTCTTGCGCCAGAACGCGCCCCAGAAGAAGCGGGCGCTGTAGGCGACGGTGAGCACGGAGCCCACGGCGACGCCGATGAGGGCCACCCATCCCCACGGGTTGCCGGCCGCGGCATCCGCCATGAACGCCGTGAACACCGCCTCCTTGGCGACGAAGCCGAACGCCGGCGGCAGTCCGACCATCGAGACGAGCGCGAGCGCCGCGATCACGGCGAGCACCGGCGCCTCCCGACCGAGGCCGGAGAGCTTGCGCAGGTCGCGGGTGCCCGCACGGTGGTCGACGATTCCGACCACGAGAAAGAGGGTGCTCTTGTAGAGGGCGTGGGCGAGCAGGAGCGCGAGACCGGCGAGGGCGGAGTCGCGGGTTCCGTAGCCGGCGACGACCATGAGGAAGCCGAGCTGGCTCACCGTGCCGTAGGCCAGCACGAGTTTGAGGTCGGTCTGGCGCAGTGCCGTCCAGGCGCCGAAGACCATGGTGAACACCCCGAAGCCGACGACCACCGCCTGCCACCCCGGTACGTCTGCGAAACCGGGTGCGAGCCGGGCGACGAGGTAGATGCCGGCCTTGACCATGGCCGCCGCGTGCAGGTACGCGCTCACGGGGGTCGGCGCCGCCATCGCCGCGGGGAGCCAGAAGTGGAACGGCACGATCGCCGACTTCGACATGGCGCCGACGAGCACGAGCATGATGGCCGTCGTGACGAGTGCGCCGCTGGGAGCCAGGGCGACGATCTCGGAGAGGCGCGACGTGCCGGTCTCGACCGCGAGCAGCACGAGCCCGACGAGCATCACGAGACCGCCGAAGGTCGTGACGAGCAGAGCCTGCAGGGCGGCGCCGCGGCTGGCCTTGCGGCCGGTGTGGTGGCCGATGAGCAGGTAGGAGAGCACGCTCGTCGCTTCCCAGAACACGAAGAGCAGGTACACGTCGTCGGCGAGCACGAGCCCGTACATCGCGCCGGCGAAGGCGAGGAGTGTGGCGGCGAAGCGCCCGAGGTTCTCCTCGTCGTCGCCGAAGTAGCGCCAGCAGTACACGAGCACGAGCGCGCCGACGCCCGAGACGACGAGGGCAAGCACCCAGGAGAGCGTGTCGAGGCGCACGGCGATCGAGAGGTCGAGCTGCGGGATCCACGGCACGACATTGACGATGTCGCCGCCGCCGAACACGTCGCCCGACCGCGAGAGCGCGTGCAGGAACGCGACGGTCGGCACGATCGCGGCGACGAGGAAGATGCGGCGGCCGAGAACACGGCTCAACGACGGGAGCACGATCGAAATCACCCCGAACGCGACGAGGATCGCGAGCATTGTGCCTCCCAGTGCGTCGGTGCGGCAAGTACACGTCGCTGGAGATTACTCGGAACGGAATCCTGAAGCCGCGCCACCAGTTTACCGTGGCGATCCTGAGCAGCGGCAGGGTTGCGGGGCCGCCCGCCTGCGCTCAGCGCGGGCCGGGCGCGCCGAGGATCGGCGCCGGGCGCACTGTCGCTCGCGCCGAGGTTCGGCGCCGGGCGCACTGTCGCTCGCGCCGAGGATTGACACCCGCGCGGGTGTGAGACACCGGTTCGCGGCCGTCCGTGACGTTCGCGCCCGAACTCTCGGCCGCGAGTGCAACTCTCGGCCGCGGCATCCGCGCTGGGCGACGTCGGCGGGCGGACAGCGGCTACTGCTCGTGCACGTCGCCTTCGCGCAAGTCGGCGAGGAGGGTGATCGCCCGCGCGATCTCCACCGGCCCCTTGACCCGGAAGTTCGCGAGAGTCTGCCCGTCGCCAGCCTTCAGACCGACATCATCCGGACCCAGGGCGGCGAAGCCGTCTTCATCGGTCACATCGTCACCCGCGAAGAACACCGCGGTGGCGTTCGTGTACGACCGGAGGTGCTCGATCGCCTCGCCCTTGGTTGTCGATCGCACCGAGAACTCGAGCACGTTCTTGCCGCCGCGCACCGTGAGGTTGTCGAGCTCCGCTGCGGTCTCGCTGCGCGCGACGAGGTGGGCGACGCGCGAATTGTGCTCGGTCGCGAGCCGCGTGTGCAGCGCGAAACCGGCGGGCTTCTCCTCCAACCAGACCTGGTCGATGGAGTCGGCGACCTCGCTCAGCACCCCCTTGAGCACCTCCACGCGTTTGAGTTCCGCATCGTCGAGACCCATCGCGTCGTCGGGGTTGTCGAGCCGGATCTCGATGCCGTGCGAGCCGATGAGCAGCGCGTTGTCGGGCAGCTGCGAGACGCGCTCGAGGCTTGCGAGCGACCGCCCGGACACGAGCGCGACCCGGGTGTGCGGCATCTCGAGCAGCCTGAGCACCGCCTCGCGGGCCTCCGGCAGCGCCCGCGCGCGTTCCGGGTCATCCACCTCGGGCGCGAGCGTGCCGTCGAAGTCGAGGGCGACGAGCAACTGTTTGGTGCGCGTCAGCTCGCGCAGTGCGCCCACAAGCGGCTCGGGCAGGCGTGAGAACGGCGGGGGGGTGTCGACGTCGACCATCAGAGTGCGGTTCCCGGAGGTACGCGCTCCACCGTCCATTCGAGCTCGCCAAGCGGATCGTCGTCCGGCTCGAGGCCGAGGTCCAGGTTCAGGTCGACGGGCTCGGCCGACTCGCGGTCGCCCCGGACACCCGCGAGAGTCGAGAGGAAGGTCGTCGACCAGCGGGCGACGTCGTACTCGAGCACCCGCTTGCGCAGCGAACGCATGCGCGCCGAGCGTTCGCGCTTCGGCATCGCGATGGCCTGGAGGATCGTCTCCTTGAGTCCGTCGATGTCGTGCGGGTTGATGCGCAGTGCACGCTTGAGCTCGTCGGAGGCGCCGGCGAACTCGCTCAGCACGAGCACGCCGTCGTCGTCGAAACGCGCGGCGACGTACTCCTTTGCGACGAGGTTCATTCCGTCTCGCAGGGCCGTGACGAGCATGATGTCGGCGGCGAGGTAGAGCGCGGCCATCTCGTCACGGGGGTAGCCGTGGTGATGGTAGCTGATGGCGGTGTGGCTCATGGTGGCGAAGTCGCCGTTGATCCGCCCGACGGTCAACTCGATCTCGTCGCGCAGGTCGATGTAGGCCTGTACCCGTTCGCGGCTCGGGCTGGCGACCTGCACGAGAGTCACGTCCTCGACCTTGATGCGGCCGTCGGCGAGCAGCTCGCCGTACGCCTTCAGCCGGTGGCCGATGCCCTTCGTGTAGTCGAGCCGGTCGACGCCGAGCATGATCGTCTTCGGGTTGCCCAGACCCTCGCGGATCTCCTTCGCCCTCGCCTGGATGTGCGGCTCGCGAGCCAACTCCTCGAACGACTTGGCGTCGATCGAGATCGGGAACGCCTTCGCGATCACGCGACGGGTCGGGCGACCGGGCGACGCCACCTCGATGTTCGTCGTCTTGGTGCTCGACGTCGTGAGGCGGCGAACCGCACGGGCGAAGTTGCTCGCGTCGGCGACGCGCTGGAAGCCGATGACGTCGGCGCCGAGTAGCCCCTCGATGATCGCCGCGCGCCAGGGCAGCTGCGAGTAGATGCCGTACGGCGGGAAGGGGATGTGGTTGAAGAACCCGATGGTGAGGTCGGGGCGGATGTCGCGCAGCATCTTCGGCACGAGCTGCAGCTGGTAGTCCTGCACCCAGACGACGGCGCCCTCCGCGCTGACGGCGGCCGCGGCATCCGCGAATCGCTGGTTGACCGCGACGTAGCTCTCCCACCACTCGCGGTGGTACGTGGGCGGAGCGATGACGTCGTGGTACAGGGGCCAGAGCGTGTCGTTGCTGAAGCCCTCGTAGTAGTTCTCGACGTCCTCAGCGCTCAACGGCACGGCGACGATGCGGATGCCGTCGTTGTCGAACGGCTCGAACTCGAGGTCGGGTTGGCCTGCCCAACCGACCCACGCACCCTCGTTGCTGCGCATGATCGGTTCGAGCGCCGTGACGAGGCCGCCGGGCGACTGCTTCCAGCTCGCCTCGCCGTCGGGCGCGATCACCCGGTCGACGGGCAGGCGGTTGGAGACGACGACGAAGTCGTACTTGTCCCCCGTCTCGGTCGGTTCGGATTCTGCATTTACGTTGTGGGCGTTCATAAAACGCTTGGGCTCCATTCGGATTGCGCACCAGCACCATCGTCGGCAAGCTTTGTTCAGGATACCAGCAGGGCCCACGGGCACAGGGCGTGCTGAGCGTGTGGTAACGCCGCGCCCTAGCATTGCCTGATGGTTACTACCCGGCTGTACCGCGCTGGAAAACTCGTGAAGACCGACTTCCCCGTCGCAGACATCTCCGACTATCTCGAGGAACCGGATGCGACGGTGTGGGCCGACTTCAGCTCCCCCACGACCGACGACCTCGCCACGATCGAGGAGGAGCTCGACCTGCACCACCTCGCCGTCGAGGATGCGGTCAACGAGCACCAGCGTCCCAAGCTCGACCGCTACGACTCGCACCTCTTCCTCGCCGCCTACGCGGTCTCTCTCGATGCGCCGACAGAAGAACTCCGCAAGGTCGAGGTGAAGGCCTTCATCACCCAGCGTGCCGTCATCACGGTTCATCCCGACGACTTCGACATGACCCCGGTGCTCGAGCGCTGGGACGGCAATCCCGACCTCGCCGAGTACGGCGCCGCGTTCCTGCTGTGGGGGCTGCTCGACGTGATCGTCGACGGTCACTTCGACACCGTGCAAGACCTCGACACGGAGATCGACGCACACGAAGACCGCCTCTTCGACGAGAAGAGCCACGGCACCGAGATCCAGCGCAGCTCGTTCCAGCTGCGCAAGAACCTCGTGCTGCTGCGCCGCGCTGTGCTGCCCATGCGGGAGGTGGTCAACACGCTCATGCGCCGCGACATGGAGTTCATCGACCACGAGATGGTCCCCTACTTCCAGGATGTCTACGACCACGTGTTGCGCGCTACGGAGTGGACCGAGTCGCTGCGCGATCTCGTCGCCACGATGCTCGACACCAATCTCAGCATCCAGAGCAACCGCATGAACCTCATCATGAAGAAGGTGACGAGCTGGGCGGCCATCATCGCGGTGCCGACCGCCATCACGGGGTTCTTCGGCCAGAACCTGCAGTTTCTCGGCTTCGGCACCGTGTGGGGAACGTGGATGTCGCTCGCGCTCATCGTGCTGACCTCGAGCGTGCTCTACCTGAGCTTCAGGCGGCGCGACTGGCTGTAGCTCAGGCAGAGCACCCTCGCGGGCGGCGCAGCAGCCTCCGCTCGCGGCGTATTGCGCTTCCGGTCCGGTGGGAAGAGCAATATGCCGCGAATCGATCCGCGGGCGCCGCCGCGCGCTCGTGCCCGCTCGACACGCACGCGGCCCCGCGCTACGCCGTGCTCGCCGCGAGCCCGAGCGACCGCGCCGACCGGCTTCGGCGGATCGCGACGAGAGCGAGCAGGGCGCTGAGCAGGCCGAAGATCGCCAGGGCGGCGGCGGCCGCGATGACGGGGCCGACCGCGCCACCCGAGATGATCGCCTGCATGCCCGACACACCGTGGGTGAGCGGGAGGAACGGGCTGACGACCTGGAATGGCTGGGAGAGCACCTGGATCGGGTAGAGCCCACCCGTCGCCGTGATCTGCACGGCCAGCAGGAAGAGCGAGACCACGAGGCCCGCACGCCCGAACACCACCGTGAGCAAATGGTGGAACGCCGTGAACGAGACCGCCGTGAGCAGAGAGAAGAGCAGGGTCGCCGGCAGCAGCGACCAGTCCACCCCGATCGCCACGTGCAGCAGCACGACGAGCAGCACCGCCTGCGCTCCCGTCACGACGCTGGCGCGCGCGAGCGCCGAGACGACGAGGCGTCCGTCGACGGCCGACGACGCGAGGGCCCGACGGCTGAACGGGCGCAGCACCAGGAACACCGCGAGCGCGCCGATCCACAGGCCGAGCGGGACGAAGAACGTCGCGATGACCTGGCCGATGTCGGTGACGGCGTTCTCGGTCTTCACCGTGAGGGTCACCGGGTCGGATGCGACTTCCGCTGCCTTCGCGGAGGCGCCGCCCTCGTGGCTCGGGATCATCGCGGCGCCGTCGGAGAGACCCGTCGACAGGGTGCCGGCACCGGTGGCGAGTTGCGTCGCGCCGTCGGAGAGACCCGCGGCGCCGGTCGCGAGACCGTTCGCACCGCTCGCGAGGCCGTTGACGCCCGAGACCAGCGCTGGTCCGTTGGCGGAGAGGGTCGCCGCGCCGCGGGCGCTCGACGCGATGCCACCCTGGATGCCCGAGACGGCGGAGGAGGCCTGCTGATTGAGAGCCGCGCCGCCGGCAGCAGTCTGGCCGAGGCCCGCCCCGAATGCGTTCAGTTGGTCCTTGTAGGGCTGTGCCAGCGTCGGGTCGGCTTGCAGCGCCGCATTCAGCTGGGAGAATCCGTCGGCGAGCTGGTTCACCCCGCTGGTGTACCTCGCGATACCCGAGGTGAGACCGCTCAACTGGCTCGCTCCCGAGTTCAGCTGCGCGAGTCCGCTGCTGAGCGACGAGACGCCCGACGTGTACTTCTGCAGGCCCGAGCCGAGCTGGCCCGCGCCGCTGCCGAGCTCGCTCGCGCCGGCGCCGAGCTTGGTCGCGCCATCCGCGAGGCCCGTGGCCCCGGTTCCGAGCTGTGCCGCGCCGTCCGCCGCCGTGCCGAGGGAGGTGCCGAGGGAACCGAGGCCGGAGTAGAGACCGGCGATGTACTGCTGCGTGACCTGCTGGCCGAAGGTGTCGACCATCGTCTGGCCCACCACCTGCAGTACCGAGCCGGTGAGGTAGCTGTGCGAGTCATCCGTCGTGACGGAGATGCCGGCCTTGACGGGGTCGTCCCCCTGGATGGACATGACCGACGTCGAGAAGTCGTCCGGCACCGTGACGATGGCGTAGACCTCGCCGCTCTCGAGGGCCTTCTCGGCGTCATCCGCGTTGGTGATTGTCCAGTCGAAGCCGGCCGAACCGGAACCGGTCAGCTCGGTAACGAGCTGGCGGCCGGCGAACACGTTCTGCTCGGTGCCGTCGGCGCCCGTCGTCGTCTGCAGCGAGTCGTTGTTGACGATGGCGGCGGGGATGCGCTCGAGAGCGTCGTCGGCTTGCGACGCGGCCGCGACGAACAGCCCGACGAACGCGAGCGGGACGAGCACGACCGCTCCGAGTGCACCCCATCGCGCGAGCCGCCTACGCGCGGCGACCGGGTTGGCGCCCTGGTCGAGTGACTTGCTGTGCTGGCTCATCGGAGAGCCTCCTTCTTGCTCACGCTGTAGAGATCGATCTCGATGACGGTGCGGTCGTCGAAGTCCCTGCTGACCGCGGCCCTCGGGGGCAGTGGTGTGCCGAGCACGACCGTGGTCGCCACCGGGGCGAGCTGTCGGATGGCGGCGAGGAACACCGACTCGTCGTGGGCCGACGCGAAGGAGTCGAGCTGGTCGAGCATCACGACGGGAGTGCGTTCGGCGAGCGCGATGGCGGACAGCGCGAGTGCACGCTCCAACTGCGGCAGCTCGACGAGGGTGCTGCTCGCGCGCACGGCCACGGTCTCTCGGGCGGACGCACCGGCGAGTGCCGAGTTGACCCGGTCGAGCCAGCGCTGGGATGCACCCCGCGCCCGGAACATGCGGTACCAGGGCTGCGTCATCTCGAGACGCTCTTCGAGCAGCTCGCCCACGGTGACGGTCGCGTCGGTCGGGTCGACACCGCCGATGTCGGCCAGCGCCACGAGCCGACTGACGCGGGCCGCCTCCGAGGGCAGGGGGTGCCCGGCGATCTGGGCCCGGCCCGAGTGGGCGGGCACGCGGCCGGCGAGGGTGGCGGCGAGCAGCCGGCGGTCGAGCGGGTCGCCGCTCGCGATCGCGATGGCGCCGGCGGGGATGTCGAGGGAGATCGGACCGACGGAGTGGCCGGCGTCGCCCGCGACGAGGTACTCCGAGCTGACGACGGAGTCGCCCTGCTCCTTGGCCCAGTCGACGGCCTCGCGGTGCTCGCGCAGCTGCTCACCCTCGATGTCGACGTTGGGCAGGAGGCGGGCCAGCCACGTCGGCATCCACCACGCGGCGCGACCGAGGAGGGTCATGACCGCGGGCACGAGCGTGAGCCTGACAAGGAAGGCATCGAAGGTGATTCCCGCCGCGAGGCCGAGCGCGATCGGTTTGATCGCGCCCGACCCCTCGGGCACGAAGGCGAAGAAGACGAAGAACATGATGAGCGCGGCAGCGACGACGACGCGGGCCGCGTTGGCGAACCCGTGCTCGACGGCGGAACGCGCGTTGCCGGTCTTGACGAATTCCTCTCGCATGCCCGAGACGAGGAAGACCTCGTAGTCCATGGCCAGCCCGAAGAGCACCGCCATCAAAAGGATCGGCAGGAAGCTCAGGATCGGCCCCGGCTTCTCGACGCTGAGCAGTTCGGCCATCCACCCCCACTGGAAGATGGCGACGACCACGCCGAAGGCCGCGACGACGGAGAGCAGGAAGCCGAGGGCGGCCTTGACGGGGACGAGCACCGACCGGAACACCATCATCAGCAGCACGATGGACAGCCCGACGACGACCGCACCGAACGGGAGGAGGGCGCTCGCGAGCCGGTTGGAGATGTCGATGCCGACAGCGGTCGCGCCGGTGACGGCGATCGGGGTGTCGAACTTCTTCTCGATGGAGCCCGCCATCGCGCGGATGTTCTCGACGAGATCCTTGGTCTTCACCGAGTCGGGCGCGCTCTCCGGCGTGACCTGGATGATGGCGGTGTCGAGCCCCTCGTCGGGGAAGCCCTGCGACACGAATGCGACGTCGTCGAGCGCGCTGATGCGGTCTCCGATGGCGGCGAGGTCGTCGACGATGTCGACGGTCTGGGTGATGTCGACCTCGACGACGAGCGCGCTGTTGAAGCCGGCTCCGAACCCCTGGCTGACGAGGTCGTAGGCCTGGCGCTGGGTCGACGCTGCCGGCTCCGAGCCGTTGTCGGGGAGGTTGAGGTCGAGGCTGAGGGCGGGGATGGCGAGGGTTCCGAGAATGGCGACGACGCCGATGAGAGCGACCCACGGCGCCTTCATGACGAGCTTCACCCAGCGCAGGCCCATGGTGGGCTTGCTGCCCGTACCGTGCACGGCACGACGGTGCGCGCGCGAGCCCTCCTTGGGGATGAGCCGTCCCTTCACGACACCGAGGAACGCGGGCAGAAGGGTCACGGCGATGGCGATGGCGACGAGCACGGCGAACGCGGCGCCGACGCCCATGACGCTGAGGAACGGGATGCCGACGACCAGCAGGCCGAGCAGCGCGATGATGACGGTCACGCCGGCGAAGACGACGGCGCTGCCCGCGGTGCCCACGGCGATCGCGACCGACTCCTCCGGTTCTTCACCGGCGGCGAGCTGCGTTCGATGCCGCGACAGGATGAAGAGCGCGTAGTCGATGCCGACGGCCAGCCCGATCATGAGGGCGAGCAGGGGCGCGGTGCTTCCCACGGTGGCGAAGGCCGAGTAGGCGCCGATGCCGCCGATCGCGATGCCGACGCCGATGAGGGCGCTGAGCAGCGGCATACCCGCGGCGACCAGCGAACCGAAGGTGATGAAGAGCACGACGCCCGCGAAGAGCACACCGAAGACCTCGGTGATCGTGATGCCGAACGTGTTGTCCTGGAACACCTGCCCGCCGAATTCGACGACCATGCCTGCATCCTCACCGATCGACGCGGTGTCTTGCAGCTCGGCGAGGCTCTTGTCGGTGACCTCGGTCGACGGACCGTCGAACTGCACCTTGATGATGGCCATCGAGCCGTCGTCGGCGACGGCCTTGCCCGCGTACTCGCTGAATGGGCTGATGACGGATGCGACGCCGTCGATCTTCTCGATCGTATTCGCGGTCTGCTCGATGGCGTCGGTGTATCGGGGATCGGTGACGGACGCACCGTCCGGTGCAACCGCGACCACCTGCACACTCGCGCCAGCCACAGACGGGAACACGGCCTCGAGGCGGTCGAGCGCGTTCTGCGACTCGGTACCCGGGATGGCGAACGACTCGCTCGTCTGCCCGCCGAGCGCGACGCTTCCGCCGAGAATGCCGACGAGCACGAGCACCCACACGCCGATGACGCGCCAGGCATGGCGGTACGAGAATCTGCCGAGTCGGTAGAGAAGAGTGGCCACGGGGTTACTCCTGAACGGGGATGGGTCGAACGGTGACGGGGGTGAGGAGTTCGGTGACGATGGTGACGAGGGCGGCCTTGACCTGGTCTGTCTCCAGTGCAGCCTGACCGTAGGTCTCGCGAGTCACAAGGGTGAAGGCCGCACCTCCCAAAGCCATGGCAAAACGCATACGATCTTCGGTTGTCGACTCGGGCGGGCAGAAGTAGTCGCGCAGGCGATAGACGAGCCGGTTCGCCCTGGCGATCACCGGCACCTCCTCGAGCGACGTGCCCTGGTTGATGAACATGTGCACCTCGAGGCGGTGCTCGAGCAGGAACCCGACGAACTCGACGATGAACGCGTTGCGGTTCTCGTCGCTGAAGCCCCGGGCCTGCGTGCGGTCGAGGATGGCGCCCATGCGCTCGAGCGCCGGTGAGATGGCCACCTCCAGCAGTGCCTCCTTCGAGGCGTAGTGGTAGAGAACGCTCGACTTCGACAGCCCGGCGAGTTCGGCGATGCGCTGGATGGATGTCGCGGAGTATCCGGCGGTCGCGAATTCCGACAGCGCGACGGTGCGAATCTCGATCTGGGAGGACATGGATCGACCCTAGCTGACCGATCGGTCAGCACCCTGTCCGATCGGTCAGGTTGGGAGCGGATTACCAGCAACCGCCGCCAACGGGTTGCCGCCGCCTCGCCAACCGGTAGCGTGGAGTACCGACAATGGGAGTGACATGCGCAAGTTCATCTTCAACGGCAGCATCATCAGCTCGATCTTCGGCGGGCTCGGAGTGGTGCAGACCACCCGCAAGGGTCCGCGCGACTGGCGGCTCGTCCTGATGTGGGTGAGCTGGGGCATCTCGCTGGCCATCGCCGTCGGCACCGTGGTCGAGCAGGCCCGCGAAGCGAACGAACTGGAGCGCTAGACCATGCGCGACAACTTCGACTGGGGCTATGTCGGCTTCACCCATGTGATCGGGGCAGTCTTCTACGGGCTGTTCGCCCTGCTGGCCCTCGCGGTCGTGGCCGTGCTGCTCTTCCTTCTCGTACGGTTTCTGCTGATCGGCACCAAGGCGGCGCAGCTCTACGTCGACCGCAACGGACCGGCGAAGCCGAACCATCCGGCCGGCCCCGGTGCCGCGGCTCCCGGTGTTCCCGCGCGTGCGGCGACACCCGCCGACGGTTCGCCCGCGGCATCCACGAGCACCGTGGCGGCGCCGGCATCGACGACGCCCGCTCCGTCCGCCGCCGTGACCGGCACGGACGCCGCTCCCGCCGCCGTCGCGGCGACGAGGGTCACCAAGTCGTCCGCGAAGACGCCACCGTCGACAGCGCCCGCCGCCACTCCCCCCGTCGCCGCCGCCCCGAAGCGCGCACCGCGCGCGCCGAAGACGCCGCCGACCGCCTCCTAGGCTGCGGCCGCCCGCCGCGCTACGGCGACCGGCTTGAGGGTCAACCCTTCGAGCCGGTTGTCGCTATGCCGTCGACGAACTGCTTCTGGCCGATGAAGAACAGGATGATCATCGGCACCGTCGTGATGACGCTCGCCGTCACGATGATCTCCCAGTGGTATTCGCCGCCGAAGCCGAACTGGTCGAGCAGCGACTTCAGGCCCCGCGGGATCGTGAACGTCTCGCTGTCGCGGAGGTAGATGAGAGGACGGATGAGGTCGGTCCAGGCGGCCTGGATCTCGAACAGCAGCGTCACCGCGAGCGCCGGGCGGCACAGCGGCATCGCCACCCGCGTGAAGATGCGCCAGTTGCCCGCGCCGTCGATCTTCGCCGCCTCGAACAGCTCCCTCGGCAGGCTGAGGAAGAACTGCCGCAGCAGGAAGATGTAGAACGCACTGCCGAAGAGGTTCTGCGCCCACAACGGCGTGAGGGTGCCGGTGGCGCCGAGGCCGTTCCAGATGAGGAACGTCGGGATCATCGTCACAGCTCCGGGCAGCATCATCGTTCCGATGACGAGCGCGAACAGTGGGCCACGGCCGCGGAACCGGAAGTACGCGAACCCCCACGCGACCATCGCGCTCGAGATGGTGACGGTCACGGCCGCGAGGATCGTGACGATCGTCGAGTTGATGAACCACACACCGATCGGCGCGTCCTGCCAGACCGCCAGGTAGTTCTCGAACGTGAGATTCTTCGGGATCAGCAGGTTGTCGAACACATCGCTTCGCGGCTTGAACGACGCGCTCACGAGCCAGATGAAGGGGTAGGTGAAGACGACGGCGAGCACGGAGAGCAGCGCGTAGGTGATCGCCTGCGACACGCGGGACCTCCCGCTTCTCCTGCGAGCGGGGATGACGCGCTCCGGCCCCGCCGGACCGTCGCCCGACGGCGGAGCGGCGACGCGAGCCGCGGCATCCGCGGGCCCCAGTGTCGTTGTCATTTCTGGTCCCCCTCGTAGTAGACGAGCCGTTTCGACACGACGAACTGCACGACCGTGAAGATGGTGATGACGAGGAAGAGCAGCCATGCCATCGCCGACGCGTATCCCATGTGCAGATATTGGAAGCCCTGCTGGAAGAGGTAGATCACGTAGAACAGCGCGGCGTCGTTGCTGTACGTCGTGTTGCCGGAGCCGAAGAACGCCGTGTACGCCTCGGTGAACATCTGGAAGCCGGCGATCGTGTTGATGATCACGAGGAAGAACAGCGTCGAGCTGATCATCGGGATGGTGATGCGCGTCGTCTGCTGCCAGAAGCTCGCGCCGTCGATGCGGGCGGACTCGTACAGCTCGACGGGCACGTTCTTGAGGGCCGCCAGGAGGATGACGATCGACGACCCCATCGCCCACAGGCTGATGAGCACGAGACCCGGCTTCACCCAGAACGGATCCGTCGTCCAGTACGGCCCCGGCAGGCCGATCGACCGCAGCACCTTGTTGATGAGGCCGTCCTGGCCGTTGAAGAGGAGGAGGAACAGCACCCCCACCGCGACGGCCGGAGTCATCTTGGGCAGGAAGAACACCGTGCGGAAGAAGCCGGAGCCCCTCGTCGCCCGGATCAGCAGCATCGCGAGCGCGAGCGACACGATGATGTGGGCGGGTACCGACATCACGGTGTAGATCAGCGTGTTCGTGAGCGACAGGGCGATCTTCGGGTCGTCGAAGAGAGTGACGTAGTTGTCGAAGCCGATGAAGTTCGGGTCGTTGATGACGTCGTAGTCGGTGAACGAGAGGTATCCGCTGTAGATGACGGGCCACAGCGTGAAGATGAGGAAGCCGACGATCCACGGGCCGATGAAGAGCAGCGCCGCTGCCGTCTCCCGCCGGTTGGCGAGACGGCGGCGGGCAGCGAGTCGAGGCGTGGCGGCCGCGGTGGTCACGGCCTACTCCTCGAACTTCGCCCAGGCCTTGTCGAGGGCGTCCTGCGCGTTCTTCTGGGCCGTGTCGAGCGCCTCTTGTGCCGTGGCGTCTCCCGTCAGCACCTTGTTGGCAGCCTCCTGCCACGCCGCCTTGAACTCGGCGTCGGCCGGGTTGGCCGGCAGGCTGAAGGTGTTGTCGTTGGCGAGGTAGGTGGCCTCGACGGCGCTGTCCCACTGCGCGCTGCCGTCGGACGTGACGAGCCCACGCACCGCCGCATCGGCATCCTCGTTGCCGGTCAGCAGGCCGGTGAACGGCTTGTTCTCCGCCGCGCGCGCCTCGCGGCGGGCGTTCGCGGCCGCGACCCAGGAGTCAGTCTCGGTCATCACCTTGGCAAATCGGCAGGATGCCGCGGCCGTCTCGCTCCCGGCCGGGATGGCCCACGCCGAGCCGCTCGCGAACGCGAGGGGGTCGCCCTGCGGTGTGCGGAACGTGTCGAAGCTGATCGTCGCGTCGGGCGAGACGTCGTTGAGCACGTTGACGTACCACTGCTCCATCCACATCGAACCGAGCTGGCTCGCGGCGAACTGGTTCTGCGCGCCGAAGAAGTCGGCGGAGTCGCGGAAGGCCTTGACCTTCGAGAAGCCACCCTGCTCGTTGTAGACGTTGACGGCGAAGTCGAGCGCCTCCACCGCCTTCGGGTCGTTGAGGTTGGCGGTCTTGCCGTCGTCGGAGATGAGGTCGACGCCGTTGGCCTTCGCCCAGAGCGGGAAGAACTCGGGCATCTTCGAGTCGACTCCGATGACGGAGAGCTCGCCGCCGGAATTCCTGCTCAGCGCGGTGGCGGCCGCGGTCACCTTGCTCCAGTCGGAGCCGTTCACGCTGTCGATGCCGAGACCTGCCGCCTGCAGCAGGCTCGTGTTCGCCATGGTCAGCTGCACGACGTTGAATTCGGGCACGCCGTAGATCTTGTCGTTGAGCGTGACCTGCGCGATCGCGGAGTCGACGAACTGGTCGGTGTTGATGCCCTCGCCCTGGATGCACTTCTCGAGCGGGATGATGGCGCCGCGTGCCGCGAGAGAACCGATCTGGTCGCGGTTGGCGTAGATGAGCTCGGGCGGGTCGCCCGCGGCGATCGCCGACAAGAGCTGCTGCACGTCGAGGTCGCCCTCGACGAGCTTGACCTTGACGTCTTTGCCGAGCGCCTTCTTCGCCGCGTCGAGCCGCGTCGTCGCGATTTCGTCGCCGGCGCCGAAGCCCAGCACGTTGATGGTTCCGGAGAGCTTCGCATCGGGGTCATAGACGACATCCTCGTCGCTCTTGCCGCCCGTGCCGGTCGCGCACGAAGTGAGGGTGAGGGCGCCGATCACGGCGAGAATCGGCCAGCGCAGTACTGAAGTTTTCACGTGACTCCTCGGTTTCCGGCGCACGAGCGCCATCGCGATGCTTCGTCCCGCGGTGGGCGGGGAAGGAGGTATCCAGACGGTACGCCTCTCCGGCGCGGCAACTCTCCCCCTATCCGGGGGACAAGTGGTCTGGTAGAAGCGCTTCTATCCGAGGAAGCCGCGGAGCAGCACGGCGGAGCCCTCGAGGTGCTCGCTCATCGCCTCCGCGGCGCGCTCGGGGCTGCCCGTGAGGATGGCCGCGACGATGGCTTCGTGCTGCTGGTTCGAGTGCGCGATGTTGAGCGACAGGAGGGGGATGTGGTCGAGTAGTTCGTTCACGCGCGTGCGGCTGTCGGCGAGCAGCGACACGACGGATGGCGCCCCGACGAGTTGGGCGATGGTCAGGTGCAGCCGGGAGTCGAGACGGCGGTAGTCGTCGACCGACGCGGCGGATGTCTCGGTCAACCGCTGCCAGAGCGACTCCCGGTCGGCCGAACTGAGGCTCCTCGCCGCGGCGGCGCGCGCCGCACCCACCTCGAGGATCTCACGCAGCGCGAGCACGTCGTCGATCTCCGCGGAGGTGTAGGCGGTGGAGTCGCCCGGCCCCTGATGCTCGACCGGCAGCGGCTCGCTCACGAATGTGCCGCCGTACCGCCCGCGACGCGCCACGAGGTAGCCCGCCTCGGCGAGTGAGCGGATGGCGTCGCGCACGGTGTCGCGACTGACCGAGAAGCGCGCGGCGAGGTCGCGCTCGGGCGGCAGCGCACCGCCGGGCTCGACGATGCCGAGTCGCACGGCCTGCAGCAGGCGAGCGACCGTGTCCTCGAACGCGTTGCCGCCGCGCACCGGGCGGAACACGACGTCGTCGGCGAGGCTCGCGGCGCCTGGCTCGGCGACGGGTGCCGGCACGTGCTTCGTGGCGGGAGGCGGGCCGACGGCATCCGTCACCTCGTCGTGTCCGTCATGCTCACAGCGGGGTCACGTAGGCCGAGCTGATTCCGCCGTCGACGAGGAAGGTCGACGCGGTGATGAAACTCGCGTCGTCGCTCGCCAGGAAGGCGACGGCGGCGGCGAGCTCCTCCGGCTCGGCGAAGCGGCCGACCGGAACGTGCACGAGACGACGCTGCGCCCGCTCCTGGTCGCTCGCGAAGAGCTCCTTCAGCAACGGCGTGTTCACCGGCCCGGGGCAGAGCGCGTTGACGCGGATGCCCTGGCGCGCGAACTGCACGCCGAGCTCCTTGGTCAGGGCGAGCACACCGCCCTTCGATGCGGTGTACGAGATCTGGCTCGTCGCCGAGCCCATGACGGCGACGAAACTCGCCGTGTTGATGATCGACCCGCGCTGCTGGGCGACCATGTGGCGCAACGCCGCCCGCGAGCACAGGTAGACGCTCTTGAGGTTGACGTCTTGCACCCGCTCCCACGCCGGCAGCTCTGTGGTCTCGATCGAGTCGTCGTCGGGCGGCGAGATGCCGGCGTTGTTGAAGGCGATGTCGACCGAGCCGTAGGTCGCGGCGGCAGTGTCGAACAGGTTGTTCACCTCCGCCTCGTCGGTGACGTCGACCTTCACGAAGAGGCCGCCGACCTCGGCCGCGGCAGCGGCTCCCGTCTCGGCGTTGAAATCGCCGATGACGACCGTCGCGCCCTCGGCTGCGAAGCGCCGTGCCGTGGCGAGGCCGATGCCGGACGCGCCGCCGGTGATCACGGCGACCTTTCCGCGGAGGCGCTGCGTGAGGTCTATCGGGGGTAGTGCCATGCGGTGCTCCTGTTTTCTCTGTGTTGCTGATCGAGTCAATCGGTGCTGATGAAGACGTTCTTGGTCTCGGTGAACGCGGTCGCGGCATCCGGCCCCAGCTCCCGACCGAGCCCGCTCTGCTTGAATCCGCCGAACGGTGTCGAATACCGCACGGAGGAGTTGGAGTTGACCGACAGGTTGCCGCTCTCGATCGCCCGCGATACCCGGATGGCCCGGCCGACATCGCGCGTCCAAATCGACCCGGAGAGGCCGTAGATGCTGTCGTTGGCGAGGGCGATCGCGTCTGCCTCGTCGTCGAACGGCAGCACGCTGACGACCGGCCCGAAGATCTCGTCGGTCACGACGCGGTCGGTGCGAGACGTCGGGAGCAGCACCGTGGGCGGAAACCAGAAGCCCGGGCCCGTCGGAGCGCTGCCCCGGAAGGCGACCTGGTCGTCGTCGGGCACGTAGGACGCGACCTTGTCGAAGTGCGCCTTGGCGACGAGCGGCCCCATCTCGGTGGACTCGTCGGTGACCGGCCCGACCTTCACGCCGGCGACCGCCGGCTCGAGCAGTTCGAGGAAGCGGTCGAGCACGGAGCGCTCCACGAGGATCCGGCTGCGCGCACAGCAGTCCTGGCCGGCGTTCTCGAACACCGAGTACGGCGCCGCGGCCGCTGCCTTCTCGAGATCCGCGTCGGCGAAGACGACGTTGGCGCTCTTGCCGCCGAGCTCGAGGGTGACCGCCTTCACCTGGTGCGCGCATCCGGCCATGACCTTCTTGCCCGTCGCTGTCGAGCCGGTGAACACGATCTTGCGCACGTTCTCGTTGCTCACGAAGCGCTCACCGACGACGTCGCCGCGCCCGGGCAGTGTCTGGAACAGCCCCTCGGGCAGCCCTGCCTCGAGCGCGAGTTCGGCGAGGCGAAGCGCCGTGAGCGGCGTCCACTCTGCGGGCTTGAGCACCACGGCGTTGCCCGCGGCAAGCGCGGGGGCGAAGCCCCACGCCGCGATGGTCATGGGGAAGTTCCACGGCACGATGATGCCGACCACGCCGACCGGTTCGAGGAAGGTGACGTCGATGCCGCCCGCGACGGGGATCGTCGAGCCCAGCATCCGTTCCGGCGCCGCGGAGTAGTAGGTGAGCACGTCGCGGACGTGGCCGGCCTCCCACCGTGCCTGGGAGATGGGATGTCCCGAATTGGCGACCTCGAGCATGGCGAGCTCCTCGACCGCACCGTCGACCGCCGCGGCGAACCGTCGCAGACCCGCGGCCCGCTCGGCCGGGGCGAGAGCCGCCCACTCGCGCTGCGCGGAGACCGCGTGCAGGATGGCGTCGTCGACCTCGGCGAGGGTGGTGTGCGTGACCGACCTCAGCACGGTCTCGTCGGCGGGGTTGATGAGTTCGATGGAGGTCACGGCGTCGTCCCTTCGACGGGCTCGGGGAACGACCGGTATTCGCGCGCCGCAGCGACGAGACCCGCGAACAGGCGCAGGTCGTCGGCGTTCTCCTCGGGGTGCCACTGCACGGCGACCCCGAAGGGCACTCCGTCCACCTCGACCGCCTGCACGATGCCGTCGTCGGAGCGCGCGCTGACGACGAGCCCCTCCGCGATCTCGTCGACGGCCTGATGGTGGTACGAGTGCACCGGCAGGGCGGGTGCCGCGCCGAGCAGGTCGCCCGTGCGGGTTCCCGCGTGCACCTCGACCTCGTTCTCGCTGAACTTGCCGTAGCCCGCGTTGTACCGCGTGGATCCGATCACATCGGGCAGGTGCTGGTGCAGCGTGCCGCCGAGGGCGACGTTGAGTACCTGCAGCCCGCGGCAGATGCCGAGGAACGGCAGCTTGCGGGTGATCGCCGCGGTGAGCAGCGCCTCCTCCCAGGCATCGCGGTCGGTGCGCGGATCATCCGTTGTGGGATGACGCTCCTGGCCGTAGCGGCCCGGGTCGACGTCTTTGCCGCCCGTGATGATGAGCCCGTCGAGAGAGTCGAGCACCCGGCTCGCGGTGAGCGCGTCGACGGGCTGAGGCGGCAGCAGCACGGCGATGCCGCCCGCCCGCGTCACCGCCTCGAAGTAGACCTTCGGCAGGAATGCCGCCTGCACGTCCCACACCCCGGTCTGCGCGCGCTCGAGGTAGGTGGTGAGCCCGATGAGCGGTTTGTCAGAAGCGCTCAAAGCCACGCACCCGCTCCCAGTCGGTGATCGCCGAGTCATACGCCGCCTGCTCGACGCGGGCGTTGTGCACGTAGTGCTCGATGACCTCGGCGCCGAACGCCTCGGCAGCCATGACGGAGCCCTCGAGAAGGTCGGCCGCGTCACGCAGGGTGGTAGGCACACGAGGCGAGTCAGAGCCGTAGGCGTTGCCCTCGAGCATCGGCGGCAGCTCGAGCTCATGCTCGATGCCGTAGAGCCCGCCAGCGATGAGCGCCGCGGTCGCGAGGTACTGGTTCACGTCGCCGCCGGGCACGCGGTTCTCCACGCGCAGCGACTGACCGTGCCCCACGACCCGCAGGGCGCACGTGCGGTTGTCGAGCCCCCACGCCACCGCGGTGGGCGCGAAGCTGCCCTCGACGTAGCGCTTGTACGAGTTGATGTTGGGAGCGAAAAAGAGGCTCAGCTCGCGCGTCGTCGCGATGAGTCCCGCTATCCAGTGCTCCATGAGCTTCGAGAAGCCGTGCGGCCCGTCGCCCGCCATGACGGCGGCGCCATCATCCCCCCGCACGCTGAGGTGGATGTGGCAGCTGTTGCCCTCGCGCTCGTTGTACTTGGCCATGAAGGTGAGCGACTTGCCGTGCTGGTCGGCGATCTCCTTCGCGCCGTTCTTGTAGATCGAGTGGTTGTCGCACGTCGCGAGCGCGTGGGCGTAACGGAAACCGATCTCCTGCTGGCCGAGATTGCACTCGCCCTTGACTCCCTCGCAGTACATTCCGGCGCCGTCCATGCCGTTGCGGATGTCGCGGAGGAGGGGCTCCATGCGGGTCGAGGCGAGAACCGCGTAGTCGATGTTGTAGTCGCTCGCCGGGGTGAGCCCCGTGTAGCCCTTCGCCCAGGCGGTGCGGTACGTGTCGTCGAACACGATGAACTCGAGCTCGGTGGCGGAGTACGGCACGAGGCCCCGCTCGGCGAGACGCGCGATCTGAGCCTTGAGGATCTCGCGCGGCGACTGCACGACCGGCTTCTCGTCGAGCCACGTCAAGTCGGCCATCACGAGGGCGGTGCCGGGCAGCCACGGCAGCAGCCGCAGCGTGTTGATGTCGGGCATCATCGCCATGTCGCCGTAGCCGGTCGCCCACGACGAGATCGAGTAGCCGTCGACGGTATTCATCTCGACGTCGACCGCGAGGAGGTAGTTGCAGCATTCTGCGCCGTGTTCGGCGAACTCCTCGAGGAACAGACGGGCGGACGCCCTTTTTCCGACGAGGCGGCCCTGCATGTCGGTGAAGCCGACGATCACCGTGTCGATCTCCCGAGTCGCGACGAGCTCGGTGAGCTGCTCGAGGGTGAGGTTGCCCGAGGTAGGAGTGCTGGCAAGCGTGGTCATGGCAGCCAATCTGCTCGTGTGTGGTGCTGGATCGTCGATGACCCGACCATTACATCACAGCTATCACCGCGCAACCGCGCAATAAGTAACGCGCTGTTTACATCCAAAGGTAGACAGGAGCCACCAATAAACGCCATGCTCTGTCCTAACACGCGGCTGCGGCGGCATGCCCACCCGTGACCCCATGTGCTTTCGGAGGTTGGAATGGCTGGTAGTTCGAGCAAGAGCGTTCGCGGCGTCACCTACACGAAGGCAGACGACGGGTACTTCGAGAAGCGCACCCTCAAGCGTTCCGCCGGCATCTGGGGGCTCTGGGGCCTCGCCGTCGCCGCGGTGATCTCGGGCGACTTCTCCGGCTGGAACTTCGGCATCGACTTCGCCGGCTTCGGCGGCATGTCGATCGCCTTCGTCATCCTCGTGCTCATGTACTACGGCATGATCTTCTCGATCGGCGAGATGGCGGCGGCGATGCCGCACACCGGCGGCGCGTACTCCTTCGCCCGCTCGGCGATGGGTCCGTGGGGCGGCCTCGTCACGGGGCTCGCCGAGACGATCGAATACGTCGCGACGACGGCCGTCATCGTCTTCTTCTCGGCGCAGTACGCCAACGGCATCACGAGCGAGCTGCTCGGGCTCGACCTGTCGGCGAACATGTGGATCTGGTGGGTCGTGCTCTACGCCGTCTTCATCGCCCTGAACACCGCGGGCGCCAACATCTCGTTCACCTTCGCGATCGTGGTCTCGATCATCTCGATCGGCATCCTGCTCGTCTTCTCGGTCATGGCGATGACCTCGGGCCTGTTCAGCGTCGACAAGCTGTTCGACATCGAGCCCGATCCCGGGCAGTCGACCTTCCTCCCGCACGGACTGGTGCCCATCCTCTACGCCCTGCCGTTCGCGATGTGGTTCTTCCTCGGCATCGAGGAGCTGCCGCTCGCCGCCGAGGAGTCCCTCGACCCGGCCCGCGACATCCCGAAGGCCGGATTCTGGGCTCGTGGAACCCTCATCGTCACCGGCGTGCTCATCCTCGTGCTCAACACGGGCATCCTCGGCGCGAGCGCGACGGGAGTGTCGCTCGAACCGCTGCTCGACGGGTTCCGGGCCATGGTGGGCGACGAGCTCGCGGCGGTGCTCGCGCTGTTCGCGCTCGTGGGCCTGCTCGCCTCGCTGCAGGGCATCATGTTCGCGTACGGACGCAACATGTACTCCCTGTCGCGCGCCGGGTACTACCCGAAGTTCTTCTCGCTCACCGGAAAGCGGCAGACGCCGTGGGTCGCACTCGTCATCGGTGCGGCTATCGGTTTCGTCGCCCTCGTCGTGCTTGACGTGCTGACGAAGGTCGACTCCGACGGCGTGGGAGCCGTGGCCGGCGCCATCATCCTGAACATCGCGGTCTGGGGCGCCGTCGTGGCGTACTTCCTGCAGATGGTGTCGTTCATCATCCTGCGTCGGAAGTTCCCGAACGCGAACCGCCCCTATCGCAGCCCCTGGGGGCTGTTCGGCGCCTATGCCGCGGCGATCATCGCGGCGTTCGTGTTCGTCGGCTTCCTCGTCAACCCGACGTTCCAGCCGGCGATCATCGCCATATTCATCGTCTACGCCGTCATCCTCATCGGGTTCGCGGTCTACGCGAGGCACAACCTCGTTCTCTCGCCGGAGGAGGAGTACGCCCTCAGCGGCGGGCTGCACGGCGACCCGCAGGCCGAGGGCTACGACGCCATGGAATCCGAGGTGTTCGACAAGAAGTGACGGGTCGCGGGGTCTCCCCGCGACGGCCGCATCGAGCCGTCCGGTTCTACTATGGTCGGATGACCTCTTCCCCCCGGGCGAACGGCGGACGGGGCGCGGGCGCGACAAACCGGGCAGCGCTCATCGCCGCCGCACGGTCGATCTTCGCGACGCACGGGCTCGACGCCCCGCTCAGCTCCGTCGCACGTCAGGCGGGGGTCGGCCAGGGCAGCCTGTACCGCCACTTCCCGACCCGTTCGAGCCTCGCCGTCGCGGTCTTCCAGGAGAACCTCGACGCCGTGGAGGAGCTCGCGGCGCACGGCGACTCGACCCTCGGCGACGTGCTGCGGGCGCTCACCGGGCAGGCGATCCAGTCGACGGCCTTCTTCGAGATGCTGCAGATCGAGCACGTCGACGCCGACAGCAGAGACCTCGCCCGCCGCATCGGGGCCGTGCTCTCCCCGATGGTCGAGGCGGCGCATGCAGACGGCACGATTGCCCGGTGGCTCACGACCGACGACGTGCTGCTCTGCATGGCCATGCTCGCCGGCGCACTGGCCAAGTCGCCGCGCGCGCAACGCGACGCGGTCGCCGCCCGCATCTGGATGCTGCTGCCGTTCGACCCGTCGCCGCCGCGTTAGGCGACCGCACGAGTCCACGCAGGCCGCGCAGGTCTGACAGGGTCGCCGCGGGGTCGGTGAACTTGCCCACGACAACGCCGCCCGGTTCGTCATGGGCGGGCCCAACACACGGGGTCCGCCCATCCGCTCGGAATCGCGGAGCGCCTACCCCACGGGGAGGCAACCACTCAGCTTCCTGCGGGGATCATCGTGTTTGATGGATGTGGGAGGCGACGTGATCACGCTACTTTCGGCAGGCAAGGACATCAGCGACCTCGGCGGGATCGTCGGCTTCGCGGGAACCCTCATGGAGGGAATCGGGGAATGGGGCGTCGGGCTGTTCACCTTGCTCGAAACCGTCTTCCCGCCCATCCCGAGCGAGGTGATCCTGCCGCTCGCCGGCTTCCTCTCCCAGCAGGGCGAGCTGAACCGCGAACTCGTGGTCGTGACCAGCACGCTCGGTGCCTACCTCGGCGGCCTGCTGTTGTATGCACTCGGAGCGGCTCTCGGCCTCGAACGGTCCATCCGCTGGCTCTCCAAGCTGCCCCTTGTCGACCGCTCGGACTTCGAGAGGGCGGCGAACTGGTTCACGCGTCACGGGCGCGCCGCGGTCTTCTTCGGCCGCCTCATCCCGGGAGTGCGGAGCCTCATCTCCCTGCCCGCGGGCGCCGCACGGATGAACCTGCTCACCTTCTCGCTCTTCACGATCGCGGGCAGCGGCATCTGGAACGCCCTCCTCATCTATCTCGGCGCCGCCCTCGGCACCCAGTACGAGCTCATCGACCGGTATTCCGCCTTCCTCAATTACGCGGTGTACGCCGCGATCGCCGCGGTGATCCTCTGGCTCGTGGTGCGGCGCGTTCGTCGTCGCCGCGGTGCCGACACTCTTGCGTGACGAGGCCTGAGCCGACTCCGAGACATCCGCGCTGCGCATAATGGATGGACGGGCGGACGCTCGACGCTCGATCCGACCACCGCGCCACCGGACACACCAGGAGAACTGTGCACTACGTCAAACTCGGCTCCACGGGGCTGGATGTCTCCCCCATCGCACTCGGCGGCATGAGCTACGGCGAGCCCGGCCGGGGAGTGCACGCCTGGACCCTCACCGAGGAGGACAGCCGCCCATTCATCCGGCAGGCGGTGGAGGCCGGCATCAACTTCTTCGACACGGCGAACGTCTACTCGGCGGGGTCGAGCGAGGAGATCATGGGCCGTGCGCTCGCCGAGTACGCCGACCGCGACGAGATCGTGGTCGCGACGAAGGTGCACGGCGCGATGAGCGACGGCCCGAACAAGCGCGGGCTCTCACGTAAAGCCATCCTGCAGGAGATCGACCACAGCCTGCGCCGGCTCGACATGGACTACGTCGACCTCTACATCATCCACAGGTTCGACCCCGCGACCCCGTTGGCCGAGACGCTCGAGGCGCTCGACGACGTCGTGCGCTCGGGCAAGGCCCGCTACATCGGTGCCTCCTCGATGTTCGCGTGGCAGTTCGCGAAGGCACTGCACCTGCAGGAGGCCAACGGCTGGTCGCGCTTCGTCTCCATGCAGAGCCAGTACAACCTCATCAGCCGCGAGGACGAACGCGAGCTGTTCCCGCTTTCCGTCGACGAGGGCATCGGGCTGACGCCGTGGAGCCCGCTCGCCCGCGGAAGGCTCACGCGAGACTGGGATGCGACGACCGCCCGCACCGAGACGGACGTGTTCGGCGGCACGCTGTACACGCAGGCCGAGGCATCCGACCGCTCCATCGCGGCTGTCGTCGCCGACATCGCGCGGGAACGCGACGTGTCGCGGGCCCAGATCGCGCTCGCGTGGGTGTCGGCCAACCCGGCCGTCACGTCGCCCATCGTCGGCGCGACCAAGCAGCATCACCTCGAAGACGCCATCGCCGCTCTCGACATCACGCTCACCCCGGAGGAGATGGCGCGGCTGGAGGCCGACTACGTTCCGCGGCTGCCCGAGGGGTTCTGAACCGGCGCTGAACCGGCGGCGCGCAGCGGACTCACGGCTGCGGGGCGGCGTACACATCGGAGGCTCATAGCAACGCGTCGCATGATTGGCGAGCCGGGCAGCCGCCCGGCGCTCGTCCAGCGATGGGGAAGACATGTCCGCACGCCGCAGGTTCCTCGCCGACGCGATGGTGGGAGGCATCTGGGTCTCTGCCGCACTAGCCGTGGCGATGTATCTCGCGAGCGGCGCATCCGCGATGTCTGCGTCGCCCTCCGGCCTCGTCACGGGACTCGGAATCGTCGCCGGCCTCATCGGCACCGATCTCGTGCTCGTGATGCTCGTGCTCGCTGCCCGGATCCCGCTCGTCGACCGCACTGTGGGCCACGACCGCGCCATCGCCCTGCATCGAACGCTCGGCAAGCCCGCCCTGTGCCTGCTCCTCGGCCACGGCGTGCTGCTGCTCGTCGGCTACGCGATCGGCTCCGGCGTCGACCCGGTGGCGGAGGCCGTGCAGCTGTGGTCGGTTGCCGACATGCCGCTCGCCTTTCTCGGCATCGGTCTCCTCCTCATCGTGGTTGTGACGTCTCTCGTCGCCGTACGCCGACGGTTCAGCTACGAGCTGTGGCACGTCATCCACCTCCTGAGCTACGCCGCCGTGCTCGTCGCGGTTCCGCACCAGCTGAGCGTCGGCGGAGTCTTCGCGGCGAACAGCGCCGAGCGGGCGTATTGGATCACGCTGTACGGCGTCGCCTTCGGGGCGATCGGCATCTACCGCTTCATCGAGCCGGCCGTGTCCAGCCTCCGCCATTCCCTGCGCGTCGAGAGCGTCGACGGCATCGCACCCGGAGTCGTCTCCATCCACCTCCACGGTCACGACCTCGAGTCGCTCGGCGCGGCCGGCGGCCAGTACTTCGTGTGGCGATTCTGGACGGGAGCGACCTGGTGGCACTCGCATCCTGTGTCGCTGTCGGCGGCACCGACGGCCGTGTCGGCGCGGATCACCGTGCGCGACCTCGGTGCCGGCACGAGCCGTCTCGGCACCATCGCGGCGGGCACCCGCGTGTCGCTCGAAGGCCCGTACGGGCGCTTCACGGAGGCGGCGCGAACCGCCCCCTCGCTCGCGATCGTCGTCGCTGGCATCGGCATCACACCCGCCCGCGCGCTCGTCGAGCAGGCTCGACTGGCACCCGGGGAGGCGACGATCGTGCTCCGCGGCTCGCAGGCCACCGACAACTACCTGTGGGAGGAGTTGCGGGTCATCGCGGAAGCGAAGGGCGCGCTCGTCTATTCGATGGTCGGCACGCGGGCGACGAACGGGCCGGCGTGGATGCCGCAACGCGACGCCGACCGCGGGGTCACGCTCTCGAGCATCTTCCCGCGGCTCGGGGAATCCGACCTGTACCTGTGCGGGCCCCCGGCGTGGCTCGATGCCATCGAGGCGGACGCCCGGTCGACCGGGATGCCCGCTCATCGGATCCACACGGAGAGGTTCGACTGGTGAGAACACGAACGGCATTGGGCGGGGTTTTCGCCTCGCTCGTCGTGATGATCGTCGGCTGGCAGGCGGGAGCGGTCGCCACGGCCCCCAAGATCTCGACGGCGAGCGGTTCATCCGCCGCGGGATCGACCGGTGCCGCCGGGTCGTCGAACAACGCCGCCGCGACCTACACCGGCGACACCGTCTCCACCCGGTTCGGCGACGTGCAGGTGCAGGTCACGGTGAGCGGCGGCAGCCTCACCGATGTCGTCGCCGTGAAGCTCACCGACCATGACGGCAGGTCGGTGCAGATCAGCAACCGCGCCGAGCCGGTCTTGCGGTCGGAGGTGATCGCGGCCCAATCCGCCGCGGTCGACACGGTCAGCGGCGCCACGTACACGAGTGACGCCTACCTGGGCTCGCTGCAGTCGGCGCTCGACCAGGCGGGGCTGTGACGCCGTGAAGCACGTCTTCGCCACGATGGGCACGGTCGTGTCGCTCGACCTGCCCGCGGACGCGGCGTCGGCCGTGGCATCCGTCGATTCGATCTTCGCCGACTACGACGCACGGTTCAGCGTGTACCGGCCCGCCTCCGAGCTCAGCCGCATCGCCCGGGGCGAGTGGAGACTCGGCGACTCCAGCGAGCGGATGCTCGATGCCTACGGAGAAGCGCTGGTGTGGCGGCAGCGCACCGACGGCGCCTTCACCCCGCACCGCCCCGACGGCGTCATCGACCTGAACGGCCTCGTGAAGGCGCTCGCGATGCGCGATGCGGGACGCGTGGTCGATGCGGCCTGCGACCGGTGGTGCCTCAACGTCGGCGGCGACGTGCTCGTGCGCGGCGGCGGCTGGACCGTCGGCGTCGTGGATCCGACGAGTCGCACGACGCGGCTGCTGGCGATCGACGTCGAGGGTGCGCGACGTGCCGTGGCGACATCCGGAACCGCGGAGCGCGGCGACCACATCTGGCGCGGCGGCTCGACCGCGGCCCCCGAGTACACGCAGGTGACCGTGGTCGCCGACGACATCGTCACCGCCGACGTGCTCGCGACGGCGATCGTGGCGGGTGGACGCGCCACGCTCGACGATGCCGCGGACCGGTTCTCGATCGACGCCCTCACGGTCGACGCGGCGGGCGGTCTGACGGCCACCCCCGGCTTCCGGGCCGCGCTGGCCGTCGCTGGACCCTAGGTCCAGTCGCTCGCGTGCGACTCGCGGCTCGCCGGGAGCGCACTGGCCGCGGCCCACTCGGCGAGCCAGTGCGGAACCGGGAACGCCGAGGTGTCGACACCCGCCGCGGCAGCGAGCTCGGTCATCGTCACCGTACCCCCGGTGCGCTTGAGGAAGCGCCCGCGGACGTGCGCCGTCGCGTAGACCTCGCCGTCGACGACGAAACGGTGCTCGATGTAGACGGCCCGCTCGTCGTAACCGACGATGCGCGTCTGCAGCTCGTAGCGCTGCCACGGTTGAAGCGACCTCCGGAAGGTGACCGTCTCGCTGGCCACGACGGGGTAGTACCCGAGCCGTTGGAATGTGGCCCAGACGCCCGAACGCACGAGAAGGTCGAGGCGCCCGAGGTCCATGAGGGAGAAGTACACGCCGTTGTTGACATGCCGCAGCACGTCGAGGTCGTTGGGCAGCACCCGCATCGGCAGGCGACCGACGTCGTGCACGCCGAGGTGCGACCGGAAGCGTGCGCGCAGCCGCACGAGCAGCGTGCGCAGGAACATGTTCATCGGCTCAGGCTACCGATGTGCCGTGCTCCCCGGTTCCGCCGCCTTCACCGCCCCCGGCAGATCGATGCCGTGATGGGACGCCTCCTCCGCGGTGTCGACGTCGGCCAGCAGCGCGGAGGCGATGGGCACCTCGACGAGCTCGAGCGGCTCGAGCAGCCGACGCAGGGAGAGGCCCGCCGCCGCGCCGTCGGTGTCGCGCGCGATGGCCCGCAGCGACGTCAGCCGGTAGACGGCGAGCAGCGGTTGGCCGCGGCCGTCGTCATCCACGGCCATGACGCCGTCGGCACCGTGCATGGTCGGGATCGCCGCCGCCAGCACGCCGAGGGCGGCCTCGGGGGTGACGAGATCGCAGGCCAGCACGACGACGAGCGTGTCGCAGTCGCCATGGGCTCCCCCCGCGGCAGTGAGGGCCGCGACCCCCGCCAGCAGGGCGGCCGCGGGGCCGGAGAACGGTGGATGCTCGCGCACGACGAGGACGTCGGTCGCGACATCCGCCGCCGCTTGGGGACCGACGAGCACGATGCGAGCCGCCCCCGCCACCGCGCCCGCGGCCAGCGCGAGCAGGGTGCTGTCGCCGTACCGCAGCGCGGTCTTGTCGATGCGACCGAGCCGCGCGGAGCGTCCCCCCGCGAGCAGTATCGCGTCGAACCGTCCGAGCGCGAGCGGGGCGGTCACCCGTTCCCCTTCTCGCCGCGAGCGAGCGGCCGTGTGCCGAGCAGGATGTTCAGCCCCCAGCTCAAGACGCAGGTGAGCAGTACGGCCCCCACCATCGACAGCAGCTCGGCGGGAGCGGTGAGGATGCCGAGGCTGACGATGAGGGTCGATGCGCCTGCGGGCGGATGGGGCAGCCGGATCGCGGTGAGGACGAGAGTCGTGACGGCGACCGAGAGCGCCCCGGAGAGCAGGTAACCGGGTGTGAGGCCGCCGACGGGCACGGGCGGCTGACCGACGAGGCCGAACGCGGCGAGGCAGCCGACACCGACGAGGATGCCGACACCGTGGCCGACGAGCACATTGATCGGCCGCGACGACGGCTGCCGGGGCGATTCGAAGAGCAGCATGACCGTGGGTCCGAGGCTGGGGAACAGCCAGGGCAGCCGGCTCGCGAGCCCGACGCCACCGACGGCGGCGAGCACCACGATGCTGAGCACGGCCGAGTAGGCCCCGACGCCCACGTCGCCCGATCTGGCCTGCACGCGCTCGAGCGCGCTCTTGCCGATGCCCGCGGCGCTCACGATTCGGCCATGATGAGTGCCTGGGGCGCTGCCTGCCTCATGCGGGTGCTCAGCCACGACAACTGGATCCTCGTCTGCCCCTCGCACCCGGTCACGACCTCGACGAGTTCGCTGTCGCGGAGGCCCAGCGCCGCCTGCTTGATCATGGTCCAGGTGATGTCGACCAGGCTTGCGAACAGGTAGACGTCTTGCAGGTCGCGCAGCAACCCGACGGGCCCGCTCCTCGTCTCACCGAACTCTGCGGCGTGCAGGCGGTCGGGTTCGGCGTCGGCGTCCTCGCCGTACCGCGCGATCACCGGCTCGAGCGCCGCCCGGTGCGCGTCGCACTGCGCCGCCAGCATCTGGCAGGTGTGGAAGACGTCCGGCTCTGCGCCGTGGCCGACTGCGACCGTGCGGAACGAGTCGGCGAGCGAGCGTTCGCTGCTGTCGAGGAGACCGAGATACACCGCGAGCATCATTTCGTCCCCGCCCCTCGTTCTCCACCCATGGTCTCGACGACCTCCGCGTCCGGCCCGCCCACCGTGACCGGCACGCCCCTCGGATCCGCCGGACGCGACGCGCCCGTCGTCGGCGCCGGGGAGGGGCCGGTGCCTTCCGCGACCTTCTCGACCCGCACCGCCGCGTTCTTGAAGATGGGTTGTTTGGAGACGGGATCCCACTCCGTCACGGTCAGCTCGTTGGCCGCGCTCGGTCGCGGCCCGCCGTCGGTGCCGGCCGCATCCCAGTAGCCGTAGTGGAAGGGCGCGAACACCGTCCCCTCCCGCACGTCGCCGACCCGCGCGGGCACGAGCAGCTCGCCGCGACGCGAGCTGACGCGCACGAGGTCGCCTTCCGCGATGCCGAGGGCCGCGGCATCCGTCACCGAGATCTCCACCCACGCGGAGGGTGCCGCCCTGTTCAGCTGCCGTGCCCTCCCGGTGCGTGTTCGCGTGTGGAACTGGTAGGCGGTGCGCCCCGTGGTGTACCGCAGCGGGTATTCGGCGTCGGGCTCCTCGTGCGGCGGAGCGTATTCCGCCGCCTTGATGATCGCGCGCCCGTGCGTCTCGAGCGCACGGAACGCCTGTTCGCCGACCGACGCACCCGTGAGCAGGTCGTGGCCGTACGACTCGCTGTAGTCGGGCTCGGTCGGGAAGACGCCGTCGCCGTACAACCGGATGGTGCCATCCGGGTGCTCGTCGTTGCACGGCCATGGGATGCCGCTGCCGCCACGAAGCCGGTCGTAGCTGATGCCGGTGTAGTCGCACGGACGACCCCTGCTGCACTCCTGCCAGGCGCGGAAGCCGTCTTCCGCGGAGGTCCAGTCGAGCAGCGGTGTGCCCGATCTCGTGCGGAAGTCCATCCGCCGCGAGTAGTCGAGGAAGATGTCGAGGTCGCTGCGTGCCTCCCCCGGCGGCTCGACCGCCTTGTCGGAGAGGTGCACGACCCGGTTCACGTTGGTGAAGGCGCCGGTCTTCTCGCCCCACCCGGCGGCGGGGAGCACGACGTCGGCGTACTGCGTGGTCTCGGTGAGGTAGAGGTCTTGCACGACGAGGAACAGCCCCTCCATGGCGAGGATGCCGCGGATGCGCTCCAGTTGCGGCATCGACACAGCCGGATTGGTCGCGGACACCCAGAGGAACTGGATGCTGCCCTGCTCGACGTAGCGGAAGATCTGCATGGCGTGGGTCGGCGGGGCCCAGTGCGGGATGATCGACTCGTCGACGTCCCACAGGGCAGCGAGCTCGGCCACGTGCTCGGCGTTCTCCCAGTTGCGGAAGCCGGGCAGGTCGCCGTCGGCCCCGCACTCACGGTTGTTCTGTGCCGTCGGCTGGCCGTTCATCTGCAGCACTCCGCCGCCGGGCTTGCCGAGCATCCCGCGCAGCAGGTGCATGTTGTTGACCTGGCACGCCGCGGCGGTCGCCTGCGCCGACTGGTAGAAGCCCTGCAGCACCGTGGAGAGCACACGGTCCGACGTGCCGAAGATGCGGGCGGCGGTGCGCACGTCGTCGGCCGAGACGCCGCACGTCTCGGCGACCGCCTCTGGCGTCCACGGTTCGACGACGGCACGCAGGCCGTCGACGCCGACGGTGTGGTCGGCGATGTACCGCTCGTCGATCCATCCGTTCACGAAGAGTTCGCGGATGAGGCCGTTCATCATCGCCTGGTTGGTGCCCGGCCTCACCGCGAGGTGCACGTCGGCGACGCGCGCCACCTCGGTCTCGCGCGGGTCGACGCACACGATGACCGGACGATCGGGGCCGGCGATGCGATCGAGCACTCGCGCCCAGAGCACCGTCTGCGTCTCGGCCATGTTGTGCCCGTACAAGAACATCGCTTCGCAGTCGTCGATGTCGGTGTAGCTGCCCGGCTGGCCGTCGGCGCCGAAGCTCTCCTTCATGGCCGCCGCGGCGGTGGCCGTGCAGAGCCGAGTATTGCCGTCCATGTGGGGCGTTCCGATGCCCGCCTTCCCGAGGATGCCGAGGGCGTAGTACTCCTCGAGAAACAACTGTCCGCTGGTGTAGAAGGCGTGGCTCAACGGGCCCTTGGCCGCGAGGAGCTCACGGCTGCGCTGCACGATGCGCTCCATCGCCGTCTCCCAGTCGGTCTCGACGAGCTCGCCGTCGACCCGGATGAGCGGCTTGGTGAGGCGGTCCCTGTTGGACACGCCCTGCCAGCTCCCGAACAGCCCCTTCGGCCCCATCCTGCCGTGATTGACGGTGTCGATGGCCCGGCCGCGCACCCCGACCATCACGCCGTCCTTCACGGCGATGTCGCACGCGCAGCCGTTGCTGCACAGAGTGCACGCCGACTGCACCCACCGCTCCACGTCTGCTTCGGCGACGTCGTCGGCGAGCTTCTGGTCGACCCTCACCGGCCAGTCGTCGCCCTTCGCGAATGGGGTCCTGCTCCCCCAGATATCGGCAATCCTGTCGCCCATGAACCTCCGCCTTCCGCTTCCCGACCAACCTTCAGCTCGGCGACCGGGCACTTCAAGGGCTTGCGCGAGGGAGTAGTCAGGGTGCTTGGCGCGAACCGGTGAGTCGTCTGACGGGTTGACCGACATCCGGAAGCCCTACGGGCTCGACGTCATCGCTCAAGACGCTGGGTTCGCACGACCACGTGCGGCGCTCAGGAAGAAGGAGTACCCGGCTGGATGCCGCCCTCGTTCCACGGATAGCCCGTAGCGAGAGGTGCGCCGTCGTCATGATGGGAGAGCCACTCGACGGCGGCGTCGTGATAACGGTGGAACCCCTTGTAGTCCGCGAGCTCGGGATCGAGAGATGCAAGGGCCCGATGCATCCGCTTCGCCCAGTCGGGCGCGTGCTCGACCAGCTCGGCGAGACTCACGAGGTAGGTGCGCACCGGGAAGACCATGCCGTTGGAGCGCGGTAGGCGATGCAGGGGCTGCAATTCGATGCGCAGGTACACCAGCTCGCCCGCGTTCGCCGCGTTCACCTTCGTGCGGTCGGGCGCCCACTCGGGCAGGGTCTCGACGGAGGTCTCGAGCCGTGGGTGGACGGTGAGCGACCAGTTGACCCGGCGCACCGGGTGGCCCGGCTTCATGCGCAGCAGGAACTTGAGGGCTCGGTCGAGGATGCCCATCTCGTGCAGTTTGGGCACCGGGCCGTGGAACTCCTGGAAGCTCATGCCCATGTTGAACTGCAGCGAGTAGTCGGCCCGCTGCGTGGTCATGCCAGCACCGATCACGAGCGTGCCGTCCTTCTCCTCGAGCACCACGAACTCGCCCTGGGCCTGTCTCGTGGCGTACTCCATCGGATCCATGGGGAGAGTCGTTGGGTCGCCGAAGATGAAGGAGTCGTCGATGCCGAGCAGCCGGTTCTGCCACCGCCACTCGTTGCCGTTCTTGGTGAGGGTGAAGTGCTCCGGGAAGTCACGGGAGTACGACTCGAAGATCAGCTCCAGCAGGTCCCACTGCGCCTCGAGCATGTGCGGCAGCGCGATGTAGTGCACGCCCGGCAGCTCCTCCAGCATCTGCGCGCGATGCCTGCACTCGGAGACGTAGTGCTCGTCGATGTCGAAGGCCGCCCGCAACGCCCCGTCGCCGGCGGGCACGTGGGGCTCGAGGTTCATCGAGTACATGTACTCGTCGTCGGGGAACGGGAACGGCATTCGCCGCACCGCGTCGCGCGAGTTCTTGAACAGGTAGTCGCCGTCGGGAGTGAACGTCTCGTCGGCCGGGAAGCCGCCGGGTGTGGATACAGCAGTGGGCATGGGGATTTCCTTACGCGTTGAGGACGAGTTTCAAGCAGGTGGCCCGCGAGACGCAGGGCATGATGACCGTGTTGGTCGCGCGTTCAGACTCAGACAGCCAGTCGTCGCGATGGTCGATGGTGCCGTCGAGCTCGAGCACCTCGGTCTCGCATTCACCGCAGGCGCCTCCACGGCAGAGGTAGGGCAGCCGGTGGCCGGCCTCCTCTACCGCCTCGAGGAGCGACTGCTCGGGCGAGACCTCGATCACCGCTCCCGACCGGGCGAGGGTGACCGAGAACGCTTCTCCCGTCGATCCGAGGTCGTCAAACCGTTCGAAGTGGACGTGCGAGTCTGTCCAGCCCAGCGAGTGAGCCGACTCGAGCACGTCGTCGACCATCCGCGCCGGGCCACACACGTAGGTGTGCGTGCCGAGGGGGCGCCCGCTCAGCACGTCGAGGGTGTTCAGCCGCGTGCCGTCACGGTCGCCGTAGATCGTGACCCTGTCGCCGTAAAGACCCTCGAGCTCACGGCCGAGGGCGGCGTGTTCCGGACCCCTCACTGCGAGGTGCAGCTCGAACGAGGCCCCCTTGATACTCAGCTCGTGGAGCTGCGCGTAGATGGGCGTGACCCCGACGCCGCCCGCGATGAAGAGGTGATGCCGCGCGTGTTTGGAGAGCGGGAAGAGGTTGGCCGGCGTGGTGACGCTCAGCACGTCGCCCTCGCGCACCTCGGTGTGCATGGCGATCGAGCCGCGCCGCCCGTCCTCGACTCGGCGCACCGCTATCTGGTAGCGGCTCGTGTCGTAGGGCGAGCTCATGAGTGAGTAGGCGTTGCGGCGGGTCTCACCCTCCACGGGGATGAGCACCTGCACGTGGCTCCCCCCAGAGAACGGCGGCAGCCACGATCCGTCGAGCGCTGAAAAGGTGTATCGGTTGATCTCGGGTGTGACCGGCTCGATGCGGTCGATCTTCACCCGCAGGGCTCCGTGCTGTGCGTCGCTCATGTGTCCAGTTCCTCGTCGTCGGGCAGTTCTCCCGGTACCTCCCCGTCGGCCTTCACTCCCTGGAAAGCGGCGAGCCGGCTCGAATAGTGGTCACGCACCACGAGGGTGCGCCCGCATCCGGGGCACTCGAAGACCCGTCTGGCCACGTTCTCCGAGTAGTGGCTGCAGTGCGCACACCAGACCCGCCGCACGAACGAGCCGGCGTGCTCGCGCAGCACCTCGTCGCGGTTGACGCCGTAACGGGTGACGACCTGCATGCAGGTACCGATGAAGCCCTCTGATCCGGAGAGATAGAGCCGTGCGCCCATGGTCGTGTGGGCGAGCAGCGCGTCCAGGCCCGCGACGGCGTCCGCGCTGGTGCTGAACACCAGCAACTCGCCAGTGCGGAACTGTTGGAGGGCGGCGAGGTGGTTCTGGCCGGTGAAGGATTCGGTCGAGTAGAGCACGGTGGTCGAGGCCGCCTGCTCGGGGGTCATCAAGCCGAGCAGGCGCAGCAACGGGACACCCCCGCTGCCCTGCGCGGCGGCGATGTGGGTGAGACCGCTCGCCATCGGCGCCAGCTCGTCATAGACGGGTCGGCTCTTGATGCCGGTAATCAACAATTGGGGCCACCTTTCCGCTCGCAATTGTGCTAATAATTCATTAGTAAATGTTTTAAGTCAAGCGGTCTCGACCGCCTTTTGTTCACCGCCGATCGAAGGAAGCCGCGTAATGACAAGGACAAACGACAAGCAACAACATCTCGACGACGCCGAACACCTGAAGGTGCTCGGGTACGACGACACCTTCGAACGGTCGATGAGCCTGTGGGCCAATTTCGCCCTCGGCTTCACCTATCTCTCGCCACTCGTCGGCGTGTACTCGCTGTTCGCCCTCGCGCTGAGCGTCGGCGGCCCGCCCTCCCTCTGGTGGATTCTCATCGTCGGCGCGGGCCAGATGCTGGTCTCCTTGATCTTCGGCGAAGTGGTCTCGCAGTTTCCGATTCACGGCGGCATCTACCCATGGGCGAGGCGGCTCTGGGGCCGTCGCTACGCGTGGATGGCTGCGTGGATCTACATCTGGGCGATGATCGTGACCATCACCGCGGTGTCGGAGTACGGATCCGGCTTCGCCGCGAGCCTTCTCGGCTTCGAATCGACCCCGACTACCACGCTGCTGCTCACCCTGGCGCTGCTCATCATCGCCTTGCTGATCAACTTCTCGGGCACCAAGTGGCTCGGCCGAGTCGCTCGCATCGGGCTCGCCGCCGAGCTTGTGGGCGTGATCGGCGTGGGGCTCTACCTCTTGATCTTCCAGCGCCAGCAGGACTTCAGCATCTTCTTCGACAGCATGGGCGTCGAGGGCGACGGCGGTTACGGCACGGCGTTCTTCGGTGCCGCGCTCGCCGGCTTGTTCCTCTTCTACGGCTTCGAGGCGTGCGGCGACGTCGCCGAAGAGGTGGCCCAGCCCGCGCGCCGCATCCCGCTCGCCATGATCATGACCATCATCGTCGGCGGAGTCTCGGCGCTGTTCTCCTTCAGCGGCTACGTGCTCGCGGCTCCAGACCTGCAGGGCATCGTGTCGGGCGAGATCGGCGACCCCATCCCCGGCATCCTCGAGGCCACCCTCGGTGTGGTCGGGGCGAAGATCTTCCTGGTCGTCGCCGTCACGGCCTTCCTCTCCTGCGTGCTCAGCCTGCAGGCCGCCGCCAGCCGCCTGCTCTTCTCCTTCGGTCGCGACGGCATGTTGCCGGCAAGCCGCTGGCTCGCGAAGGTGTCGCCCCGCAGCAAGGTGCCCAACAACGCGCTGATCGTCGCGTGCAGCATCCCGGCGATCATCGCGGTGCTCGTGTGGCTGAACCCCGACCTGCTGGTCGCGGTGACGTCATTCGCGGTGCTGGGAATCTACGTCGCTTTCCAGATGGTGGTACTCGGCGCCCTGCGCCAGCGGTTGCGAGGCTGGCGTCCGGCCGGCCCCTTCTCGCTCGGCCGACTGGGCATCGTGGTGAACGTGCTCGCCCTCGGCTACGGCGTCTTCGCCGTGGTGCTCCTGGCAAACCCAGGCACGTCGGGCGACTTCGTGACCGACTGGATCGTGCTCATCGGGCTGGGTGTCGTGGCCCTGATCGGGGCTATCTATCTCTTCGCGGTGCGTCCTGACAAGCTCTCGGATGCACCGGAGGGCGACGCCATCGCGGTGGCCGACGAGATGCGCCGTCGCACCGGCGGCACGGTGACGAGCCGGTAACATATGGTGCACTGATGGGGAAGAAGGCGATGACCGCAGTGCCCGAGGATTCGCCTTCGACTTCGCCCGAGAGCGGGCAGGGTGGCAGCAGCGCCGCTATCGCCGACCGTATCGCCTCGTCGATCTCCATCGGCCTGCTCTCGGTGGGCGAGCGCCTGCCCACCGAGATCGAGCTTGCTCAGCAGTTCGGTGTAGCCGTGGCCACGCTTCGCAAGGCGCTCGTGGTGCTCAGGGACCGCGGCCTCGTGGTCACGCGACGGGGCCGCAACGGCGGCACCTTCGTGGTGAATGCTCCGTTCCCCGCCGAGACCGAGGCGCGACGCCGGATCGCGCAGACGAGCCTCGTAGAGCTGCGAGACCTGCGGGATGAACACCTCTCCGTGGGCGCCGCCGTGGCCACGCTCGCCGCGCAACGCGCCTGGAGCGAATCGCTCCGCCGGCTGCGTGACCTCTCACAACAGGTCGTGGCCTCGGTCACATCCGCCCAGGCCGCGAGCGCCGACAGCCGATTCCACATCGAGATCGCAGTTCTGTCGCAGAACTCCCGGCTGTTACGGGCCGAGTTGCGACTGCAGAGCGAGATCAACCCGCTGCTGTGGTCTGCGGTCGACTGCCGGGCGTCAGCCGAGGTCGTGCATTCGGAGCACCTAGCCATCATCGACGCGCTCGAGGCGAGCGACGGGCCGAGGGCCACGGATGCGATGACCCGGCATCTGGAGCACGATGTGCGCCGAATCATCGAGGCGAAGCACGCGAGCGCCGCGCTTCTGCCCGGGTCTGCCGCACCATCCGGAGCCGCCCGCACCGTGCAGCAAGTGGAGCAGTGGTTCGAGACCGCGTTCGTGCACCTCGACGACATGAACAAGGACTTCAGCGACCTCCTCGAGAAGGGCTCCAGCCCGGGTGAAGACGTGGCCCGGATCGCTCGCGCCAATCGTGACGGGCTGAAAAAACGGGTGCGACGCTATCTGCGTGACGACGCCCGTGCCGACGGCGCCGGGCTCATCTTCACCCGCTCGTCCATGGGCAAAGGCCGTGGCGTGATCGAGTGGTGGGAGCGGGATGCCACGCACACCGTGAATCGCTACTCGTTCGGTGTGGATCCGACCGTCGATCGCTTCTACGACTACGAGAAACTCGAGTGGTTCACCCGATCGTTCGAGTCGGGCAGGCGCTGGGTGACCGGGCCGTACATCGACTATCTCGGGGTCGACAAATACGTGGTGACCTTCACCGCCCAGAGCTCCGTGCACGGCCGCCCCGTGGGTGTGGCCGCCGTGGACGTTCTTCTAGACGACTTCGAGAGCCAGCTGCTGCCCATCCTCCGCGGCCACGCGGGGCCCGCGGCCCTCGTATCCGCGCACGGCAGCGTGCTCGTGAGCGGCACGGGCGAGTTCACCACGGGCAACCTCATCGGCGACCTCCCGGCGGACTACACGTCGACCCCGATCGACCCCTCCGGATCCTCGCTCCGCCTCATCCTCGGACCAGAGGTCTCCCGCTGACTCGAACGGCTTCGTCTCGACGAGGCGTGGGAGACGCCGACTCCCGTGCGCTCCCGCTTGACCAACTTCTCCCGCGTCAGGCTCCCACGTAGGTCGCGAGGTGCTGTGCCGTGAGCGTCGAACGACCGGCCACGAGGTCTGCGGGCGTGCCCTCGAAGACGATCCGGCCGCCGTCGCGGCCCGCGCCGGGGCCCAGGTCGATGATCCAGTCGGCGTGCGCCATGACCGCCTGGTGGTGTTCCACGACCACCACCGACTTGCCCGACTCGACGAGCCGGTCGAGCAGCCCGAGCAGCTGTTCGACGTCGGCGAGGTGGAGACCGGCAGTGGGCTCGTCGAGCACGTAGACGTCACCCTTCTCGGCCATGTGGGTGGCGAGCTTGAGCCGCTGCCGCTCGCCGCCCGACAGGGTCGTGAGCGGCTGGCCGAGGCCGACGTAGCCGAGCCCGACGTCGACGAGTCGCGCGAGGATGGCGTGGGCGGCCGGCGTGCGCGCCTCCCCCGCGCCGAAGAACGCCTCGGCCTCGGTCACCGACATCGCGAGCACCTCGCTGATGTCGCGGCCTCCGAGGTGGTAGTCGAGCACCGCGGCGTCGAAACGTCGGCCCTCACACACCTCGCACGTGCTGGCGACGCTCGCCATCATCCCGAGGTCGGTGAAGATGACCCCGGCGCCGTTGCAGTTGGGGCAGGCGCCCTCCGAGTTCGCGCTGAACAGGGCCGGCTTCACGCCGTTCGCCTTGGCGAAGGCGGTGCGGATGGGGTCGAGCAGCCCGGTGTAGGTTGCCGGGTTGCTCCGTCGCGAGCCGCGGATCGCGCCCTGCCCGATGGACACGACGCCCGCCCCGGCCGGGATGGAGCCGTGCACGAGCGAGCTCTTGCCCGAGCCGGCGACGCCGGTGAGAACGACGAGCACACCGAGCGGGATGTCGACGTCGACGTCGCGCAGGTTGTTGGCCGTGGCGCCACGGATCTGCAGCGCCCCGGTGGGACTCCGCACCGTCTCCTTGAGCGTCGCACGGTCGCCGAAATGGCGGCCCGTGAGGGTTCCGCTGGTGCGCAGCTCGTCGACACTGCCCTCGAAGCAGATGGTGCCGCCCGCGGTACCGGCACCGGGGCCGAGGTCGACGACGTGGTCGGCGATCGCGATGGTCTCCGGCTTGTGCTCGACGACCAGGACGGTATTGCCCTTGTCGCGGAGCTTCAGCAACAGCTGGTTCATCCGCTGGATGTCGTGCGGGTGCAGGCCGATCGTGGGCTCGTCGAAGACGTAGGTGACGTCGGTCAGCGCCGAGCCGAGGTGGCGGATCATCTTGGTGCGTTGGGCCTCCCCGCCCGACAACGTCCCGGCGGGACGGTCGAGCGAGAGGTAGCCCAGGCCGATGGTGACAAAGGAGTCCAGGGTCTGGCCCAGGGCCTCGAGCAACGGCGCCGTGCCCGCGTCGCCGACGCCACGGATCCACCCGGCCAGGTC